>JAFAAN010000039.1 GCA_023426545.1 Pseudomonadota bacterium
CCGCTGGCGTCGCTGCCAGCGGGGCCCCAGGTCCTCAATGTGGACAGCAGGGCCGTGCTCCTCACGCGCTGACGCTCCTGGCTCAGCGCCAGCGCGCGGCGTGGGCCCTGGCGAAGGATTCGAAGGAGCGGGGGGCGCGCCCCGTGACGCGCGACACCGTTGAGGTCACCCGGTCCGCCGCGACATCCCGAATCATCTCCTCGAGCTGGGAAAGGATGCGGGCATAGGGCGCTGGCATGCCGCTGGCCTGCATGAAGCGCTGCGCCTCCTCCGCGCTCACGGCCTGGTGCCGATTCACGCCGGAGATGCGGAGGACCCACGGGGTGTCTTCGACGTCGCGCGCCATCGCGACGCGATCATCGAGCCCGGCCTCGTTGACCGACAGGGTATCGGGTTGGAGCTTCAGGCCATGGGCGGCGGGGGGCGTGGGTAGGGCGCCCCGAACCGCCCAAGGCCCCCCCTCCTGACTCGGCGTCAGCGATTCCTGCCGGGCGGCGAAGTCGCGGTGGGGCTCAGAAAGTCCCATTCACCAGCAGCCCGCCGGTGTGCGGGCCGACGACTGGTGTCAGGCGGGCCTGGATGACAGTGGAGCGCTTTCGGGGGGCTGGCGCAGGGACATCCGTCAGGCCCAGTTCCTGGCGCAGACGTTTGTTGTGGCCATCCGCCAGTTCACGCGCCTCACTGGCGTCGATGGGGTGGGGATTGAGAAAGGCCCCCCACATCAACAGGCCGACGCCGACCATACTCACCCCCGCTCCCACCCAGAACTTCGTGGCCGTCCGAGCCTCCGCCGCGCTTCTACGGCCCCAGCAGGCCGAGAACTCAGGGCCCAGAGGGCAGTCTTCCTGCTCGGCGGCGAGCGATGCGATGGCAAAGGTGAGCCCGCCCACCGCGGCGACCCCACCGACGATCTTGAAGGTGAGCTTCGTGGCGCTTCGCGACGCATACTTCGCCACCAGATCGTCCCGGCCGATCTTCCGGTAGAAGGCTTCGCCTTCCAGCGGCTTCTTGTATTTCCCCTCATAGGGGACAGTCCATCGGTTCGGTCGATTCAGCATGGACAAGGGCGAGTACGTCAGCGCCAGGGTGATGTAGTCATCGAACCCGATGTGCCGGAGTTCATATTGCTCCAGGGCCTCCTCCCGACTGAGGAGTGGACCTGGCTCGGTGATGGGCTCGGAGCCCTGCACCTGCTCGTTTGCGAACGTTGGCGTCGTCGTCAGGAGGGCAATGATTGCCAGAGGCCGGAGCATGAGCGCGCGATTCATATGGGAAGTGTCACGACGTCCGCAAGGCCAGGGGCTGACGCTCAAAGTATGGGACGGATAGGAGCCCAGTTGAGTGTGTCGGACTGGTGAAGAGGGGCGAAGAAGGGCCGCAGGAGGGTGACACGCGGGCTGTGCTCCGGGCGGGAGCAGAGGCTGTGTCGCCCCTCGGGGCACATGGGGCCCAGGCGTCCCATCCAGGCGTCAGGCCGCAGGGGCGTGGGATTCCATATCATGTGGGGGCTTGGGCATAACACCACGCGCTCTGGGGTGGACCCTGTGCCGGGGGCGAGCTTCGCAGGTCGCGAGGGCAATGTCAGGTGCTCCAGAATGGCGCGCCCCCCACCGGGGCAGTCAGGAATGCCAGCACCCTCCTGCTGCCTCCACACCGAGAGCAGGCGAAGACATCCAGCGCGAACGTCCGGCGCAGCAGTCCCGCCCAATCCAATCGTGGCGTGCGCTCCACCGTCGCAGCCTGGCCGGGCTCTCCTCCACCAGCCCCGGCTCCGCCCCCGCTTGAGGGAGTCTCATCACCGACGGGCGGCGCCCCTGGTAAGGTGCCGGGAAGCCGAATACGAGGAGTTGCCATGGAGGCGCACCATGACCCTCCGTGTGTGTGCCGCCCCGGTATTACCAACTCGAGCTGCCGAAGCCCGAGCCGCTCCCCGAAGTGCCGCCCCCGTAGGAAGAGCTGGAGAAGCCGGAGCCGCTGCTCGACGAGGAGGAGGACGAGGACGAGCTGCTGGAGAACAACGAGCCGGAGGACGACGAGGCGCCGAAGGACGACGCGCGGGCGCGAGCCTCGTCCCGGCGCCGCTCGGCCTCGGCCTTCTCGATGGCGTCCGAGGCGGCCCGGGCCGCCTTGTCCGCGGCCTGCTCGGCCGCCACGTACTGCCCTCGGTCCAGCGAGCGCCGCGCCTCGTCGAGGTAGGAGCTCCCCGGCCGGCCACGCCACGAGCCCGCCTTGCGCACCAGGCGGGCGGCGTTGGCGATGGCCTCGGAGGCCTGCTCCGCGGCGAGCAGCTCTCCGCGCAGGTCCGCCGTCCTGCGGGCCGCGTCGGAGGCGATGCGCCCGGCCAGCGCGTCCATCGACGCCCAGTCACCGTGGGGCTGGGCGAACTCCTTGCGCGCCTTGTCCAGGTCCTTGCCCAGCGACACCAGGGCGTTGATGGCCCCCGTCGTCGCCCGGCTGTCGGCGATGCCATCGTTGGCGGCCTGGCGAATCCAGACATCCGCCGCCGACACCGCGCGCGCCGCGGAGGCCAGGCTGTCCTCGGCCTGGGCGTGCTGGGCCTTGTCCCGGGCGACGGACTGGCGCACCTGCTCCAACGACAGACACGCGGAGGCCAGCTGCTCCCCCGCGGCGAACGGGTCCGCGGGGCGCGACTCCGACGCCTGCACGGCCGAGTGGAACAACCGCTGCGCCACCTCCTGGGCAGCGATGGTGGGCCGCATCACCCGGGCATCGGCGATGTCGGCGGCGCAGGCCGCGAGCAACCCCTGGGCGGCCCGCAGGACGTCCGCGTTGTGCTGCTCGGCGGCCTGGAGCCGTCGCGACTTCTCCTCGACCTCGTCGAGCCGGGCGTTGATGAGCCGGTGGCAGCGCTCCACCTGGGCCAGCAGGTCCGCGGAGGCGAGCAGCCGCGCCTCGGCGAACGCCAGCTCCGCCTCCTTGAGCGCGCGCGCGGCGTCCGCGCGATGCCGGGTGACCTCGGCCAGGTTGTCCTGGACGGTAACGTTGGCCTCCGGCTGCGCGGGGTCCTCCGGACGCAGGCTCAGCGCCGAGGGACGATAGCGGCCCAGCAGGGACTCGAGCAGCACGGTGCCCTCCGCCACCCGGGGCTCCAGCCGCAGGGACTCCGCCCGACACGCCTCGCGCCGGGTGGCGAAGGTCTTCCGCGCCTCGCGGCTGCGTTGGATGAGGTCGCGCACCTCGTCCACGCGGGCCCGCACGGCCTCCAGCGACGCGCGCGCCACCTCCAGCCGGCCCTCGGAGAGCGCCTCGCGTGCCGTGGTCAGCATGCTCGCGCCGGAAGCATGTCGCTCCGTCGGATTCGCCTCCTGCTCGTTCAGCAGCGCGGAGGCGGGCTTGTCCAGCAAGCCCGCCAACTCCTCGCGTGCCGAGTGCGTCTCCTTCTCCACGCGCGCGAGCTCCTCGCGTGAGCGCTCGGCGAGCGCCACCAGCTCGGACGCCTCCGCCGCCAACGTGCCCAGGGCCGCGAAGGACTGGCGCAGCGACTCGACCTGCGCCTCCACCGGCGCCGCCGGCAGCGCCGCGGCCGTCGTCTCCACCGTCGCGCCCCGGGCCTCGAGCGCGTCATCCAGCCACCGATGCGCCAGGCCCGTCTTGGTCAACGCCTTCACCGTCCGCTCCACGGCGGGGGCCACCTGGCCGAGGCCCGTCTCCATCACCGCCAGCAGCGCCTCGGCGTCGCCCAGGCGTCGCCTGCCCTCCGTGAGCGGCCCTTCCGCGGCGGCCATGGGGTCCTTCGCCAGCAGGGGGCGTGCGGCCGCCACGAGCGAGTCCAGCGACGGCGCCACCAGGGCGACGAGCTGTTTCATGCGAAGCACCGGCGGCCCGGGGGCGTGCGCCCGCAGGCGCGCGGCGAAGGACTCCATCGCGAGCATGGTGCGCAGCGCGACGTCGGGGACCTGCTCCAGGCCGTCTACCAGCAGCAGGGCTCGCTCGGCGCGGGTGTTGAACGCATCCAGCAGGTCCAGGAACGAGAGCGAGAACGGCTGATAGCTCTTCACGTCTCCGATGAGCCGCTGTGCATGCGAGCGGGGCCCGCGCAGCACGCCCTCCACGCCCTCATCCGGGTGGAACACGATGGGCTCGTCGCGCAGCAGCCGGGTGACCTGCTCGTAGCGCGAGGTGCCCAGGTGCGCGCCCAGGTCATTCAGGAGGCCGGAGCCCTCGAGCAGCGCCTCGGCGCGATGCAGCACCCGCGCGGCGGCGGTCACCAGCAGGAAGAGCTCGTCCACGTCCGAGGCGAGCAGCTGTGCCCGCTCGCGCGTGAGCCCGTCGAAGCGCCGCGCGATGTCGTCCCGGGACTTGCCCGCCACCAGGTGGGTGCGCTCCAGCAGCTCGAAGAGCGCCTGGGTCTTCTCGTCGACGATGGCGCGCCACCTGTCATGCTGCTCGATGGCCTTGCGCCGGCTCGCGTTGCGCCGGCGACGGGCGAGCACGCCCACGAGCAACACGCCCGCGCCGCCCGCCTTCGCGCCCGTGTCGCGCATCCTCCGGGAGTTCTCCGCCTGTTTCGCCACCACCTCGGCCCTCCGGAAGGACTCCTCGCTCTCGGCCACCGCATGGCGCCGCAGCGGCGAGCGGGTGTCGAAGGCCTCCCGCGCCTTGCGCTGCGCCGCCCGGGCCTCGACCAGCGCGGCCTGGAGGCCGTCCGAGACCGGCTCGGCCTCGAGGGCCTCCAGCGCCTCGTCCAGCGCCAGGAGCCGCTTCTCGTCCTTCTCGGCCGAGTTCAGTGCATCGGCCACCTGCACGCGAGCGGACTCGGCGGCGGCGAGCGCGGCGTCGTGCGTGGGCGTCATGTCCCGGACCGCGCTCCGGGCAGTCTCCACCGCCGTGCCCAGCGCGCCGAGCGGCAGGTCCGCGAAGGCCGCGAAGCGGTGCGATGGCAGCGTCCGCAGCGAGGCCTCCAGCGCCTTCAGCCGGTCGGTCGCGCGCCGGTGGACCTCCATTGCCTCGCGCAGCTTGTCGAGGTCCGCGCGCAGCCCGTCCCGCAGGGTCGCCGCCTTCGCGAGGTTCGCCTTCGCCGCAGGCGTCAGCAGCGCGAGGGACTGGAGGACCGTCGCTCCCGCGGCCTGGAAGTCCACGGTGGTCCCTGACAGCCCGAAGGGAAGCACCGGCCCGAAGGCCGCGAGGCGCCGCGCCTCGAGCTCGGGAAGCTCCTTCTGGAGCGCCAGCAGCTCGCCCCGCAAGGCGTCGATGCGGCGCGTGCGCTCCAGTTCCTCCGCGTCGATGGCGGCGAGCAGCCGGGCGTCGATGAATTCGATGGTGTTCCTCACCGCGTCGACGACGCGGCCCCCGTTGCGCATGGCCTGGATGGCGCGGGAGTCGAGCGTGCCCTCCCAGTGGTCCTCGCCCAGCCGGCGCTGGTCCTGCGCATCCGAGGCGAAGTACGACAGGCGGCGCTCCGCCAGGGAAATCAACAGGATGGTACCGTCCGGCTCGCCCGTCCGGGGATGATTCAGCGCGCCGAAGCGCGTGCGGTTCGACAGGCCCTTGCCCAGCGCATGCAGCGCGGCCTCGATGTCATGGAAGCGCGAGCCCTCGGCGTCGATGTAGCGCTCTCCTTCCGCGCTCTCCATCAGCACCACCGTCCAGTGCGGCGCGGTCCGGGTGAGCCAGTCCTCCAGCTCGTCGAGTTGCTCGTCGGAGACGCCGACCTCGCCCTTCACGTAGAGGTGCTGCGACTCCTTCCAGATACCGACGATGCTCGTCGCGCTCGTGACGCGCCGGGGCCCCCGGGCGGCCTCGGCGGGCGCCGCCACCACGAGGAAGAGGGAGAGGACGACCAGGAGTGGGGAGCGCGGGAGCCAGGAGGTCATCGGTGGCGGCGAGACGATGCGACGGGGCTTGGGATTCAAGGTGACGCGGCCCACTCGACGTGGAAGTGGGCATCCAACGTCGCGGGGCCATGGTCCTTGGGCAGCGGCGCGAAAGGCGCGGCCTTCCGCGCGGCCGACAGCGCGGCGGCGTCCCATGCCTTGGAGCCGGACTCCATGGACACCACCGCTGAGACGAGCTTGCCGTCGCGGCCAATCACCACCTGGACCACCGTCTTGCGCCCCACCGCGGGCAGCCCCTTGCGGGAAGGCTGCTGCCACTTGCCGGCGACCTGCGAATAGACGCGCTGCTGGTAGGCGGCGCTCGTGAACTCGGGCTGGAAGAAGGCCTGCAACCGCGGCCCCGGAGCGGCGAGCGCCAACGGCGCGAACACCAGCGTGAGCAGGGCCACCAGGGACTGCGAGCGGGAACGGAGCACGGCGGGGCATCGTAGTCGCCGCGCCCCGCCCGGCACAGGGGGCACCGCCCACGTCACGGCGACTCGCCCGCCAGCAGCTTCGGCGACGCCGGCGTCCAATCGAGCCTCAGCTCCCGCGACACCTCGCCCTTGCCAGGCAGCGTCAATTCCTCACGCGCGTGGTCGAGCATCGTCCGCGGGTTCTTGCGCAGGAAGAATACGGTGTAGGTCCCCGAGGGCTGTGCCTGAAACGTCCACTGCCCTCCCGGGTCGGCCTTGGTCGAGGGGGGCTCGGAGAGGAGGCGGACCAGGTCACCCTCCGATTCGGGGAAGGGCACCTTCCCCTGTGCGAGCACGGCCGTCGCGTCGGAGAACGCCTCCGAGAGCGTGAGGTGGAAAGTATAGGACGGATAGGCGCCCAGTTGAGGGCGTCGGGCTGGTGAAGAGGGGCGAAGAAGGGCCGCAGGAGGGTGACAAGCGGGCTGTGCGCCGGGCGGGAGCAGAGGCTGTGCCGCCCCTTGGGGGACATGGGGCCCAAGCGTCCCATCCAGGCGTCAGGCCGCAGGGGCGTGGGCTTCCATGTCATGTGGGTGCTCGGGCTCAACACCCCGCGCTCTGGGGTGGACCCTGTGCCGGGGCCAGCGCCGCAGGCCGCGAGGGCAATCCTGAATGGCGCGTCCCCCCATTGGGGGCCGTCAGGTGTGCCAGGGCCCTCCTGCGGCCTCCACACCCAATCGCGGCGTGCGCTCCCTCGTCGACTCCACCGTCGCAGCCTGGGCCGGGTTCTCCTCCTCCAGCCCCGGCTCCGCACCCGCTTGAGGGAGCGTTTCGATGCGTTCGGAAAGGCATTGCGCGCGTTTGGATGAGCCAGGCGCCCGGTGGGCTTGCGCGTGGCGGAGGCATCCGGCCGCACTTGTCGGAGTCCGGCGGCCAGGCGTAAGACGCGCGGATGCGATTGCTTCGCGTCCTCATGCTCTTGTTGTGTGGATTGTCCATTCCTCGCACCGCCAGCGCTCAGGCCGTCATGGTGAGTGGACCTCCCGTGGCGCCCCTTCCGGAGACGACGGGGGCGGGCCTCTGCGTCGCGACGAGCGTCTCGCGGAATCCCGCGGCTGACTTCCCCCAGGCTCAGTCGACCTACATCGCTGGTATCAATGCCTTCATGGAGGCGAACCGGGGCAACCGCGTCACTTCGGTGCTGCGGACGCCCTTGGACCTGTCCAACAACCTCCATGACGGGAGGACGCTGAGCTACGGGGACTTCACCGGGGCCGTCGCGGGCTGCCCCGTCGGCGGGTGTGACTTCGGCTACAGCGATGCCGTCACATCCTCCGCGACCCGCCTGCGTGGCTTCATCGCGATCACGAGCGACATGGTCGACAGGCCCCTGCATTTCGGGTTCTACGCCGACGACTCGGTGAGCCTGGCGCTCTTCGACCGCGACCAGACGAGCTATCCGGTCATCATCCGTCCGCCGACGCTCGGCGTACCGACGTGGCGCGCCACCAACACGGTCCACTTCGCGCAGCCCGGACTCTACGGCGTGGAGGTGCTCCACACGAACGTCATGGAGCACGCCGCACTCGAGATGTCGGTATACGACGGCGTCTTCACGGATTTCGAGAGGGCAGCGACCATGCCGCCCATCATCAATCTGGCGACCGAGGGCTTCGTGCTCGTCACGCCCGGGATGTTCCATCAGACGGAGTCGGGGCAGCCCTCGTTCCCAACTCTCACCGAGTGCGCCCAATGCAACCGTCAGTTCGCCAACGCGCCTGGGAATGGGGGATGCGAGACGGGCTACCGCTGCAACGCGGCGGCCTTGTGCGCTCCCTGTGATTCGTCGCTCTTCTGTGGGGAGTCGTGCTCTCCGTGCGGTGCAGCGACGCCGTACTGTGTGAGCCAGACCGAGGGCTTCGTTTGTGCGCAGTGCCAGGATGCGAATGACTGTGTGGCGCCGGATGAATGCCACCTGCCCATCTGCACGGAGGCGGGCAACTGCGCCTCGACTCCCGTGGAGGATGGCACGGAGTGCACGGGAGGGACCTGTCAGCAGGGCGAGTGCAGGCACGTGGACGCGGGGACCGCCGACGCTGGAGAGGCGGATGCTGGAGAGGCGGACGCTGGAGAGTCGGATGCTGGAGAGTCGGATGCTGGAGAGTCGGACGCGGGGCCCCTCGATGCGGGGGCGGCGGACGCGGGAGAGGCGGACGCGGGGCCTCGCGATGCGGGAGCGACGGATGCGGGTGAGACGGACGCAGGTGGGCCCGGTGAGGTGGACGGCGGCTCCCACCCTGGCGTGGATGGGGGAAGCACGGGCACGGACGGTGGAAATCCCACGGCGGACTCGGGAGTTCCGACCGGGGACGCGGGCTCTGTGGACGGGGGCTTGCCGGAGGACCCTTCGGAGCCGGAGTCTGGCTGCGGCTGTCAGGGTGGGCCGTCCGCGCTGTTCCCCATGGCCCTGCTCGCGCTATCGCTCGTCGTGAGGCGCGGCTGGCGATAGGACACGCCGTCGCGCGATGGAGGCGCGCGACGCGAAAGTCGCCGGCCCTTCAGCTCAACGGATTGTCACGGAAGCGCCACGTGACGATTCGGTTGGACTGGGTGAGCGTCTCCGCCACCCAGCGCTCCTCGGCGGCGGAGACAGCGGAAACTCCCAGGACACGCATTGCCGTCACCAAGCTCAGCAGATGCTTCTTCATGGGGCCCCTCGCCTTCAGAGGCCCCATGATCGAAGCGTGTCGAGCAGCGGCAACTCACGCCGACCTCCAAGGCCTCATTCGAAGGCGATGGGACCAGGGTGACGGTTGCCCGGGTTGTCGCTACCTGTCGGTGAGCCCAGGGAGGTCCAGCCACGCGATAGGGTCGAACCCGGGCGTGGTGGGCGTCTCGAAGCGCCAGACCAAGGAGATGCTGTTGAGGGTATTGGGCTGGAGCGCGCTGGTGAAACCCGACAGGCGGGCATCGACGCCCTGGGGCGCCAGCGACTGGAACCGGGTGCTCCCCGGAGCGCCTCCGCCGAACTGCCTCCCCAGGTTGGTGCGGAGGTAGAGTTGGTTGAGCGAGCCGGTGTCGAGGGTGCCGCCATACCCGAAGGCCGCGACGACATACTCTCCTTCCGTGAAGGTGATGTCACAGACATTGCTTCCACCGGCGGAACCCCGCATGGGTTGCTCGGAGCCGTCGATCCAGATTTGGAGACCATCCACCCGGCTGCCCGTGCGAAGGAGGACGCGGGAGATGTTCTGACCATTGGCGGCGACGTCCTTCGCACGGCCCCCTCCCGAGATGTTCTCCGCGCCACCGTAGGGACCCGTCAGTGCGTGAATGACGCTCTGGACGGGGAGCTGGCCGGTGGAGCCGAAGCACGGCCACATGAAGGAGGGCGCCAACCACCCCAGCGTATTGACGGCGAACTGTTGAGCATAGAGGAACGCCTCCCGCTCACGGTGCTGGTTCTGCGCCTTCGACTCCGCCCAGGTCTTCTGCTCGTCGAAGGCTTGCTTCGCCATCACTTTCAGCGCGGCCGTGGCCTGCTCCAGCATGGAATCCAGCGCCAACCTGAAGGCCTCGCGCTTCGCCGGCCCTTCTGTCGGATACCAAGGGGCCGAGGCGTAGATCTGGTCGAAGTAACGCCAGCGCGCGCTGTAGATGGCCAGCGCGATCGTGAAATAGGCGGAGCTATAGGGCAGCTTCTGCGAAGGGTACTGCGACGCGGGGTAGTTGGCGTTGTAGGTGAAATACGGAGCGCGGTCCGCGATGAGCTGACACAGGCCGTCGTACTCATTGTAGAGCCTGTCGTTCTGATACAGCTTGATGGCGTTGAGGATGCCCCGGAACTCATTCTCAACGGAGCTCATCACCGATGACTCAACGCCGAGGTAGACGGCCTTGACGATGTACCGCTGGATGGCTTCCCAGATGAGGTTGGGGTTGGTGGTGGAGGGCCAGAAAATGCCCATCAGGCTGCTGAGGAACCCTCCGATGTCCGGGATGAGGTTGAGGAGCGCCCCTACCAGCGACTCCAGATCGTTCGAGATGGTGGCGAAGAGCGCTTTTTCTTCGACAATCGCCAACTGGGTGATGGCCCCATTCCGTGCCGCGGACGCACCGGGCCAGTCCGCGGGCTGGGCGCTGAACATCTGGAAGCTGTCGATGTTGTCATTGAAGCGGTACTCGCCTGCCAGGTCGGACACGAGCGTGTTGGGGCCGAAGTACAGCTTCGTCTTGCTCGGGTGCTTCTTGTTGTAGTCCTTATCCTCGTAGACGATGAGCCAGGTCTGGGGGCCGGTCACCAGCGACTCGATGTGGTCCCCCACCTTGGCGCTGCCTGGGGAACTGGAGCCAAACAGCGTGAACTTGTAGTCATCCAGGTCCGAGACGTTCTGAGCGCCCGTGAAGTTGATGTAGGCATGCTGGTAGCCCCACATGTCGAAGAACTGCACCCAGGTTCCAGAAGCGCTCGTACTTGGCATTGATGTCTCTTTCTCAGGGAGAAGCCCCAGCAGAGACTCACTGCAATTCGCGCACCCAACGACCTCCAGGGGCGGGCGCACGTTTTCATCCGGAAGCGGGGCGTTGCTGCGTCACGGGAGGACGCAGTTGCGTTCCAGCCGCTGCACGCTTCGACGTCCAGGCCTGGTCCGTCACCGTCTACCGGCTGTGTGAGCGGGGCGAGCTGGCTCACAGCCGGGCAGCAACGCAATCCGCGTTCTGTCCGCGGGTATGGACGCCTTCATTGCCCGCCGCCGGGCGAGCAGGGCGCGCATTCCCTCCGAAGTCTTGGCCTCGGCGGGTTTTTGACACCCGCACAGAATGGCTCCGAAGCGCGCCCCGTCCCTTCCCCCCGAGGGGCTTCGCTCCATGCACCCATCCCTGTCCCGCGGCAGCCTGCCCATCTGGAAGCTCGTGCTCGCCATGCTCCTCTGTGGCACCGCCAACGCGCAGTTCACCGGCAAGCGCCGCGCCCATGCCTCCAGCTTCTGGGGTGGCACCGGCGCCAGTGGGAAGATCATCACCTGGAGCGCGCTCTACGTCGCGCCCCCCTGGTCTACGGCTACAATGCCGCCAACAACACCATCGTCAACCTGGCTGGCGTCGGCCCAGTAGGACCTGCGCACCAGCAGCACGCGTTCGCTGAAGTGGGGCACGCAGGTTCGCATCACCAACCGCCACCCGGGGCACGCGGGCTACGGCCGCAGCGTGCTCACCACGCTCCAGGACTCCGGGCCCGCCGACAGCATCCTCAGTGCCGCCGCGTTGGGAGGCCGCGCGGCATCCTCCTGCAAGCCCCTGGGGTGCTGGATTGACGTCACCCCAGGCGTGAAACAGGCGCTGGGCAGCACGAAGCCGGAGACGGAAGCCTCATCGTCGACTTCGCGGACACGGTGTGGCTCAACGTCAACCTGGACCGGGCGGAGGCCGTGCGCGGCGTCGTCGTGAAATGGGGCAGTTTCGTGCCCCCCGGCTACACGCTGATGGGCTGGACGCCGGGCATGAGTTCCTGGGTGACGCTCGCGATTCGCACGGGCACGGGCGGTGGCACGCACGTCCACTCCTTCACGTCGGACCAGACGTACTAATCCTCTGACTGGATGGAGATTAACGGGAGGGCATCGCGTGTTGCCCAGGTATGAGGGTGCACGGGCGAAGCCGAGGAATGAAGCTGAAGCAGGCGGACAAGGCAGCGCTGGAGGCGCTGATACGCCGCGGGCGCGAATCCGTGCGGGTGTTGAAGCGCGCACGGGTACTTCAACTCCTTTCCGAAGGCTGGACGGTGGTGGGAGCGGCCGAGGCCGTGGGCGTCACGCAGACCACGGTGCGCACAGTGCGTCGACGCTATCGAGATGAAGGGTTGAATGCGGCACTTCGTGAGAGGCCGCGCCCCGGTGCGGCACGACTTCTGACGGAGAGGCAGGCCAGCGAGGTAGTGGCCATGGTGTGCGCGCCGCCGCCGGAGGGCCGCGCCCGTTGGACGGTACGCCTCATTGCCCAGGAGGTGGTGCGCAGGGGATTGCTTGCGAAGGTGGGGCGGGAGACCGTGCGCGAGCTACTCCTGCGCCATGACTTGAAGCCCTGGCGGGAAAAGAATGTGGTGCGTTCCCGAACTGGACGCCCAGTAAATCGAGCGCATGGAGGACCTGCTGGAGTTGTACGCGCGGCCGCTGAGCCCGGATGAGCCCGTCGTCTGCTTCGATGCGAGGCCGGTGCAATTGTTGGAGTGGGTACGTCCTGCTTCGACGATTCACCTGGTGCTCGACAACCTCAGCACCCACTCCTGCCGTGCCCTTGAGGTACGGTACGGGGTGCGAGCAGGTTGTCGCCTCTGGCGCCGCTTTACGGTGCATTTCACGCCTGTGCACGGGATTTGGCTCAATCAGGCGGAGGTAGAAATTTGGCTACTCTCCCGTCAGTGCCTGGGCAAGCGGCGTATCCCCACCCTCGACAAGCTCGACCAGGAAACGGCCGCTTGGGAGCGCTGGGCCAACCGCCAGCGGCTCCGAATCCGCTGGCGGTTCACCATCCCCAAAGCCCGGGTGAGGTTCGGCTACGACCCACCAAACTTCTCACGGTCAGAGGACTAAACGAACGATCTTGATTCTCGAACGGCCCCCCACGAGAGGCTGCCCGCTCGTTACGGCGCCGACCAGCGCGGGCGCCCCGAATTTCCCTTTGAGCGGTGGCCTCCACTCAGTCACAGGGCGCTAACCGCCCGGAACCACGACGGAACTCGGCCGATCGAGAATCGCGAACTTTGGTTTAGAACCGGGGCGTCACCCGACTCGTGGAGGCCGACCCCTCTTGATTCTTCTGCGCAACGTCACGGAGGGAGATCTCCCCCTCTTCTTCGAGCACCAACGCGACGAGGTCGCACTGCGCATGGCCGCCTTCCCGGCGCGGGAGCGCGAGGCCTTCATGACGCACTGGCGCACGAAGGTCCTCCGTCCCGAGAACGTCACCCGCGCCATCGTCGTCGACGGACAGGTCGCCGGGTACATCAGCAGTTGGGAGCAGAACGGCGAGCGGCTCATCGCCTATTGGATAGGTCGGGAGCACTGGGGCCAGGGCATCGCGACCCGCGCGCTCTCGGAGTTCCTCGTGCTCGAGCCGACGCGTCCGCTGCATGCGTGCGTCGCGGTCCACAACGTCGGCTCCATCCGCGTCCTCGAGAAGTGTGGCTTCCGCGCGGAGCCCCAGGAGAGCCCGCAGCTCGTGGACGGCGTCGCCGAGGTCTTCATGACCCTCGGTCCGACATAACGAAACGCGATGCCCATCGGCACCGTGTTCCCTCACTGCGTCACGTCGACCGTCGTGCTCGACCGACTCTCGCCGGAGGTCATCGACAACGTCACCGTGTAGCGCCCCAGCAACCAGTAGCGATGCGCCAGCGCGCCGACCTGCTCGTCACCGCAGAGCTGAACCGTCCAGGGCGCCGAGCCATCTCCGAAGTCGACTGTGCAACTGCTCCCGGCCTCGGCGCACCGGCGCATGCCCAAGTACAGGCCGGATAGGAGCCCAGTTGACTGCGTCGGGCTGGTGGAGAGGGGCGAAGAAGGGCCGCAGGGGGATGACACGGGGGCTGTGCGCCGGGCGGGGGCAGAGGCTGTGCCGCGCCCCTCGTGGCACATGCGGGCCCAGGCGGCCCATCCAGGCGTCAGGCCGCAGGGGCGCGGGCTTCCAGGTCACTGTGGGTGCTTGGGCTGAACACCATGCGCTCTGGGGTGGACCCTGTGCCGGGGCCAGCCTGAGGGATCCCCTCATTTAGCAAGTTGATCAGCCAGCGCCTGCCTAGCCGCCACGTGCGAGGGAGCTGGCGCCTGGGCAGAAGGACGGCCACCATGACGCGTAAGGTGGCCATCGACGAAGAGCAGGTGCGGGGTTTCCTCTCGGAGGTATTCGGGGATGACCTCCACGTGAA
>JAFAAN010000109.1 GCA_023426545.1 Pseudomonadota bacterium
ACCCCTGCCCCCCTCTCCTGAGAAACGGCTCCAGCCCTTTTTCTTGTGTATTCCGTTCAAAAAAATCCGGAGCGCTCCGACTGAGAACGCCCCGTGAAACCTGTATCGCCAGGGCGATTCAGGAGAATCCTGAAAACAAATCAACTCAACGCGAGCGCGTCGCGTCCGAGCCGTCCGTTGACGGCGCTGTATTCACGGATGGCGTCACCGACATCTTCGCTGAGTACGGTGGGTGCGCCGTGATGCCGGGCGTGGGCTCCGGCGGCGGGTCATGCGGATTGATGCTCACCACGCCCCCGTCACGCTGCGGCTTCTTCGAAAGCTTCTTCGCCATCGCATCCCCCTCAATGCGGCACTGGCAGGGCCCGGCGGCATGCCGTCCTCCTGCCTCCGCCCCGGTACAACGCACCGGGTCGGATTCCTTGGCCGTCATTCGAAGAGGAGGATGCCGTGGACCCACTCCGAGGCCGGGTGGGTGGCCAACCAGATGCGCCGCTCGTCCCGGAGGGCCACGGCGGCGGGCGCGCCGGAGCGGATGCGCTCGCGGACGGCCTCGAAGAAGCGGCCGGCCGAGTCCGGAATCTCCACCGTGGACGCCAGCACGCTGGAGGCCCCTGCCTCGATGAACGCCACCGGCAGGCTGAAGGACTCGTGGAGGAAGGGCATGGCCCGCGCCGCGCTGCACGTGGCCAGCAACACCAGCGGCGCGTGCTCCAGCTTCAGCGCGCGCACCTGGGCGGCGGACAGCGCGTAGCGGCCGTCCGACTCGGGCGAGAGCACCACCAGCGAGGCGTCCGACATCTCCGGACTGAACGCGCCGTGCGCGTGGATCTCCACCTCGCTGGCCTGGGCCATGGCGGCCAGCACGCGGGTCGGCGTGGCCTGCATCCCCGTCAACTCGAGGCGCTGGGGGTCCGGCGTCGCAGGCGGTGCCAGGGGGGGCAACCGGGGCAGGCCCAGCGCCGCGGGGGATTCCACACCCGTGACGACGAGGTGCGGAGCGCCCTCCCGCGCTCCCGCCGCGGGCGTGCCCTCGGGGCGCCCCACGCGATAGCTCCAGGCGAGGTCGGCGGGGAGCAGTCCCCGCAGGCCCTGGACGGGCGGAAGGGCCAGCACGTCCACCTGCTCACAGCCCCGCAGGGCGGACTGGAGTGACGACGGCACCAGGCCCGTGGCATCCCGGCCCAGGGGCAGGTCGCGGCTCGCGTCGAAGTGGCCCTGGAGTGCCCCCTGGGCGTCCCGCAGGGCCACCACGGAGCGCTCATAGTCCACGGCCACGCCCAGCACGCACCGCTCCGGCACGTCCACTCGAAGCGCGGCCCCCATGAGCGCCAGCGCTTCGCCCGCGTCGCCGGCGCGGCCCGCCTCTTGCGCCAGCACGCTGTAGGCGCCCATCCGCGTCTTGCGGGCGTCTACGTCATCGGGCAGGGCCTCCGCCTGCTGGATGGCGCTCCGCAACAGCTCCAGGCCCCGCTCGCGGTCTCGCTCGAGCACGAACTGCCCCTCGGCGAAGCTCATCTGCGCGAGCTTTCCGGCGGAGGGCCCGCTCCGGTGCAGCTCGGCCAGGGTGCGCCGAAGGAGGTCCTCGTCCTGGCTGTCCGAGCCGAAGCGGGCCAGGTAGGACAGCAGCAGCGCGCCGGGCAGCCCCAGAGGACGGCCGCATGCCTGCGCGAGCTCCAGCTCGTACCGGGCCTGCTCCGCGTCGAACTCCAGCCAGGCCAGATACGCGAGGTTGCGGTGGACGTACGTGCGCTGATCGCAGGCGTCCGGCATCCGCGCCAGCGACTCCCGCAGGTAGGCGCGCGCGCTGGCGACGTCCATCCGGTAGCGGGCGATGTGCGCCAGCTCCTGGAGGAATTGCTGCTCCAGCTCCCACTCCTCCAGCTCCCGCGACGCCAGCCAGCCGCTCCACGCCTGCTCGAAGGCCTCGGCCGGGCGGTTGAGCGCGAGGTACAGGTCCGACAGCCGCTTCTTCAGCGTGGCGCAACGATACGAGAGGCCCTTGCCCTGACAGGCGCCCACGGCCGCCCGCAGCCGCGCCTCCGCCTTCCACCATTCACCGCGGTGCGCCTCGGCGCCCGCGACCTCGCGCTCGGCCAGCAGGGCCAGCCAGGGGTCCTCCGCCGACCGGGCCAGCCGCGTGAAGTCCTCCAGGTGGCGAGACACGGCCACCCGGTTGATGAGCGCCCCCAGGTATAAGTCATCCTCGCCCGAGAGGCGGAGCGTCTCCACGAAGCGCTCGGGCGCCGGGAGCTCCCCGCGCATGAGCTTTGCGTACGCCACCGCCAGCGGCGCGCGATGGACGAAGTTCCGCTCCGCCACGCGAAGCACGTAGCGGCGGAGCACGTCACCCCCCTGCACGCTGTCGAGCACCTCGGCCAACGGCAGCAGCCGCAAGGCCCGCTCGCGAGACGGCGCGGCCCGCACCGCGTCGTAGAAGGCCAGCCGGACGATGCCCGGGAAGCGCTTCGCCTCGTCCAGCGGCAGGCGCGCCTGCGCGTCCACCATCAAGTCCCGCACCGCCGCGCGCGCGCCCTTCCAGGCCCGGCCCCGAGCCTGCGTCTGCTGCCGCAGGGCCCTGGCATGCCTGCGCGCCTCCTCGCTCCAGCCCGGCGCGCCCTGCTTCACCACGGCGTCGAACGCCTCCGCGGCCAGCAGCGTCAGCCCCATCTCCCGCAGCACCAGGGCCCGGTTCCACTGCGCCTGGGCATGCTCCGGAGCCCTCCGCAGCACCTCCTCCAGCAGCGCCAGGGCCTCCTCGGGGTGTCCCTGCTCCAACGCGATGATGGCGAGGTCGCTGTCTCTGTCCGGCGACGGCGCCATCCGCTGGAGGAAATCCGAAGCCTGCCGCAGGTCCTTGCGGACGAGGTAGGCGGCGGCGATGCCATGCAGGTCCCCCTGGTCCTCCAGGTCCGCCAGCGCCCGCAGGGGCACCACCGGCGCGGCGGCGGCCGCGCTGGGCGACTGACCGGCACCGGCCCGCAGGGGGGCGTAGGGCCGGTGGCCATCCGCCCGCGCATAGGCCACCCGCGCTTCGAGAGTGCGGGAGGGTGCCTGTCCGAGCCACACCTCGTCCTGCCCCCGTGCCTCATGCGCGGACGGCTTGAAGACGAACAGCAACAGGACGACCGCCGCCACGGCGCCTCCCACGCCCAGGGCCCAGCGCCCATGCGCGAGCCACGAGGCGCGGCGCTGCGTGCGCGGGGCCAGTGGGCCCGAGGCCACCCGCGCGTCCGTGTCGTCCTCCTCCAGCGCGTGTCCGGGCCCCATCGCGTGGAAGCCCAGGAGCTCCAACTGCATGGCCTCGTGCAGGCCGTTCGCGCAGGGCTCGCATCGAGCGAGGTGGTGGCGGAAGTTCTCCTCGTCCACCGGGGGCAGCTCTCCGTCGAGGAACAACGAGAGCCGGTTGCAGAGCGGGCTCATCATGCACTGCCTCCGCCGTCACCGTTGCCGGTGAGCGGCATCAGCAGCGCCTTCAGCTCCTTGCGCGCCTGGTAGAGCCAGCTCCCCACCGTGCCCTCGGGCACGCCCATGCGCAGCGCGATGGCGCGGTAGCGCAGCCCGGAGGCATGCAGGGTGTACGCCTCCCGAACGCGGGGGTTGGGGAGCTGGGCAATGGCGCTTCGGAAGTCCTGCTCGGAGATGCGCTCCCAGGCCTCCTGCGCCTCTGGCTCGGGCGCGGCGACCTCGTCGCGCACCAGCCGCAGCTCAGGACGGTCCTGCTCCAGCAGCTCCGAGCGCCGCTTCCGGCACTGGTCTAGGAAGTGATTGGTGAGCGCCCGACACAGCCACGCCCTGTAGACGGGCTCCGGCTGCGCGGAGAGCGAACCATGGTGCAGCAGCCCGCGCGTGAGCGCCTCCTGCACCAGGTCCTCCGGGTCGATGCCGCCCTGACCGCACAAACGTTTCGCCAGGGCCAGCAACATGGGCCTGACACGCTGCGCGACCTCCTCGAACCCGTCGGGATGCACACCCGTACTGTAGGCCACGGGAAAACGAATGACCGTGGCATTGCGATGGCCGCTCATCGACCCGGCCTCCTTCCACGCCTGTCGAAACGCGGGCCGGGGCGAATCTTGGGAAGCCGTCGTGAAGCAGACTTAATCGCGCCAAGTTGCGCCCGCTCACGGACATCCCCTCCACCCCGCAGGCCAGGGCTCAGGCGACCGCGGCGGAAATCGAGGCGGGCTGGGCCAGGGGCAGCACCAACGTGAAGGCCGCGCCCCCCAGCGCCTCCGAGCGGCCTACCTCCATACGTCCACCATGCCGCTCGATGATGCCTCGGGCGATGGCCAACCCCAGCCCCGTGCCTGGCCGGTGCCCCTCGCGCTTGCGCCCCGTGACGAAGGGCTGGAAGAGCCGGGACAGCAGCTCGGGAGGAACGCCGGGGCCACTGTCCTCCACCCGGGCGAGCAGCCGGCCGTCCTCCTGGCCGAGCGCCACCCTCAACCTGCGCGCTGGCACGTCGCGAAGCGCGAGCAGCGCGTTCTCCAGGAGGATGACCAGCACCTGGGACAGCTGGGACTGGTCGGCCTCCAGCGTCAGGGCGGCGTCCCCCTCCACCTCGAAGGACACGTCGGGCGCCAGCGCGCCCAAGCCCTGCCGCGCGGTAGAGTAGGCCAGCGCCACGGTGGCGGAAACGTCCACGCGGCGGAGCTCCAAGGGACGCGGACGACCGTAGCGCAGCAGCTCGTCCACGAAATGACTGGCGCGGTCGATCTGCTCCCGCATGGCGGCCACTGCGTCCGGGTCGCCCCCCTTCCGCTCCAGCAACTTGAGGTGTGCGGCGAGCACGCCCAGCGGATTGCGGACCTCATGCGCCACCGCCGAGGTGAACTGCCCCAGCTCCGCCAGACGCGCGGCGTGGTCCGCGCGCGCCTCCTCGCGAGCGAGCGCGACGGCCAGCTCGGCCCCCGTCGCCCGGTCCTTGAGGAATCGGCGGCCCACCCACTCCTGGAGCGACTGACGCACCGGCTCGAAGGCGAGCGCGGCCAGCGCCAACAGGAAGAAGGCGCCCAGGCGGTACTCGGACAGGAAGGGCTGGCCGCTGCCCGACAGCAACGTCAGCACCCCGAAGAGGAAGCCCGCGGACAGCACCGCCGCCAGCGACGAGTACAGCAGGCTGCGGTCCAGCAACCGGCGGTCCGCTGCGGGCTGATGGGCCTTGATGACCTGGACCAGCACCAGCAGCGCCGCCAGCACCAGGTACATGCCGAGCGGCAGCGCGTGCCCACCCGACAGCAGCATCGCGTTGCCAAGGCTGCCCAGGTACGCCAGCAGCCCGGCGAGGCCCAGGCCGAAGAGCACGGGCCGCCGCGCCGCGGGCGCGCCGCGGTATGCGCGCGCCAGGTGCACCAGCGGCACCGTCGCGGCCACCACGGCCAACACCATGGCCGGCCAGAACAGTGGGCCACGCTGCATCGCGAGCGGGCCATGGAGGACGCCGGGCAGGAAGGCGCCAATCCCCGTCACCGCGGCCGCCACGCCATATGCGAGGACGACCAGCCGATAGGAGCGCTGTTCCGTCGCGTCATAGGCCGCATGCAGGTAGGCCGCCGCGATGAGGGCCCCACTGGCCACGAAGCGCTCCCCCACCCATGTCAGGGCCGGAACGCAGAGCAGCAGCAGCGCGCCCGTCCACAGCGCCGTCGCCAGGCAGTAGAGCGCCAGCCCCCGCGCGTTGCGCCCCCGGAGCGCGGCCGTGAAGAACAACAGCAGCGACACGGAGAGGACCGGCACGAGGCTGTAGGCGAACAGAGGCCCCATGCGTGGACTGTGACAGACCTGGAGCCCAGGCGCTCGGCCCCACTGCGTGGCGCGAGGGGGCTCGCCGCCGCGCAGGGCATGCCAGCCGCCCGCGGAGCCACGGCGAGCCCTCCGGCGAGGACGGGCCGCGCGAGCGCACGGGGTGGGGCACCGCCGCGTGAGCGCCACGTCGCCATTCCGTGCGTCCGACCGGCGCTCGGAGATAGGCTGCGCGCCCGCCGGAGCCGGAGTGCGCGCCGGAGTCGCCAGGAGTCACACGGTGCGGTACTTCGCCATGGTCGCGGCCGGGGCCACCCTCTGGGGGTGCTGGGCGCTCTTCTTCCGTCCCGCTGGGTTCACCGGGCCGCAGAACGCCGTCCTCGTGCTCACGGCCATGTCGCTCCCGGCGCCCTTCCTCTTCCGGCGCGACGCACTGCGTGACCGGCGGGCGACGCTGGCGCTCCTCGTGGTGGCCCTGGCGGACGCGGCCAACACCGCCCTCTTCTTCGCCGCCATGGAGCGCGGCCCCGTGTCGGTGGCGGTGCTGACGCACTACCTCGCGCCGCTGCTGCTGGCGCTGCTGGCCCCCTGGGTGCTGGGCGAGGCGCGCTCCACCCGGGCCCTGGTGGGGGTCCCGCTGACGTTGGTGGGGCTTGCGCTGCTCATTGGCCGGCCGGACGGCGGCTTCTCCGGCATGACGGCGCTGCTGGGCGCGGGCAGTGCCTGCTTCTACGCCATCATCGTCCTGGCGGCGAAGCAGGCGGCGCGGGCGTACTCCCCCATGGCCGTCACGTCCCTGCACGCCCCTCTCTCCGTCGGCGTCCTCCTGCTCGGGTTCGGCGCGCGGGCGCTCCCCCCGACGGTGGACGGAGGCACGCTCCTCGTGCTCGCGGGCGGCATCGTTTGCGGCCTCATTGGAAACATCCTCTTTCATACGGGTCTTCGGCACGTCCCCACCACGGCCACGGGGGCGCTCACGTACCTGGAGCCGCTCACCGCCTCGCTGGTGGGCTGGGTCTTCTTCTCCGAGCCGCTGACGCCCCTGGCCCTGTGCGGCGGTCTGTTGGTGCTGGTCGCGGGCGCGTGGGTCGCGGCCGAGCCACGTGCGCCGCACCGGGCCGTCACCATGCATGCAGCCACACGCTGACCGCGTGCTCCAAATCACCGCTTGCATGCCCGGGGAGTCCTTTGGTCCTCTTGGGCCCCCGCAGGTACCCTTCTCTCCGTTCCTGGCGACGCCGTATGCCTATGGAAACCGCAGCCGACAGCCGTGAGTACCGCGTCGTCTTCTTCTGCCCCGCGTCGAGCGCCCGGCTCGAGCGGCTGGAAGCGCCCGTGCGTCGGCTGCTCTCGCGCATCCACGCGCCGCCCGCGGAGCTGGCGCCGCTCCAGGAAGCAGGCGCGCTCACCGATGCCGGCTGGCAGGTGTTCCTCGTGCGCTCGCTGACGGAGCGCTCCGCCGCGCAGGCCCTGGCGGCCTACGTCAGCGAGGCCACGTGCGCGCTGGCCGCGGAGCTGGACGCGGAGGTGCTGGGCCTCTACGTGGACGTTTCCGGGGACTCGGCGCGCATCTGCCGGTGCGGCCCCGAGGACGGGCCGGAGACCTTCGCGGGGCGCCGGCAGGCCGCGCTCGACCGCACCGCCGAGTGGCTGGAAGTCACGCCCGTGAGCCTCTCCGCCCTGTTCCACCTCGACCTTCCCGACGCGGAGTATGAGCCGGACGCGGATGACCGCTTCGTCGAGGAGAAGCTGCGCGAGGCCCGGGCCCTCATGGAGCGCTACCGCCAGGGCCAATGAGGTCTCGAACGCCCGAGGACCTCGCGGGCCGCTGCCCGCGCTGCTTCCTCCTCGTGTCCCTGTGTCTGTGCGCCGAGGTGCCGTGTATCCCCACGCGCACGGAGCTGCTCATCGTCCGGCACCACAAGGAGACGCTCAAATCCACGAACACGGCGCGCATGGCGGCCCTCGCCCTGCCCCGCTGCCGCATCGTTTCGTATGGCTCCCCGGGTGTGCCCTTCGACGCCTCCGTGCTGGACGGCGATGACACGTGGCTGCTCTTTCCGGACGCGCACCAGACGCCCGAGCCCGGCGCCGCGCTTCCCGGGAGGCTCATCGTGCTGGACGGCAGCTGGGGCCAGGCACGGCGCATGGTGCAGCGAGTCCCCGCGCTGCGGCGGCTTCCGAGCCTGAAGCTGCCCCCGCCGCCCCCGGACTCCCGGCGCCTGCGCCGCCCGCCCCACCCGGACGGGATGTCCACGCTGGAGGCCATCGCCGGCGCGCTCGCGCACCTGGAAGGCGAGCATGTCGCGCAGCCGCTCTACATGCTGCACGAGCAGATGATCGACCGCGTCCTCGCGAGCCGGGGAAGCAACCCCCGACCCCGAGCTTGGGAAGCTTGAGGCCGCGGGTTCCAGTACGTCGCCAGCCGCGTCAGCAGGCGTTGGCGTCCGTGCAGCGCGCCTTCTTCATCTCCGTCGCGAAGGGGTTGGGCGCCAGGAAGCCCGTGATGCGAGGCCGCTCCAACACCTTGCCCTCCGGGGAGATGAACGCCACGGTGGGCAGGCCCTCCACGCCGAAGCGCTCCAGGAGCGCATCCAGTGAGTCCTCGCTGTTCGTGGCGTCGATCTTGATGTTGAGGAAGCGCCCCTCGTCGGACTCGGAGATGACCGCCCCGGCCGGGTAGGTGTCGCGGTCCAGCTCCTTGCAGGCCGCGCACCAGTCCGCGAAGAAGTCGATGAGCACCGGGCGCCCCTCCGCCTTCGCCTGCGCGAGCACCTGGTCGAAGGCCTCGGGGGAGAAGGTGGCCTGCTTCGCTGGCATGACGTGGTGCCACTGCCAGGACGGGGCGCTCGGCGGCTCGGCCAGCCCCAGGCGCACCCACAGCGTGCCCACGGGCCCCGCGTCCAGCGCGCCGCCGCGCAGCACCAGCGCACCGACGACGAGCCCCACGCCCAAGGCCTTGAACGAGAAGTCCCGCGAGCCCTCCTTGAACGAGCGGTGCACCGCGCCCAGCGCCACGCCCAGCGTCACCAGCGCCGCGGCGATGACGGCCCCGGGCACGCGCCCCACCTGGAGGCCCAGCCCCTTCACCACGTCTCGCGCCCAGGGCGAGGCATCCTTGAGATAGCTGAAGGCCAGCGCCACCAGCATGATGCCCAGCACGCTCTTCACCCACTCCATCCACACGCCACCGCGCGGCAACCGCACGGTGAAGACGCCGATGAGGAAGAAGGGCACGCCGATGCCCAGCGCGTAGACGAACAGCAGCGACGCGCCCAGGGTGGTGTTGGCCGACTTCGCCACGAAGGCCAGCAGGCCCGTCAGCACCGGCCCCGTGCACGGCGCCGCGAGGAAGCCCGAGACACTGCCCATGAGGAACGCGCCCGCCACGCCCGCGCCGCCCACATCATTGAGCTTCGTCTGCAACGACGACGGCAGCGCCAGCTCGAACGCGCCGAACATGGACGAGGCCAGCAGCAACAGGAACACCGCCAACCCCGTCACCACCGCGGGGTGCCCCAACATGGAGCCGAACGCCTGCCCCGTCTTCGCCGCCAGCACGCCCAGCGCGCTGAACACCACGCCCATGCCCACGATGTAGGAGCTGGTGAGGAGCAGCGCACGGCCCCGCCCCTCCGCCTTGCGCGCGCCGAAGACGGACACGGTGATGGGGATGAGCGGGTACACGCACGGTGTCATGGCGGTGAGCAACCCGCCGGCGAACACCACCGCCGCGCCCCATGCGAGGCTGCCGGATTCGAGGAACCGGGCCGCGTCCAGATTGGCGTTGGGCCCGGTGGGGAGCAGCCATGGCACCACGGCCACCGCCACTCCGGCGAACACCGCCATGACTCCCAGCTTCTTCGCATCCATGCGCGCGTGGCTCCGTGCTCTCAGGCCTCCTTGTATACGCAGGGAGCGGCCCCCGGGCTACTGCGCTGGAGCGGCAGGCAAGGGAGCAGGCGCCTTGAGTCCCGCCGGGAAATCAAGTGGTTGGCCAGCGCCGCGGCGCCTTTCCGGAGCCCCCCGCCCGAGGACGGCGCATGCGGACTGATCCACGGCGGCGCGGCGTTCTGCGTTGGTTGCGTTAAGGGCGCCTGTTGGGAGCGCACCCCACCGTCGCCAGCACGCCGGATGTTCGCTTGACCCGAAGGCGCCCCTTTTTATATTTGACCAGTCCGGTCCACATTCGGGTGTGACGGTGTAGGCCCCCGCCGCGCAGGTCCTCCCAGGGGACCGGTCGACGTCCCCTCCAGGAAGGTGTTGGAAGCAATGGTGAAGCTGCCGATCTACATGGACTACCACGCCACCACCCCGATGGACCCGCGGGTGCTGGAGGCGATGCTGCCCTACCTGCGCGAGGACTTCGGGAACGCCGCCAGCCGCAACCACGTCTTCGGCTGGAAGGCCGAGGCGGCGGTGAAGAAGGCCCGTCAGCAGGTGGCGGAGCTCATCGGCGCGTCCGAGCAGGAGATCGTCTTCACCTCCGGCGCCACCGAGTCCGACAACCTGGCCATCAAGGGCGTCATCGAGTTCTACAAGTCCAAGGGTGACCACATCATCACCCTGAAGACCGAGCACAAGGCCATCCTGGATACCTGCAAGCGCCTGGAGCGCGTGCGGCAGGAGCGCCTGGACGAGCTGAAGCTGCTGCGGCTGGCGCAGCTCGCCGGCCAGGACGTCACCGACGACAACCAGGCGGAGCTGCTGACGAAGTACGACGTGGACTCCGATGAGACGTACCGCAAGTGGGCCGAGCTGCCCACCGGCGGCGCGCGCGTCACCTACCTGGACGTGGAGCCCGATGGCCGGGTGAGCCTGGAGAAGCTGGCGGCGGCGATGACGCCGAAGACGGTGCTGGTCTCCATCATGTTCGCCAACAACGAGATTGGCGTGGTGCAGCCCATCGCGGAGATTGGCGCGCTGTGCCGCTCGAAGGGCGTGCTCTTCCACTGCGACGCGGTGCAGGGCATCGGCAAGGTGCCCTTCGACGTGGAGGCGATGAAGGTGGACCTGGCGTCCATCACCTCGCACAAGATGTACGGCCCCAAGGGCATCGGCGCGCTGTACGTGCGCCGCAAGCCGCGCGTGCGCATCGCGCCCATCATCGACGGCGGCGGCCATGAGCGCGGCATGCGCTCCGGAACGTTGAACGTGGCGGCCATCGTCGGCTTCGGCGTGGCGGCGGAGATTGCCCGCAAGGAGCTGCCCGAGGAGTCGGCGCGCCTGCTCCGCCTGCGCGAGAAGCTGCGCAAGGGCCTGACGGACGCGCTGGACATGACCACCCTCAACGGCTCGCTGGAGCACCGGCTGCCGGGCAACCTGAACATCTCCTTCGCCCACGCGGAGGGTGAGTCCCTGATGATGGGCATCAAGGACGTCGCGGTGTCCTCTGGCTCCGCGTGCACGTCCGCCTCCCTGGAGCCCTCCTACGTGCTGCGCGCGCTGGGCGTGGACGAGGAGCTGGCGCACAGCTCCATCCGCTTCGGCCTGGGCCGCTTCACCACCGAGGAAGAGGTCGACTACGTGGTGAAGCTCGTGGTGGAGAAGGTCCGCAAGCTGCGCGACATGAGCCCGCTCTACGAGATGGCCAAGGAAGGCATCGACCTCAAGAGCATCGAGTGGACGGCGCATTAGCGCCCATCCGTCCAGACAGGGGAGCGCCCCTCCCCACGCCCGGAGGGCGTTGCCCGCCGGAACCATTGTTGAGCAGCATCCGTTGAAGGAGCAGGCATGGCTTACAGCGACAAGGTCATCGAGCACTACGAGAACCCCCGGAACGTCGGGACGCTCGATAAGGAAGACCCGAACGTGGGCACCGGCCTGGTGGGCGCGCCCGCCTGCGGCGACGTGATGCGCCTGCAGCTCAAGATCTCCGATGACGGGCTCATCGAGGACGCCCGCTTCAAGACGTTCGGCTGCGGGTCGGCCATCGCCTCGTCCTCACTCGTGACCGAGTGGGTGAAGGGCAAGACGGTGGACCAGGCGATGACCATCTCCAACAAGGACGTGGCCCGCGAGCTGGCGCTGCCGCCGGTGAAGATTCACTGCTCCGTCCTGGCGGAAGACGCCATCAAGGCGGCCATCGAGGACTTCAAGAAGAAGCGCGCCGCGCGTCAGACCAAGGCGTCCTGAGCGAGGCAGAAAGGGAGAGGCGAACCATGAGCGAGCAGGCGACCCAGGAGACGACGCAACCCAAGGCCCCTGCCACCGCGCCCGTGGCCAAGCCCCCCAAGGGCATCAGCATCGCGGACAGCGCGGTGGCCCGGCTGAAGGAGCTGCTGGAGCAACGGCAGACGCCCGAGGCCGGCCTCCGGCTGGCCGTGCGGGGCGGCGGGTGCTCGGGCCTCCAGTACTCCATGGAGTGGTCGGAGAAGGCCCGCGAGCGCGACAAGATTTTCGAGAAGGACGGCGTGCGCGTCTTCGTGGACGCCAAGAGCTACCTGTACCTGATCGGCACGGAGCTGGTGTTCGAGCAGACGCTCATGGCCTCCGGCTTCAAGCTGAACAACCCCAACATCAAGGCGGCCTGCGGCTGCGGAGAGAGCTTCTCCGTCTGACGTGGCGGCCAGCGCCCGCCCGCCTCTCTGGGGCGGAGGGCGTCACCACGCGGGCCCGGCCAGCCGCCGGGCCCTTTTCGTTTGTCCCCTCCCCTGGAGAGCCCCGTGAGGACCCACTTCGACGTCTTCGGCCTGAAGCGCGGCTATGACGTGGACGTGCCGGCGCTGGAGAAGCAGTACCGCGAGCTGTCGCTGCAGCTCCATCCGGACCGCGTGGCACAGGCCAGCGCGCGCGAGCGCGTGCAGGCGCTGGAGGGCACCACCGCCCTCAACGAAGCCTTCAAGACGCTGAAGGACCCGGTGCGCCGCGCCTTCTATCTGCTCAAGCTCCACGGCATCGACCTGGACCGCGAGGACGCGGGCGCCCAGAAGGACATGCCCCTGGAGTTCCTCGAGGAGGTCATGGACCTGCGCGAGGCGCTGGACACCGCCATCGCGAAGAAGGACCTGGGCCGCGCCCGGGCCATGGCGGATGACGTCGAGGCCCGGAAGAAGGCGGCGCTCGCCGAGGCGGCCGGGGCGCTGCGCACCCTGGAAGCCGGCGAGGTGGCGGACGGCGGGCAGGAACTGGTGAGAAAGGCATCGCACGCGCTGGGGCGGGTGCGCTACTTCACGCGCTTCCTCGAGCAGGTGGACGCGTTCGAGGAGGAGATTCAGGCGTGAGCAAGAACGGCTACCTACAGATTCACGACCCGCTGAAGCCCAAGGGGCAGGCGGTGGGCATCGACCTGGGCACGACGAACTCGCTGGTGGCGGCGGTGGTGAAGGACACGCCCGTCTGCGTCCCGGTGGACGAGGGCGACTCCCCGCTGCTGCCCTCCGTCGTCCACTACGCCCAGGACGGCGGCGTGGTGGTGGGCGCCCGGGCCAAGAAGCTCGCGTCCGAGCACCCCACCGACACCATCGCCTCCGTGAAGCGCTTCATGGGCCGCGGCCCGGACGACGCGGAGACGCGCAAGCTGGGGCACCACAAGTTCGCGCCCGGCGCCAAGGTGATTCGCTTCGACGTGGCTGGCGGCACGCCGGTGACGCCCATCGAGGTCTCCGGCGAGGTGCTGCGCGCCCTCAAGCGCCGCGCGGAGTCGCACTTCTCCTCCAAGGTGGAGCAGGCCGTCATCACCGTGCCGGCCTACTTCGATGACGCCCAGCGCCAGGCCACCAAGGACGCCGGCCGGCTGGCCGGTCTGGAGGTGCTGCGGCTCCTCAACGAGCCCACCGCCGCCGCATTGGCCTACGGCCTGGACAAGGGCAGCCAGGGCACCTTCGCCGTCTATGACCTGGGCGGCGGCACCTTCGACATCTCCATCCTCAAGCTGGTCGACGGCATCTTCGAGGTGAAGTCCACCAGCGGCGACTCCGCGCTGGGCGGCGATGACTTCGACCGCGCGATCGCGCAGCGCGTGCTGGAGTCCCTGGGTGAGACGGCGCCCTCCCCCGCCCTGGTGGCCGAGGTGCTGGCGGCCTCGCGCAAGGCCAAGGAGGCCCTCACCGACGCGGCGTCCGTGGAGCTCACCGCGGGCGGGAAGACGCACACGGTGAAGCGCGAGGACTTCGACACCTGGATTCAGCCCTTCGTCCAGAAGACGGGCACCGTGTGCCGCCGGGCGATGAAGGACGCGGGTGTGGCGGCCGGGGAGATGGACGGCGTCATCCTCGTGGGCGGGGCCACCCGCGTGCCGGCGGTGCGCCGCTACGTGGCGGAGCTGTTCGGCCGCGAGCCGCTGGGCGACATCGACCCGGACCAGGTGGTGGCGATGGGCGCGGCGGTGCTGGCCAACCTGCTCACCACCGCGGACCGGCAGGATGACGTGCTGCTGCTGGACGTGATTCCCCTGTCCCTGGGACTGGAGACGATGGGCGGCATCGTGGAGAAGCTGATTCAGCGCAACTCCACCATCCCCACCACCGCCGCCCAGGTGTTCACCACGTTCAAGGACGGACAGACGGGCCTGGACATCCACGTGCTCCAGGGCGAGCGCGAGCTGGTGGAAGACAACCGCAGCCTGGCGCGCTTCACCCTGTCCGGCATCCCCCCGCTGGCCGCTGGAATGGCCCGGGTGGAGGTCCGCTTCCAGGTCGACGCCGACGGCATCCTCTCCGTCTCCGCGAAGGAGCAGAGCACCGGCGTCAGCCAGTCGATCACGGTGAAGCCCAGCCACGGCCTCACGGATGAGGAGATCGAGCAGATGCTGCTCGACTCCATCGACCATGCCGAGGACGACATCCAGGCCCGGCAGGTGCGCGAGCAGCGCGTGGACGCCGAGCGCGTCCTGGCCGAGGCGGACCGGCAGCTGCGGGAGCACGGCTCGCTCCTCCAGGACGGCGAGCGCGCCGCCATCGACGCGGCCATTGCCCAGGTACAGGCGCTGATGAAGGGTGACGACCACCTGAAGCTGAAGGAGGCCGTGCACGCGCTGGACGAGGCGTCGCGCCCCTTCATCGAGCGGGTGATGAACCAGGCCATCACCCAGGTGGTGGCTGGCCACTCCGTGGAGGACTACTGACGTGCCGAAGGTGACCTTCAAGAGCCCCCTGGCCGAGGTCAGCGTCGACGTGCCCACGGGCACCACCCTGCTGGACGCCGCCGAGGCGTGCGGCGCCCAGGTGGGCCACAGCTGTGGCGGCGTCTGCGGTTGCTCCACCTGTCACATCTGGGTGCGCAAGGGGCTCGACTCCCTGAGCGAGCAGTCGGACGCGGAGGCGGACCGCCTGGACATGGGCTTCGACGTCCGCCCGTACTCCCGGCTGTCCTGCCAGACGGAGCTGGGGTCCGAGGACATCCTGGTCGAAATCACCGAGGAGTCCCTCACCGCCTTCATGGACGAGAACCCCGTCCTGCGCCGGTCCCTCGAAGCCGAAGGGAAATGGCCGCTGAAGCGCTGAGGTTGTTATGTAGTGCTTGACGGGCCGGGGCAGTAGCTTTATACGTCCGGCCCATCGCAGCGCCGCACCGCGATGCACCGCCTGCCCAGGTGGTGGAATTGGTAGACACACTAGATTCAGGGTCTAGCGCCTGCAAGGGCATGGAGGTTCGAGTCCTCTCCTGGGCACAAAGTTGAGAAGGGGTCCCGGTTTCAAACTGGGACCCCTTTTCGCTTTTCAGGGGTCAAGGAGGCGCGGGCTCCACCGCATCGTGCGCCACGTGGTGCGCGGCCTCGCGCGCGAGGCTGCCCCCCTTGCGCAGGTCCCGGACGCGAATCTTCCGCAGGTGGACGGAGACGGCGCCCACGGCGACCTGGCTGATGACGGTGCCCAGGTGCGTGAGCGTGGAGAACGCCGCGGCGGCCTCCGGCGATGCCCCCAGGCTGCGGGCCGCCCAGCTCGTCACGAAGTAGTAGATGCCCATGCCCGCCGGGACACCTGGGAGCGACTGCCCCAGCGAGATGGCCCCCAGCACCACGGCTCCCGCGAAGAGGCCTCCGGGGATGCCGATGCCGTGGAGCGCCAGGCCATAGCCCAGCGCGGACGCCAGCACCGGCGCCACCGAGAAGACGAACACCTTCGCCATGCCGGTGAAGGAACGCGCCGTGCCCAGGCCCTCGCTGACGTGGTGGAGGAAGCCCACCACCCGAGGGAGCTTGTGGCGCCGGTGAAGCGCGAAGGCGAGCGGCCCGGACCAGTGCGCCAGCAGCACCACCAGCGCGACCAGCCCCACGCAGAGTGACACGGCCACCTTGAGCTCCCCCTCGAAGCGGGACAGCGTCCGGCCGAAAGGCCCCAGCAGCGACAGCAGGACGAGCAGTATCAGCGCCGCGAACTCCATCAGCTTGCAGACCCCCACTGAGCCCAGGCAGCGGAGGAAGGGAATGCGCTGCGTCCTCGCCAGGAGGAACGAGCGCATGATGTCCCCCAGCTTCCCCGGCAGGGCGTTGTGGACGAAGGCGCCGATGGCCACCAGGTGGTAGCGCTCCCTCAGGGGCACCGGCCGGCGCAGGGTGCGCTGCCACTGCACCGCGCGCAGGGGGATGATGGCGGCCTGGAGCAGCATGAAGGGCACCAGCCACACGAGGTGGCTGGGCAGATCCCTCACGAAATCCCGCAGCGGGAAGCGAGGCTGAAGCAGCGGCCCCGCGCCCCCGAGGTTCCACTTGAAGAAGGCGGTGGACAGCAGGACGACGGACAGCACGACACCCAGGACGGCGAGCAGCGCCTTGAGCAACGCCCCACCCTTGGCGCGGCCCCCCCACCCCTTCACGGCACCAACCTGAGTCGCGGGGCCTCGTCGAGGTACGCCGCCGTGAGCCGCTCGTGGAGCTGCGCGCAGTGCGACAGGCCGGACAGGTCCAGGGGCGCCTCCGCGGGCCAGCACACGAGACTGTTCGCTTCCGTGCGGGTCAGCCCGCCATGCGAGCCGAACTCCCAGGCGAAGCCCACGGTGCCGCCGCGGCGCACAGCTTCACCAAAGAGGACCACGTCCCCGGCGGTCGACATGGTGGGCAGCCCTCGGAGGAAATCCGCCACCGCGCGCTTGCTGAACTCGGAGGACAGCGGGGCCTGCTCCAGCGAGTCCACGCTGTAGACACCGCCGCGCACCAGCGCCACCGCGCCGTTGCCCCGCCGCAACGCGACGAGGCCGATGTCCGGACTGTTCACCACTCGGGCCAGGAGGTCGGGATGGCGCGAGAGCAATTCCATCGCCTCCAACGGCCTGCGCTCGCCAGAGAGATACACGTGGGCGAAGTTGCCGCACTCGATGACCACGGGGGTGAAGGGCGCGCGTGGCGTGGTGTCGGGCGTCGGCCGGGGCCGCCCATGCCGGAGCCCGCGCACCACATCCTCGGGAAGCGGCCCATCCGCGTGGGGCGCGAGCAACCATGGCGCCAGCGTCTGCCGGTTTTGCTGCTCCCAAGGCAGACAATCCACATGCCCGTGGTCGGAGAGGATGACGACGTCGTAGGGCTGCTCCACCGCGCCCGCCACCGCATACAGCTCCGCGAGGTACGCATCCACACGGTGCAGCTCGGCCCGCGCCCGGGCCGAGCGCGGACCGCGACGATGGGCCACCTCGTCATAGTTGCCGTAGACGAGGTAGACGACCGGAACGCCGCGCGCCATGTCCACCAGGGACTTGGTGAAGGCGAAGCTCCAGCCCAGCCGCTGGAGGAAGACGTGGCTGAACAAGAAGCCCGGCTCGTGGCGCCAGTCCTGGAGCGCGCGCGCCCAATGAATGACTTCGCGGGCCGCCGCCCAGGTGTCCATGCCCAGCGAGCGCAGGTACTCCCAGAGGCCACGCGTGCGCGCGCTGAGCAGCCCCAGCATCTCGTAGGAGAAGGACCGGGACATCTGCTTGAAGCTGGCCAGCGTGCTCATGCTCAGCGCGTTCTCGGCCCCCGCGCGGAACAGTGAGAAATAGCCGTGGCCCCCGCCATCGAGCAGGCTGGTGCGGCCGGCGCCGCGCAGACGCTGGTCGATGGTCAGCGCGTCCGCGGGCGTGTTCATCTGGACCTTGCGGCCCAGCTCACGGTCGAACCATGAGTACGCGGGCAGGTTGGAGTCACGCAGCCCGTAGAGCAACCCCGCCTGGAAGTATGGCGTGGAGGTCGGCGCCCCCCAGAAGGCCTCGTCCAGGTGGGAGGCCCCCGTCCGGATGAGACTCGATAGGAAGGGCATCCTGCCCGACACGAGCGCCTCGTCGAGCAGGCCCTTGGAAACGCCATCCAGATGGATGAGCAGCAGCTTCCTCGCCCTACGGGCGGGCGCGGGCGGGACTCGGGCCCGAATCCTCCGAACGAGCCCATGGGCCCACAGGTGCATGGTTGGGGAAATCACAGCGCTCACGAACGTTGCCTCCCCTCCTCCGGCAGCCAAGATGGCCATTTGAGTGAGCGGCCGCCCAGGAGCGGAAACCGCCCTCCAGCAGGGTGGGCGGGCAGCCGTTGGGACCGAGGGCAGCGGGAAGAAACGCAGGCTCCTGAGCGTCCCAGGCGGCCCGCCATGCTCATCCCCGCCACGGCCGCCCTCCTCGTCAGCTTGAGCGCTCCCTCGGCGGCCCGAGCCCGGCCCGCGCCTGGGCTCGAGCCCGTGAGGACCCACGGCTTCGATGCGATTGCCATTCCCCTGGTGGGCTTCAGCGCGGACCAGGGCTTCGGCTACGGCGCGGTGGGCGGGATGTACGTCTATGCGCCTGGCAAGAAGCCCTATGCGCATGCCATCAGCGCGCAGGTGTTCTTCAGCAACCGGGGCGTGCAGAACCACTCGCTGCGGTACGACGGCCCCCGCCTGCTCGGGCCGCTCCGCGTGGAAGGACGGCTGGACTACCGGCGAGAGCTTCGCAGCCCCTTCTTCGGCGCCGGCAACCAGTCCGCGCCTGACTTCCGCGGAGACGTGGACAACACGCTGTACGCCTTCGACAAGGGGACGCCGGGCTTCTGGCTGCGCCTGCGCGGCCATCCCTTCGGGGAGTCACATCCGCTCCAGACCTACGTGGGTTACGGGTGGCGGCACATGCGCGTGGGGGCCTACGAGCAGTCCCTCTTGTCGAAGGAGAGGCCCCTGGGCATGGACGGCGGCAACATGGGGCAGCTGCTCGCCGGAGTGCTCTGGGACACGCGCGACGACGAGTCGGAGCCGCGCGAGGGCGGCGTGGAGGAGCTGTCGCTGCGCGTGTCAGGCAATGCGACGGGCAACCGCTACCACTACGTCGGCGTCACCCTGAGCGAGCGGCGCTACTTCGCGCTGTCCTCGCGGCTGACGCTGGCGCACCGGGTGACATTGGACATGCTCTTCGGCGATGTGCCGTTCTACGAATGGAGCAACATCGGCGGCGTCACCGTATCCGAGGGCATTGGCGGCGCCAGCAGCGTGCGCGGCATCGAGCGCAACCGCTTCTCGGGCAACATCAAGGCGTTCATGAACACGGAGCTGCGCTACCACGCGATGCAGCTTCAAGTGCTCGGGCAGCAGTTGAGGCTGGGCGCCGTGGCGTTCGTGGACCTTGGCCGTGTGTGGCACCCGGGCGCCGCGGACGGCAAGTGGTGGCAGTGGCACCCGGGCGTCGGCGGCGGGCTGCGCTTCTCCCGGCGCGCGGCGGTGATTCGCATGGACTACGCGCGCTCCACCGGGTCCGGGCGGCAGCGCGTCTACGTCACCTTCGGGCACATGTTCTGAACGAAGCGCGGCAGCGTTCCACCTGCCCTGCAGGGCAGGAGACTGTCAGATTCCGAAAGAAGTCCGGCATCCTGAAAGGAATTGAGAATGCGTCATATATACCTGGGCGCCCCATGGCTGCGTGCGCCCCCTGCGTCTGGCCATGGGCCATCCCCGCCGCAAGGAGCCCCACATGGCCCACAAGTCCCAGCCGGACTACTCCAGTCGTGCCCTTGATGGATTGAAGCAGGCTTTGCGCGAGCGCTTGAAAACAAACCAGCTCGCTCACAGAGAGCTGCTGTGGGAGTCAACCCACGGAAGGGAAGCACCCGTCGAAAACGGGCGGGACGTCGAGGCGTGGTTCCTGGGGCCTCGCGCGGAGAACGCAGACGTCTTCGAGCAACTGGTGCTGGAAGCCTTGCGGGACCACGCCTTCTGGCGCCGGAACTTCCACCCGATGGACCCACCGGCCATCACCCAGAGCATCAAGAGAGACCCGGGCTACCTCCGGGCCCTCGACACGCTGCGCACGGAGTTCGACAACCTCCTGGCCGAGCTGAAGAAGTCGGCGCCGTTCTTCAGCATGCGCTACCAGGGCCACATGACCTGGGACCAGACGCTCCCGGGCATGGCCGGCTATTTCGCCGCGATGCTCTACAACCAGAACAACGTCGCGCTGGAGGCTTCACCGCTGACGACGGTGCTGGAGGTCCGGGCCGGCGAGGACCTGTGCCGGATGGTGGGCTAGACCCAGAAGAACGGCATCCGGCCCTGGAGCCATCTGACCAGCGGCGGCACCACCGCCAACATCGAGGCGATGTGGGCCGCGAGGAACTTGAAGTTCTATCCCCTGTCCCTGCGCGAGGCCATCCAGCGGGAGTCCGCGCTCTCCGCCGCGAAGGCCCTTCAGGTAACGCTGCCCTCGGGCCCCCAGGCACGTCTGCTCGACCTGGATGCGTGGCAGGCGTTGAACCTGGACGTGGACGAGGTGCTGAGCATCCCCGCGCGCATCCAGGAGGAGTTCTCCATTCCTGTGGAGACCCTGACGGCGAGCGTGAGCAACTACATGCTCCAGGACCTGGGGCTCGTGGAGTTCACCCGGCGCTACCTGGGAGACCTCCCGGCCCCCGTGTTCATGGTCCCCGGCTCGAAGCACTACTCGCTGCCCAAGGCGGCGGCGATCCTCGGCATCGGCGCGGACCACATGTTCAGCATTCCTCTGGATGAAGCGGGGCGCATGGACATCTCGGCCCTGGAGGAGCGCCTTGACGCGTGCAAGTCGGAGAAGCAGCCCGTCATCGCGGTGACGGCGGTGATGGGGACGACGGAGGAAGGGCTGGTGGATCCGCTCGCCTCCGTGCTGGCGCTCCGCCGCCAGAAGTACCATCCGCAGGGGATGTCCTTCTGCGTGCACGCCGACGCGGCCTGGGGCGGATACTTCGCCTCACTCCTCCGCGCGCCGCCGAGTCCAGAGAAGCGCCTCGCGGGTCCTCCCGCCCCGGTGCTGCCCCTGAGCCGCTATGTCACGGAGCAGTTCGAGGCCCTCCCCGAGGCGGACACCATCACCGTGGACCCGCACAAGACGGGCTACCTGCCCTACCCCGCTGGTGCGCTGTGCTACCGCAATCAGTCCATGCGCAGCCTGGTGGCCTTCGAGGCGCCCTACATCAACACGGCGGGAAGCCAGGAGGACCTCACCGTGGGCAAGTACGGCATCGAGGGCTCCAAGCCCGGTGCCGCGGCGGCGGGCGTGTACCTCAGCCATGCCGTCGTGCCGCCCGACCAACGTGGCTACGGGAAGATATTGGGAAGGGCGCTCTACAACTGCAAGCTGTTCCATGCACGGCTGCTGATGATGAACTCGGTGGCGAGTGACTACGTCGTGGTACCGGGACCGCGCTTCAAGCTCTCCGAGCCTCTCCAGCGCAAGTACGGCGGAGAGAAGCAGGCGCTGGAGTTCCTGCGTCATCAAATCCAGGGCGTGCATCAGGAGCAGCTCCTGACGGCCTCGGGTGAGGAGGAGTTGGAGCTGCTGCGAGAAACGGGCGCGGACCTCAACATCCTCACCTACGCCTTCAATTTCACGACCCAGAAGGGCCTCAACCCGAGTCTGGAGGAGGCGAACACCTTCAACCGGAAGATCTACGAACGCCTGGGGGTCAAAGCCGACGGCCGTGACATCTACGGCTACCGGCTGCTGGTGAGCACCACGGACTTCATCGAGGAGGACTACGGCAAGAAGTTCTTCGACGACTACAAGACGCGCCTGCTGGGAAGCGGCGCGGCTTCGGGCCGGGACGAGGAAGGCCGCATCACCGTGCTGCGCTCCGTCATCATGGACCCCTGGATTACCGAAGACCTTCAGCGCCGGCCGTTCCTCGACACCATCATCGATGAACTGCGGGTAGCCGTGGAGGACGCGCTCAACGAGATGCGCGGCACTTCATCGAAGCGCCACGGATAACCCAACGACCCTGCCCCTCGAACGACCTCAGGAGGCCCCCCTGAGGTCGGTTCGGCAGAGGGACGCGGCTGTTCTTGGCTCGCGCAGCAAGACAGACAATCTGGCGGAGCAAGGGGCCCCCCGCTCAGCTCAAAGCGTCGACCCAGGTCCTCAACTTTGGAGAAGCCTGGGCTTCGCCTCGCACGCCGGGCTCCGCGTCCAGGAGCAACGTGTGGAAGCCTCGGGCTTCCAATCCCTGGCACATCTCCGCGCGGACCTGTGCATCCGGCGCGAACAAGATGCAGCCGTCGCCACCGCCGGCGCCAGACAGCTTCCCCGCCGCGCCGTAGGTCGCCGCCAGCGCCAGCACGCGGCGCATGCCTTCCGTCTCCAGCGGCCCCAGCTCTAGCAGCAGTGCGTGCTGCGCCTTCACGGCCTCGGAGAAGGCCCGGAAGTCACCGCCGCTCAGCCCTTCTTCAATCGCGTGGCCCAACGCATCCGAGCGCTCCACGAAGCGCTGACGGCCCGCCGCCTCCAGCCGCGCCTCCACCTGACCAATCAGCAACCGCGTCGAGGCGCTCTCGCCGGTGAAGGCATACGCCATGGACACCTGGGGCGCGGGCAGGCGCCACACGTCCACTGACGGAGACTCCGCCAGCGCCGCGCGCAACCGCCCGGTGTTGCTCGCCTCCATCAGCGGCGCCACGTCGTAGCGCCGGTAGCGCAGCGCGCCGCCAGCGAAGCTCGTCGCCACGTCCCCGCCGCTGCCCTTCCCACCCTGCCCCAGCGTGTGCGCCAGCAGCGCCAGCTTGAGCGCGTCGAAGCGCTCCTCCAGCACGTAACGCGCGGCTTCCGCCGCCAGCACCGTCGCGCACGCGCTGCCGCCCATGCCCAGCTTCTGCCCGTTCGGCCCCACCGCGGACGGCGCCACCGCCAGGTCGAATCCCTGACTCGCGCGTCCATGCGCGCGAAGCGCTTCATCCAGCGTCCTCGCCACGAAGGAGAACCCCGCCGGGACGTCACGCTCCCAGCGCACACCCAGCGGCGTGGTGCTCCCCGTGAGCGTGCCCTCCTCCAAGCACACGTGCACGCGGGTATCCGCGCGACGGCGGACATAGGCGGCGGTGCGAGGCGCCACCGCGGTCAGCCGCGCCACCCCGCCCCACAGCACGGCGTACTCCCCGGAGAGGAACAGCTTGCCCGGGGCGGAGAGGGCGCGCTCCATCAGAAGAGGTGCTCCGCCTTCAGCTCCGCGTCGCCGCCGGGCACGCAGCGAATCACGTCCACCGCGCCACACGCGCGGGCCAGCGCCTCCGCGGCCACCTCGTGCGTGGCGTCCGTCAGCAGCACCGGGTTCGGCCCGGCGTCCAGCGTGAACCACACCGGGATGCCCTTCTTGCGCTGCTCCTTCAGGTGCTGGATGAGCGCCAGCGTTCCGGCGTTCATGTAGCTCAGCGGCGGGTTCGCGGCGAAGGCCGTCGCGTGCATGCGCCACGCGTTCCGCTCGCACAGCTCGCCCAGGGCCTGCAGGTCGCGCCGGGCGATGTGCTCGCGCGCATGCACCACCTCCAGCTCCGCGTCCTTCACCCACGCCGGATAGTACGGGCTGGTATCCACCGTGTGCTTCATCCCGTCGCGCGACTTCACCTCTTTCTCGCCGCGGTCCAGGATGGCCACCACCATGCGCATGTCCGGCCAGTGCGCCGCGTCGAAGCGCTGCACCGCGAAGCTGTCCTCGCCGTCGGTGCGCTCGCCGCGCTGCCACTCGCAGAAGCCGCCTTGCACGCTCCGGCATGCGGAGCCGCTGCCCATTCGCGCCAGGATGCTGGCCGCGCGAGGCTCGGACGGCAGGCCCGCCGCCGCGCGCCCCGCCACCGCCAGCGCCGCGAAACCCGCCGCGCTGCTGGCCAGTCCCGCTGCCATGGGGAAGTCCCCCCGCGACACCACCTTCACCGGCCCCAGCGCGCCCTTCGCCTGGGAGCGCACCACCTCCAACAGGCGCAGCACGCGGTCGCGCTCGCTGCCCTTCGCTGTGTGGCCATTGAGTTCCACCTGATCGCTCGCCGCGCCGAACTCCACCGTTGTCGTCACCGACAGTGGAGACAGCGTGAGGGACAGGCTGGACTGGTGCGGCAGAACCAACGCGTCATCCCGCTTCCCCCAGTACTTCACCAGGGCGATGTTGGGATGCGCCAGAGCAGTGGCTTTCATGGGAAGACTCACGTCGCTCGCGGACCCGCGAGCTGGCTGCAGAAGCAGCGCACGCCCATCCGGGTGAGCTTCGTCACCACGGGCTTGGGCTCGAGGAACAGGCCAATGACGGCCCCACCATCTCCACCGGCCCCGGTGAGCTTGGCGCCCAGCGCCCCCAGCTCCCGCAACCGGTACACCATCTCTTCCAACGGCGGCGATGACAGCCCCAGCGCCGCCAGCAGGCCCTGGTTGACGTTCATCGCGTCGCCCAGCGCCTCCAGCTCCCCCGCCTCCACCGCCTTCGCGCCCTCCGAGGACACCCGTCCAATCTCCGCGAACAGGCGCTCATAGCGCGACGGCCAGCGGGCTTGCCGCTCCCGCAGCGCCCCCACCGTCTTCTTCGTAGGGCTGCGCTCACCCGCCAGCGCCACCACCACGTGCAGGGGCTTGGGGCTGTTCACCACGTGCCCACTCCCCCTGACCGCCCCCGGCTTGCGCCGGTAGAGGACGAGCTGCTCCGTCGCGCTGGTGGTGTGGTCCACGCCGGACGGCGTGCCGTGGAACTCCTGCTCCATCTGCCACGCCACCCGCGCCGCGTCCTTCGGCGTGGGCACCTTCCCCGCCGCCTGGAGCAGCAGCCGCGCGCATGCGACCGACAGCGCCGCCGAGCTGCCCAGCCCCACCGCCAGCGGCAGGTCCGCCTCCAGCGACACCTTCACCGGAGGCGCACCCGTCGCCTCCGCCGCTCGGGCGAAGGCCGCCGTGAGCTGCGCACGCTGCAAGCGGTTGAGCGCGGGGGGCAGCGCGAGCTGGCACGCCTTCGCCGGCACGGCGCGCGCCGTCACGCCCTGGACGAGCGGTCCGGCCAGGGCCGGATGCCCATACACGACGCTGTGTTCACCCAGCAGGATGACCTTGCCGGCGCCGAAGGCCGACAGTGACTCGGATTGAGGGGCCACGGCGTCAGACGTTCGTGCCGGTCGCGGCCGCGGCATCCTCGGCGGGGAGGCTGGCCAGCAGCTCGCGGGCCTTCTCCACCTTGACGTGTCCAGCCTTCACGAGCAGGTTGGCGATCTTCTCCACCCAGTCGCCGCGCGCGCCCGCCGTCACCGCCACGCACCGCGCGTGCAGGGCCATGTGGCCCTTCTGGATGCCCACGCTGCCCAGCGCCCGGAGCGCCGCGAAGTTCTGCGCCAGCCCCACCGCCGCGAACACCATGGACAGCTCGCGCACGCTGTCGGTCTGCATCAGCTTGAGCGCCATCTGCACGCCGGGGTGGACCTTGATGGGCCCGCCCACCGTGCCCAGCGCCATGGGCAGCTCGATGCGGCCCACCAGGTGCCCCTCTTCCAGGTACCAGGTGGACAGCGGCCGGTACTGACCGTTGCGGCAGGCGAACGCATGCGCGCCCGCTTCGATGGCGCGCCAGTCCTGACCGGTGGCGATGGCCACCGCGTCGATGCCGTTCATCACGCCCTTGTTGTGCGTGGCCGCGCGGTACGGGTCCGCCTCGGCGAAGCGGCTGGCCTGGGCGATGCCCTCGGCAATCGCCTCACCCGGCATCTCGAAGTCCGCCAGCAGCGGCACCGGGATGCGGCACATGGCGCGCGCCAGCCGGCGGTCCGCCAGGTTGGAGAGGATGCGCAGGTACACCTTGCCGCCGGTAATCTGCTCGATGAGCGGCGCCACGCCCTCCGCCATGGTGTTGATGAGGTTGGCCCCCATCGCCTCCTGGGCGTCGATGATGAGGTGGACGATGAGCAGCGGCTCGCCGCGCGGGCCCTCCGGGGCCGGCAGCACGCGCACCTCGACGTCCTTCGCCCCGCCGCCGCGCGCCACCATCGACGGGTGGAAGCTGTTGGCCAGCGCGAGGAGCTGCTCCTTGTGCGCCAGGATGCGCTCGGTGGCCAGGGTGGGGTCGCCGTAGCGCGACACCTGCACCTGACCAATCATCAGCGACGGATCCGCCTCACCGATGAAGCCGCCCGCCTCGCGCACGATCTTCGCCGCGAAGGACACCGCCGCCACCACGGAGGGCTCCTCCACCGCCATGGGCACCAGGTAGTCGCGCCCGTTGACCTGGAGGTTGAGCCCCAGGCCCAGCGGCAGGGAGAAGGTCCCCACCGCGTTCTCGATCATCTGGTTCGCCAGGACGGGCTGGAGCGCCTCCGAGCCAAACAGTTGCTGAAGGTCCTCGGGCGTCAGCCGGAACATCCGGGAGAGGTGCGCGTGGCGCTCCTCCATTGGCAGCTTGTGGAACCCGGGGAGCCGGGACGTCACGGTGTCAGACATGTTCTTCCTTCCAAACGTCGGCGTGGCCACCCTCTACAGCGCCGCCAACCAGTCCTTCAACTCTCCGGTGACCACCCGGGGCCGCTGTCTCAGTTCAGCGCAGCTTCTGCTTCCGGTCAGGATGAGCGCCTTCCGCAGCCCGCCCAGGATGACTTCCAGCGCCGCCTCCGCCCCGGGGAGGCCGCCCGCCTGCTGCGCGCGGAACAGCGGCAGCGCCATGCCGGCCAGGTCCGCGCCCAGCGCCAGCACCTTGGCGGCATCCAGCCCCGTGCGAAGCCCACCGCTGGCCACCAGGCGCAGGTCGGCGCCCACGGCCCGCCGCACGCTCGCCAGGGCCGCCGCGGTGGGGATGCCCCAGGCGCTGAACTCGGCGCCCAGCTGCGCCTGCGCGCCCGACGCGCGCAGCTGCTCCACGCGCACCCAGGACGTCCCGCCCAGGCCGGAGACGTCGATGTTCCGCACGCCCAGGTCCGCCAGCCGCCGGGCGACCTCCGGGCCAATGCCGCACCCCGTCTCCTTCACGAGCAGCCGGTCGCCAAAGGCGCGCACCAGCAGTTCCACCACGCGGTAGCCGCCCCGGAAGTCGCGGTCACCCTCCGGCTGCGTGAGCTCCTGGCCGGCGTTGAGGTGCAGGGCCAGCCCGTCCGCGCCGATGCCGTCCACGAGCCGGCGCGTGCCATCGACGCCCAACTGGATGGCCTGGAACATGCCGATGTTGCCCAGCAGCGCCACCGTGGGCGCCACCTGCCGCACCTGGAACGAGGCGGTCCGCGACGCGTCCTCCGACATGGCGCGCTGGCTGCCGACGCCGAAGGCCAGGCCGTGCGCCTCCGCGAGCTGCGCCAGGTCGCGGTTCACCGCGCCCGCGCGCTCGGTGCCTCCCGTCATCCCGGTGACGAGCAGCGGGTAGCGGAGCTGCTTGCCCAGGAACGGCGTGGACAGGTCCACGTCGTCGGCCGCCATCTCCGGCATCGCGCAGTGGACCAGCTTCACGCATTCGAGCAGCGTGCTGTTCCCCGTGGGCTCGACATCACCCGTGGCGCAAAGGTCGAGATGTGCATCCTTGCGTCTGGCTGTGAGGTCGTCGCCCATCTCGCTGGATTCCGGTCTGCCCCCATGTTGCCGAGGCCTGTAAGTGCCTGAATGACCGGAGTTTCCTAGCAAGTGCCATGGTCGAGGCGCAAGCCCAAGGGCCCGAGCGGCCACGCTCGCCGTGCGAGTGGACGATGCCACCTTTTGAGCGGTATGAGCCTCGCGTGAGCGCCCCTCCGACCCACGTGGTTGTCTTCCTCCACAGCGGTGACTACGACCGCGTGCACCAGGGGCTGTCCATCGCCGCCGCAGCCGTGGCGTCAGGCCGAAGGGCGGAGGTGTACCTCTTCTGGTGGGCACTGGAGCGCTTCCTCGACGGGGCGCTCGACGAACCAGACTTCATGGGTCGCGATGACGTCACGGACCGCTTCGAATCACGCGGCATGCCCACGTTGCGCGCGTTGCTCGCACACCTGACCGACTCCGGGCTCCTCACGCTCGCCGGGTGTACGGGTTCGCTCGGCGCCCTGGGCGCCGAGGCACGGGCGGACACGAGCGTCATCCCCCTGTGGCTGGGCTGGAGCGCCATCCTCCAGCGGACCGCGGGCGTCACGGACCGCTTCTACCTCTGAGGCGAAGCGGCCTGCGCCCGCGGCGCCGTCCACGCGTCACATGGACAGCTTGAAGCCCAGGATGAAGGTGCGAGGCGCGTTGGGCCGCGCTCCGTAGGGACGGCGCGACACGATGACCTGCTCATCCAGGATGTTGCGCGCGCTCAGGTACAGCTGCCCCCAGCGGGAGAAGTTCCAGTTCGCGTTGACGTCGAACGTCAGCAACGCGCCCGTCAGCTCGCCCGGCGGCGCCTCGCCCTGCCCCGCCTGCTCGCGCATGGTGTCCACGTAGAAGGCGCTCAGGGCCAGGCCGCCAAAGGCCGTCTCCACGCCCGCGGTGGCGTAGAGCTGGTGCCTCGGCACATAGGGCAGCTCGTCGCCCGCGCGCACGTTGCCGAACTGCGGGTCCGCCGAGTGGAAGTCCTCGCGCAGCCGCGTGCGCGTGAAGGTGTACGACAGCGAGACGGGGAACGTCACTCCGCCGCCCGGACGGAAGGTCTTCTCGCCGAAGACCTCCACGCCATAGATGTACGCCTTGCCCGCGTCCGTCTGCCGGTCGAGGTTCTCGTTGAGGCAGCCGCTGGAGAACGTGCAGATGTCGGTGAGGTTCGAGTAGTCGTTGAAGAAGCCCACCACCTCGAGGCGCTCTCCGCGGCGCGTCCACCGGGCGCCGGCCTCGTAGTTGATGCTCTTCTCTGGCAGCACCGCGTCCGGCTGGCCGGGCGCCGGCGGTGAAAAGCCGCGGTAGGCGCCCGCGAACAGGCCCAGCTCCCGCGTCAGCGCACCGTAGACGCCCATGCCCGGCATGAGGACCTCGAGCGCGCCGCGAGACTCGGTGTCCGTCAGCCGGTCCATGGAGTGCGAGCGGATGAGCTCCAGCCTGACGCCGGGCGTCAGCACCAGCGGCCCCCAGGCGATGGCGTCCGTGACGTGCAGGGCCACCGCGTGCGTGGAGTCCTTGTTGTTGGCCGTGGTGTAGGTGGGCTCGTTCGTCTGGACGAGCCGGCCGCCCTGCATGAGGAAGGCATCCTCCGTGTGGAGCCGGTCGATGCTGTCGAAGTGGTAGCGGGCCCCGACCTCCACGCTGTGGCTCAGCGGCCCCGTGGTGGCGCTCCAGCGCGCCACGCTCTGGATGCCCTGGGACACGAAGGTCCGGTCATTGGGGCCGATGAGCAGCGCGTCCTGGGACGAGGAGCTGTCGAGCTCACCGGTGAGCACACCGTAGTAGATGGCGTTGCGCGCGCTCGTCGGGTCCGCGAGCACGCTGGCGATGGAGGCGCCCCGGAAGCGGTTCACCTTGCGCCAGACCCGCGCCAGGTCATGGCGATAGACCGAGGTGGTCACCGCCAGGGTGCCCGCCTCCAGCACGTGGCTGAGCACGGCCTGCGTGCGGTGCCACCTCATGTGGTCCAGGGCGCTGGCCACGTAGCGCCGCAGCGGCCGCGCCTCGAAATCCGCATCGCTCAGGCCGAGGTAGGTCTCGTTCGAGTCCTCGTCGGAGTAGCCGAGCTTGAGCTGGAGCGTCTGGCGGACCGGGCCCTCGGGGACGAGCAGGTAACGGCCCTTCGCCATCCACTCGTTTCGGGTGAAGCCGGTGTTGCCGCCCACCGTGTCCAGCTCCTTGAAGCCGTCACTGCGCAGGTGCACGCCCTCCAGCAGGAAGCCCGCGCGCTCGGTGCTCGCGCCGAACGCACCATGGGCCTTGCCGTAGAGGTAGCCGCCGCCGGCCACGTCCAGCCAGATGGACTCGGCCGCCGGGATGTCCCGGGTGATGAACTCCACGGAGCCGCCCACCGTCTGCGGCCCCTGCTGGATGGCCGAGGGGCCCTTGAGCACGCGGATGCTCTGCATGCGCGTGGCCAGGGGGAAGTAGTAGGCCGCGGGCGCGGAGTACGGCGCGGGGCCGAAGAGGACACCGTCCTCCAGCAGCGTCACCTTCTTGCTGCGGTCCGGGTTGACGCCGCGGAGGCCCACGTTCGGGCGCAGGCCGAAGCCGTCCTCGCCCCGGGCGTATACCCCGGGCACCGTCTGGAGGATGGCGGCCGGGTCGTCCCGCTCGAAGCGCTCCAGCTGCGAGGGCTTCAGCACGTGGATGGAGCCGCTCGTGCGCGCCTCCGACGTGCCCACCACCACGCTCTCGAACTTCTTCTCGACGGCCGCCGGGGAGGGCTCCAGCACGAGCGGCGCACCCGCGGGGGCCTCGGTGGCCAGCGGCGCGTCGCCCACGGGCTCCCCGTCAGGCTCCGAGGGCTCCTGGACTCCCGCGGCGGTCTCTGGCGTCTGCTCCGAAGGGGGCTGGCTCTCCTCCGCCCCCTGCTGGGCCGGCGGGGGGAGGTCGACCGTGTCCGGCACCTGAGACGGCTCGGGGGCCGCGACGGCCTCCTGTGTCTGGGCTGGCTCGGACTGCGCCGCGGCCGGGGATGCCCATGCCAGCAAGAGCGCCGGAAGTGTCCAGCTCCGCGCCCGCATCAACTCGTGCTCGAACAGTGCCATCTGAAGCGTATCGACCTTGTCTCGACAGGGATGTCCGACGACTCGAGAACACCAGAAGCCGGGGTGGAGCGCCGCCCGCGCGCGGCCCTCCCCTCCCCGGCTCCGGCTTCTGAACGACTGCCGCTGCTACCGCTTCTCGATGGGACCCGCCACCACGATCTTTCCATCCGACTGGATGGCGATGCCGCGAGCGGTCTCCTCGGTCTCCGCCGTCACGACGTTGAGCGTCGCGATGCCGCCGGTGCCGAAGGACGTATCCAGGTTGCCCGCCGTGGTGAAGCGCGCCACCACCATCCGGTTGTCGCCGGCCTCGGTCACGAAGCCCGCCGCGTAGATGCGGTTGGACGCGTCGAAGGTGACGGCCCAGAAGCGGTCGTTCTCCGTGGTGGAGATGGGCGTGGCCTTGTGCATCTCCAGGCCCGTGTCACCCGTCGGGATGACCAGCAGGACGGCGTCGTCGTTCTGGTTGCCGCCCGCGCGGTAGCCCACCGCGGCGACCCACTTGCCGTCCGGCGAGATGGCCGCGCCGAAGAAGGCCTGGTCCGGGCGGTCGAAGTCGTACGTCCGGTAGCCTTCCGGCGCGAAGTTCGTATCCGGCTGGCCGTCCGGCGTCAGCATCAGGACGAGGGCGTCGGTGTTCTGCGCCCCCAGCGTGGCGCTGCCCACGGTGCACACGCGGTCATCGTCCAGGACGACCAGGTGACGGCCACGGTCGTTGTCACCCGCCAGGTCCAGCACCACGGAGCCGCCCGTGCCCCACGTCGGGTCCAGCTCGCCGGTCGAGGTGTAGCGGAAGGAGACCAGGTCCACCGCGCCCGTGGACGCGGCGCGGCCATAGCCCGTCGTCACGTAGCTGCCATTGGACTGCAGCCCCACGGCGTAGGCCTCGGCCATGCCCCACTCGGGGTTGGCTTCGCTCTGGCCCTGGAACGGCGCGGAGGTGACGACCCCCTTCCAGCCGAAGTTCTCGTCCGCCTTGCCGTCGTCATTCAGGCGCTGCAGCACGATGCGGTTGGAGGACTGCGACCCCACCCCCGTGGGCATGGGCGTGTAGCCCGACGCCACGATCTTGCCGTCCGGCTGGATGAGGCCGTTGCGCATGCCGTCATTCAGGTTGGACACGTTGAGGATGCTGAAGCCGTTGGGCGTCACGCCCGAGCCGAACGTCGTGTCCAGCGCGCCCGCCGCGGTGAGCCGGGCCACCACGCGGTCGGTGTCCGTGCGCGCGCCGTCTCCGCGCTTGCTGCCGAACAGGACGATGCGGTCGGAGGCGTCCACCTTCACGTCCCACAAGGAGTCACGTGTGCCATCGCGGCCCGCGCCGAAGTCCACGTGCGTGATGCCAGCCGCTCCAAACGTGGTGTCGAGCGTACCATCCGCGTTGAACCGGACCACCGCGATGTCGCTGTCCGGCGCCCCCGAGCCCGCGTCGGGAGAGGGGTCCGTGCCCGCGTCCGTACCGGCGTCCGTGTCGGTGCCGGCATCGGGGGTGGGCTTGTCGTCATCGCCACAGCCCGTCAGGCACGCCAACGTGAGCGCCAGGGCGGCACCACGCACCAGGAAGCTGCGGTGCTTCACCGTCTTCAACATGATGGTCTTCCCCTCCTCGGATATTCTTCGAACTGCAAACGATAATCGTTATCAGTTTCTACGTGCCGCCTCCTACTCCGGAAGCGCACGGCGGGTCAACACTCAACCTGTGGAAACCCACACGCTCTCCGGTGAAGAATCTTGAAGTTGATTGTCATTAACAACTTCGCCGTGCTAGCGAGCGCGCCATGAACACCGAGTCGTCGCGCCCCCTCTCCGCCCTGCGTGCGAGCGCCTTCGCGCTCGTGGTCCCCGCCCTCCTCTCGCTGTCGGCCTGCAAGTCGGACAACCCGTCCCCTCCGGACGCGGGCACCGACACGCCCAACGACACGGTGGCCGCGACGCGCGCGGCGCTGCTGGAGTCGACGGGAGCGTGCGTGCTGCGGACGGCGCGCGAGTTCCAGACGGCGGCCACCGCGCTGGAGACCGCGGCCACAGCGCACGCGGCGACGCCGGACGCCTCCACGCGCGACGCGGCCCGAGCCGCGTACCACCAGGCCATGGACGCGTGGCAGGTGGCGGAGGTGATGCAGGTCGGTCCGGCCGCGCCCCGCGGCCTCCCAGGCGGCGCGGAGATTCGCGACAACGTCTACTCGTGGCCCCTGGTCAGCCGGTGCGCCATCGAGGAGCAGCTCGTCAGCCGCAGCTACGAGGCGGCGGGCTTCGAGAACTCACTGGTGAGCCGCCGCGGCCTGTTCGCGCTGGAGTACCTGCTCTTCTTCGAGGGCGAGGACACCGCCTGCCCCAGCACGTCCGCCATCGTGTCCCAGGGGACCTGGGCGGCGCTGTCCGCGGACGAGCGCGCCGCGCGCAAGCGGGCGTACGCCGCCGTGGTGGCGGCCGACATCCACCGCCGCGCGGAGGCGCTGGTGAACGCGTGGGCCGCGGACCAGGGCAACTTCGCCCAGACGTTGGCGACGGCCGGCTCCGGCAACCCCGTGTACCCGACGACGCAGGCGGCGCTGAACTCCGTGAGCGACGCGATGTTCTACCTGGAGCGCGACGTGAAGGACCTCAAGCTGGCGCGTCCGCTGGCGCTGCGCGACTGCGCCACGGCCACCTGCCCCGAGCACCTGGAGTCGCAGTTCGCCGCGCGCTCGAAGGCGAACATCCGGGCCAACCTGGTGGGCTACCGGCGCCTGACGGAAGGCTGCGGCGAGGGCTTCTCGGGCACGGGCTTCGATGACCTCCTGGAGGCCTCGGGCGCCGACGCGCTGGCGGCGAAGCTGCGCGAGCGCAACGCGGCGGCGGCGGCCGGCATCGAGGCGGTGCCGGGAGACGACCTGGCGCAGACGCTGGCCCAGGACAAGCCCGCCGTGCGCGCGCTGTATGAAGTGGTCAAGAACGTGACGGACGTGCTCAAGACGGAGCTCGTCACCGTGCTGGACCTGGAGCTGCCCCAGTCCGTCGAGGGGGACAATGACTAATGACTGAGGTGGCGACCGGCGAGCCCCCCATGTCCGAGCGCCTCTGGAAGGCCCTGCTGGCCCCGCGCGACATCGCTGCGCTGGTGGTGTTCCGCGTGGCGCTCGGGCTGCTCGTCAGCGTGTCGGCGGTCCGGTTCCTCGCGCATGGGTGGGTGGACGTGCTGTTCACCCGCCCGCGCTTCCACTTCACGTACTGGGGCTTCGGCTGGGTGCCGGCGCTCCCGGCGCCGTGGATGCACGCCGTCTTCGCGCTGCTGGCCGTGCTCGGGCTGTGCGTGGCGGCGGGCCTGTTCTACCGCGTGGCGGTGGCCCTGCTGTTCGTCACCTTCACCTACGTCCAGCTGGTGGACGTCAGCAACTACCTCAACCACTACTACCTGGTGAGCCTGCTGCTGGCGCTGATGTTCTTCGTGCCAGCGCACCGTGCCTTCTCGGTGGACGCGTGGCACAAGCCCGTGCTGCGCAGCGACTGGCTGCCCGGCTGGTGCACGCTGCTGCTGCGCTTCCAGGTCGGAGTGGTGTACGTCTTCGCCGGGCTGGCGAAGCTGACCGGTGACTGGCTGCTGCATGCCCAGCCGCTCAGCATCTGGCTGTCGGCGAGGACGAGCCTTCCCGTGCTCGGCCCCCTGCTCGATGAGCGCTGGGTCGCCTATATCGCGGCCTGGGCGGGCTTCCTCTTCGACACCACCATCGTCGCCTTCCTCCTCACGCGGAAGCTGCGGCCCTTCGCGTATGTGGTGGTGCTCGGCTTCCACGCGGCCACGTCCGCGCTGTTCCCCATTGGCATGTTCCCGGTCATCATGGTCACCGGGGCGCTCGTGTTCTTCGATTCTTCATGGCCCCGGCGGCTGCTTCACGGCGTGCGCGCCCGCGTCATGCGTGACGCCATGCCTCCAGCCACCAAGGAGGCTCCCTCGGCGCCGTCCTGGACCGCGCCAGGCTGGAAGGGACGCACCGCCCTGGGGCTCGCCGTGGCCTATCTCGTCATCCAGGTCGCCGTCCCCCTCCGCACCCACCTCTATGGCGGCAACGTCCTGTGGCACGAGCAGGGCATGCGCTTCTCCTGGCGGGTGATGGCGCGAGAGAAGAACGGCAGCGTGACGTTCATCGTCCGCGACCCGGCATCGGACCGGGAATGGCATGTCGCGCCCAGCCAGTACCTGACGCGCCTCCAGGAGCGGGAGATGTCGGTGCAGCCCGACCTCATCCTCCAGCTCGCGCGGCGCATCGCGCGGGACTTCGAAGCGCGGGGCCAGGGCCCCGTGCAGGTCCACGCGGAGGCGTACGTGTCGCTCAACGGGCGCCCGGCGGAGCTGCTGTTGGATCCAGACGTCGACCTCGCACGGGAGGTCGATGGGCTGGCGCCCAAGCACTGGATTCGCCCTGCCCCGGCCTCACCGCCCATCCGCCTGCGCTCGCCCCTGCGCGCCGCGACGGCCGAGCGCCCGTAGGCCCTTCATGCCCCCGGCACGGCTCCACGCTCGGAGCCGCGCCTGCTCCCTCGATGCGCCCGCCCAGGCCATGCGCCCTCGCGGGCGCCTCCCCGGTGGCCCCATACGCAGTACATGGCATGCGCGAGCGCCCGCCTCCCCCCTGGCCCACCTTCCGAAATGCGCCGTCCCAGCGGGCGCGGCCCTCCTTCATTGCCGCGTCCGCACGCCTGTTTACGTTTCCACGAGGCCCCCTCGGGCCAGGAGACGAGACTGCCATGGCGCGCACCGACACCTACGATTCCCCCGGGAGCCAGACGAGCCGGCCGGCACTGCATGGCGGTGGAGGGGGGCACCGGCTGGGCAACGCCCTGAAGACGACGGTGCTGCTGGCCGGATTGACGGCGCTGGTGCTCGTCATCGGCGACCGGCTGGGCGGCTCCCAGGGGCTGCTGTTCGCGGGCCTCTTCGCGGTGGTGATGAACTTCGGCTCCTACTGGTTCAGCGACCGGATTGCCCTGGCCATCCACGGCGCGCAGCCGCTGCCCTACGAGCAGGCGCCCTGGCTGCATGAAATGGTGGAGCGGCTGGCGGCCCGCGCGGGCATGCCGAAGCCCAAGGTCTACCTCCTCCCCACCGCGGCCCCCAACGCCTTCGCCACCGGCCGCAACCCCAGCCACGCGGCCGTCGCGGTGACGGCAGGGCTGCTGAACCTCCTCGACCGGCGCGAGCTGGAGGGCGTGCTGGCCCACGAGCTGGGCCACGTGCGCAACCGGGACACGCTCATCGGAACGGTGGCGGCCACCCTCGCCGGCATCATCAGCTACGCGGCGCAGATGCTGTTCTGGTTCGGCGGCACCATGCTCAGCCGGGGCGACAGCGACGAGCGCGGTGGCCTGGGCAGCGCCTTCGCCAACCTGGGCCTGCTCCTGGTGGCCCCCATCGCCGCCACCCTGCTACAGCTGGCCGTCAGCCGCTCCCGGGAGTACGGCGCGGACCAGACGGGCGCCGAGCTGGCGGGCGACCCGAATGCGCTCGCGAACGCCCTGTTGAAGCTGGAGCGCGGCGCCGAGGCCATCCCCTATGACAAGGCCCCCGCCACCTCCCATCTCTTCATCGTCAACCCGCTCCACCGGGGAGGGGTGATGGCGCTGTTCTCCACCCACCCGCCCATCCCCGAGCGGGTGCGGCGCCTGCGGGAGATGGCCGCGCGGGCGGGCGGGCGGGGCGGCTGGGAGTACGCCTACTGACGCGGCGGGCAGCCGCCAGCGCCAGCCAGGCTCCTGCCCGCAGGCCCCAGAGTGAAGCAAGGCACGTCCAACAGTGGACCCTTGACGCGCCAGGGGCTGACGGTAGGCTGCCCCGCTTTTTGCATTTCCCCGTGGAGGTCGTTCCCGTGCTGGTCCTGGTCTTCGCCCTTGCTGTCGGGCTCGCCATCTCGCTGTATTTCAATATCTTCGCCGGCCCCAAGCACGCCGCGCTCCCCTCGCCCACCGCATCGGCCACGCCCCGCGCCGAGCTGGTGACGGACGCCCAGGCGCGAGCCAAGGCCGAGGCGGAGATCCAGCGCAAGCAGAAGGAGCTGGATGAGCAGCGCGCCCAGTTTCAGGAGGTGAAGGAGCAGCTGAAGCAGGCCAAGCGCAAGCTCTACGAGCAGAAGGAGGCCGACAAGGGCGCCCAGGACCTGGCCAAGGCGCGCGCCGAGGTGGAGCGCAACGCCTCCGCGCAACTCGAGCGGACCCGCGAGGAGCTGTCCCACGCCCTGGTGGAGAACCAGCGGCTGAAGTCGGAGCTGGAGGCCAAGGGCCGCCGTCCGCAGCCCGCGGCGCCGGCTGCTGCCCCCGCGCCCGTCGCGCAGGTGGCCGCCCCCGCCCAGGAGGGCGAGGCCGTCATCGCCGCCGTGGTGCCGGTGGTGCCCACCGCGACGGAGACGGTGCCACAGGAGCGTGGCCAGCGCCGCTACCGCGAGCTGAATGACGCCGACCGCGAGAAGATGGATCGGCTGGAGCACACGGCGAACAAGGAGCGCAACCGCGCGGCGGAGCTGGAGAAGGAGCTGCGCCGGGTGAAGGGCCGCAACGAGACGCAGCAGCGCGTCTACGCCGCCACCAAGCACGACCTGGACCTGAGCCGCGACAAGTACAAGGCCCTGGAGAAGCGCCTCAACCGCACGCTGCTGGAGCGCGACCTGCTCCGCCGGGCCATCAAGGACCTGGAGAAGAAGACGGGCATGCTCGCCGACCGCACGGAGCTGACGCCCGAGGAGATGGCCGCCAGCGACCAGCGCACCGAGGAGACTTCGCGCGTGCGCGCCGAGGTGGAGGCCCAGGCCGCCGCCACCACCGCGCAGCCCGAGGGCACGCCCGACACCGTGCAGGCCGCCTCCGAGAGCGCGCCGGCCGATACGGAGTCCAAGCCCGCACAGGCCTGACACAACCGCCCACCCACGGGCAGGACGAAGGGCTCGGCATCCTGGAGGACCTCCAGGGCCGGGCCCTTCTCCATTTCAGCGGCTCACGCGCCGGAGCCGCCGCAGCCATCCGAGGGGAGCGGACCGCGGGACTGGAGGAGCCCCGCCTGCAGCTTCACCATGAGGCGCTTGAGCTCCGCCATCTCCTTCGCCGTCAGGTAGCGGAGCAACTCCTCGTCCGTCCACACCAGTGCGTCGCGGAGCAGCTTCAGCTCGGACCGCCCCGCGGACGACAGCTCCAGGCGCACACACCGCCGGTCATCACCCGTCGTGCGGCTGACGAGCCCATCCTCTTCCAGCCGCGCCACGAGCCGGCTCACCGCGGGTGCGTCCACCAGCAGCCGCTCCGCGATGGCAGCCTGGCTGCGCGCGCCCTCGGCAATGGACTTCAGCGCCAGCAACTGCATGAAGGGCCTGCTCGTCTGTTCGCCGAGCCGCTCTGTAATGAGGCGGCGGATCGTGCGACGCAGGGAGGCCATCTGCTCCGCCACAGTCATCTCACTCCAAAGATGGTTGCAGACTACAACTATTGTCAATTACATCGACCGGCGCTTTTCGTCCCAACGGGGGGAAGATTTCAGCCCACACGCAGTTCTCTCCATTCCTCCTCCTGGTATGGCATCCCCTTCCGTCATTCTCATGGCGCTCGTCGCGGCGTCGACGCTGACCGAGCCGTCATCGTCCATCCCAGCGCCCGTCCCCTTCCAACCGAAGGTGGAGGACGCGATGCTCACCCCGGTCGCCCCCGCCCAGCGGCAGGTCTCGACATGGGACGAGGCCCTTGCCCTCCTGCGGGAGCGCTCCACGAACCTCCGGACGGCCGAGGCCGGCGTCGAGCGCGCCGCGGGCCGCTCACGGCAGGCCCTGGCCGCGCTGCTGCCCAACGCCCGATTATCGTCCAGCGTCGGCATCGACCTGCTCAACCCCGACATCCCCGTCGGCGCGAGCGGCACACCGATGGTCGGCGTTGGCGGGAGTGACACGGGCGCCCCCACCGCGCCCCTGGTCACCGCGACGGCGAACCTGACGCAGGCCCTGGTGGACGTCAGCGCCTGGCGGGGACGCGCCTCCGCCGTGGCCGCGGAGAAGGGCGCGGTGGCGACCCTGTCCGAGACGCGGCGGCTGCTCACCAGCGGGCTGGCCCAGGTGCTGGTATCCACCGTGGCGGCGGAGCGGGCCGCGGAAATCAACCGCGTGGGCCTGCGACAGGCCCTGGAGCGCTTCGCGCTCGCGCAGCGCACCTATGAGCTGGGCGCGGGCAACCAGCTCGACGTGGTGCGCGTGGAGCAGGACGTGGCGGTGGCGCGAAGCGCGCTGGTGGCGGGTGACGAGCAACTGCGCCGCAGCCGAGAGGCGCTCGGGCTGGCGGTGGGCTTCGACACTGCCGTTGGCGTCACGCGGGACTTCAACCTCCAGGGGCTCGTCGAGGAGACGCGGCGGGCGTGCACGCCGCTGCGGGACGTGAACGAGCGGGCGGACCTGGTGGCCTCGCGCGCGCAGGTGGAGTCGGCGCGCGACAGCAGGGAGCAGGCCACCGCCGGCTACCTGCCGACGCTGGGCCTCTCCAGCACCGCCATGGGGTACACCACCGACCCGGGCTTCGGTCGCGTGGCCATCTGGAGCGTCTCCGCGGTGCTCTCCGTCCCCTTGTGGGAGGGTGGCCTGCGTGGGGGGCTCGTCCGCGAGCGCGAGGGCATCCAGCGCCAGGCGGAGCAGTCCCTGGAGAGCACCCGGCGCAACGTGTCCATCGAGGTGACCCAGGCCCGCCGCGCCGTGGAGGTGGCCGAGGCGCTGGTGGCGACGGCGGTGGCGTCCCGCGACCTCGCGGACCGGACCGACCGCCTCACCCGCCGTTCTTTTGAAGTAGGCCGCGGCACCAGCCTGGAGCTGGTGCAGAGCGGAGCGGCCTTGCGCCAGGCGGAGCTGAACCTGGTGCTGCGTGAATTCGAGCTCGTCCAGGCGCGCCTGGACGCATTCCTGACGGAGGCGCGGTGCGACTGGTGAACCGGATGAAGGCGATGTGGGGCGTCACCCTGCTAGCGGCGGTGGCGGGCTGTTCGGGGCAGAAGGCCGCTCCGGCGGCCCCTCCGCCCCGCGAGGTGGAGGTGGTGACGCTCGCCCCGCGCGAGGTGCGGGACACGGGCGAGTACCTGGGCTCACTCCTGTCGCGGCAGTACGTCAGTGTGCTGCCGCAGGTGGCCGGCTACGTGCGCAAGATTCACGTGCGCCCCGGTGAGAAGGTGGAGGCCGGCGCGCCGCTGGTCGAGGTGGACTCGCGCGAGGGCAGCGCCGCGCTCGACAGCGCCCAGGCCCAGCTCAGCTCCACCCAGGTGAACCTGGAGCTGGCGCGCCGCACGCTGGAGCGCACCGAGGCCCTCTACAAAGAGGGGCTCGCGAGCGCCCAGGAGCTGGAGCAGAGCCGCGCCCAGGTGGAGGCCGCCCAGGCCGCGGCGCGCTCGTCGGCCGCGCAGGTGACGCAGCGCCAGGTGCAGCTGCAGTACCACGTGGTGCGCGCGCCCTTCGCCGGCACCGTGGGCGACGTGCTGGTGCGGCTGGGCGACTACGTGGGCATGACGACGCCGCTGACCAGCGTGGCGCAGGCGGACGTGCTCGAGGTGAGCGTGTCCGTGCCCTCACCGCGCGCCCGGGCGATGAAGCCCGACACCACGCTCGAAATCCTCGACAGCGCGGGCAAGGTGCTGCTCACCAGCAACGTCTTCTACATCGCCCCCCAGGCGGATCCGCGCACGCAGCTGGTAGAGGTGAAGGCCGCCTTCCGCAACACTGTGGGCCTGCGGCCCAGCGAGCTCGTCCGCGCGCGGCTGGTGTACTCGGCCCGGGACGCGCTGCAGATTCCCGCGCTCGCCGTCGTGCGGCAGAGCGGCCAGCCCTTCGCGATGGTCGTCCAGGAGAAGGACGGCAAGACGGTGGTGGAGCGCCGCCCCATCACCCTCGGCGCACTGGGAGAGATGGCCTACGTGGTGGAGAACGGGCTGCGCTCCGGAGACCAGGTCGCCGTGTCCTCGCTCCAGTCCCTGCGCGACGGCATGGCGGTGAAACTCAAGCAGGCCAACGTCCCCGCGCCGCCGGACGGCAACAGCCCGCCCCGGGCCTCGGGCACCAGCGGCGGCACTCTCGGCGGGAGCCGCTGAACGAAGGGCCGGTCAACGCACCATGTTCGTCGATTTCTTCATCCGTCGGCCCGTCTTCGCCATCGTCTGCTCCATCCTGCTGACGCTGGTGGGCCTGATTGCCATCCCCACGCTGCCCATTGCCCAGTACCCGGACCTGGCGCCGCCGCAGGTCACGGTGTCCAGCACCTACGTGGGCGCGAGCGCCGAGGTGGTCGAGAGCGCCGTCACCATCCCGCTGGAGCAGGAGCTCAACGGCGTGGAGGGCATGCGCTACATCACCTCCACCAGCAGCAACGACGGCACCAGCCAGATCACCATCACCTTCGACGCCGCCCGCGACATCGAGGTGGCGGCCGTTGACGTGCAGAACCGCGTCAGCCGCGCCGCGGCGCGCCTGCCGTCCCAGGTGAACCAGACGGGCATCGTCGTCAACAAGGCCTCCAGCCAGATGCTGCTGACGGTGGGCCTGTTCAGCCCGGACAACCGCTACGACGCCAAGTTCCTCTCCAACTACGCCGACGTGAGCCTGAAGGACGCCATCAAGCGCGTGCCCGGCGTGGGCGACGTGCGCATCTTCGGCGAGCGCAAGTTCTCCATGCGCCTGTGGCTGGACCCCACGGAGCTGGCGCGCCGCAAGCTCACCCCCCAGGACGTGACGCGCGCGCTCCAGGAGCAGAACCTCCAGGTGGCCGCGGGCCAGGTCGGCCAGCCGCCGTCCACCGAGGACCAGCCCTACCAGATCGCGGTGCGGGCCCGGGGCCGGCTGGTGGAGCCGGAGGAGTTCGGTGACATCGTCCTCATGCGGGCCACGGATGGCACCAGCATCCGGGTGAAGGACGTGGGCCGCGTGGAGCTGGGCGCGGAGAACTACGGCAACATCTTGCGCTTCAATGGCAAGACGGGCGTGGGGCTGGGCATCTTCCAGCTCCCCACCGCCAACGCGCTGGACGTGCGCGACGGCGTGTACGCGGAGCTGGAGCGGCTGTCGAAGCAGTTCCCGCCCGGCATGCAGTTCCAGACGGGCACCGACACCACCCTGGCCGTCCGCGCCTCCATCAACGAGGTCATCCAGACGCTGGTGGAAGCCATCGTCCTGGTCATCCTCGTCATCTTCGTGTTCCTGCACGGCTGGCGCAGCGTGCTCATCACCGCCTTCACCCTCCCCGTCTCGCTGGTCGGCACCTTCGCCTTCGTCCACCTGATGGGCTTCTCCATCAACACCCTCACCCTCTTCGGCCTCACGCTGGCAACGGGTCTGGTGGTGGACGACGCCATCGTCGTCATCGAGAACATCGAGCGGTTGATGGTGGAGCGGCACCTGTCCCCCGTGCAGGCCGCGCGCGAGGGCATGAAGGAGGTGACCGGCGCCGTCATCGCCATCTCCATCGTGCTGGTGGCGGTGTTCGTCCCGGTGGCCCTCTTCCCGGGCACCACCGGCGCCATCTACCGCCAGTTCGCGCTGACCATCGCCGCGTCCGTGGCACTGTCCACCTTCTGTGCTCTGACGCTCACCCCCGCGCTCAGCGCGCGGATGCTGAAGCACCACGAAGGCGAGAAGTGGGTCTTCTTCCGCTGGGTGGACAAGGTGCTGGACGGGACCAAGGCCATCTACGGCCGGAACCTGCGCAGGCTGCTGAAGTACCCGGTCCTGGTCCTGCTCGCCTTCCTGGCGTGCATCGGCGGCACGGTGCTGCTGTTCCGCGCCGCGCCCACGGGCTTCATCCCCGACGAGGACCAGGGCTACCTCATCATCTCCATCCAGGGCCCCGAGGGCATGTCGCTCGCCCAGACGGAGAAGGTGCTCGCCGAGGCGGAGTCGATTCTGCAGGAGCAGCCCGAGGTTCGCGCCATGTTCGCCATCGGCGGCTTCTCCATGCAGGGCAGCGGCCCCAACATGGCCACCATCTTCTCGTCGCTGGCGCCCTGGGAGGAGCGCAAGGCCAAGCACCAGTCGGTGGCCGCGCTGGTGGAGCGGCTGCGTGCCCCGCTGAGCCGCATTGGCGGCGCGCGCGTGATGCCCTTCCAGCCGCCCGCCATCCGCGGCGTCGGCAGCGTGGGCGGCTTCCAGTACATCGTCGAGGACATCGACGGCACCAGCTCGCTGGATGACCTGGCCGCGGCCACGCAGATGCTGGTGGCCAAGGCCAACGAGCACGGCCAGCTGCGCGGCGTCTTCAGTACCTTCAACGCGGACACGCCGCTGCTGGACGTGGAGGTGGACCGTCAGAAGGCGAAGGCGCTGGGCGTACCGATTGAGCAGATCTTCGGCACCATGCAGGTCTACATGGGCAGCCAGTACGTCAACGACTTCAACTACGCCAACCGCACCTACCGCGTGTACGTCCAGGCGGAGCAGCAGTTCCGGGACAGCCCTTCGGACATCGGCGCCTTCTACGTGCGCAGCGACACCGGGGACATGATTCCGCTGGAGTCGCTGGTGAAGGTGGAGCCCACCGTGTCCGCCCAGGTCATCCGCCACTACAACCTGTTCCGCGCGGCGGAGCTCAACGGACAGCCGGCCCCGGACGTGTCCTCCGGTCAGGCGCTGGAGGCCATGGAGACGCTGGCCGCGCAGCACCTGCCGCAGGGCATGAGCGCGGAGTGGACGGGCATCAGCCTGGAGCAGAAGGAGAGCGGCGGCCAGACGGCCATCATCTTCGCGCTGGGCCTGCTCTTCGTCTTCCTGGTGCTCGCGGCGCAGTACGAGAGCTTCAGCTTGCCGCTGGTCATCATCTTCTCCGTGCCGCTGGCCATCATGGGCGCCCTGGGATTGCAGCTGGCGCGCGGGTTCGCCAACGACGTGTTCTGCCAGGTGGGCCTGGTGATGCTGGTGGGGCTTGCCAGCAAGAACGCCATCCTCATCGTGGAGTTCGCCGAGCAGCTCCGGGAGAGCGGGAAGAACGCCGTGGATGCGGTGGTGGAGGCGGCGGAGGTCCGCCTGCGCCCCATCCTGATGACGTCCATCGCCTTCCTCCTCGGCGTGGTGCCCTTGATGACGGCCTCCGGCGCCGGCGCGGCGTCCCGCAACTCGCTGGGGACGGCGGTGTTCGGCGGCATGCTGGTGTCCACGGTGGTGAACTTCGTGTTCATCCCCGGGCTCTACGTGCTGATGCAGAAGCTGCGCGGTGACGCGAAGCGGTCCACGGCCGAGGATGAGGCGGTGCCCACGCCCGCCGCCTCGCACTGAGGCCCGTCGGCGCTCCAGGACGAAGAACGGCCCGGCTCCTCACGCGGGGCGCCGGGCCGTTTGGATTCCCGCGCCAAAGCCCCGCCATAAGATCGGGGTGGG
>JAFAAN010000130.1 GCA_023426545.1 Pseudomonadota bacterium
CATGCCCAGGATGAGCGACGGTCGGCTGCTGCCACTGGTGGAGCGCTTCAACCAACTGCTGCGCGAACACGCCGTCTTCCAGCAGGCCTTCGGCTACATCTGATTCGAATGAGGGGATGCCTCAGGGTGGACGTCCGCCGGAGGCTGCTGTGGCGTGGCGGACGGAAGGGCGCGGCGCGCCGCGGGCTACGCCGTCAGCGTCCGGGCCACGGCCTTGACGTGCGAGCGCACCAGCTCGCGGGCGCCCATCAGCTCCGTGCCGTTCTCCGGCGCGTAGCCCAGGCACAGCACCACGTCATCCTCGGGCGCCGCGCGCATGCCCAGCTTCGCGTAGTCCAGCGTGCGAGGGACGGGCTCTCCGTCGGCGTCGCGGTTGAAGCGGCCGAACACCGTGGCGTTCGCGCCTCGGCGGGGCGCTGTCTCCTTCAGCGCGAGCAGCCGCCGGACCGCGGCGAGCGTCTCGGGCTGCTCCATCAGCAGCTCTGGGCGCGCGGGGCCGGCCAGCTCCCACTCCAGCAGGCGCAGGCAGCCGCGGACGAACTCCACGTCGGTGATGACCAGGCCGTACAGGTACCAGTCCGCGCAGGCCGCCTGCACCAGCCGCGCCTGGGCATCCGTGAGCCAGCCGAACGACGGGCACGTGAATGTCTCACACACCGAGGCGCGGTACACACCGCAGTCCCGCAGGTCCACGCCGCCCGTCGTCAGGGGGTGGGCCAGGCAGCCCACGCGCTGGCGCTCGTTGTCGAGGAAGCCGAGCAGCGGACACACCCGCACCGCGGAGAACATGGGCTCCGAGCGCCGCGCCGCCAGCAGCTCACGCGCGGCCTCCTGCCACGCCGAGGCCTCCCAGGGCACGCGGCGAAGCCGCTCCGTCTGCATGGCGAGCTGCTCCGCCACGGCCATGCGGGAATGGTCCCGGAAGTTGTAGAGGCCGCAGCAGGCTCCGCACGACGCGCCTCCACCGGGCTGGCACAGGTGGAAAGAAACAGTCACGCTTCACATCTTACGGGGGCCAGCGGCGCGTGCAGGAGAATCGTGCGCGCGGGGTGGCGGGCCCCGGCGGAGGTGTCCTCAGAACCACTCCGGGCGCATGCGCGCGTAGGAGTCCTCGGCCGTCCGGCAGAGCCCGGCCAGCAGGGGCACGCGGGGCACCTCCACCGCGAACCAGTACTGCGCGACCGCCAGCTTGCCCTCGTAGAAGTCGCGCTCCGGCGCGCCGCGCGCCAGCGCTTCCTTCGCCGCCGCGGCCTGGGCCAGCCAGCGCCACGCCACCGCGAGCACGCCGAAGAGGTCCAGGAAGTCCGCGCTGTGGCGCAGCATCCGCTCCACCTCGCCGGCCATGCCGCGCGCGCCCAGCTCCGTCACCACGGAGGTCGTCTCGGCCAGGGTCTGTTCGAGCGCCTCGCACCACGTCGGCGCCACGCCCGCCGCGCGGGCCCGTGTCACCGTGGCGCCCACCTCCTCCGCGAAGGCCTGGAGCGCCGCGCCGCCGCCAGCCATCACCTTGCGCCCCAGCAGGTCCAGGCCCTGGATGCCGGTGGTTCCCTCGTGGATGCTGTTGAGCTTCTGGTCTCGCAGCCAGGCCTCGGGCAGGTACTCGCTGGAGTAGCCGTAGCCGCCGTGCACCTGGAGCGCGAGCGCGTTGGACTCGAAGCCGCGCTCGGCGGGGAACGACTTCGCCACCGGCGTCAGCAGGTCCACCAGCAGGCCCGCGCGCCGCCGCTCCCGCTCGTCCACGGCATGGCCCGCGACGTCCGCCTGATACGAGGCGGCGAGCAGCAGCGCGAGGCCCCCTTCGACAATCGCCTTCTGGCGCAGCAGCATCCGCCGCACGTCCGCGTGCTCGATGATGGGGGTCTGCGGGCGCGTGGCGCCGCGGAGGCCCGCGGGGCGGCCCTGTGGGCGCTCGCGCGCGTAGGCCACCGCCTCGTGGTAGGCCACCGCCGCGGTGGCCACCCCGTTCATGCCCACCATGATGCGCGCCTCGTTCATCATCTGGAACATGCACGCCAGGCCGCGCCCGGGTGGGCCCACCAGCCAGCCGTGGCAGTCACCGGACTCGCCGTAGTTGAGGGCGAGGCTGGGGATGCCCTTCCAGCCCATCTTGTGGATGACGCCCGCCACGCGGACGTCGTTGTCCACCAGCGCCCCGCCCTCGGGGCGCCGCGCGGGCACCGCGAAGAGGGAGATGCCCCGCGTGCCGTCCTCCGCGCCCTCGATGCGCGCCAGCGTCAGGTGCACCACGTTCTCGCTGAAGTCCTGGTCCGCGCCGCTGATGAAGAGCTTCGAGCCCTGGATGCGCCAGGTGCCATCGGGCGCGGGCGCCGCGCGCGTGCGCACGTCCGCGAGGCTGCTGCCCGCCTGGGGCTCGGTGAGCGCCATGGTGCCCGTCCACGCGCCCCGGTACATCGGCGCCATGAAGGTGGCCTTCACCTCCGGCGAGCCGAACACTTCGAGCAGGTGCGCCGCGCCCACCGTCAGCCCCAGCCAGGCGTAGACGCTGAGGTTGGCCGCCATGAGGTAGGCGGTGGACGCCGCGTGCACGGTGAGCGGCAGTTGCTGCCCGCCCACCTCGGGCGGGCGCGTGGCGGTGAGCAGCCCCAGCTCCACCATGCGCGGATACAGCTCGCGCATCAGCGGATGAACATGGACGCGGCCATCCTGGAACGACGGCGGCTGGGCGTCCATGGCACGGTAGGTGGGGTAGAGCACCTCCCGGGCGAAGCGGCGCGTGCTGTCCAGCAGCAACGAGAAGGTGTCGCGCGAGTGGTCCGCGAAGGCGGGCAGGGCACACAGCGCCAGAGTGTCCAGCACCTCGTAGAGCTGGAAGTCCACGTCTCGGTCCGACAGCAGCGGGTTGGGGCGGTGCGCGGTCGTCATGCGCCCCGTGTTAACAGGCGCGCTAGTACGACGCGAAGGCTGCCTCGAAGTCGAGGTCGTCCCCGCCCTCATCCGGCTCGGCCGGGGGGCGCTCGTCGTCGTCCGGCGTCGCGCCTTCGCCCGCCAGCGGGATGCCGGAAACGCCCAGCAGCGCGAGGGCCAGTGCCTCCTCCATGGACTCCATCCGCGGCTCCTGGGAGCGGTGCCACCAGCGGTGGTGTCCCCGCTTCCGCCGGCGCGGCCGCTCCAGGCATGAGGCCCCCCATCCCTGGCCGCCAGCGCTCCCCAGGGCCGCGAGCGCCAGCCCACAGGTTGCGGAGGACGTGCCGCGCGGCCGGCCCCGCTGGGGCCGCTGCGGCGGCTGGGATTCGGTGGACGCGAGACCAGGGCCCAAGGCGCGCGCGGGCGTGCGCGTGCCGCCACGCACGCGCCAGGGCGCCGGACGGACTCGACGGGGAGACGGGGTCCACATGGGGTGTCACACTCCTCACACGGCCTATCCCTCTCAGGCGATATCCGCTCGCGGAAGGTGGTGCCCGTCCCCCGAACCTGCCATGTGGGAGTCGGACGCTCCCTGTCCGGAGGGTGGCAGGCCCTGGGAGGCGGGAGGGGCACGCCCGGCCGCCTGCCCATGGCCTCCCGCTCCGCGTACGATGGGCAGCCGTCGATGCCAACGTCCTCCTTCGCCTTTCATATCGTCGCGGTGGCAGGGTTCGCGGGCTGCGTGCCATGGCTCGTCCTGGAGGCCGAGGCGCTGGGCGGCCGGCGGGGGCAGGTGGACCTCGGGGTCGCCGTGGCGGCTGGGGGGCTGGCGCTCCTCTCCGCGCATGCCCTGGCCTCGCTGTGGCTCGCTCGGCCGCTCACCGCGCTGCGCACCCGCGCCGAAGTAGGCACCTATGTGCAGGTGCTGGTCGTGGTGGGCGTATCGGCCCTGTTGGGGCTTCATCTCCTGACATCCGCCGAGCCGAGGCCCGCGGTGGGCGCCTTCTGTCTGGGATTGAGCGTCTGGCTGTGCGGCCTGGGCTTCCAGTGGGTGCCCTCGCTGTTCCTCGGGCGCGAGGGCTTCGTGGACCACCTGGGGCGGCGGACGCGCTTCGACACGCTGGAGTGGTTCCGCCTGCGGAAGCAGCCGGGGGAGCTGCCTCGCACGTGGCTCCAGGCGGGACGGGGCGACACGCTGCGGCTGGAGGTCCGGCTGCCTGATGAAGACGCGGAGCGGGCGCGGGGCCGGATGCTCCAGGCGGGCCTCGTGTCCCGCGCGCCCGGGCGCTGAGGCTCAGCGCGGCGCGGGTGGCTCGGGCCACTGCGCGCCGGTGGCCGCGCCCTTCCACGGGTCCCCGCCCACGCCGAAGGCGACGAGCTGGAAGGCGTCCGGGCCGGATACCTCCACCAACCCCACGCCCGGGACGTCCGGGGACCACGAGGCGGTGAGCCCGGCCGGGAAGGAGTACTCCGTCACGGGAATCTCGCGGCCGGCGATTTGCGCCGTCGTCTGGCGGAGGACGCGGGGCTTCCAGGCCGCGGGCCGCTCCTGGTCGGCGAAGACATCCCGGGTCTCCCGGGGCTTCTGTCCGGGCATCGTCACGCGGGTCAGGAGCACCTTGTCCAGCGTGAAGACCTCGCCCTGCACGAGGAACTCGAGCGTGATGCGCCCGGTCATGGGCACCTCGACTTCGAACAGGAGCCAGCGGCCTCGCTGGCCTTCATGTCGCCCCGGAGGGCCTACCCTGACGACGAAGGGGGTGGGGCCATCCGAGGAGGTGGCCACGTAGCGGGCCCACCCACCCTGGCGGGGCACGAGCGGCAGACCCAGCATGCCGTTCTGGGCCAGGACCGGCGCGGCCAGCAGGCAGAGGCACAGCGCGAAGCGCCACCAAGTCGTGTCTTTCATTGTCATCTCCAGCGCTGGATGGAATTGTCATATCATTCCTCCATGCGACGTCTCCTGGTGGCGCTCTCCGCGTTGTCTTGGTTCCCCGCAGTCTCGGTGGGGGCGCCTCCCGATGCGGGCCCGGCGTCCGCCGTGGCTCCGGCCCCTGGGAGTGCGGACATCACCGTCGATGCGTCCCGGCTCGAAGAGGCGCGGGCCCTGGTGCCGCCTCCGCTGCTCCATGCCCGGTTCCAGCCGGTGGTGGGGGCGTGGGTGGAGCTCGAGTTCCAATCGAAGCAGGGGCGCTTCCCCGTGCGGGTGGCGGTGGTGGCCGAGACGCGGCGCGAGGATGGCCTCCCGCTCTACCAGGTCGAGCTGGACTACGCGACGACGCCCCGGACCTTGATGGCGCTGTGGGTGGTGGGCGGCGGACGGCCCGTCGTCGAGCGGCTGGCCATCTCGGTTCCTCCCAACGCGCCCATCTCCCTGCCCGTGGACCTCTACATGGACCAGCCCGAGCTGCGCGGCACGTTGGTGGAGGAGAAGCCCACCGAGGTGCGCGGCGGCCCGTTCGCCGGGAAGGCGCGGCGCTCTGTCTATCGCCGGGACGCGAAGCGCACCGTGACGGTTGTCGTGACGGACAGGGTGCCGGTCCTCGGCGTGGAGTCCATCCGGGAGGACGAGGGCACCTGGGTGGCGCGCAAGTCGGGGACGGGCGCCACGCCCGAGCTGAGCGCGGTGCCCATCGCCATTCCCCGGCTCCCCGGGCAGTGAGGCGCCAGGGCCGCTCACCCCAGCGGATATCCCAGCACGAGGTAGAAGCCCCGGATGTAGATGGTGAAGCCCGCGAACATGTCGGGCGCGAAGGTGGCGATGCCGGCCACGCCGAGCAGCAGGGCCATCAGCAGGAGCGAGAACTCCGCCAGCGCCTGGCCCCGTGAGCGCGGGCGCCGGACCCAGTGCCAGGTGCGTGTCATCCAGCCAGTCATGGGAGGGGCTCCGGGGAAGGGGTGATTCGCTCGAGGACCACGGTGATGAGGGATTCGGGGGGGCCGTCCTTGACGACGGGGGAGAGGGACACCGAGAGCCGTTCGCCGCTCCGCTCGAAGGTCAGCAGCTCCACGTCGTTGGCGCCCGTGCGCGCCTGCGTCTGGGCGTAGCCGCGCTCGGAGAAGGCCTCGCGGTAGAACGCGGCCAGCGTCCCCGGCGCGCCATGGGCGACCTCGGTGAGCGTCATGCTGCCTTCCGAGGGGCCGGTGTTCCGGTCATCCACGCGCAGCACCGTCAGCGCGCCCGGAGGCCGGGGGAGGGCGACGGGCGTGTGGGGCTGGAGGTGGATGCCCTGGGGCGTGTCGACGATGGAGGGAAAGACGAGCGTGCGCGGCGGCTGGCCGCCCATGCCAATAGCCGTGACGGACACGAGCGCGCCGCGCATCTCGTCGTAGTAGTTCACCACGCCGCCGCCCGCGCCATCTGGCTGGTGGGTGACCCTCCGGCCCCGGCGGCGGAAGTCCCGCGCATAGAACTCGAGCACCTCGCCAGGAGGGTTCGGGGTCTCGAAGAAGCCCATCTCCATGGGATTGCCATTGGCCTCCAGCCGTCCCATGGGGATGAGCGTGGTGCGGGGGAAGGCGGGGAACAGCCCCTGCATCCGGCCGCTGCCGGGGGGCGCAAGGGGCGCTGGCGGAGGAAGCGGCTCGGAGTCGCGCTCGGGCGCGGCGGAGCGCTCCGAGGGCGGCTCGCGCAGCGTGGCCGCCGTCAGGACGAGCAGCAGCAGTCCCCCGAAGCCCACCATGCGGGTGGTGGCGCCTGTCCGGTCCGACAATCGATTCATGCGTCCGCCCATGGCCTTGCGTGGCGCGGGTGCTTCACTACTTGTGGCACGCGTTGTCGCCGTAGTGGTGGTACTGCTCGCGCTTCACGATTTTGGTTTCGTCCGAGTAGATGGACTCGGGGTGCTCCGACTTGGTGGCGCCCTGGAAGAAGGGGCCGCGGCAGTTGTAGGCGCGCATGGGCCAGTTGTCGCCGTAGTCGGCCTTGCTGGTGAGGCCGCGCTTCTGCCGGATGTCCGCCGGCTCGCAGTTGCCGAAGCAGGCCCGGGTGTCGTTCAGCCAGTAGGCGGCGCGCAGCACGTCGCCCGGCACGGTGCGCGTGGGAGTCACCGCGGCGTACCGCCCGTCGTCGGGCACCCTGCGTATCAACACCGAGTCGCGGATGTACGAGCTGGTGAAGGGGAAGTCCAGGCCCAGCACCGACAGCACGCTGCCAATGGCATTCATCGCCCCGTTCGAGCCCGAGGCGACCCCCGCGTAGGCGATGCGCCGGACGCGGTCATGCGTGTGCTGCTCGACGCGCGCGTAGCTGTCCGCGGGCTGGTCCCCGGGGGCCCACGCGCGCCACGTGTCATGGAAGAGGTAGAACCGGTCCGTCATCCGGAGGTCCAGCCGCCCATCTCCGAAGCCCGTGGTGTACAGGGCAATCTGCTCGGGGATGAAGCCGTTGCGGATGGTGATTTCGACGTCGGTCTCGACCGCGCCGTTGCGGGAGTCCAGGCCCATCTGCCGGGCGACGGCACCGGCGGTGCCGCCCAGGGCGCTCATGGCCGCGCCGGCAATCGAGCCCAGGCCCCCCGTGCCCTGTCCGGACAAGGACGACGACGTGAGGGGCGCATCGGCGTTCCGGGCCCGGACAGAGAGGGTGAGGCGGTCGCGGAAGGTGGCGTGCAGCGCCCCCGTCTTCGTGGCGCCGTCCAGGTCCTTGTAGCGCTCGGAGGCCTCGGCGGCGATGCGGTCCACGTCGGACTTCACGGTGCGCTCGAAGGCGACGTACCGGACGAGCTCGGCGCCCTTGAGCTTCACCCGCTGCACGTCCCAGAAGTAGTTCGACCAGAACACCAGCACCACGAACAGCGGCGCCAGCAGGGCGAACTCGACGGTCGCGGCGCCACGCCTGGCGCGCGGAGAGGGTCGCGTCTTCATGGCAGCTCCGTCAGTAGTTGAGGGCGTCGTTGAACCAGCGCTTGCTGAGGTTCCACTCGGGAATCATCACTTGCATGGCGCTCTCCTCCCAGTGGGTCTTCACGGGAGCCAGGCGCGCCGTCCACAGCGGGTTGAAGAAGTTGGGCTCCTCCTTCCAGTCGCCGGGCCGGTGGTAGACGGCGCGGCCCACGGCCATGGCCATCATGCCCCCCGTCGTGTGGCGGAAGTGCTCGGCGTCACCGTCGATGTCCTCGCCGTTCTTCATGTAGTAGCCGCCCACGTGCTTCCACGTCATGTCGAGGTAGCCATCGCCCACCACCTTCTCCCCCCTGCCGTCCACCCGCCCGGACGCGTTCGCCATGAAGGCGTTCTCGGACAGGTTCTTCATGTGGAAGACCTCCGGCTCGGCGTCACCCTGGCCATTGCCCCGGTCGGCGCCCATGTCCTTGGAGAGGACGGTGACGTTGCAGGGGTAGCTGAAGTGGTACTGCCAGGGGCGCATGAAGCTGGTGTCGGAGGTGATGAAGGGCGTGATGCCCATCCAGTCGTGGTGGTCGTCCGTCTTGCGGCGGCCGTACTCCTGATGGAAGCCGCCCTGCGCGTCCGCGGCGGCGCGGAAGCGGAGCTGGAAGACGGTGTGCCAGCGGCCGATGTAGCAAAGAGGCCGCGTGCGAATCCGGATGTCGTCCGAGGCGAAGAGCTGGTCCTTGCGGTTGTCCTCGAAGTCCTCGGAGAAGCTCTTGATTTGACTGTCCGCCGTCTTCTGGATGCTCAACTCGAAGACGGCCAGGCAGGGGCTCAGGTTCCACCGCCGGCCGATGAGGAAGGGCCCCTTGCCGACGGCCGTCCATTGCCGCCGCGCGGCATTGGCCAGATTGCCCATGAGCAACCGGTACTTGGCCATGTCCGGGTCGGAGAGCTTGTTGTCGCGCATCAGCCTGGCGCGCTTGCTCAGGCCGGTCGGGTCGCTGATGTCCACGCTGCCGCTGCTGTGCGGCCCGTCGTCGAGCGAGTGGAGGAAGTTCTTCAGGTTCGAGTAGTTGGTGTTCGTCGCCGCGCGCAGCGCGTTGATGCCGGGGTTGGAGCTGCCCTGCCCGTTGGTCATCGAGGCGCCCACCTGGGCCTTGGCGTCGGTGCCCTGGATGACCTTCGATGAGCTGGAGGTGACGAGGTCCAGCAGGGTGCCGTAGAGCATGGCCTCCTGCGCCAGCCAGAGCGCGATGTTGAGCCCCGTGAGGATGGGGATGAGCGCCCGGGCGACCACCTCCACGGCGGACTTCCAGAGCTTGATGGCTTGCTCCACCGCGGCGAAGACCGCGCCTATCACCGGGACGTATTTGAGGACGCTGGCCGCGACGCGGATGGTCTGGTCCAGGTACACGGCGTGGCTCACGTAGGACATCACGGTGAGCATGGCCGAGTAGTGCACGATCATGGCGCGGTTGGTGTACGCCAGGAAGTTGTAGGCCCGGGCCTCCTTCACCGCGATGGAGTAGGCCTGGGCGTCGGCGGCGTCCTGGAGCTTGATCTTCTCGTAGACGCCGTGGCCGATGCTCACGGAGGCCATCACGCTGACCGCCAGCACGAGCATGGCGACGGCGCCGATGACCATGGCCTGGCCGCGTTCGTCACGGCGCATCCTGCGAAGAAGGCGGAACATGAGGGGCTCCTGCCGGGGACGGGGCGGAAGGGATGGTTCAGCTATCGACCGCGCACCGGGCCGGGCCGTAGGTGTCGTTGTTGAAGAGGTTGGACTGCATGCGCATGGACCACGTCGCCGTCAGCGGCATGACGTACTGGCCCCGCCCAGCGAGCGTGCTCAGGGCACGGTGGTCGTCGTCGCGCTCCGCGCCGCGGCGCTCCAGGTACGCGGTGGCCGCCTGGCCGCCGACGCGCTTGTTCTCGAACTGGAGGCCCCGCAGCTCGTCCAGGTACTCGCGCCCCATGTAGAAGCTGTGCAGCTGCCAGTTCGCGAAGGGGATGCGCATCTCGTAGAAGTAGGTCAGCCGGATGGAGAGGAGGTTGGCCTCGATGACGCGGTCGTCCCGGATGTCGTCGTAGTCAATCTCCAGTCCCTGCATGTGCGAGCCATAGGTGCCGAACAGGCCCGCCAGGTCGCTGCTCCGGGGGTTGACCACCTCGAGCCGGAATAGAGGCAGCCCGCCCGCGGTGTAGAACACCGACCGGAAGGTGTTCCCCGCGAAGCCGAAGAGATGGCGGGAGTAGCTGTGGTGGACATCCATGGCGAGGTCCAGGGTGTCCACGCGGCTGCCCTGGCCCGCGAGGGGCGCCAGCGTCGGCAGCAGCGCTGACAGCGCGGCCTTCCGCATGATGTTGCAGTCGCCGTGGTTGACGATGCCCGCGCGGGCGGCGCGGTAGGCGCCGTACTCCGTCATCAACCGGGCGTGGTGCACCATGCCCAATTGGATGGTGCCCAGGACGAGGAAGACCATCATCGGGACGATGAGCGCCGTCTCGACCGCGGCCTGGCCGGACTGACGGCGACTTCGGGCGGACATGGGGTCCATGAACCTCTCAAAGGCTTACAGTGAACCTCCCCCTCGCACCGACCCGTGTCTGATGTCTTCGTATGAAAGCCTATTGGAAATCTATCTCGTGACAATAGGCGCGCCTGCCATTCTGACAAGGAAAAGACAGACACCTGCCCTTCAGGGCAGGTCGTACATGGGTCTGTGTGGCCTCGGCGCGCGTCGCCCGGCCGCGCTTCGCGGGGCAGGCGCGGCGGGGCATTGGCCGGTGAAGCCACGCATCGGCCGCCCGCTCGGCCTGGGGGCATCCAGAGGGGTGGGCCTCCGAGGAAGCGGCGCCGCGTGCGTCGGGACGACGCACCTTTGTGGTGTGAATCCGACGTGGCCGCGTCCCAACCCGGGCGCGTGCCCTTGCCCGAGAGGAGTCAGCCCATGGAAATCGTTGGCGCCACGATTGTGGGAGTCGCCATCTTCTCCGTCCTCATCCTGGCCGTGATTGTAGGGGGCGCCATGGGGCACAAGCAGGAGCGCAACCTGCGCGAGCTGACCGAGCGCGAGCGCGCCGCTGGGCTGACGGGGGACGTCACCATGAACGACATGGTGGGCGATTCATGTGACCGCGCCGTCCACACCTAGGCCTGGGCCGAGGGCGGACGCGGGAGGCGCTCGTGCGCGCCCGCGTCCGTGGGGAAGAGGGCGGCGAGCAGGGATTCGAGCAGGGCGCGCACCGCGGGCGCCAGGCGCACGTGCCCCAGCCAGTGGAGGTGCTCGGGCCGCAGGCGCGCGAGCGTGGCGGCCACGTACCGGCGGCGGTGCTCCGGGGCCGCTTCGCGAAAGTACGCGGAGGCGTCGCGCGTGAAGAAGGACAGCGCGTCCGCGGAGTCCAGCAGGCTCCAATGCCGCTCGTCGCAGGGGGGGCCGGCGCGCACCGCCAGCTCCCGCGCGCGCCGGCAGAGGGCGTCGTCCGCCCCCGCCTCCGCCAGCAGCGGGGCCACGCGGTCCGCGCCGCGCGCGGGGCAGGCCCGGCCGGTGGCCCGGAGCTCCTGGAGGGGGCGGGTGGGCTGCTCCGCGGCGCACAGCAGGGCCACGGCCTGGACGGGCACGTCCGCGTCCGGCCGAAGCCGCAGCGTCCACTGCCAGGTGTCCAGGGCGCGGTAGTAGGCCACGCGTGAGCCCGGATGCCCCAGGTCATGCAGCGCGCGGTGGCGCGCCAGCAGCCGGTTGAACAGGGGCATGGCCGAGGCCGGGTTGCGGCGGCCCGTCAGGCACTGGTAGCGGGTGAGGATTTCGAGCGCGGCGAGCACCAGCGCCTCGTGGCTCGCGCCCTCCAGGTGGAAGGCCAGCCACTCGGTGCTCTCCGCCGCGTCGAGGAGGCGCCCGTCCCAGGCCATGGGGTCGAAGGCCGGCAGGTTCCACTCGGACGCATCCAGGCGGAGCACCCGCGCGCCCCGGCCCGCGGACAGCGGCGCGAGCTGCACCGTGGGGAACTCGTGCTGGACCAGGGGCCAGCCGTGGCCCGCGGCGGGGCCCTCGGTGCTGAAATCGGAGAGCAGGAGCTGGCGCAGCATGGCGGCCTCCCGGCAGGCGGGAAGCCGCCCGTGCAGGTCGCGCCCAAGCTGGCGTCAGGGGCCCCGCGTGCCTACTCCCTCCGAAGGTCCCGGCCGCATGTCGGGTACGCGACGAAGGCCCGGCCGGGCGCGCTCCTCGTCCCTGGGAAGCGCGCGGCCGGAGGCTAGGGCCGGCCTGGATCCGCCGGCTGGTTGAAGGCGTAGGCGCTGGCGCCGGGTGCCCGGTCCTCGTGGAACAGGGGGCACTTGGCGCAGCTGAAGCTGTCCCAGTCCTTCTTCACCGCGACGTCGATGCAGGCGCCGTAGAAGCGGCAGTGCACGTTGCGGTGCTCTTCGATGGCGAAGGACTCGGCCCGCAGGGGCAGGCGGAACTCGGTGGGACGTGGCTGTGCGCAGGACATGATGCCTCTCTTGCCCCCCTCGTGGGACGTGTCCTTCCTCTACCTGCCGTTGCGGCGCGTCATTCCCGGCGCGCGGCCACGGGGCAGGTCCGGCGCGCGGCGAGGCACCCCGCCCGTGGGGCAGGCGGGCGCGCGGCCGCACGGGGCCGGCTCACACCTGGAGGGACTTCTCGACCTCGGACAGCTTGAAGCGCGCCATGGCGAGGTTCGCGCTGGCGCGGTGCAGGGCCACGTAGAGGAACAGGCCCTCCTTCGAGCCCAGGGGGCGGATGAGGTGGTACTGCTCGCCGAGCGTGATGAGGATGTCCTCGATGCGGTCCTTGATACCCAGCAGGTGCATCGCCTTCATCTTGGCGCGGACCACCTCGGTGTTGGCCGCGGCCGCCGTCTCGACATTGAAGGACGGGCTGCTGCCGAGGCTGCCCAGGCACATGCCGCTCTTCGAGTCCGCCAGACAGGCCGCGAAGGCACCTTCAATCTTCAGCGCCTCTTCCAGGGACTGCTTCACGTTCGCCATGGCTTCGCTTTCTCCCAAGGGGTGGGTGGTGGGCTTCTGAGGGACCGCGGAAATCAGCTCGTCCAGGCCATACGTCAGCTGGCTGGAGTAGGTGCGGGGCTGCGGAACGAAGAGGGCCTGCGCGTCCTTGAGGGACAGCAGGGCCTCGAGCTGCTCCGCCATGTGCTGGCGCAGCAGGTCCCGCATGGTGTCCCGGGGCACCAGGCCCCAGGCCACCAGCGTCTCGCAGAAGTTGCCGCCGTTCTGCCGGCACTCCGCGACGACCTGCTCGACGTCCTCGCGGCTCACCACCTGCTCGCGGATGAGGACTGAAGAGAAGTTGAGCGCCCCCGGCCCGTTGAGGACCGCCCAGGCCACCTTCCGCGCGACGACGAAGATCCGCCCGGAGACGGTGGTGGACCTGACGACCACCTCTCCACCGAGTTTGCTCTCCAGTGCCTCGTGCAGCACGGTCCGTACGACCTGTCGAGGAGCTGGAGTCAGCGTTCGGGAGGCGGATTCCATGGGGGAGGGTCCAGAGTGCTCCAGGGCCAATACGACTCAGGGGCGACGGCTGGGCTGAATGTATACAGCCGATTTAAATTATCGCAACCATACTGCAAGATTGAGCGGAGTCCGCCGGGGGTGTGGGGTCATACAGACTCGCCTCGGGGCGGTGCAACCCGCCTCGTGGGCCTTCGTGGCGGTGAAAGGGGGGAGGCCGTTCACAATCGCTGACACACGCAGTGCGGAGTCCAGGGCGGGCAAGGCGTTGCGCCGGCCCCGCGCGCTCGCCAGCCCCGCCACGTCTTTCGCGGCGCGCCTGGGAGGAGTCCGGCCGGGAAGACGTCCAGCGTCTTCACCCTGTGGAGGCTTTCCTCGAAGATGCGGGCGTGAATGCGTTCGTTCGAGGTCTCCGTCCTGCTCCCGCTCCATTCCATCATTGGCTGGGGGCCCTGGCCCTGGCCCTGGCGCTCGTCCTGTCCGGGTGCTCCGCCTTCTCCCGCGCGGTGAAGGAGGGGGACCTCGCCAGCCAGGAGCAGAAGTGGGCGGAGGCGGAGGCGGCGTACCTGCGCGCGCTGGCGGCGGACCCGGAGGCGTCCGAGGTCAAGGTGAAGCTGGGCAAGGTGCGCCAGGCCTGGAGCGAGGTGGTGCTGGAGGAGGCGCGCGCCATCCACGCCACCGGGGACCTGGACGGGGCGATGAAGCGGCTGGTGCGCGCGCTGGAGCTCAACGCGGACAACGTGCCGGCGCGCGAGCTGCTGGGTGAGACGCTGGATGCGCGCGTGGCGGCGGGCAACGCGGCGCTCAAGGCGGAGCGGCTGCAGGACGCGCGCGCCGAGTTCGAGGCGGTGCTGTCGGTGGCGCCGGACCACGCGGCCGCGAAGCGGGGCGTGGATGGCGTGCAGGTGGCCTGGGCGCGGCGCTGGTTCTCCACCGGCGAGGGGCTGGAGAAGTCGGGCAAGCTGGGCAACGCGCTGGTGGCCTATGTCCGCGCGGACCAGGAGCGCGTGGGGGCCACGGCGGCGCGTGAGCGGGCCGAGGCCGTGCGCCAGAAGCTGCGCGACGAGGTGGCCTTCCTCGTCGTGGCCACGCCCGTGGAGGACCGGGCCGGGGCGCCGGACGTGGCGCAGCGGCTGGCGGCCGGGCGGCTGGCGGCGATGCTGCCCACGAAGCTGCCCCTGCGCGTGGTGACGGAGGCCCCGGAGGGGCGCGAGGGCGTGAGGCTGGACCTGGCGCTGGAGCGGGTGTTGCCGCTCCAGGTGGTGGAGGAGTCGCAGCGCACGCAGCGCTATCTCGCCGGCAACCGCGCCGTGCCCAACCCGCGCCGCGCGGGCTTCGAGGGCAAGCTGCTGCAGGCCGAGCGCACCCTGGAGGACGTCGAGCGCAAGCAGGCCACGGCGCTGCGCGAGTACCTGCGCATGCAGTCGGAGCTGACCATGGTGCGCGTGGCCGCCGAGCGCTGCCGCGAGCGCGAGCGCCGCGAGTGCCGGGATGCCCTGAAGGACTGTGGCGAGGCCGCGCGGGAGCTCAGCCGCCCGGGCCAGTTCCCCAGTGAGTGCAACCCGTCTCGCTGTGACGCCCGGGCCTGCTCCGCCGAGGAGCTGCTGCTGGTGGCGAAGGTCGCCGCGGCGCTGGACAAGGAGAAGGCCCTGGAGGCCGCGCTGGACAAGGCCGAGGGCCAGCGCACCCAGGTGCAGCGCCACCGGGACACCACCTTCCGCGAGCCCATCACCGTGGAGGAGCCCATGTACTCGGACTTCGTGTTCGACGTGCAGCTCCACCGGCTCACCGTGACGGCCACCGTCACGGCGGTGATGCGGGACCTGCTCAAGGCGCAGCAGGTGCCCGCCCCCAACACGCAGGACTACGCGGTGATGCACGAGGACACGGCCCACAAGGGCTATGACCGGTACGGCGTGCTCGCGGACCCCGTGCAGCTTCGCAGCGAGCTGGAGCTGCGCGTGGAGGTGGGCGACAAGGCGGTGGCGGACCTGGCCCGCCTGGTGAAGGAGCGCTTCGACGCCTATCGCGGCAAGCGCGTGGAGGATGCCCGCCGCGGCATGGTCCGTCCCGGCGCCGAGGATGTCGTGGAGACGGCCGTGCGCGCCCTCCTGCTCACCGCGGATGCACCGCCACAGGACATCCTCCAGCCGCTGGGACGTGCGCGCGGGCTCAACCGGCCCGAAGCGCTGGTGGGGCTCTGATGGCTTCCATTGCGACTGTCGCTTTTGAGGACGACTGAATTCGGGCGTCTTGCCAGAGGTGTCCTCTTTCAGGACGGAGTGACCTTTCTCAGGTCACCCCGTGCTCTATGGACAAACACTTAGAACCCTTGGGTTTTGAGCCAGAAGTGTCAATGGACTTTACGAAAAGGGGCCAAGACCTGGAGTCCCTGCGCACCGCGTAGAGTCCGGAGCAAATAAAAAACCTGAATGACGGCAATGACTTGGATTCTGGCACGGCGGCTGCTTGGTGGGCTGTGAACCACCCATCCAAGCAAGGATGTCCATGTCACAGTCCAAGTTCGTCGGCGCCCTCGCGGGCCTGGCGCTGCTCGCCGGTTGCGGCGGCAGCGATGGCACCACCCCCGTCTCCGAGGAGACCCTCGGCCAGGGGATGTCGTGGGAGGAGTTCCTCTCCCTGGTGTATCAGGAGCCTGAGTCCGGCATCTTCATCGCGGACGGCGACACGACGTTCGCGACCGAGAAGCACCTGCGCGAGTTCTACGAGAGCAACGTCAAGAACGGTCAGCTCATCGTCCACCGCGTGGGCGGGCAGGACGCGAAGTGGAGTGACACGCAGAAGCTGAACCTCACCTACTGCGTGAGCACGACCTTCAACAGCAACTACAACCGGGTGGTCCAGGCGATGGCCACGGCGACCGCGGCGTGGGAGGCCGCGGGCCACGTGAAGTTCGTTCACGTGAGCGCCCAGGACACCAACTGCACCGCGAGCAACAACAACGTGCTGTTCGACGTGCGCCCCATCAACGTGGGCGGCCAGTACGTGGCCCGCGCCTTCTTCCCGGGTGACGCGCGCGCCAGCCGCAACGTCCTCTTCGACAACAGCGCCTTCGGCCCCCTGGGGGTCTGGACGCTGGAGGGCGTGACGCGCCACGAGCTGGGCCACGTGCTCGGCTTCCGCCACGAGCACACCCGTCCCGAGGCTGGCGGTGGCTGCTTCGAGGACAACAACTGGCGCGTGCTGACGCCCTACGACGGTTCGTCCGTCATGCACTACCCGCACTGCAACGGCACCCAGTCGGGTGACCTGGTCCTCACGACGAAGGACGTCCAGGGCATCCAGGCGCTCTACGGCACGCCGAACGGCGAGCCGCCCCCGCCGCCCCCGCCGCCGCCGGAGGGCATCCCCACGACGGAGACCCGCTCGGGCTCTGTCACCACGGGTGGGGCCGTCAACTACGGCCCCTTCAACGTGGTCCCTGGCTCGACCTTCACCGTGACGATGACGGGCACGGGTGACCCGGACCTCTACGTCCGCACCGGCTCGGCGCCCACCACGACGGCGTACACCTGCCGTCCGTACCTCGCGGGCGCCAGCGAGACCTGCACCGTCGAGGTGCCGGATGGCGTGACCAGCGCGTACATCATGGTGCGTGGCTACTCGACCGGGACGTTCAACCTGACCATCAACTACCTGGCGCCGGACAACGGCGGCAGCGGCACGCCGACCTCCGAGACCCGGTCTGGCTCGGTGTCCACGGGTGGCAGCCAGAACTACGGTCCGTTCAGCGTGAAGGCTGGCACCCAGTTCAAGGTCGTCATGACGGGCACGGGTGACCCGGACCTCTACGTCCGCTTCGGCGCGGCGCCCACCACGACCTCGTACACCTGCCGTCCGTACCTCGCGGGCGCCAGCGAGACGTGCGACATCACCGTGCCCGCGGGCCAGAGCAGCGCGTACATCATGGTGCGCGGCTACTCGTCCGGCACGTTCAACCTGGCCATCAACTACACCAAGCCGTAGCCCAGGCTCCGGCAGGACGTGACTGACGGGCGGCCTCCCTCCAGGGGGCCGCCCGTTGCTTTTGGCGCGTGCCGCTGGCGTTCCACCCGGTGGGCTGGGACGCTCCGGCGGCATGGGGAACGTCATCGGCTTGCTGGGGGTGTGCATGGTGCTGGGCGTGCTCGCCCGGCACAGCGGGAAGTTCTCCGCGGGCGCCGCCGGGGCGTTCAACACCTTCGTGCTGTACGTGGCGTTGCCAGCGCTGGTGCTGCGGGCCATGCACCGGCTGGAGTTCGTGCCGGAGCTGCTGGTCGCCGCCGCGGTGCCCTGGCTCTACTACCTGGGCGCGGGGCCCTTCTTCCGGCTGCTCGGGCCCCGGCTGGGGCTGTCCAGGGCGTCCGTCATGGCGCTGGTGCTCACCGCGGGGCTGGGCAACACGGCCTTCGTGGGGCTGCCCATGGCGGAGGCGCTGCTGGGGCCCACGGGCCTGCCCGTGGCGGTGGTGGTGGATCAGCTCGGCTCCTTCCTCGTGCTGTCCTCGCTGGCGACGCTGGCGGCGGCTCGGGCGGGCGCGGAGGCGCCGCTCTCCGCGCGCCAGCTGGCGCGCAAGGTGGCCACCTTCCCCCCGTTCCTGGCGCTGGTGGTGGCGCTGGCGACGCGGCCCCTGGCGTACCCCCTCTGGCTGGACGGCGTGCTGGAGCGGCTGGGCTCGCTGCTCACGCCCCTGGCGCTGTTCTCCATCGGCTTGCAGCTGCGGCTGTCGGGCGTCCGGCACCGGCTGCCCGCGCTGGCGCTGGGGCTGTCCTACAAGCTGCTGCTGGTGCCGGCGTTGACGGCGCTGGGGCTGCTGGCGCTGCCGGACCTGTCGCCCGTGGTGGTGCAGGCCGCGCTGCTCCAGGCGGCGATGGGGCCCATGGTGAGCGCGGCCATCCTGGCCGCGGAGCATGACCTGGACCCGGACCTGGCCGTGTTGATGGTGGGTGTGGGAGTCCCCCTGTCCTTCGCGACGGCGCCGCTGATGCTGCTGCTGGCGCGCTGACGCCCGCCCGCCTGCCCCATGGCCGGCCATGCGGCCGCGCCGCTGTCGTCCCGGCGACGCCCCCCTATCTTTGACGTATGGCTGAGCAACCACCAAAGGCCTCGGGCGCGCCCGGGGGAGACCCACGGCGGATGGAGGTCCGGCGGCCGGTCGCCGAGCTGGGCGCGAGGGCCTACGCCATCCAGCTGTTGTCCGACGCGCGCATCCCCTTCCTGGTCGGCGGGGCCTACGCGTTCGCTCATTACACCGGCATCTACCGGGACACGAAGGACCTGGACCTGTTCCTCCGCGAGGATGACGCGGACCGCGCGCTGACGGTCCTCGCCGCCAAGGGCTGGAGCACGAGGCACAACGTCCACGGCTGGCTGCACAAGGCCTTCTGGGACGACTTCCTCGTCGACCTCATCTTCGCGTCGGGCAACGGCATCACCGTTGTCGACGACGGCTGGTTCGAGCACGCCGTCCGTGCCCGGCTGCTGGGCTGCGTGTGCAACGTGCCGGCGGCGGAGGAGATTTTCTGGAGCAAGGCCTTCGTCCTGGAGCGCGAGCGCTTCGATGGGCACGAGCTCGCGCACCTGCTGCTGAAGGCGGGGCGGACGTTCGACTGGCAGCGGCTCCTCGCGCGCTTCGACCGGTACTGGGAGGTGCTGCTCGCGCACCTGATGTTCTTCCGCTTCGCCTATCCGGCCGACCGCGACATCGTCCCCGAGCGGGTGATGCGCGCGCTGCTGTCCCGGGCGAACGGCTCGGTGGCCGAGGGGAACTGGGACGTGCGGCTGTGCCGCGGCCGGCTGCTGTCGCAGGTCGGCTACCAGGTGGACATCGACGAGTGGGGCTACGAGGACGGCCGCGCCTGGGACGAGGCCGAGCGTGGCCGTGAGCGCGAGGAGGAGGCCGTGCCCGCCGCGAGCGGCTCGTACGGCGCCCACTGAGGCGGCCGTTGCCCGCCGGTTCGCCGCCAGCCCGGGCGTGAAGGCGCCAGGGCCGCGGTCCATGCCCCTATCGCGGCGGAGGCGCACCTTCCTGCGAAGGACTCGCGGAGGGCAGGTGTCACGTGGCGGAGCAGGGAGCCCGCAGGCGAAGGGGTGTCGTCGGAATCGTGGGCGCGGTGTGGCTGGCCTTCGCGCCCGCCGCCCAGGCGCAGGTGTCCGTCGCCGGGCGGGGTGGTCCCCTCCTGCTCGACGCGGGGACGCAATCCACGGCGCTGTCCCTGGACGGTGGTGTCCTGCGAGGCCCTGGCGTCGAGCTGCGACGACAGGGGGCGGCCTGGGTGGGGCAGGTGCGGGGCCGCGCGGTGGATGTCGGCTGGGAGGGGGGACGCCTGCTCGGGCGCGTAGGGGATTCCCCCGTCTCGCTGGAGGTGCTGAAGCGGACGCCCGAGCCAGGGCTGCGGCTGGAGGGGAACTTCGCCGGCCAGCCTTCGAGCCTCATCGTCGCACCCTTCGGCATCGAGGGCGCCGTGGGCGGATGCGACTACACGCTGTCCGTCACGGGGGGGCGTTACTCCGGTTGGCGCACGTGTCAGCCAGGGACACACCTCCAACCCGGGGCCGTCTCCCTGTCATTGCCAGAGGATGTCCTGGCGCTCGAACCGGGAGGGCTGGCGGCGTTGCTATCGCTCGTGCTGTCGGTGGAGATGCAGCCGTAGGTGGCGCATCCGGGCGTGGCGTGAAGGGCGCACGCCCGGTGGCCGGAGGAGCATGGGCTCAGGCGAGCGCGGTCGTGGCGAAGGACAGCTCCACGCCGTTTTCGCGCACGCGCATGCTGGGCTTGGACAGCCAGTGGCACCGCGGGCAGTAGCTGTGCGCACCTGCCTGTGAGGCACGCACAGTCACCTCTCCGCCGCAGAGCACGCAGCCGTCGGGAAGGACGAATTCGGCGAACCGCTCGCCGGTGTTGCTCTCGAATTGGGTCATGCCTTTGAGTTAACGCAGGAATCGCGAGGCACAAGGCGACCTGGGGTGTACCGGGGCCGGGGGAGCGAGCGGGAGCGGGCGGGCAGCCGAGCCCTCCTGCATTCCTTACCGGAACGCCGCCGTCTGATGGCTGGAGGACACCGCAACCCGGTGATGTGGCGTGGTGCTGCTGGCACGCGGATTTCAAGGGCGCGGAGTCATGGACGCACAGGGCGGTGGAGACGGCGTGGGTGGGGTGCCGCGGGTGGAGCTCCTCCAGGAGCGGCGAGGCTGGGGCGTGGAGGTGGAGACCTGTGACGGGGTGGTGCGCCGGTACCGGTACGGCAGCGAGGCCCAGGCGCGCTACTTCGCCGCGGTGTTCGCGCTGGGGCCCCGCCTGCTGCCGCCGGTGAGCACCGGGCGCCGCAAGCGGGCCCGCCGGGCGGCCTGAGGCTCCGCGTCTTCCCTCTACCCATGCGGCCTTCTTTCGGAGAGGCTGTGGCGCCATGAGTGACGCACCCAAGCCCTTCCTTCATCGCCCCAACCGCCAGCTCATCACCAAGGAGCCGGATCCGGCGGGTCGCTGGTCCAAGCAGTTCCCGGACATGATTGGCTACGCCAGCCAGGGCGGCGGCAGGGTTCCGGCCGACTTCGGCTGGAACACCAACCCCAAGCAGTGGCAGGAGGAGCTGACGCCGGAGACGCTGGCGGCCCGCTACAACGAGCTGCGCATCCTCCCGCCGAAGCCCGAGTCGCCGGCGCTGCCCGAGGGCGCGAAGGCCGACGCTCCCAAGTCGTAGCCTCGCACCGGAGGAAGGGCAGGGCCGCGCCCCTGCCTCCTCCTGGCCCCGCGCGGGGCGGGCATCGACCACATTCAGCCGCAATACGATAAGTGGCGGCTCGTCAGGAACCTCCCTCCCCGGCATAGAGTGCGGCGACGGGGAGGAAAGATGACAATCCGCTTCCGGCGTCGCCGGCTGCTCGGTGGAGGGCTCGCCGCGCTGCTCGTGGGCGGCGCCATCGCCATCGCGGCCTGGGACGTCTGTTTGTCGGCCTGGGTCCTGCGAGGGGTGAAGGTTCCAATCTGTCCAGACGGGCAGTTCCGCCAGGTAGTGGAGGTCCAAGGGGACAGCCTGAGGCGCGGCGGTGAGGGGCGGGTGTCCGTCATGGCGCACGCCCTGGCGCCGCACCCGGGCTCCGGCGGGTTGATGAGAGCCCCCGTGACGCGCGGCACGGCCGCCGTCTTCCTGGTGGATGGGGAAGGGAAGGAGACTCCGCTCGCGCCAGTGAAGGGGACGGGCTGGAAGCGCACCGCGGACGGCCGGCTGTTGCAGGCGAGCGTGGAGCTGCCGCAGGTACCGGATGGCGACTACCAGCTCCGGGCGCGCCTCACCTCGCCGCTGGGCACGGACAGCGTGGACGCGGCGCTGCCGCTGTACGCACCGGCCCGCGCGCACGTGCTGACGGACCGGCCCCTGTACGAGCCGGGGCACGAGGTGCTCTTCCGCGCGGTGGTGCTGCGCGCGAAGGACCTGACGCCGCTGGATGGACGGCCCGGGACGTGGCAGGTGAGAGACCCGTCCGGGGAGGTGGTGCTGGAGGAGCGCGCACCGGCCGGCGCTTGGGGGGTGGTGGCCGGACGCTTCCCGCTGGACCGAGGCGCGCCCCAGGGAAGGTGGTCGGTGGGCTGGTCCAGCGGCGACACGCGGGCCGAGACCTCGTTCGAGGTCAAGCCCTTCACGCTGCCACGCTTCCGCGTGGAGGTGAGCAGCGCCCGGCCCTTCTGGCGCGCGGGCGAGGTGCCGGTGGTGGAGGGGCTGGTGAGCTATGCGTCGGGGGCGCCCGTCGCTGACATCGAGGTGGCGCTGACGTGGGAGGCGCGGGGCGCCTGGCCCGCGCCGACGGAGTGGCTCTCCGGAGGGCTTCCCGAGCGCGCGCGCACCGACGCCGCGGGGCGCTTCCGTCTGATGTTGCCGCGCGTGCCCATGGACCTGCGCGGGCAGGCCTGGCTGGCCGCGCGCGTGGTGGCGCGGGACGCGGCGGGCGACCGCATCGAAGGCGCCGTGTCGCTGCTGCTGTCCGAGGACGCGCTCACGGTGTCGGCGGTGACGGAGCTGGAGGGTGGGCTCGTTCCGGGCTTCAACAACCGCGTCTACCTGCGCGCGACGACGGCCGCGGGGCAGGTGCTGCCGGGCGCGGAGCTGACGGTGACGCGCGCCTGGGACCCGCGGGACGAGGGCGTGCGCGCGGTGACGGACGAGGACGGCGTGGCCGTCTTCCAGCTCGACCCGGGGCCTCCCGTCAACGTGGTGGTGCCGCCCATGCCCGTGCGTCCGCCGCCGCCCGAGCCCGCCGTGAAGCTGGTGGAGACGCGCAGCCTGCTGGCGCCAGGGGCGGAGGCCTCGCTCGAGGACCTGCTCGCGCTGGAGAAGGCGCTGCCCGCGCTCTTCCCGTGTGCGCGCTTCGTGACGCGTGAGGAGGGCGAAGCCGAGGTCGAGCTGGGCCTGCGCGTGAGCGCATCGGGCGCGGTGCTGGACGTCGTCACAGGCGAAGGGCCGCTGCCCGCGTGCGTGGCCGCGGCGCTGCGCTCGCGCGCGCTGCCCGCCGGGCGCGAGCGCGTCCTCCAGGTGGAGCTCGGCGTGCTCGACCCGGGCCTCCCGTGGCTGGAGGTGGAGGTGGAGTCGGCCTTCGGGCCCCCGGGGGCGCTGGTGAGCGCGCTGTCCAACGCGGCCCGCGACGCGCGCACGTGCCTTCCGCGGGACCTGGACATGGAGGCCCCCCTGCCCGCGGCGGTGAGCTGGCGGCTGGGGAAGCAGGGACTGGAGGCGCTGACGTGGGCGGCCTTGCCGAAGCAGGAGGACGCGCTGCCGGCCTCGGTCATGCCCTGCATCCAGGAGCGCTTCGCCCGTGTCCGGCTGCCCGTGCCGGCGCAGGCGGGCGCGGCGCTGGGCGTGGCGCACCTCACCGCCCATCCGGCGGGTGGCCACGAGAAGGAGGCCGTCACCCTGGCCACCACGTTCCTGGGCTACGAGCTGAAGGTGAGCGGTACACAGGGAGGAGAGGACGTGGGCCAGACGAAGCTGGTGCTGCGCCCGGCGTCGGTGCCGCCCACGCGGCTGCGCGCCACGCCGGTGCTGGCGCGGGGCGGCGAGGAGGTCCGAATCGAGCTGATGCGCGGCCCCCAGTTCGTCGGCCAGCTGCCAGAGCGCCTGGAGCTCCAGGCGGGCACCCACCGCCTGGAGTCGAAGGTGGAGCCGCAGACGCGCTCGGCGCGCTTCCGGCTGCCGGAGGACTTCGAGGGCTGGGCCACGGCGTCCTGGGAGGGCGCGCGGGGGCGGGTGTACGTGGCGCCGCGCGCGCAGCTCTCCGTGGAGGTGTCACCGGAGAAGCCGCGCTATGCGCCCGGTGAGCTGGCCCGGCTCCAGGTGCGCACGCGCGTGGATGGCGTGGACGGTCCGGCGGCGGTGGGCCTCTTCGGCGTGGACGAGTCCCTGGCGCAGCTCGCGCCGCTGCCGGGAGCGGACGCGCTGGGCGCGATGCGGCCGATGCCCACGGTGGCCGCGCCCGCCTTCGGGGTGCTGGATGGGCAGGCGCTGGCCATGGGCCGCATCCGGGGCGCCAACGCGGTGTCGGCGGCGGTGCTGCGCGTGACAGACGTGCCCTCGCTGGAGCAGGTGGAGCCGGGCGTGTCGGCGTCCGCGGTGGCGGCCTTCGATGCGGACGCGGAGCTGACGGACCCCTTCTACGCCGTGCTGTCGGAGCTCCACGCGCGGGTGCGGGACTGGGAGGAGAAGGCGCCTCCAGGGCAGACGCTGGACCCCGCGGGCATGGCGCGGCTGTGGGAAGGCGCGCTGGCGGCCTGCGAGCAGCGCGGCGAGAAGGTGACGGATGCCTTCAACCGCAGGTTGAAGTTGTCACGGCTGCCCGCGGACCTGCTGCCCCTCACCGACCCTCGGGCGGTGGTGTCGGACGGCACGCGGCTGCCGGAGGACGTGGAGAACTGGAACGCGTGGGTTGCCCGGGAGGCGCCATGAATCGCTCGTTCTTCGCCGGGGTCGGCTGCGCCCTGGCGAGCGTGGTGGGGTTGGTGGTGCTCGTGCTGCTCTTCGGCGACAACGTGCGGCGCTTGTTCGGTGCCTCCTCGGGTGCGCTGGTCGGCTCGGCGGAGTTCGCCCCGCAGGAGGCGCTCGCCCTTGGCGATGACCTGGCTTTCGGCGGCGCGCAGGCGGCGATGGCGCCGTCGGAGGAGTACGCGGAGGCCGAGGTGCTGCCCTTCTCCGCTTCCGCCAAGGCGCTGCGCAGCGCCAACGTCGCTCGGGACAGCGCGCGGGAGGTTGGCGGCGGCGCGGAGCAGGATGCCGCGCCGAGCCGCGCCTGGTTCCCGGAGACCTTCCTCTTCGAGCCCCTGGTCGAGACGGACGCGTCCGGCGCCGCGACGGTGCCGGTGCGCGTGCCGGACCGCCTCACCCGGTGGCGGGTGCTGGCGCTGGCCCACTCGCGCTCCGGGGCCCAGTCGGGCGCGGTGACGGCCTTCACGGGCACCCTGCCCACGTACGTGGACCCGGTGCTGCCCGCCTTCCTGCGCGCGGGAGACGCGGTGCGCCTGCCGGTGCAGGTGATGAACACCACGGACGTGCCGGTGGAGGCGCCCTTGAAGGTGGAGGTGCAAGGCGCCGTGGTGGAGGGGGGCAGCCGCACCGTGCGGGTGCCGGCGCGGGGCAGCGTGGTGGAGTACGTGACGGTGCGCGCGGCGACGCCGGGGCCGGTGGCCGTGCGCGCGACGCTGGGGGACACCGACGCGGTGGTGCGGGACTTCCCGGTGTGGGCCACGGGCCGTCCGGTGCTCCAGGCGCGCGGCGGCACGCTGGCGGCGCCGCGCACGCTGTCGCTCACGGGGGCGGTGGACGCACAGCCGGGGAGCGAGCGCGTCCGTCTGCAGGTGTACCCCGGCGGGCTGGGGGTGCTGCGCTCGGAGCTGCTGAGCGCGGGTGGGCGCGAGGACGTGGCCTCCGTGGCCTACGCGCTGCTGCTGGCTGGACGGGCGCCGGAGCTGCTGGCGGCGCTGGGCGAGGCGCGGTCGGCGGAGGCGCTGAAGGCGCTGAGCGCGCCCGGGCAGCGGCTGATGGTGCCCGCGCCGCAGGTGCCTGGCGAGGTGGACGTGGAGGCGGTGCGGACCGGGCTGATGCGGGCCACGCAGCGCGCGCTGCGCTGGAGCCGTGCGCCGGACGTGGCCACGGCGGCGATGCTGGCGGAGGGCGCGCTGGCGCACCCGGGCAACCCCGTGCTGGCCCGCCTGGGGGAGCGGCTGGCCGCACGGGTGGCGGCCGCGCAGCTCCCGGATGGCACCTGCCAGGGCGGTGACGGCTGGACGCTCCAGCGGCTGCTGGTGGCCACCGCGGACTGCACACGCGCGGTGCGCGCGGCGGCGGGGACGCCGGAGGGCAAGCGGCGCGCGGCCTTCTTCGATGCGCGGGCCCTGGGGGCGCTGGAGCGCAACCGGGCGCACGTCAAGGACGGCTACACCGCGGCGGCGCTGCTGGCGAGCGGCGTGGTGACGGGCTCGTTGCGCGATTCGCTGCGCGAGCAGGTGCGCGAGGCGGTGCGGCGGCGCGACGAGGGCGCCGCGTACCTGCCCGTGGAGGAAGACGTGGTGGACGCCGAGGGCGCCACGCCGACGGAGGCCGAGGCCACCGCGCTGGCGGTGCTCGCCCTGGAGGGGGACGTGAAGGCGCCCCTGGCGGACCTGGGCGCCGCGCTGCTCGCCAGCTATGAGCCGGTGCGCGGCTGGGGCAGCGGGCGCGCCAACCGGCTGGCGTTGCAGGCGGTGGTGGCGCTCTTCCGCGAGCCGCTGCCCGCCCGGGTCCGCGTCGTGTTGGAGCGGGACGGGCAGGTGCTCACCGAGGGCACCTTCGACGCCAAGGCCCTGCGCGAGGTGCTGTCATTGGAGGCGGCGGCGCCGGGCTCGGGTGGCGAGCACGCGTGGACGGTGCGCGCGGAGCCCGCCGTGCCGGGGCTGGGCTTCTCGCTGTCATTGAGCGCCGCGGTGCCGTGGGCGCAGGAGGCGCGGCCCGGGCTGGAGCTGGCCGTGCACGTGCCCTCGGAGGCGAAGGTGGGGCAGCCCGCGGAGGTGATGCTCCAGGCGTCCACGCCGTCCGGCCTGCCCCTGGTGCTGCGCCACGGACTGCCCGCCGGCGTGCAGGTGGACGCCGCCAGCTTGGAGTCGCTCGTGCGCGAGGGCAAGGTGGCGTCGTGGGAGGCGGAGGACGGCGCGGTGACGTTGCGGCTGCCACCCCGAGGGCCGGGCGAGCCCTTCCAGGCGCGCTTCCGCGTCATCCCCACGCTGGCGGGCACGCTCCAGGGGGGCGCATCGTCACTGACGACCCAGGCGCGCCCCGACCTCGTGTCCTACGTACCCCCCGCTATATGGGCGGTGCGCTGAGCGACGGCCGCGGCAGCGTCCTGCCCCCCGGGCCACTGCCCCGGTGCCGGGGGGCGCGTTATGTGTCGACTCGTGGTGACTTCACGGGCCTCCAAGAAATGTAGTCCGCGCTCCCCGCTGGAAACTCACGCGGAGGATGCACAGTTTCTCCAGCGACAACACGGTGTCGCAACCGCTCCCAGGGTTGTTTCGTCGTGGGTGGCAAGCATGGAGCTCGACGGCGAGGAGAGGGACGAGCTGCAGGGGGCGCTGACCAGCGCGTTCGCCTCCGTGGAGCAGCTTCGCAGGATGGTGGCCGCCACCTGCCGCCGGGATTTGGAGTCGCTGGGTGTCTCCGGCGGGCTGCGCGAGCGCGTCCTCACGCTCATCCACCGGGCGGAGACGGAGGGCTGGCTCCGCGAGCTGATTCGCGGCGCCTACCAGGCGCTGCCCCGTCACCCACGCCTCCAGCGCTTCGTGCAGGGGTACCTCGCGTCGGTGCAGCGCAGCATTCCCCGCGTCGGGCTGGAGCGCATCTTCGGCAGCGGCCGGGTGGACGCCGAGCGCGAGCGCTGGCGCAAGCGCCTGACCGCCATCGAGCGCCAGGTGTGCCGCGTGGAGCCGGAGGTGGGCGCGGCGCTGGGCACCGGCTTCCTCGTGTCTCCGAACGTCGTGCTCACCAACTACCACGTCATCGAGAACAGGCTGCTGGAGTCGCTGCGCGTGCGCTTCGGCCGCAAGGTCCTCCAGGACGGGACGTTGCTGCACCCCGGGACGGTGTACCGCGTGACGCGGTGTCTGGCGCGCAGCCCCTACAGCCCCGCGGACCTGATGCACCCGCGGCCGCGCGACGCCACGGCGGGCGAGCTCGACTACGCCTTCCTCGAGGTGGTGGGGGCCCCCGGCGAGGACCTGGTCGACGGCGCGCCCCGCGGCTGGCTGGAGCTGCCCGACTCGCGGGAGTCCTTCACACCCGGCAGCCTGGTGCTCATCGTCCAGCACCCGGCGGGCCAGCCCATGAGCGTCGCGCTCGATGAGTTCCTGGGCGTCAACCCGGGCCGCACCCGCGTGGCGTATCGCGCGTGCACGGGGCCGGGCTCCTCGGGGGCGCCCTGCTTCACGAAGGAGCTGCGGCTGGCCGCGCTGCATCACAGCGGCGGGCCACGCATTCCCTCGGCGTCGGAGGGGCACAACGAGGGCATCCCCATCGACACCATCCGCGGCAGCCTGTCCGGGAGCGTGCTGAGTCAGCTCGGCTGGGGGTGAGCGGCGCGGACTGGAGGCATGGGGAGCGCCTGATACAGTCAGTGAATGCACCCCGTCTGCGCCCGTCCCGCCGTCATCCACCGTGCGTGGGGCCCCGTGCGTCTCCTGGCCCTGGCCCTGCTGCTCGTCCTTCCCTGGGAGGCCCCTGGTGCGGAGGGCTCCCTGCGCGTGGCGGGGGCCTCCGCCAGCAACGAGGTGAAGCTGCGCACGACCCTGGAGGACTTCCGGCACGAGCTGCGCGTGGACCTGCTGGTCGCACCGGGTGGGGACGGTGAGCTGCCCGGGGGCGTGACGGTGCTGGTGGATCCGCTCCAGGGCCAGGACGGCGTGCAGGTGCCGTTGCATGCGGTGGTGAAGGAAGCGGAGGTTGGTGGCGCCACCGCCCCCATCTCCACGCGGCGTCCCATCCACGTCGAGCTCTCCGGCCGGCTGCCCGCCACGGGCGACTACACGGGGCACGTGGTGCTGGTGCACGCGGCGGGACGGGAGACCACCGCGCTCATCGTCACGCGCGCGCTGGCGGTGCCCGCGGTGCAGTTCGTCGCCTCGTCACCCGCGGTGGCCTCCGCGGGCTGGGGCTGGCGCTCCATCGACGCCACCCTCCGGCTGCCCTTCAAGGAGACGGCGGGGGTGGACGGCGTCGTGTCCGCGCCCCAGCTGTTGCAGCTCCAGCGCAAGGCGCCGGACATGGACGCGGCCCTCGTCCAGCCCCGCTTCCGGAGCGTGCACTTCGCGCTGGAGGGAGGGCGGCCGGATGGCGGCAACCTGGACCTCACCTCCTCGGAGGGTGGCATCCCGGTGCGTGCGTACGGCAGCGGCGCGCTGCTGGTGAGTTTGCGGGGCCTGGAGGGGCCGGGGGAGTACACCGGCACTGTGCGGATGTCCGTGCGCTCGGGCATGCCGGTGGAGCAGCCCTTCACCCTCTGGGTGCGCTCGCCCTGGCTGTGGGGCGCGCTGCTCATCGCGGCGGGCTCCCTCTGCTCGTTCGGCGTCCGCCTGTACTCGCAGCGCATCCGCCCGCGGGCGCTGCGGTTGCAGCGGGCCCTGGCGATGCGCCGCAGGCTCCAGGCGCGGGTGAAGGGCGAGGGGGGCCGGGCGCGCGAGGTGGGTCAGGCGATGCTGGGGCAGGTGGACGCGCTCGCGTCGGAGATTCGGCGGCCGGTGCGAGGCATTCGCGTGGGGGACCACGCGCTGGCCGCGCTGGAGCCACGCCTGCGCCTGTACGGCGCGTGGTGCGATGCCTCGCGCAAGCTGGAAGCGCTCCCGGTGGAGCTGCGCCCGGAGCAGGCGAGCCAGCTGCTGGCCGAGGTGGAGGGCGCGCTGCGCGCCGAGGAGACGACGACCGGGCAGATGGACGGTTATCTCGCGCGGGTGCGGGAGCTGGACGTGGATGGCCTGGCGCGCGCGGGGCTGGAGGCGCGGCTGCAGGACATCGACCGGCAGGCGCGCACGCTGACGGCGCAGCGCGGTGACGACGCGCTGGGCTTCCGCCTCAAGTACGAGCTGCTGCCGCTGCTGTCGAGCGTGCGCGACGAGCTGGCGGGGGGCGCGCTGGACGCCGCCCGGCGCCAGCTCGAGTTCGCCCGCCGCTCGTACTTCGACATCCTGTGCGAGGAGCTGTCCGCCGCCGTGGCGTCCCGCACGCCGCCGCGCGGCTTCACCGAGGAGGAGTGGGACACCCTCACCCGGCAGGTGAAGGCGCTGCTGGAGCGGGCCCGGGAGCGGGCGAGCACCCACGTGGACGACGCCGTGCGCATGTACCAGGGCGCCCATGCCGCCTATGTGCGCCAGCTCATCGTGGAGCTGCGCGACGCGGTCGACGAGGCGCGGCACCAGAGCGAGTCCGAGGCGCAGACGCAGGCGCTCGACGACGTGGAGGCGCGGCTGCGCGAGGCGATGGGGCTGCTGGTGGAGGAGTCGTCACACGAGGCGGCGGTGAAGTACGGCGAGGCGCGGGACCGCTTCGTCTCCGCCAGCCAGTCCCAGCGGGTGGCGAGGAGCATCATCCTGGAGTCGCTCGGGCCCGGAGACGAGGACGAGGGGCTGCCCTCGGCGCCGCCGCCCACCGCGCCCAGCGGCGGCAGCATCCCTGCGCTGCCGGAGGCGCCCGCCGCGGCGCTGTCCCCCCTGGGGGACTTCGAGGACCTGCCGCTGCCGTCGCCTCGCCACCTGTGGCTGGTGGAGCTGAGCGTGCTGGTGCTGCTCACCACGGTGGCGGTGGCGCTGGGGCTTCAGCTCCTCAACGTCTTCTCGCCCACCTGGGGCGGCTTCGGCGCGGGCATGACGGCCTTCCTGTGGGGCTTTGGCCTGCACCAGGTGGGCAACGCCACCTTCGAGGGCGTCACCGGGCTGCTGACGCGCGTGGAGCGGCCGGCCCCGCCTCCGCCGTCCGCCTGAGGCCGCGCCCGCGCGGGGCTACCGCTGCCGGGTCTGGATGGTCCGCGCGACGATGCGGTCCACCACGCCGGGGGCCACCACCTTGAGGAGCTGGGCCACGCGGCCCTTGGTGGTCATCACCACCTCGCGCTCGCGCTGCTCCATGGCCCGGAGGATGATGGCCACGCAGGTGTCCACGTCCATGTTGCCCGCGCTCTCGTCGTGCTTGCTCTGCCGCACGGGCTGGCCGTCCGCGCCCAGCGCGCTGTCGCGGATGTTGGTGGCGACGAAGCCGGGGCACACCACCGTCACGTCCACGCCGGTGCCTCGCAGCTCGATGCGCAGCGAGTCGAAGAAGCCGTGCATGGCGTGCTTGCTGGCCGCGTAGCCGCTGCGCATGGGCACGCCCGTCTTGCCCGTGAGCGACGAGACGGCCACCACCAGCCCGCGCCGGGCCTTGAGGTGGGGCAGCGCGTGGTAGGTGCAGTACACCGAGCCCAGGTAGTTGATGCGCATCAAGCGCTCGAAGAGGGAGACGTCCTTCACCTCGTCCACGCGCGCGTCCATCGTGACGCCCGCGTTGTTGACGAGCACGTCGAGGCCACCGAAGGCCTCCTCCGCGCGCTCCACCAGCCGGCGGCAGGACTCCGCGTCCCCCACGTCCGTGGGCACCACCACCGCGCGCCCGCCGGCCGACTCGCACCGGGCCTTCACCCGCTGGAGCGCCTCCTCGTTGCGCGCCGCCAGCACCAGGTTGGCGCCGCGTCCGGCCAGCACCACCGCCAGGGCCTCGCCGATTCCCGCCGAGGCGCCCGTGACGACCACCGTTTTTCCTCGCATGGCGCAGATTCTCCCCCCTCTCCGGAAGGGGAGCCCGGAAAAAATCCGACCACCGGGTGACACTTCCGGCCGGGGCCGGTGTTCCGCTCGCGCCAACGTGTTTTCGCGAGGGGAAAGACACCATGCCGTCCATTGCCGTTCTCGCCCAGGCGCAGCCAGAGCAACTGGGGTGGCTCAGCAGCAAGCTCCTGGGGGTGACGCTCACCTCTGCCGAGTGGGTCCTGTGGGTGCTGGTGTGCCTCTCGGTGCTGTCCATCGCCATCATGCTGGAGCGCGCGGTGTACTTCGCCCGGCACCGGCTGCCGGACTCGGAGGGCCTGGCCGTGCGGCTGGCGCGCGGTGAGCTGGACGCGGTGAAGGCGGCCATCCAGGGGCGTCAGGGCATGGAGGCCGCCATCCTGCGGGAGGGGCTGGCCTGTGCCGAGCAGGGCGCGGACACCGTGGAGCAGGTGATTGCCTCCACCCTGTCGCGCGAGCGCCCGCGCTACGAGCGCTTCCTGTCGTACCTGGGCACGCTGGGCAACAACGCGCCCTTCATCGGGCTGTTCGGCACGGTGCTCGGCATCATCAAGGCCTTTCACGACCTGGGCGCCATGAACGCCCAGGGCGGTGGCGGCGGGGCCATGCAGCAGACGGTCATGGCTGGCATCTCCGAGGCGCTGGTGGCCACGGCCGTGGGGCTGGCGGTGGCGATTCCGGCGGTGGTGGCCTTCAACGTCTTCAGCCGCCAGCTCAAGACGCTCACCAGCCGCGCCAACGCCCTGGGGCACGCGCTGGTGGGCAACCTCCGCTCGGAGGCGCGTTAGCCTATGGCCGGGAGCGCGCAGGAGAGCGACGACGAAATCACCGGCATCAACGTCACCCCGCTGGTGGACGTGGTGCTGGTGCTGCTCATCATCTTCATGGTGACGGCCAACTTCATCGTCCGCGAGACGGTGGAGGTGGACCTGCCCCGCGCCGCCAACGGCGGTGAGACGGTGCAGGGGCTGGTCAACGTGGTGCTCGACAAGGAGGGCAAGCTCTTCTTCGACGGCGCCGAGGTGAGCGAGAAGGAGCTGGAGGCGAAGGTCGTCGAGGCGCTGGCCAAGGACAAGGAGACGCGCGCCA
>JAFAAN010000010.1 GCA_023426545.1 Pseudomonadota bacterium
GGGGTGGGGCGGCCCCTGGCTTGGTGGGCGGTGGTGGGGGGGTCGCGGGCTTGGGGGGCGGTGCTACGGCGCCAGTCTTCCTCGCTTGCCTCGGGCTGAATCAGCGCGCTCGGGGCGAGCACTCACCTTCGCCGCGGTAGTGGCCGAGGTTGCGCGTCAGCGCCGTGATGAAGTCGCGCAGCGTCCGCACGTTGCCCACGCCGCCCGTGCCGTACTGGCCCGACGGCAGCTCCGTCAGGTCCACCGCCGCCAGCTCCTCCAGCGTCACCTCGCCGTCGGCGCCCGCGATGCCCATCTTGTCCGCGGCGGCCAGCGCGTCGAAGCGCATCTTCGCGTCAGGCGACTGCAGGTCGTCGAAGAAGAGGTGGTCACCGTGGATGGTGAGCTGCACCGTCTCCTCGCCATCCTTCGGCACCGTCACGCCCGCGCCCAGGCCCGGGCTCTCGCAGTGCTCGTAGAGGGTGTTGGTGGTGAAGCCCCAGGCGAAGCGCTTGGTCTGGTCGCCCCGGGTCGCCGTGCCCTCCAGAAAGACGGAGTAGCCGTTGTCCTTCATCCGCGCGACGTCCGCCGCGTCCGCGTTGCCCGCCACGGCGTTCGCGTCGGGAGCGATGGCGTAGCTGACGTGGTCCCACGCCTGGGCCGGCACGTCGCGGAACGCCTCCACCACCACGGGGCCGGGCTTGTGCACGTCGAACACCCGGGCCTGCTTCATCTCGGCGGCCGTCTCGTCGTGGTTGCCGACCTTCACCTCGCCAATCACCACCAGGAACTTGCTGAAGCGCACCGTCCAGCCGTCCACGATGCCGTCCTCGCCATCCACGGCGGCGGGGATTTCCTTCTCGATGAAGTCCTCGCCGTACGTGGTGAACGTCACCGTGCCCGCGCCGTCACTGCACGCCATCAACCCCAGACACGACAGTCCCAACATCCACTTCTTCATTGCGCAGCTCCTTCCACCCACGTCACGACGTAGGCAGTGGTGTCTTCCACGCCGCGCGCCAGGGCGTTCTGCGCCTGGCTGTCGGCGGGGAAGGTGTAGACGCCATCCGCGTCCGGGTCGGTCGCGGTGGCGAAGTCGATGCGGCCCAGCCATGTCCCCAGGTTCACGGCGATGCGGACGCGCCCGGGCTCCATCCCCAGTGTCTTCTCGAAGCGCACGCCTTCAATCGGCCGGGCCAGCGACGCCATCGCGTCGAAGCGGACCTCGCCGCCATCCGCGTTGCGCGCCGTCCCTCGCACGCGCATCGCGTGGCCGCGCAGGACGCCTTGCGCGTCGGTCGCGGTGGTCGGCGCCGGCAGCGTCAGCTCCAGGGAGCCGTACTCGCCCGTCACCGCGCTGGCGTCGCCCAGCGTGGCGCCCGTCAGCAGGTCCACGGTCTGGGTGCTCAGCAGCTCGCCGAGCGCATCGCCCGGGGAGTAGTGCCCGGGGTGTGCGTGCGCCGTGCCGCCGATGAGGGTGTACCAGTCGAAGCGCCGGGCCTGGAGCGCGCGGCCTTCGAAGAAGCGCACCGGCCCCACGGAGAGGTGCGCGGACTCCACCGTCACGGTCCAGCCCCGCTCGTTGGCGCCCGCCATGGGCGTGGAGGTCACCTCCACGGGGAAGGTGCGCCGCTGCGACTCGCTGCCGCAGCCGCCCAGGGCCGTGGACGCGGCGGCCAGCGCCAGGGCGCCCGTCAGGATGTGTCTGCGTTTCATCATAGGTGGACCTCCAGTGAGAGCGAGGCCATCCGAGGCGACCCCGCGGTGAAATGTCTTGCTGGAACCAGGCTCGCCGGCGCGCCCGGGTCGAAGCGCGAGCTGTAGACGAACTCGCCGTCCCGCCAGCGCGCGTCGAGCAGGTTGGAGACCTCCAGCCGCAGGCCGAGCTCGCCCCGCCGGATGGCGACGTGCGCGTCCGCGAGGAACACGGTGGCGCTGCGTTCATCGAAGGGCAGCGGCCGCGGGCCGATGAAGGTCAGCCCCGTGCCCAGCGACAGGGTGCTGCCCCAGGCCCATGGCGGCTGGCCATCCCAGCCCACGTCCGCGCGCGCGACGAGGGGCGCGAAGTAGGGCAGCAGCGTGTTCGAGGCGCGGACGTAGGCATGCGCGAGCGTCGCGCTGACGGACGTGACGAGCCCGGGCAGCGGGCGCGCCTGGAGCGCGGCGGAGAGGCCCGAGCGGAGCGTCTCGCCCGTGTACACAGTGGTGCCCACGGTGTGGTCGAAGAAGAAGTCGTTGTCCACCTGCGAGCCGAAGAGGCTGAGCTGCACGGCCCAGTGCTCGCCGTCCTTGCGGGAGCCCACCTCCGCGCCGCGAATGGAGACGAAGGGGGCGCGCTCACCCTCGGAGAGGCTGCGCGCCTGGGGGGAGCGGAAGCCGTCTCCATAGCTCGCGAACAGCCGCCAGGCGTCCGCGTCGTCGCCCAGCGCGTACTCGATGCCGGCCTTCGCGCCCAGGTGGACGCCGAAGGCGCTGCGCGCGTAGCCCTGACCGTCGTAGTAGCGCGGGTCGCGGAAGGCGAGCGCGTCGAAGACCTCGACGCCCAGCGCGTCCGCGCGTCCGCCCAGCCGCAGGGACCAGCGGCCCAGGGGCATGCGCGCCTCGGTCCAGCCCCACACGTCCGTCTGGGTGAAGCGCGCGTCGATTTCGTCCGAGAAGAAGGTGCCGTCCGACTCGCGGTAGCGCCGCTGCGTCTGCTCCACAGTGTCGCGCCGCGCGCCCAGCCCCAGCTCCAGCGCCACCGGGCGGCCCGCGATGAACACGGTGCGGCGGTGCTCGGCGCGAGCGCCCAGCGTCATCCCGTCGTTGGTCTGCTCCAGGCCGTCTCCGCGCTCGTCCACGCGGAAGCCCGTGAAGTTGTTGCGCAGCCGCAGGTCCGACAGGATGCCGAAGACCTCCAGCTTCGTGCGGCCCGTGCCGGTGCGCGGCAGGTCCACGCCGAGGAGGAGCTGGTGCCGGGAGACGGAGCCTCCCTGGCGGCCCAGGGGCGCGGAGAAGAACGTGTCGCGGCCGGAGAGCAGGTCGTCTTCACGCACCACGCCCGGCGAGTCGAAGCGCGTCACGTAGCTGCCGCCCAGCGCGCGCACCGTGAGGCCGTCCCCAAGGGACGCCGTGGCCTGGGCGAGCAGCGAAGCGCGGCCGTAGCCTCGCTGGGGGCCGAAGCCCTTGCCCTCGCCCAGCTCCACCGCGGCGAAGGTGCCCGCGTCCTCCCCGGGCCGCACCGTGGCTACGAGCCGCCGCTGCCCGTACTGCCCCAGCGTGCCGATGAGGTGAACGCCGGGCTCCTCGACCCCCAGGTCCATGCGGACCGTCCCCGCGACGGCGAAGTCACCCTGCGAGGCCCTGTACGAGCCCTCCGTCACGTCGAGCGACTGCACGACCTCCGGGATGACGAAGTTGACGTCCGCGTAGCCCAGCGCGTGGATGTGGCTCACCTCGTTCACCGGCAGGCCACCGACGTTCAGCTCCACGTCCTGGCCGTGGAGCGCGTCGAAGCCCCGGAGGAAGAGCTGCTGCGCCTTGCCCTCGCCGCTGTGCTGCGAGGCCACGAGGCCCGGGACGGCTCGCAGCAGGTCCACGGCGTTGCGTCTCGGCGCCGCGTCCAGGATGTCGCGGCCCAGGGTCACCTCGGAGGCGCTCTGGGCGGGCCGCGCGCCACGCACCACCGTGGACTTCACGGGAGCCTCCTCGGCCGTGGCGCTTGCTTCGTCAGGGGGCGGCTCGGGGGCCTGCGGCGCGGGCGTGTCCGTGCTCGCCCCGGTTGGGTCGGACACCACCTCTTGCTGAAGGTTCGGGTCGGCCAGGGCGAGGACACATGCGAGGACACATGAAGAGAGGGCGGTAGCGAGGAGCACGGGCACGTATGGACACACGGCGGCGCAGGCCCCTCTCCTCGGCGTCACACACACACGTGCGACACCTCGGGGAGCGGCCCCACCGGCAGACAGGTTCAGGCGCGATTCAGGATGGGCAGGACACACGAGCCCCCGCGTGCTCCGCACGCATGGCGCGTCGTGGTGGATGCGCGGGGGCCGGCGCTATGGGCCCTGGGGCATCGCCGTCGGGCGCAGCGCGGAGCCCGGTGCCCGCTCCGGGCCATGACGGACTTCCGCCAGCCATGACACCTCGGGCACGCGCGGCAGCTTCATCACCGCCCAGGCCACGGCCACCGCGTGCAGGTGCTCCACCGAGCCCGTCAGGTGCTCGTGCCCGCCCTTCTGCTCACCTTCCGGTGAGGGGGCGTCCGCATCGTCAGGGTCCGCGTGCCGGTGGGCGTGCGCGCCGGCTTCCCCGAGTTCACCGCGGGTGTCATGCGAGTGCGCCCGCCCGTGGACATGGGGGTGATGATGGCCGCCTCCTCCGTGCTCCACCACCGCGTGCAGCACCGGCGCCACGGCGAGCCCGTACACCAGGACCATCAGTCCCAGGCAGGCGAGGTCGCGTCGGTCGTGGGGGTTCAGCAAGGCCGTGGAGCCCAAGGTGAGGGGAGGGGTCGGCCGCCTCCTATCTGTCTTCATCCGGACGCGCAAGCCGCCGTCCCCACTGGGGTGAACACCTCCCGGGCCCGGGAGACCCGCTGGCGTGTAGCGGGATTGACGCAGCGCATTGGTTTGGGCTGCCTGCGAGGGCCAACGTCGCTACACTTATGCCGTGCGTTCCGAATCAGTCGCGCTCTCCCGTGTCCTACCCGAGGCCGAGATGCCTCCTCCTCCATCCCGCGAAGCGCGCCTGCGGGCCCTGGCCACGGAGACCTTCGACGTCCTCATCATTGGCGGAGGCGTCACGGGGGCGGGCTCGGCGCGGGACGCGGCGCTCCGGGGCCTCAAGGTGGCGCTCGTCGAGCGCGAGGACTTCGCCAGCGGAACCTCCAGCCGCTCATCGCGGCTCATCCACGGGGGCCTGCGCTACCTGGAGCATGGCCACCTGGGCCTCGTCTTCGAGTCCAGCATCGAGCGCCAGCGCCTGCTGCGGCTCGCTCCGCATCTGGTGCGCCCGCTCGCCTTCATCTGGCCTGTCTACGCGGGCGCCCGGGTGCCACGCTGGAAGCTCAACGCGGGCCTCATGCTCTATGACGCCCTGTCCCTCTTCCGGAACGTGAAGGGCTACCGGCGTCTCAATGCCCGGCAGGTGCACGCGGCCGAGCCGGGCCTGCGCACCGAGAACCTCAAGGGCGGTGCGCGCTACTACGACGCCGCCACGGACGACGCGCGCCTCACCCTGGCCAACGCGGTGGGGGCCTCGGAGGCGGGGGCCACCGTCCTCAACCATGCGTCCGTGACGGGGCTGGTGCTGGAGGATGGGCAGGCGCGCGGCGCCACGGTGGTGGACCACCTCACCGGCCAGGAAGTCACCGTGCGGGCCCGCGCCGTGGTCAACGCCACCGGCCCCTGGAGCGATGAGATTCGGCGGCTGGACGCGCCCAGCGGGTCGAGCCCCGCCGTGCGCGGCAGCAAGGGCGTCCACCTCTCCGTGCCGCGCGAGCGCCTCAACCACCGCGATGCCTTCACCCTGCTGTCCCCCAAGGATGGCCGGGTGATGTTCGTGCTGCCCGCCGACAACTTCACCATCATCGGCACCACGGAGACGTCCACGCGCGCGCACCCGGCGGAGGTCCGGGCCAGCGAGGCCGACGTGGCCTACCTGCTGGAGTCCGCCAACGCCTTCTTCCCCGAGGCGCGCCTCACCCGCGCGGACGTGGTGAGCGCATGGGCCGGCATCCGGCCTCTCGTGGCCAGCGGCTACCACGGCGCGCAGGCCGACGCGGGCAGCGCCAGCCGGGAGCACGCCATCGACGTGAGTCCGTCCGGCGTGCTGGCCATCAGCGGTGGCAAGCTCACCACCTATCGCGTCATGGCGCGCGACGTGGTGGACGCGGTGGAGCGCCACCTGGGGCAGCCGCGCCACCGCTCGCCCACCGACGCGTTGCCGCTGCCCGGAGGCGACATCCGCGGCCTGGATGCCGAGTTCGCCGCGGCGCGGGCCGAGGTGGGGGACGAGGCCACGGCCATCCACCTGGTGCGGTCCTACGGCAGCCGCTGGCGCCGCGTGTGGGCCCTCACTCGCGAGGAGGCCTCGCTGGCCCGGCCGCTCGCGGAGGGGCTGCCCTACCGCGCGGCCGAGGCTGTCTGGGGCGTCACCCACGAGTTGGTGCACACACTGTCGGACCTGCTCATCCGCCGGCTCAAGGTGGCCTTCGAGACGCGTGACCAGGGGCAAGCCGCGGCCCGCGTGGCGGCCGAGGTCATGGCCCCCCGGCTGGGCTGGGACGCCGCGGAGACGCAGCGGCAGCTGGACGCCTACGCCGCCGACGCGCTCCGCATCTTCGGAGTGGACCCCGTCGAGGCGTGAAGGGACGGACGCTCCGTGCGAGGAGCGTTCGCTGGCCCACGCCTGCACCGCACGCCTGCACGCCCTGCCCGTCCTCCGTCGAACAGGGGCGCGAGCGGTCGGCCTGTCGCCGTGGTTAACTTCCGCTCCGGGAACGGCAGAGGGTGTCCTGCCGTTCATGCGCGTCCCCAGAATCCATCCGCCGCGCCGTGATGCAACGACGCCTCGCTGGACGGGACACTCAAGGAGCGTGAAATGAAGCGTTGCGTCTGGCTGGGACTGGTTGGGGGGCTGGTGGCGTGCGGCTCGGATTCGCCGGTGGAGCCCCAGGCATGCCCTGGCACCACGGGGATGTCCGAGCCCATCGTCGTCTCTTCCGCCAGCCAGAGCGAGGCGGCCCTGGCGTCCGATGGCTCGGAGGAGGTCATCATCGCCTTCCGCCAGCGGGTGTTCGCCACCGCTCGCGCGAACACGGAGGCCTTCGCCGAGGAGGTGGGGCGCGCTGGTGGAACGGTGCAGCGGCGCATGCCCACGCTGAACATGGTGTCCGCCCGTGTGTCGCCCGCGGTACGCGAGGCGCTCGCCCGGAACCCGGACGTGGTGGCCGTGTCCCCGGACCGCGAGGTGCGCGCGCTCGGCCTGATGCAGCGGCCGCTGTCTCCGCAAGCCTGGTTGGGCGCGGAGCCCCGGCCGCCGCCCAACACCGTCGGCTCCGTGGGGGAGTACACCGAGGGCCTGAAGCTGGTGCAGGCCAACCAGGTCTGGGATGCCAACGACGACGGTGTCCTGGACGACGGCCGCCCCTCGGGCACGGGCGTCAAGGTGTGTGTCATCGACAGCGGCTGGGACAACCGTCACCCGGAGCTCCAGGCCGCCTTCATCGGTGGCAAGGACTTCATCAGCGGCTCGGCCAACGCGCTGGCGCTGGATGCGCGGGTGGACGCGCGTGGCAAGGTGCTGGCGTGGGGCGGAGGACATGGCACCCACACCGCGGCCACCATCGCCGCGCAGCTCGGCGCGGGTGGGCGGGTGCGGGTGGGCAATGACCCGAATGGAACGGTGGGCGTGGCCCCCACCGCGTCGCTGCTGATTGCGCGCGTGCTGAACGAGACCGGCTCGGGCAGCACCACCAACGTCATCGCCGCGCTCGACTGGTGCCAGCAGCAGGGCGCGAACATCGTGTCGTTGTCGCTGGGCGCCTCGACCACGAATGCCGCCGAGGAGCTGGCCTTCAACCAGGCCAAGGCCAACGGTGTGTTGGCCATCGCGGCGACGGGCAACTCGGGGGAGGGCAAGGTGTCCTACCCGGCGGGGTATGACTCCGTGGTGGGCGTGGGCGCGGTGAACTTCGCGGGCGAGTGGGCCGCCTTCTCACAGTACGGTGAGGGCACGAACCTGGTGGGCCCCGGTGTGGGTGTGTTGAGCGCCACCATCGTCGGGGGCGCGCCCTACGGCGAGGTGGCCGCGAGCGGCCAGCAGTTCGAATCCAACCCCCTCGAGTACTCGGCGCTGGGGGCGTACACGGGGCGGCTGGTGAACTGCGGCCTGGGCGCGAGCGTCTCGGACTGCGGCGAGGGCGCCACCTGCGAGGGCTTCGTCGCGTACGTGGACCGCGGCGGCGGCATCCTCTTCGAGGAGAAGGTGCGCAACGCCATCCGCGCGGGCGCGAAGGCCGTCATCATCGGCAACCACATCGCGGACGAGGGCATGGGCAACTTCACGCTCAACGCGCCGTCCTCGCTGTGGGTGCCCACCGTCTCCGTGTCCCTGGAGTCGGCCAACCTCCTTCGGGGGATGGCGGGGCAGGAGGTGGCCCTGGACGTCACCGGCCTGGACTATGCGGTGCAGACGGGCACCTCCATGGCGACGCCCCACGTGGCCGGCGTGGCCGCCCTGGTGTGGAGCCTGGACCCGCAGAAGATGAACGCGGAGCGCGTGCGCGAGGCCCTGCTCGAGACCGCCAAGGACCTGGGGCCGGCCGGGTGGGACCCGAACTACGGAAACGGCCTGGTGCAGGCGGCGGACGCGGTCCGGTACGCCGAGGACATCCTGACGCAGGTCCCGTAGGACGCCGTCAGCGCAGGGGCAGCAGGGGCGTGGCCACCAGGCACGCCCCCACGCGCGCCTCCAGCGCCGCCACCGCTTCCCGGGAGGGGTCGTCGCACCACTCGACAGTCCGGGGGGCGGCGGCGAACGGGTCGTGCTGACTCCACGGCTCGTCGGCGCTGGGGATGCGTGTCACCTGGAGCGTGCCGAGGAGGACGAAGGCCACCACGGCGGTGGCGGCGGTCAGCATCCTCCCCCAGTACAGCCACTCCAGGCGTCGAGGTGCTGGCGGCGCCTCGCGCTTTCGCAGCCGGGCCTCCAGCGCGGCGAAGTCCAGCGCGGGGCGCTCCGGCAGGCGCCGGGCGCGCTGTGCCATCCACCCGCGCTCCGCGCGCAGCCAGGCCAGGGCGTGCTGGCAGGCGGGGCAGGCGTTGGCGTGAGCGTGGACGCGCGCCGTGTCCTCCGGGGAGAGCTCGCCGGCCAGCAGGGCGTCCAGCTCGGCTTCGCGGCAGGCGCTCATGGGCGGCCTCCGATGTGCGCGGCCAGTTGCTCACGCAGCTGGAGCCGCGCGCGGTGGATTTCGTTCTTCACCTTCTGGAGCGACCAGCCCATCACCGATGCAATCTCCTCATAGGGGAGGCCATGGTCGATGCGCAGCAGCAGCGCCGCGCGCCGGTCCTCGCGCAGCGTCCCGAGCGCTCCCGCCAGCAGCCCTTCCAGCTCCCGGTCCAGGAGCAGGTCCTCGGGCGTGGGCGTGGGCAGCACCGCCTCCACGTGGCTGGCGTGGGCGTCGTCCTCCACGTCCACGTGGACACCGCGCTGCCGCAGCGACTCCAGGTACACGTGCCGGGCGATGCCCAGCAGCCACGCGCCGAGCCGGTCATCGTCGCGCAGCGTGCCGAGCCGCGCATGGGCGCGCACGAAGGTCTCCTGCGTGGCCTCGTCCGCCGCGGCCTCGTCGCGCATCGAGTCACGCAGGAAGCGCCACACGCCCGCCGCGTGCCGTTCGAACAGCCGCCGGAAGGCGGCGGGGTCCCCCGTCCGCGCCCGTCGCAGCAGCGTGCGCTCCCGGTCCGTGTCGGACGGGGGCGCACCTGCCAGGACCATTTTCATCGCGGAGAGGAGCGCCACGGCTTCAAGGTGTCACGAGCGGCCCGGAAGTTTCACGGGCGCGCGCTTTTCTCGCGCGGGGGCCCCTGGTGGCAGGACTGACACCAGGCCTCGGTCATCGCAATCCCACGCACGCGCTGAGTGGCGGTCTTGTTGGATGACAGTCTTTGTTGATAAGAGAACTTTCATGTCCTTGAATTATGGCCGTGTGGATGAAGCCGCGGCATATGCTCCGCGCCTACAGGGCCACTTGCCGGTGCTGGACGGCGTGCGGGGTCTCGCCGTCCTGCTGGTGGTGTTCTTCCACACGACGCACCTGAGCGACCAGAGCGTCGCAGGACGGGTGACGTGGTGGCTGGCCGGGGCGGGCTGGACGGGCGTGGACCTGTTCTTCGTCCTCTCCGGCTTCCTCATCACCGGCATCCTGTGGGAGGCGAAGGGCCGGCAGCACTTCTTCCGCAACTTCTACATGCGCCGCTTCCTGCGCATCTTCCCGCTCTACTACCTGGCGCTCGCGGTGTCGTTCCTGGTGCTGCCGTCGCTGGCGGGCCGGTTGAACCTGGACGAGCGCATCACCACGGACGGCGCGGTCTGGTACCTGCTGTACCTCTCCAACTTCTACCAACTGTGGGTCGACACCACGCACCCCATCCTCGGGGTGGTGTGGTCGCTGGCCATCGAAGAGCAGTTCTACATCGTCTGGCCATTCCTCATCGCCGCGGTGTCGTACCGGGGCGCCATCCGGCTGTGCCTGGGCACCATCGCCACGGCCGTGCTGGTGCGCGTGGGGCTCACGCTGTACGGCGCCAGCATCGAGAGCACCTACGTGGTGACGTTCTGCCGCGTGGACTCGCTGGCGATGGGGGGCCTGCTCGCGATGGCGCTGCGCCACCCGGAGGGACTGGGCCTGAAGGCCTTCCCGTGGATGCGCTGGGCCGCGTGGGCCGCCGTGCCGGTGGTGCTGGCCATGGTGGTGCTGCCGGTGGGGCCCACCTTCGAGCTGGTGAAGCGCACGGGCGGCTACACCGCCATCGCCGTCCTCTACACGGTGGGCGTCTACAGGGCGGTGGCCGTCCCCAAGGGCCACGTCCTGCACCGCCTCCTCACGACGCGGATGCTGCTCGTCTTCGGCAAGTACAGCTACGCCATCTACCTCATCCACTCGCCGCTGGACGCCATCCTCCGGCGCACGGTGCTGAAGACGCCGCTGAAGACGGTGGCGGGCACGGACGTGCCGATGCAGCTCGTGTTCTATGGGGTGGCCACCGGGCTCTCGTTGGGGCTCGCGCTGCTGAGCTGGCACCTCTTCGAGAAGCACATGCTGAAGCTCAAGGACTACTTCCCCTACGGCAAGTCCCCCGTGCCCGCCGCCGCGCTGGCCGCGCCGGTGTCCCAGCCGGAGGGCGCCGCCGACGAGCGGGCCGAGGCGTCCGCCCGGGTGGCGTGACGCGCACCGGGGGCGGCCGCCGTCAGTCGCGGTGCCGCGAGAGGGCGTCCGCGACGCGCAGGGCCCACGTCTCCGCGGAGTCGAGCTCCGCGCGGGCGCTGGCATAGCGGTCCAGCCCTGCCTCCGAGCCGTCCCGGGCGAAGATGGCGTCGTGGAGTTCCTTCTGTGCCCGGAGGAGCCAGTGGCTCGCTTTCTGTCGAAGCCGCGCTGCCTTCTGGGGCGTCGGCGCGGCGAGCGCCGGGTCCAGCAGCTCCTGCTCTTCGGGGTACGGGGACGTCACCTTCACGAAGCCGCTCTGTGCAATCGTCGTAGTCATGCTTTGAGAATTCGCACCAGACGGCGAGCAGGCACCTGACCGGTGGGGCAGGACTCCGTGCAAAAGCATGCACGGCCCTGCCCTCCAGCGCCGGTGGGCGGAGTGCTCAGATTCGGCTACTTCCGCAGGCTCGCGAGGTCGATGACGAAGCGGTACTTCACGTCTCCCTTCAGCAGCCGCTCGTAGGCGTCGTTCACCTGCTGGATGGAGATCAGCTCGATGTCGGAGACGATGCCGTGCTTGCCGCAGAAGTCTAGCATTTCTTGCGTTTCATGGATACCCCCAATCATGGAGCCGGAGAAGCTCCGCCGCATGGGGATGAGGGAGAAGGGGTGGACCGCGAGGGGCTTCTCCGGGGCGCCGACGAGCACCAGGTGGCCGTCGCGGCGCAAGAGCCGCAGGTACGCGTTCAGGTCGTGCTGGGCGGAGACGGTGTCGAGGATGAAGTCGAGCGTGCCGGCCTGGGCGTTCATCTCCTCCTTGTTCGAGGAGACGACCACCGCGTCCGCGCCCAGGCGCAGGGCGTCCTGCTTCTTGCCGTCGGTGCGGCTGAAGACGGTGACGTGCGCGCCCAGGGCCTTGGCCAGCTTCACGCCCATGTGGCCCAGTCCGCCCAGGCCCACCACGCCCACGCGCTGGCCAGGCCCCACCTTCCAGTGCTTCAGGGGCGAGTACGTGGTGACGCCGGCGCACAGCAGCGGCGCGGCGGCGGCCGGGTCCAGATTGCCGGGGACCTTGAGGACGAAGGCCTCGTCCACGACGATGGCCTCGCTGTAGCCGCCCTGGGTGAGCGTCTTTCCGTCCCTCTCCCTGCCGTTGTACGTCTGGACGTTGCCCTCGTCGCAGTACTGCTCGAGGCCCTCCTTGCAGCTCGGGCAGGTGCGGCACGCGTCCACCATGCAGCCGACGCCGGCGAGGTCGCCCACCTTGAGCTTCGTCACCCGGTCGCCGACGCGGACCACGCGGCCGACGATTTCGTGGCCGGGCACCATGGGGTACTGCGAGCCGCCCCACTCGTCGCGGGCCTGGTGCAGGTCGGAGTGGCAGACGCCGCAGTAGAGGATTTCAATCTGCACGTCGCTGGGGCCGGGGGCGCGGCGCTCGAACTCGAACGGGGCGAGCGGGGACCGGGCGTCCCTGGCGGCATAGGCGCGAACGGGAATCATGGGATGGCTCCTGGGACTGTTGGGGAGGGGCTTGCTGCGCTGCGGAGCGGATGATGCGTCCGGCGTCCTTCCGTCGCACGCCTGAATTCAGGCGGTGGGGATGCCGCGCACGCGGCTCCGGACGAGCGCGGCCTCGTCGGGCAGGCCGGCCTCGTCCAGCAGCGCGGCGGCGCGGTGGTAGAGCAGGGCGGCGTCCAGGTGGCGCAGGGCGGCGGCCTCCGCGTTGGCGGCGGAGATGAGGAAGGGCACCGCGCGGCGGGGCTCATGGCCGTCCAGCCAGTGCTGCGCCACGACGACGGGGGCGGCGCCGCGCTGCTCCAGCGCCACGGCCAACCGGCGGTGCAGCAGCGTGCCCAGCGCGCCGGGGACGCCCTGGCGCACCACCTCGAAGAGCAGGCCGTTGATGAAGCGCTCGCTCCGGAGGACCTGCGCGCCCTCCAGCTCCGCCACGTGCGTGACGAGCGCGAGCGGGTTCATCTCCAGCACCTCGCTGGCCAGCTCCAGCGTGAAGTCCGTCTTCGCCAGCGCGGCCAGCCGCGCGACGAGGAGCGCGGAGGGGGACAGTCGCTCCAGGCGCTGCTGGATGAGCTGCTGCCCACGGCCAGAGGCGGGGACGTGCTCGGGCCAGCCCCGCTCCAGGCCGCCCGTCTCCAGCAGGTACTTCAGCGTCTCGGTGATGAAGAGCGGGTTGCCGCCCGTGTGCCGCGTCACGTCCTGCACCAGCTTCTCCGCGCCGGGCAGCTCGAGGCTCTCCAGCAGCGCGCCCACCGCGTCGGCGCTCAGCGGTTGCAGCTCGACGACGGTGGCCAGCCCCGCGGCCACCAGCTGCTGGATGAACGCGGCGGCCTGGGGCGCCAGCTCGTCGCTCCGGTAGGTGTCGATGAAGCGCGGGAAGCGGCCGCCGGGCTCGGGCGCGTGGCGGCGCGACAGCATCAGCACCGCGAACTCCGCGGTGGCGCTGTCCATGTACTGGAGGTCGTCGGCGACCAGCGCGTCCGCGCTGGCGGCGAGCTGATAGACGACCTGGCACTGCGCCTCCAGGAAGCGGCTGCGGTCGGCCTCATCCGCCATGGGCGGGGGCAGGCCCTCCTGGCCGGCCTGGTCCGGGAGCAGCCGCGCCAGCTCGCGCCGCACCCATTGCGGCAGGTCCGGGTCCGGCACGCGCGCGAGCATCTGCCGCACCAGCCGCACGTGGGAGGAGTAGGGCACGCTCTGCTCGCCGGGCCGCGCCTCCAGCAGCAGGTACGAGCCGCGCGACGCGGCGAAGTCGTGCGCCAGCCGCGTCTTGCCCACGCCGGGCCCGCCGGAGATGAAGATGGTCTGCCCCGCCTGCCACGCGGCCTCCATCTGCGCCCACTCGCGCTCGCGGCCCACCAGCACCGGCGGGCGGAGCACGGACAGCGGCAGCCGCTGCGTGGGCGGCGGGAGCGGCCTGGACGCGGGCGGCCCCCGCTCGATTTCCCGCGCCAGCGCCACCGTCTGGGGCAGCGGCGTGGTGTCCAGCTCCTCGCGCAGCAGGCGGCGGCAGCGCTCGAAGGCGTTGAGCGCGGCCATCCGGTCCCCGGCCACGTAGTGCAGCCGCATCAGCCGGCGCCACGCCTCCTCCGAGTACGGGTCCATGACGAGCAATTGCTCCACCAGTGCGAGCGCACCCGTCAGGTCTCCGCGCCGCTCGCGCGCCTCCGCCTCCGCGACGGCGGCCCGGCGCCGAAGCTTGTCCAACCGCTCACGTGCGCTTTCGAGCCATGATTGGAATTCTGAGCAATCTTCGTATTCCAGGGCACCCAGCAGCACGCCGTCCAGCGCCAGGGCCTCCGAGTAACGCCCCGCGAGCACGTGGGCCTGGAGCTCGGCGGCGTCCGAGCCGACGCCGTCACAGAGGGAGAGCACGTCGGTGCCTTGTATCAGCTCCGCGCCGCAGGCCAGGCGCAGCCGGCGCAGCAGCTGCCGCATGTTGTTGCGCGCCGTCGTCTCGCCGGACTCCGCCCAGAGCAGCCCCGCCAGCCGGTACTTCGGGTGCGGGCCTTCCAATGCCAGCCATGCCAGCACGCCGGCGGTGCGCCGCTCCAGGGGGATGCGCGCGTCACCCGTCCGAAGCCGGGCCTCGCCCAGCAGCTCCAGACGGAAGCGCTGTGTGCCTGCCGTGTGGCCGGCGGCCATGTCCTCCGGGATTCCTCGCATGGACGGCCCTCAAGTTAACACGTCCGCTCCCAACCTCCGTCACGGGTAGGGATTGCCCCAGCAGTGACAAATTTTGCGTGTGAATTTCCGTCGTACGGCATCTCGCCACCCTGAGCGGATGGCTTCGTCGGCTTCCGGACCGGTCACACCGTGGTCACACCGGAATCGTTATTAAAAAAGCCAGACATTGCCCCAGGAGGCATCCATGGGTTGTGACAGCCAGCAGACCGACACGCAGGTGGACGTCATCATCAGCGGTTGTGGTCCGGTGGGAGCGTTGACTGGGAACCTCTTGGGGCTCCTGGGCGTGCGCACGCTGCTCCTGGAGCGGGACGTGACGCCGCACGGCGAGCCCCGGGCCTTCTCGTGCGATGACGAAGGCCTCCGAATCTACCAGTCCACGGGACTGTTGGAATTGCTGCAAAGCAACATGCGGCAGGCCAATTCCGCGGAATACGTGGGAGGCTCGGGAAAGCGATTCGCGGAGCTGCACACGGGCGAGGTGGATTTTGGTTTCGGGCACTCGCCGCTGTGGTTCTTTCACCAGCCGTTGGTGGAAGGCGCACTGCGCGACGGGCTGAACCGCTTCGAGCACGTGGAGCTGCGCAAGGGCGTGAGCGTGGAGGCGGTGGCGCAGGACGCCAGCGGCGTGACGGTGAGCTACCAGGACTCGCGGACGGGGGAGCGGCGCTCCATCCGGGCGCGGTACCTGCTGGCATGTGACGGGGCGCGCAGCGGCGTGCGCAAGGCGCTGGGCATCCCGTTGTCCGGCCGGGCCTACGGCGAGCCGTGGCTGGCGGTGTCCGGCACCGTCATGGAGGGCGAGGTCCCGGACCTGTGCCGCTTCGTGTGCGACCCGAAGCGCCCGTCCTTCGTCGCCACCGGCGCGGTGAATCAGGTTCGCTGGGAGTTCATGATGATGCCCGGCGAGACGCGCGAGCAGCTGGAGAGCCGGGAGACCATCGACCAGCTCATCGCGCCCTACGTGGACCCGAAGCGCATCCGCATCGAGCGGGCGCAGGTCTACACCTTCCACTGCCTCAACGCGGCGCGTTGGCGCGACGGCAACGTCTTCCTGCTGGGCGACGCGGCGCACACCATGCCGCCCTTCATGGGGCAGGGCCTGGTGTCGGGCATGCGGGACGCGGTCAACCTGGCGTGGAAGCTCAAGCGGGTGCTGCACGGCCAGTCCCCGGACTCGCTGCTCGACACCTACGAGCAGGAGCGCCGGCCGCACGTGGAGGCGGTGCAGAAGCTGTGCGTGCGCGTGGGGCACCTGTTCCTGGCGCGCAACCCGTGGATGGCCTCCGCGCGCGACGCGCTGATGCGCACCATCCAGCGCATCCCCCGGGTGCGGAAGTTCATCGAGCGCTTCGAGTTCAAGTCGGCCCCGGCGCACGCGAGCGGCTTCTACTTCGCCGACAAGGGCGAGTACTTCATCCAGCCGCGCGTGAGGCTTGCGTCGGGCGAGGAGGTGCTGCTCGACGACACCCTGGGCAATGACTTCACGGTGCTGTGCCGGTGGGACGCGCCGTCGGTGGAGCTGGAGGCGGCGCGGGAGCTGGCGCAGTCCCTGGGCGGCCGGATGCTGACGTTCTGCCCTCCGTCCGAGGCGGGCGCCGAGTCCTCGCCCATGCCCGCGGTGGTGGACGTCACGGGCAAGCTGGCGGACTGGTTCTCCAAGCGCGCGGCGGACGTGGTGGTGCTGCGCCCGGACCGCTTCGTCTTCGGCGCGGTGCAGGCGCGGCGCCTGCCGGAGCTGCGCGAGGCGCTGGGGGTGTAGGCCCCAGGCCCCGCGTCAGGGGCCTGGTGGCGTCTGTGGCAGACGCGGCGCGAGGTAGGCGAGCGCCGTGTGGCGGATGTCGCTGTTCGGGTCGTTCTGTCCGGCCCACGCAAGCAGGTCCGCGGCTCCGGCGAGGCGCGGCAGATGTTCCCCCAGCAGGCGCACCACGTCATTGCGGACCGCGTCCACCGCGTCCGTGCGCAGGCTGCGCTCCAGCACGGGCAGGAAGCCGGGCAGCGGCCGGAAGCTGCTGGCGAAGATGGCCGCGCGCCGCACCTGGGGGGACGGGTCCTCCACCATGCGCATGGCCAGGAGCTGGTCGGCGGCGGCGCCGGGGATGAGGCGCAGCGCCTCGATGGCGGCCTCCCGGACGATGGGCGAGGCGTCCCGCAGCGCGTCCTGGATGACGGCGAGCACCTCGGGGCTGGCGGTGTTGCCCAGGGCGCGCAGCCGCAGCGCGCGGGCCTCCGGCGTGGAGGCCGCGGCCACGGACTGGGCGAGCTCGCGCAGCAGCTCCGCCGCGTCGGGCGACCGCTGCTCGTTGAGGTTGCGCGCGGCGTTGCCCAGCGCGAGCGTGGCGGTGCTGCGCAGGTCCTGCTCGGGGCTCTGGGCCATGTCCCTCAGCGCGGCGATGCCTTCCTGGGTGGGCTGCGCCGCCATGCCGAGTCCGGCCGCGGCGTCCACGCGCGTGCGCACGCCCTGCTGGGCGTCTGTCATCACCTGCGCCAGCGCGTGCACGGCCTCCGGCGTGCTGGCCGCCGACAGCGAGCCGATGACGCTGCTGTAGACGTTGCGGTCCTCCTCGCCGCGCAAGAGCTCCGGCACCGCCAGGGCCTTGTCCGGCTCCAGGGTGAAGAGGGCGCGCAGGCGGTTCATCAGCTGCGCGGTCTCCTCGCCGCTGCGCGCGGTGTCCGGAGGCAGGGCGCGCAGCGTGCCGACCAGGTCCGTCAGCTTCGCGCCCGCCACCAGGCGCCGCAGCTCCGCCTTCGGGTCCTGGGCGGCGTACACCTGCGTCGCCAGGGTGGAGGTCCCCAGGTGCTGCCGCCGCAGCTCCAGCGAGCCGATGAGCGCCGGCACGCGCCGCACCGTGCTCCGTGTGAGCCGCACCTCCGCGTCGGCCAGCGCGGTGGGCAGGTCCGGGCCCGCCTCCACCGCCACGTGCTCGCGGCTGTGGACCGTCTCGGGCCAGCCCTCCTCGCCCAGGCGGAAGTCGGCGGTGGCATCCACGGTGATGTGCGTCCCGGCCGCCAGCGGGCGCAGGCCCTGCGGAGAGGACATCCGCAGGTAGCGCTCCTTGCGCCGCGTGTACTGCCGCTCACCCGGGGCCGGTTGGTAGGTGGCCACGTACTGGCCGGTGACATCCAGCTCCTGCGCCTCCCAGGTCGTCTGGGTCGTGAGGGGCTTGACGAACTGGGTGGAGGCCACCAGCGAGCGCAGCAGGTTCTGCGTGAGCGGGTCCACCTCCCGCTCGAAGTGCGTGAGCAGCGCGGCGCCCTGCCGGGTGTACGTCACGTAGAAGGGCTGCTGGAGGTGGGCGAGCACGCGCTGGCGGGAGCTCGCGTCGAGCGCGTCGCGCCCGTTCGACTGGAAGTCGAAGCGTGCGGTGCGGACCTGCACCTGGGTGTCCAGCCGGTCCCCCTGTCCGCCGACGACGGCCATCGTCAGCTCACCCTGGAAGTCGATGGTCAGGGTTTCGCCCGCGCGCTCACCCTGCTGGGCGAAGGAGAGCTGCTGCTTCGCGTCGAGGTCGTACACGAACTGCGCGCCGGGCACCCAGGCCCGCTGGGCGCCCGCCGTTGGCGGGGGCGGGGCGGGCGTGGGCGATGCCGCCGCGGCCTCGGGGGCTGGCGCGTTGGGGGCCGGGGCAGACTCCTCGGGCGGGGCGTCCTCCGGCAGCAGGAAGCGGTGGACCCCAAGTCCAAGACCCAGAATCAAGAGGGGGGCGGCCAGGAGCCAGCGGCGGTCATTCACGGCGAAACCTCGGGACGGCAGGAGCTCGGAGGGGAGGCGTGGCGGCGCGATGATGGGCGCACCGCCACGCCGGGCACTGCGAAGCGGTCTGGCTCACTGCATCACATCATGCAGGACTCCTCGAACTCGCGCGGCACCTCGTACTGGTGGACGGGATAGGGCGAAGGGCCGCAGCTGCCGCCGCCCCAGCCACCGCCTCCGCCGCCACCCCAGCCACCGCCGCCCGTGTCACCGCCGCCGCCGGTGTCACCGCCGCCCGTGCTGCTACCGCCCGTGCCGGGCAGGAGCGTGCCCGTGCCGCCGACCGGCGTGCCGTTCGCGCAGGCGAAGGTGAGGGGCACCGTGCTGGTGGTGTTGACGAGGTTCCAGTTCTTCGTCGAGCCGCTCCACTGGGCGATGGTCAGCGAGGCCTTCTTCTTGATGAAGAGCAGCTTGATTTTGACGAAGGCCTTCAGGTTGCCCGACAGCGTGTTGATGTTGAAGTCCGACTTGAGGTTCCAGTCCAGCGTGCTGCAGCTGGTGGAGACGAGCTGGCCGGTGGTGGGCAGGCTCGCGTTGATGAGGGTCAGGTTGCCCTCCACGCCGATGCTCGCCACGATGACGTTCACGGCCGCGCTCGCCGAGGCGTAGACGCTGCCCTTGGGCGTGGCGACCAGCTTCACCACGGTGGTGTTGACGGAGCCGTCCACCTTGATGCCCGCGTTGCCGTTGAGCGACGCGGTGACCGTCACGGGGATGAAGAGGATGGTGAAGGTCTTCGACGCGGAGAAGAAGGTCCGGTTGAAGAGCGGCTCATCCACGAGCGTCCCGGAGGTCAGGTCCTTCGAATAGACCTGCGAGCCCATGACGTACACGTTGACCTTGGCGGTCGCGAAGGCGTTCTGCTGCGCGGAGCCCGAGGCCCGCGCCCGCACCACCTCGCGCTCGGTCGAGCTGAACGCCTTGGCCCAGACCTTCCCTTCGGCCACGGCGTCGAGCTTCGCGCCCGCGCTGGCCGAGGCCGGGATGCCATTCAGCGAGACGTCGACGACATAGCCCGCGCCGAAGGTGTTGTTTCCGAAGCCCTCGCTCTTGTGGAACGTCTTGCTGAAGGGCTGGCCACCGGTGTTGGCCGTGGACGGGTCCACCTGTCCACCCGGGCCCTCGGTGGTGCTGGAGGCATCCGGCGTCGCACCCTCGTAGTCGAAGACGACGATGTCCGGGTCGCCGTACTCCATGCCGGACGAGCAGATGCCAATGCAATTGCTCGTCATCTCATAGTCGACCTCCGCGTTGATTTGCGGCAGCAGGTAGGGGTCGGCTCCGTAGTAGCTGCCGTCGTCCAGCGTGAGGTAGGAGACCTCTTGATGGAAGGGGGGCTGCTCCATGTAATTGGGCTGGGTGTAGGCAGCCGCCGGGCTTGCCAGACAAAGCGCTGCCAGCGCCCCCGTGTATGGGGCGTGGCGTGGAACGCGAGACATATGAGGGACCTTCCTGTCTGTCGTGGGTGGGATTGTATTTACCCAGGCCGGACAAATCAGTTCAGCCTGGAAGGTGAGTAACCCAACAATTCACGAAATTGTCAAACTTGGTCGGGAATGCTCATTTATTCGAAACAGTGAGTCTTTCGTGACTCGTGTTTCGGGCCGTTCGGCTGAGCGGCGAGGCGCGTGGAAGGAAGGGCGGGTGCGGGGGGGGGGGGGCCACCCCCCCCCGGGCCCGAGGGGTGTTCTCAGAAGCGGAGCTGCATCCGCAGGCCGCCCGACAGCCAGGCGTGGACCGCGGTGTCCTCGATGTCGACCGACGTCTCCCCGTTGCCGAGGATGGGCACATTCTCGAACCGGGCGGTGCCCGTCTGGTAGACGCCGGCCGTCATCGACACGTAGGGCCCGATGGAGAGCGTGTCATTGAGGCGGTAGTCGGCGCCGCCCTGGACGGAGGCGAACTCGATGCCCCGGTAGCCCATGCCGATGGCGCTCTCCGTGGTGCCCAGGGTCGTGGAGACCTGGGTGTCGAGCAGCTCATAGCCGATGCCCAGGCCCAGCCAGGGCCGGAGCTTCTCACCGGCGCGGAAGTGGTAGGACACGTTGGCGCCGAAGCGCAGCTGGCTCCCGGAGCACGTGGTGCGGGACGGGCAGTCGTCGGCGAGGAACACGGGGGCGTACTGGAAGTAGGCGCCCAGGTAGATGTTGGCGTTGAAGAAGTATCCCGCGTCCACCTGCAAGGGGATGGCGCCGGAGACCAGGTCTCCCAGCCTGGTGCCCTCTCCATCCCCGGAGCGGGCGATCCGCCCCATCGCGATGCCGTAGCCGGCGCGCAGACCCAGGGCGAAGCCCCCGTCCTCCCGGGCCTGCTCCATGTCCCCGGCGGTGCTGGCTTTCTTGCGCTTCAGGTTGCCGTCGTTGCGCCAGTCCGCGGCGAGGGCGGGCGTGGACAGCGCGAGGGAGAGGGCGGTGAGCTTCCAGAGGTGGCGAGTGTTCATGGTGGGCAGACGTCCGCGGAGGGAGGCTCCTCCGCCATGGCGGTGTGCGCGCTCCGGCGCGGGCAGGCCGCCAGGATTCAGGGGCAGCCAGGCAGCCGTTCCTGCCGCGCGCGTGCGGCGTTCCTACCCTGAAGGGACATTCCTGTGCGAGGGAGGCGGACGATGAAGGGGCTGCTCTACGTGGGCCTGGGGCTGCTCGCGCTCTGGGTCGTGCTCACCGTGACGCGCGCCGTCGTGGGCGGCCTGCTGTGGGTCGTCTTCATCGCCGGCATCGTGGCGCTGGGGGTGTACGCCTTCCAGGTGGCGTCCGGCCAGAAGCAGATGCGCGGCTAACCGCACGGCCTCACGCGGGGGTGGGGCCTGCGAGCATCCGCAGCGCCAGCTCGGCGTGGGTGGCCGCCAGGGTCTCCACCCCGATGGAGCCGTCGGGGTCGAACCAGTGGGGGATGCGCGAGCCCATCCCGACAATCGCCGCGGCGGTGATTTCGGGATGGAGCGGTGCGAACTGTCCCTGGGCCATGCCGCGCTGGATGGCGTCCATCAACATGGCGTTGGCCTTGTCCCGCAGGGCCTGCGCGGGCGCCGCCAGCTCCGCCGACAACGCGTAGAACTCCTCGTTCACGACCAGCGCGAGCTGCGGGTGCTCCGCGTGGACACGCGTGTGCGCGTGGACCAGCGCGCGCACCTGGCTTGCCGGTGTGGGCTTCGCGTCACGGAACGCGGTCTCCAGCGCCTCGAAGTGGGCTTCATGGCCGATGCGCACCAGCTCCGCGAGGAGGTGGTCCTTGGCGGCGAAGTGCGCGTAGAGCGCGCTGGGCCGCAGCTCCAGGGCGGTGGCCAGGTCCCGGATGGAGGTGTCGTGGTAGCCGCGGCACGCGAAGAGCTGGAGGGCCGTCTCCAGGATGCGCCGGCGCGTGCCTTCGGGGGGCGCCGCCGCGGTGGGGGGCAGGCTGGCGGCCTTGGCGCGCAGGCGCGAGCGAGGGGGTGTGCTCATGAGGGGCTCTTGATAATCGAACGTTCGTTCATGTCGCTTCAGGCCGGCACTGCGACACGCTTCCTACCTGAATCTGGGGGCCGGACATGCCGATGCTCCAACTGGAGGCGCTCTCCCTCTACTTCGAGGAGTCGTGTGAGGGCACTCCCGTGCTGCTTCTCCATGGCCTGGGCTCCACGGGTCGGGACTGGGAGTCCGTGGCACCCAGACTGGCGGCCCGGTATCGCGTCATCGTTCCGGACGCGCGGGGGCATGGCCGCAGCGGGAAGCCGCCGGGCGCATATGGCGTGCCGCTCTTCGCGCGGGACATCGCCGGCCTGTGTGACGGCCTGGGCCTCACGGGCGTCCACGTGGTGGGCCTGTCCATGGGCGGGATGATGGCGTTCCAGCTCGCGGTGGAGCGGCCGGAGCTGGTGCGCAGCCTGGTCATCATCAACAGCGGCCCGGAGCTGGTGGCGCGCACGCCGCGCCGCAAGCTCGAGCTGGGGCTGCGGCTGGCGCTGCTGAAGCTGCTGGGGCCCGCGGTGCTGGCCCGGGTGCTGGCGCCCAGGCTCTTCCCCAAGCCGGAGCAGGAGGCGCTGCGCCAGCGCGCGCTGGAGGTTTTCGGCGCCAATGAGCCGGACGCATACCTGCGCGCGACGAAGGGGCTGGTGGGGTGGAGCGTCACGCGGCATCTGGGAGGCATCACCTGCCCGGTGCTGGTGCTCGCGTCGGACAGGGACTACACGCCCGTGGCCGCGAAGCAGGCCTACGTGGACCTGCTGCCGCGCGCGCGGCTCCAGGTGTTGAGTGACTCCGGCCATGCGTCACCGCATGACCAGCCCGAGAAGGTCGCCGAGGCCGTGGAGGCCTTCCTGGCCGGAGTGGAGGACGCCGCGGTGGACGCGCGGCGGCCGGGCTGAGCGCGGTCCCCCACCCTGAGTGCTGGAACTTCATGCTCGTGCTCAACCAGACGCGCGGCCACGGCGAGCCCGCGCTCATCGTGGGGATGGTGGAGCAGGTGCGGCGGCACTACGCGGTGGACGCGCGCCGCGTCTACGTGGGCGGCGCGCTGGTGGCGCGGCACATCGAAATCCAGGGCATGGACCACGCGTGGCCCGGTGGGGATTCGCGCTATCCCTTCGCGGACCCCTCCGGGCCGGATGCCACCGCCCTCCTGTGGGACTTCTTCCGGCAGCACACGCGGGACTGAGGCGCCGCGCGTCAGTGCTGGTGGCCCATGCGCACCTCGACCTCGGGGTGCGCCTGGGAGAACGCGCGCAGCTTCTGGAAGCTCCGCTTCGCCCGGCCAGCGTCGTTGTTGAAGGAGCCCGGCTCCACGCCGTGCTCCCAGCCCCAGCGCGTGTGGCTGACGTCGCCCGCGAGCAGCACCGGGCCCTTCGTGGAGCGCACCAGGTACGCCGTGCTGCCGGGCGTGTGGCCGGGCAGCCAGAGCGCCCACACGGAGCCGTCCCCGAAGATGTCCACCGCGCCGTCGAACAGGCCGGCGTCCTCCCGGGTGAAGGTCCACTCGGACAGCGGCGGCTTGCCGGCCAGGGCGCGGTCGCTGTTGGCCTGGACGACGAGGTTCATGAAGGCGCGCTCGGAGGCCTCGCCGGGGCCGGTGTAGACGGGCGTGCCCGCGGGGACGTCCGCCATGCCGGTGATGTGGTCCAGGTGCAGGTGCGTGAGGAACACGCCCGCCAGGGGCTGCGGCTGCTTCGCGAGCCACTCTCCCAGGGGCGCGTGAACCTTCAGCTTCTCCATGGCCATGGCGCTGGCGACCAGCCCGCGCATGGCGGCCTTCTCCGGCGCGTCCCGCAGCGCCGTCTCCACGCCGGTGTCGACGATGAAGAGGCCCTTCTCCGGGTGGCGGAGGGCGTGGAAGAAGACCTGGATCGGCTCGTCCCCGTCCTTCAGGCCCGCGGCCTTCGCGGTGGGGTGGTCCAGGTTGATGAGGCCGCCGCGCTCCACCGCCCAGTCGGCGGAGACGACCGTCTCCAGCTCCACCGGGCCCGGCTGGCTCAGTACGGCCAGCAGCTCCGTGGACGGCCGCGCCACGCCGAGCGCGGAGGGCCGCACGCCATGCGAGGAGGCGGCGCAGCCGGTGAGGCCCGAGAGGGCGAGGGTGCCGCCGAGCACGGCGGCGAGCGAGAGGGCAATGGAAGAACGGGTCCGCATGGGGGCTCCTGCACGTCGAGACACGCGCAAGGTAGCGATGCGAAAATGGATGGAAAATGGCGATTCTGGCATGAGGTCATGCGTTCATGGATATCTCCTGGGATGACGCGCGGCTGTTCCTCGCCATCGCGGAAACGGGCAGCTTCAGCGGGGCGGCGCGGCGGCTCCGCATCGGCCAGCCCACCGTGAGCCGGCGGCTGGCGGCGCTGGAGTACGCGGTGGGGGCCTCGCTGTTCCGCCGTGGCGTGGATGGCGCGGCGCTGACGGCCGCGGGCGAGCGGCTGGTGCTGCCCGCGAAGAAGATGGCGGAGTGGGCGGGCGAGCTGCACCGCGCGGCGGAGTCGTCGGACACGTCACCCCGGGGGCAGGTGCGGGTGACGGCCTCGCCGTACATGTGCTTCGACTTCCTGGCGCCCTTCTCCGGGGCCGTGGCCAAGAAGTACCCGGGCCTGCTTCTGGAGGTGCTCTCCGGCATCCAGTACCTGGACCTGGGGCGCGGCGAGGCGGACCTCGCGCTGCGGGCCCGGAGCCCGACGAACGCCGACTTGAAGCGGGTGTATTCGCTGGAGGTCCGCAACGCCGTCTTCGTCGCGAAGTCGCTCAAGGCGAAGCTGCCGAAGCGGCCCACGCTCCAGCAAGTCCCCTGGGTGGCCTGGGCGCCGCCCTTCGAGGCGACGCCGCCCAATCCTCAACTGGAGTCCTTCATCCCCGGCTTCTCGCCCGTGTTCACCGCTGACAACTACCTGGTGATGCTGGCGGCGGCCGAGGCGGGCGTGGGGGCGATGGTGCTGGGGGACCTGCGACACCGCTTCGTGCGGGAGCGGCGCCTCGTGCCGCTGGACATCGACCTGGGGCCCTACGCGACCTCGGCGCTGCACCTGGTGTGCGCAAAATCTGCGCTCGACATCCCGCGTGTGCGGAAGGTGTCGGAGCTGCTGGTCGAGGAGCTGGAGCAGGCGAAGGCGCGTTGACAGGACGCGGCCTGCCCCCGGGTTGCGGTGGCCTGCCGCGCTTGTTCACGGTAATCCAGTGTCACCGGGCACCGTCCCCAGGAGGAGCTTCCCATGACTGAACGCAACGCCATCGCCGCCGGCTTTCTCACGCACGAAGTCACGAACCAGCCTCCGCCGCTCGTCTATGACGCCTGGAAGACGGACACCGTGCTCCGCGAGGCCGTGGCCCGCGAGGGCGGCGGCTGGGCGGAGGCCGAGCTGGCGAAGTACGGCCCCGTGGTGGGCGGGGAGATGCAGCAGCTGGCGTTCCTCGCCAACGAGAACAAGCCCAAGCTCCGGTCCTTCGACCGCTATGGCAACCGCCGCGACGAGGTGGAGTTCCATCCCGCGTATCACCGGCTGATGGAGCTGGGCATCGCCCACGGCGTGTCGGGCTTCGCGTGGCGCAACGAGGGCACGCCCGGCGCCCACGTGGCGCGCATGGGGTTCTTCTACCTGCACAACCAGGCGGACCAGGGCACGAGCTGCCCCCTCACCATGACGTACGCGTGCGTGCCCGCCCTGCGCCACCAGCCGGAGCTGGCGATGGAGTGGCTGCCGCGCGTGAGCTCGACGTCCTACGACAGCCGCTTCATCCCCGCGGCCCAGAAGGCGGGGGCCACCGTTGGCATGGGCATGACGGAGAAGCAGGGCGGCTCCGACGTGCGCACCAACACCACCAAGGCGCACCGCATGGGCGAGGGCCGTGGCCCCGGTCAGCCCTATGCTCTGGTGGGGCACAAGTGGTTCTTCTCCGCGCCCATGTGTGACGCCTTCCTGGTGCTGGCGTACGCGGAGGGGGGCCTGTCGTGTTTCCTGATGCCGCGCTTCACGCCCGACGGTGAGCTCAACGCCATCCGCGTCCAGCGGCTGAAGGACAAGCTGGGTGACTGGAGCAACGCCAGCTCGGAGGTGGAGCTGCACGGCGCCTACGCGGTGATGGTGGGCCCCGAGGGCCGCGGCGTCCCCACCATCCTGGAGATGGTCGCGCTGACGCGGCAGGACTGCATGATTGGCTCCAGCGGGCAGATGCGGCAGGCGCTGGTGCAGGCCATCCACCACACCCGGCACCGCGTGGCGTTCGGCAAGCGGCTCAGCGACCAGCCGCTGATGCGCAACGTGCTCGCGGACCTGGCGCTGGAGCTGGAGGCGCACGTCGCGCTCACCGCGCGCGTGTCCCGCGCCGTGGACGCCTCGCCCCGGGACGAGAAGGAGGCCGCGTTCTGCCGCATCGCCACGGCGGTGGGGAAGTACTGGGTATGCAAGCGCACCCCGCCCTTCGTCAACGAGGCGCAGGAGTGCCTGGGCGGCGCGGGCTACGTGGAGGAGACCAACCTGCCGCGCCTCTACCGGCAGGCGCCGCTCAACTCCATCTGGGAGGGCAGCGGCAACATCCAGTGCCTGGACGTGCTGCGCGCGGCCTCGCGTGAGCCGGCCAGCCGGGAGGCGCTCTTCGACGAGCTGCTGGCCGCGCAGGGCGGGCACCGCGCGTACGACGAGGCCACCGCGCGGCTGGGCAAGGAGCTGGCCAACACGGACTCGATGGAGGCGCGCTCGCGCTCCCTCGTCGAGGGGCTGGCGCTGGCGCTCCAGGCGTCCTTGCTGATTCGCGCGGGCAACACCGCCGTGTCGGATGCCTTCTGCGAGTCCCGCCTGGGCGGGGCGCATGGCCAGACGTTCGGCACGCTGCCGGCCCACGCGCCGATGCAGATGCTCATCGAGCGCGCCTTCCCCGAGGAGGTGAAGTGATGTGGACGCTCGACGAGGTGCTCACGACGGCGGGCCGGAAGTTCGCCTCGCGCGAGGCGCTCGTCACGGCCAGCCGGCGGGTGACTTTTGGCGAGCTGGAGGTGGCCGTCACGCGGATGGCGCACCAGCTTCGCGCGTGGGGCGTGGGGCCGGGTGACAAGGTGGCCATCCAGGGCCGCAACACCGTGTCCTGGGTGGTGGGCTTCCTGGCCACGCTGCGCGTGGGCGGCGTCACCGTCCCCATCAACCACAAGCTGGCCCCGCCGGAGACGGCGTACATCCTGGAGCACAGCGAGAGCCGCGTGCTGCTGGCGGACCCGGACCTGGCCGCCGCGGTGCCGGAGGCGCTGCGCGCGAAGTGCCGCGTGCGGGTGCTCGAAGGGGACGACGCCATCGACGGCGTTCCCCTGTTCCCCGCCGGCGAGGCGCCCGCAGCGCTGCCGCCCGTCACGAAGCCGGAGCAGGTGGCGGAGATTCTCTACACGTCGGGCACCACGGGGCTGCCCAAGGGCTGTCTGCACTCACACGCCAACGTCATCTTCGCGGGCATCGCGTGCAGCATGACGTATGGCCTGGACCCGACGGACCGCGTGCTGCTGGCGATGCCGGCGTGGCACAGCTTCCCGCTCAACGGGTTGCTGCTCGGCAGCCTGTACGTCGGGGCCACGGTGGTGATGCTGCCGGAGTACCACCCGCAGGCCATGCTGGAGACGATTCAGCGCGAGCGCTGCACGCTGTTCTTCGGGCCGCCGGTGGCCTTCCTCGCGCCGCTGCGCATGGTGCCGGACTTCGACCGCTACGACCTGTCGAGCGTGCGGACGTGGCTCTATGGCGGCGGACCCATCGACGCGGCGACGTCGCGGCTGCTGGCGGACAAGTACAAGACGGAGCGCTTCTTCCAGATTTTCGGCATGACGGAGACGGGCCCCACGGGCACGGCGCTGCGGCCAGAGGAGCAGGTCTCCAAGGCCGGCTCCATTGGCCGCCACGCCATCAGCGGCTGTGACCTGAAGGTCATGCGCGACACCCAGACGGAGGCGCGGCCGGGCGAGGTGGGTGAAATCTGGATGCGGTGCCAGTCGATGATGCTGGGCTACCACCGCGACCCGGAGGCCACCGCCGCCGCGTTCCATGACGGCTGGTACCGCACGGGTGACGTGGCCCGCATCGACGAGGACGGCTACCTGTTCATCGTCGACCGGCTGAAGGACATGATCATCACCGGCGGGGAGAACGTGTACTCGAAGGAGGTGGAGGACGCGCTCGCCAGCCACCCGGACCTGGCGGAGACGGCCGTCATCGGCGTGCCGCACCCGGACTGGGGGGAGACCGTCACCGCCGTGGTGGTGCTCAAGAAGGGGGCCTCGTTCGATGAGGCCAGCGTGAAGGAGCACTGCGCCGCGCGGCTGGCGAAGTACAAGGCGCCACGTGTCTTTCACGTGGTGGACAGCCTGCCGCGGACCCCCACGGGCAAGGTGGTCAAGGTGGAGCTGCGGAAGACGTACGCGCGTTCGTGATAGGGAAACACCCCATGTCCAATCTCCAGGGAAAGACGCTGTTCATCACCGGTGCCAGCCGTGGCATCGGCAAGGCCATTGCCCTCCGCGCCGCCCGGGATGGCGCCAACATCATCATCGCCGCGAAGACGACGGAGCCGCACCCCAAGCTCCCTGGCACCATCTACACGGCGGCCGAGGAAATCGAGAAGGCGGGCGGCAAGGCGCTGCCCTGCGCCGTCGACATCCGTGACGAGCAGCAGATCGCCGCCGCCGTGGCCAAGGCGGTGGAGACCTTCGGCGGCATCGACATCCTGGTGAACAACGCCAGCGCCATCAGCCTCACGGGCACGCTCGAGACGCCGATGAAGCGCTTCGACCTGATGCACGGCATCAACACGCGCGGAACGTATGCGTGCTCGCAGGCGTGCATCCCGTACCTGAAGAAGTCCAGCAACCCACACATCCTCAACAACTCGCCGCCGCTCAACATGGAGGCGCGCTGGTTCGCGCCCCATGTCGCGTACACCATGGCGAAGTTCGGCATGAGCATGTGCGTGCTGGGCATGGCGGAGGAGCTGCGCTCGGACGGCATCGCCGTGAACGCCATCTGGCCACGCACCGTCATCGCCACCGCGGCGGTGCAGAACCTGCTGGGCGGCGATGAGACCATCCGCGGCTGCCGGACGCCGGACATCATGGCGGACGCGGCCTACGCCATCCTCACCAAGCCGAGCCGCGAGTTCACCGGCAACTTCTGCATCGACGAGGACGTCCTGCGCGGCGTGGGCGTGACGGACTTCGACAAGTACCAGATGGTGCCCGGGGCGGAGCTGCTCCCCGACTACTTCATCTGAGTCGCCGCTGCTCCAGCCTGTTCCCGCGCGGACGGGCGCTTCAGCGTGCCCGCCGCGCCGAGCTGAGCGGCGTCAGGGCGCGGTGAGGAGGGAGACCTCCCGGAGTGTGTGGGTGAGTAGGAATTCCGCGCGGGCGGTCTCCAGCCCCTTGGGTGGAGTTGTCAGCCCCCGCGGCGTCAGCCAGTCTCCGCGGTCATGCACGAGACTCGCCTCTCCGAACTGCGCGCCGAGCTGTCCGTTACCCACTACGATGCTCGTGTCCGCAGGATGGTTGAGCTGGGCCGCCTCGCGCCGACGAACCCCGAGGTGCGCAAGGTCCTTGGGGAATTGTCCCAGGGGGATGCCCAGGAGCGGCAGCTCGCGCTCTTCGCCCAGTACAGCTGGCGCGATGGGGGGCAGGTGCTCTCCGCCACCACCGACGAATCCGCCTGTGTCCGCTCCCTGGCCTACCAGCTCGTGCCCCTGGCCTGTGATGACCCGCAGGCGCTGGAGGCGTTGAATGTGGCGCGTGCCGTTCGCCGCCAGGAAGGTCTCCTCCGGGGGCTCGTGCGGGCTGGGCGGCGGGGCGTCATCGACGCGTATCTCGACGGGCTGGCCTCCAGGGCGGATGCACCCGAGTTCGCTGACGCCGTCCCCTTGGCGACCCCCGAGGGAATTCGCCGCCACCTCCCCCGTGCGCTGGAGCGTCCCAGCCTGCGCTTCTGGAACCGGTTGGCTCACCACGCCCCCAGCGTCCTGGCGGAGGTGCTCGCAGCAGAATTGAAGGCGGTGACGGGCGAGCCCGACCCCGTGACGCGCATGTCCCTCCGGGTGTACCTGCCTCGCATCGCCGACCAGGCGCCCGACGCGGCCCTGGTGCTGTTCGAGCTGTTGCTCTCCCGCCGCATCCACCCCGATGCCCATGCCTGGCATGACCTGGTGCTGCATCGGCCCGAGGCCGCGGTGGCGCTGCTCCAGCGGCATGCGCACGTGACCCCCTACGAGGATCAGTTCGTCCGCGCCGCGCCGCGGTTGAGCGAGGCCGCGCTCGTGTGGCTCGTCCGCCACGCGCCCCTCACGTTGGGGGACGCCCGGACCTTGCTGACCCGGCTCTCCGACGCCGCGCGCCGCGCCGTGGTCGAGGCGTGGTGCGCCTCGGTGGATGTGGCGCCGGACTGGGGGGCTCCGTTGCTTCGCTTCGTCACCGACGCCAACGAGCGAGAGCGCGTCTACGCGCGCTGGAGCGTGGCCGCCAGGAATCGGGATGGCGTCATCTCCCTGGACGCGCTGGCCGTGTTGCCCATCGACCTGCGGGAGCGTGAGGCGCGCCGGCATCTCCACGAGGTCGTCGCCCTGGGCACCCGTCCCCTGCAACGCATGGAGTACGCACGGCTGCTGTCCTGGGACGAGGCGGACGCGGCCCTCAAGTCCTATCAGGGCCACCCGGAGGGCAGCGTGCGCGGCGAGGCGCTGGCGTCGCTGCTGGCCATTCCCGGGTTGCGTCCCGATGAGCCGGACCTGGTGGACCGCGCCCTGCCGTTGGTCCTGGCCCGCAAGAACGAGCAGGACCCGGTGCGCGCGGCGATGCTGGGGGCGCTCGTGCTGTGGCCCCGCCGGGTGTGGCGCCGCGAGCACGCGGAGGCCGTGGGCCGGATATTGCGCGATGCGCTGGATGCGGCGGACCTGTCCTATCGCACCGCGGAGCTCGCGGAGACGCTGCTGCTGCGCACCTTCGCCAGGGCGCCCGAGTGGGGCGCGAGGTGGTTGGGCACCCTGCTCAAGGAGCGCGGCCGGCTCCTCAATGCCCGCCTGGGGGAGTTCCTCACGGAGGATGAGGTCCGCGCCGCCGCGCCCCAGCTCCTGGGCATCGCTCAGGGGTGGGCGCAGCGCGAGCGCGGAGGGGCGTTGCTGGAGCTGGTGAACAGCCTGGGCGCGCACGTGCGCCGGGTGCCGGGCTTGGGTGAGCTCGCCGTCTCCCTTCGCGACGAGACGCCCTGGTCCCTGCTGGCGCTGGGGCTGGCCCAGTGGCAGTCCAAGCATGACCGCGCGGGCTTCGAGTCCTCCGTGGGTACCCTGGTCCGGCGCTTCTACGACCGGGGCTGGCTCTCCGAAATCATCGCCCTGGCGAACTCAGAGGAGGCGGCGCGGCCCCTGCACCCCGAGCTGGCCTCCGGACTGGAGCGTGTGGCGCTCTGCTTGGGGAAGCAGGCGGACTCCGCCTTGTCGGTGCTCCGGCGGCGGGCCTGGAAGGCCTTTGACGTGTTGTTGCCCCGGCTGCTGAAGGCCGATGCCAGCATCCTGTGCTTCTCCGTCGTTCACACGTACCTGCATCGCCGCCGGCAGGAGCTGCTGACGCCCTACCTGAGCGCGCCCGTCATCCAGGGCCGCTTCGCGACGGGGAACACGGGCTGGCTGCTGGCGTTCGACGCCAAGGGGTTCTACCGGTGGACGTCGGAGCAGAGCGCCCTGTACTCGAAGTCGGTGGGGCGGCTGGTCGAGGACCTGGACCGCGATACGCCGACGCTGCTCTGGGGCGTCGCGACGCTCGCGGCGCTGACCTGGGCTCCGATGGAGGGGCTGTGCGCGCTGGCGAATGACGCGCGGCCCGTGGTGCGGGACAAGGCCATCCAGGTCCTGGCGCGGTGCGACCAGGGACAGGGTGTACCGACGCTGCTGAACTGCCTGGAGGACGCCCGCGCGCGCGTCGCCATCTACGGGTTGCGACGTGCCTTCAACGGCATGCCCCCCGTGCGCGTGCTGTCGCTGCTGGCCAGCGTTCCGCTCACCAAGGTCACCGTCGCCAAGGAGGTGGTGCGCCTGCTGGGGGAGCTGCGCGTGGACGCCGCCTACGAGCGGCTCCTGGAGCTGGATGGCCTGCGCCTGCACCGGGACGTGCGCATCGCCATGCTGCGCGCGCTCTGGGACCACCTGGAGCGCGAGCCCACCTGGGCGGTCTACACCCGCGCGGTGGAGGACGCCGACTGGGTCATGGCCGCGCGCCTGGGCGACGTTCCCGCCGACCGGCTCACCGAGGACTCTGACCGCAAGCTGTCCGCGCTGCTCGGACGGGTGCTGGCACGGCCCGAGCCGGCGGCGCGCATCGACCTGCTCCAGCGCGCGGCGTGGCTGGCCGTGAGGGATGTCGAGCGGACCTTCCTCTCCGCCTGCGGGGCCCGGCTGGGCTCGCCCTACGATGACGAGGTGCGCGCGGCGATGCAGGCCGTGCTCCACCGCTCCGATGAGCGAGACCTGGAGCGGCTGGAGGGGATGTTGGAAGCAGTGGCCCCGGACCGGCGCGCGCTGACGGTGGCGCTGGAGCAGCTGCTGGCCCTCCACGTGAAGTCCCGCGCCAGCTACATGCTGGCAGCGCGTGCGGCCGAGCAGGTCCTCGCCCGGGACAGCCGCCTGGCGCCGCTGCGGGTGCGGTGTGCCTCGGCGGCGCTGGCGCCGCTGGAGCTGGCCGAGCGGTGGGTCCACATGGGCGAGGCAGGCCATCTGCACGCGGATGCGCTCGATGCCTGTCGTGCCGCGGTGGACACGCTGCCCCTGGGTGACCTGGAGGCCGTGGAGGTCCGGCTCACCGAGAGTGGGAGCGAGGAGGCGCGTCGCGTCGCGGTGTGGTGCCTGGTGCGCGACGCCGCCCCGGGGCGGGGCTGGACGCCGGAGCGCTTGCGGCGGCTGGCGCGGCTCCAGCAGGACGCATCCCCGCTGGTCTCCGGTGCCGCGCAGGCGGTCTTCCCGCCTCGCGAGCAGGTGTCCACGGACGTGGCGCCCTCCACAGAGGGCCGCTGACCCGGCGCGCCGGTTCCTGGTTCCAGCCGGGCTGGCGTGTCGGGCCGTTCGTGCCTCGGTCCCCGTTCGCCCACCCGCGCAGGTGCGATAGGTAGAGGGGCCACATGGACATGCGGCACCTTCGAATCCTCCTGCTGTCGGCGCTGGGGCTCCTCGCCTCGGCCTGCCCGAGCCCCACCCGTGCCCCCGTCACCCGGCCGGAGGACGCGCTCGTCGGGCTGTCCCGAAAGATGGAGCCCCGGGACGACGGCGACGTCGCGTCCCTGCGGACGGCCATCGCGGAGAGCCTCGTCTGGCTTCGCAGCCGTCCGTCCGACCTGCGCTTCATCTACGGCGAGCGGCAGGTCTCCATCGCCGAGCTGCGCACCGCCCTGGAGCGCCTGCACGCGCGGCTCCGGGAGGACCTCACCCCGGAGGCGCTGTGGGCCCTGGTCCTGGAGGACTTCGAGCCCATGGAGGCCGCCGGCGGCGAGGACGGCCAGGTGCTCTTCACCGGCTACTACGAGCCCACCATCGAGGCGAGCCTGACGCGGACGGACGTGTACAACGTGCCCATCCACGGCTCGCCGTCCGACCTGATTGAAGTCCCGCTGGAGCGCTTCGCGGAGCGCTTCAAGGCGGAGCGCGTCTTTGGCCGGCTCGATGGGCGCAAGGTGGTGCCGTACTGGTCGCGAGGAGACATCCGCGGTGGGCGGCTCGATGGGCGGAAGCTGGAGCTGGCGTGGGCCAAGGACCCGGTGGCGCTCTTCTTCCTGGAGGTGCAGGGCAGCGGCTCGTTGCTGCTGCCGGACGGGAGCCGGCGCCGCATCGGCTACGCCGCGTCGAACGGCAGGGCGTATCGCAGCATCGGCTCGTTGCTCATCCAGGAGGGCGCCATCGCCAAGGAGGAGATGTCGATGCAGGCGCTGCGCGCGTGGCTGGCGGCCAACCCCCAGCAGCGCCACCGGGTGCTCGACCACAACGAGTCCTACGTGTTCTTCCGCTTCCTGGACACCGCGTCGGTGGGCTCGCTCGGGCGGCCGGTGACGGCGGGGCGCTCCATCGCGACGGACGCGCGGCTGTTCCCCAAGGGCGGGCTGGCCTTCATCCAGACCGAGCGCCCGGTGCGCATGGCGGATGGCTCGGTGCAGTGGAAGCCGCTGTCGCGCTTCGTGCTCAACCAGGACACGGGCGGGGCCATCCGTGGCGCGGGGCGGGTGGACGTCTTCTGGGGCGCGGGCCCACAGGCGGAGCTGGCCGCGGGGATGATGAAGCAGAAGGGCCGGCTGCTCTTCCTCGTGCCCCGGCCCGGCCGCGCCGCGCTCCTGGTGGCGCCGCCGCCCGTCACGTCGCCGCGGTAGCCGGGCTCATGCGCGAGGTTGCCGCCCTTCGAGCGGTGGGCCTCCACCTCGCCCCTTGGCAGGGCGCGCCGCGCCATTCCAGCCACCCGGCGTCATGAGCACTTGAATATCGGGAAGGGGCCTGCGTCGGTGACGCCGCATGCCGCGTTCCCCCTCCTGCATCCAGCGAGCCTCCCCAGGGGCTTTCCGGCCGTCTCCGAGAGACGCCGGTGGCGGGCACGCGTGGAAACCGGGCAGTATGGTCCTGTCTCCCTTGTCACGGGTGGCCTGTGCACACCCTGTCCGGCGCGGATGCCGGTGTGGCGCCGAGGGGAGAGGACACGAGGCACCTGGGATGAGCAGCGACGTGGCGGAAACGAAAGACGGAGTGGTTCTTCTCGACTATGCGCAGCTCGTGGCCGGCGCGGACCTGAGCGCCGCCATCGAGCGTGCATATGGGCATGACGGCATTGGCCTGCTCGTCGTCCGGGGGATTCCCGAGCTGACCGAGCTGCGCGACAACCTGCTGCCCCTGGGCTTCCGTTTCGCGGCCCTGCCCACCGAGGTGAAGGACCGCTACGTCCACGCGCGCAGCAGCTACTCGTTCGGCTGGAGCCATGGGAAGGAGCTGCTGCGCCCCGGCCAGTTCGATGAGTTCAAGGGCTCGTACTACAACAATCCCCAGTACGACGTTCCGCACACCGACGCGGAGCTCATCGAGAAGCACCCGGAGAACTACCACCCCAACGTGTGGCCGGACGCGGACTTCCCGGAGCTGCGGCCCGCCTTCATGGCGCTGGGCCAGCGCATGGTGGACGTGGGCGTGCTGGTCGCCGAGCAGTGCGACAAGTACGTGCGGTCCAGGCTGGGGAGCCGCCTGTCACCGGACGCGGCCCTGGCGACGACGATTCGCGAGTCGCGCGCGTGCAAGGCGCGGCTGCTCTACTACTTCGCCATCAACGAGGACGCGACGCCGCGCACGCGCGACTCGTGGTGCGGCTGGCACAGCGACCACGGCTCGCTCACGGCGCTCTGCCCGGCCATGTACTTCGAGGCCGAGCCCGGCGCGCAGGAGCCGGCGCGCAAGGACATCCCGGTGCCGGACCCGGAGGCGGGCCTGTACGTGCGCACGCGCACCGGCGAGGAGCGCAAGGTCGTCATCCCGAAGGACAGCCTGGCCTTCCAGATTGGCGAGACCTCCCAGATTGTCACCGGCGGGCTGCTGCGCTCCACGCCGCACGCGGTGCAGGCGCTGGCGCATCCGGCGAGCCGCAACATCTCGCGCTCCACCTTCGCCGTGTTCATGCAGCCGGACAACGACATGCACCTGCGCCCCCCGGAGGGCGCGGACCCGGCCGAGCAGAAGGTGGGCGCCTTCCATCCCGGCATGACGTTCGGCGATTTCGCCAAGGCGACCTTCGCGAAGTTCTACAACCCCTACGCTTAGGCAGAGAGGAGACGACCGATGCGCACCCTGGGACTGGCGGTCATGCTGGCGATGACAGGGGCTCCGCTGGCGGCGGAGGCGGCCTCGCTCCGCTGTGGCCAGACGCTGGTCGCGGACGGGGCGCTCAAGACGGAGGTGCTCGCGAAGTGCGGGGAGCCGGCGGCGAAGCAGTTCCGGACGGTGACGGACTCGGCGGGCTCATGGACGCCGGGGCCGAACGGCGGCGGCACCGGCGAGCGGCGCACCATCACCCGCGAGTACGAGGAGTGGACGTACAACTTCGGGCCGCGCCGCTTCATGCAGGTGGTGACGTTCGAGGACGGCCGCCTCATCGACGTGCAGAGCGCGGGCTACGGCAGCGAGTAGCCGGGGTGGGCTCCCAGGACCGGGAGTGATAGCGTCTACACTCCACTCCGGGAGCTGGGGGGCCGTCCGATGATGCACGGGTTTCGCTGGGGCATGGGGCTGAGTGCCATGGCGACGGTGCTCGGGGGCCTGGGCATGTGGCGGGCCGAACGGCTGGCGCGGACGGAGCGCGTCGAGGTGCCCGCGCCCGCCTTCGCGCGGCTCCCCTCGCTGCCGCCGCTCCCGATTCCGCCGCCCGCCATGGATGGCGCGGCGGAGCGCATTCGCGTGAAGGTCTTCTCGGCGAGCACCGGTGCGCCACTGGCTGGCGCGAGGGTCTCACTCATCCCCGCGCCGATGGTCTTCCGGTTCCCCTCGAAGGTGCCCGACGTGACGGCCGTGACGGATGCCGCGGGCGTGGCCGTGTTCCTGGCGCCGGACGCCGGCCTGTACTCCGTCTGCGCGCGCGGGGCCGGTCATGCCGAGTCCTGCGAGGAGGAAGTGGGCGTCGTCGCGGGGGGCGTGCTCTCGGTGGCGCTGCGGTTGCCGCTCGGGGCGGTGGTCGAGGGGCAGATTCTCCAGCATGACGGGAGCCCCGCCGCGGAGGTCCGGCTGGTCGCGCCGGGGGAGCAGATGCTCCTGGAGCTGACGCCCACCTGGACGACGACGGATGCGCAGGGGCGCTACACGCTGGATGGGCTGACGCCCGGCGCCTACGTCCAGATGGCGCTCGACACGCCGCGGGGCAAGGCGATGAGCCGCGCCCTCGATTCGGAGCTGGCGGCGGGAGAGGAGAGGCGCTTCGACATCCAGCTGGGCGCCTTCGTCCCAGTCACCGTCAAGCCGGTGATGCAGCGTCAGCGCGGGACGGACTCGGTGGATGGGGTCTCCATGACCGTCCCGTTGACTCCGCGGGAGGATGGCACCTGGACCGGCATCGCGGAGTCGGGGCGGCAGGCCCTCTTCATCTCTGGCCGCCGGGATGGGGCGGAGGTCGCGTTCTGGAGAGATGTGACTGTCGTGCCCGGAGTCCCCGTGGTCATTCCGCTGCCCTTCATCGACCTCAAGCAGCAGGGGAGGGTGTGGCCGAACATCAGCCGTTGCAGGGACCTCGGTTCGTATGAAGTGGCCGGCCGCGTCTTCATGCCGGATGGCTCGCCTGTGCAGGGGGACGTCTGGGTCGCGCCAGGGAGCCCAGGAGACATCGAGCGATGCAACAACGTGGCGCGGGGCCATTCGCACTTCCGCTTCGAGGGCTCGGGCTTCGCGGTGCGTGCCGCGGCGGGCTGGGGCAGCACGGTCTACGCGTGGCTCGCGGATGGCCGTGCGGGCAGCGCCGCTGTCACGGGCCGGCAGGGCGAGCATGTGGTGGCTGACATCCACCTGGAGGAGACCGGGGCCGTGACGGGCGTGGTGGTGTTCGAGGGAGAGCCTCTCTGGGGCCACCGTGAGGGCCTCTCCATCGACGGCAGCGCGTTCGGCGCGTGGCACACCACGCGGATGGACGGCAGCTTCTTCGTTCCAGGGTTGAAGCCCGGGAAGCATGTGCTGACGACCCTTCATGGCGAGGTGGAGTTCAACGTCAACGCCCGCGAGGTGACGAACGTGGGCGTGTTGAAGGGGCCGCTGGAGCCGGAGGTCGCGGCCGCGAACCCGTGAAGGCGTTCGCGGCCGTTCCGGAGCGCGCTAGCGCCCTGCCTTCCACAGCTCCTCGTCGATGATGCGGCGGAAGTGGTCGATGGGCCGCGCTCCCACCACTGGCCGGCCGTTGATGAAGAAGGTCGGCGTGCCCGTGGCGCCCACGCGCAGGGCCTCGGCCATGTCCGCGGACACGTGGGCGTCATGCTGGCGCGAGTCCAGCGCCGCCTTGAAGCGGCCCACGTCCAGGCCCACCTGCCGCGCATAGTCCTCCAGCGAGGCGCGGTCCAGCTTGCGCTGGTTGGCGAAGAGCACGTCGTGGAACTCCCAGAAGCGGCCCTGCTCATGTGCCGCCATGGCCGCCAGCGCCGCCGTCCGTGCGTTGGGGTGCTGGGCCAGCGGCTGGTGCTTGAAGGCCACGCGAAGCTTGCCCCCGTACTCCGTCTCCAGCGCCTTCAGCGTCGGCACCACGCGGGCGCAGAACGGGCACTCGAAGTCGGAGAAGGCCACCAGCGTCACCGGCGCGTCGGCGGCGCCGCGTGAGGGCGCGTTGCCCACCTCCACATTCTGCGTCGGAAGCTCGGGCCGCGCCGCGGGCGTGGGCGCGTCCTCCCGGCCGTTCGCGATGGTGCGCGCGTACACCTCCGCCGGGCGGACCCCCGTCTTCACCAGGGCCTCTGCCTTGGCCAGCTCCTCGTCCACCACGCTGCTGAAGACCCCCAGCGGCTGCGCGCCGCTGATGAAGCGGCCATTCACGAAGAAGGCCGGCGTGCCGGTGGCGCCCAGCTTCACCGCGAGCGCTTCGTCCTGGCGGATGCGCTCCGCCAGGCGAGGGTCGGCGCGGTCCCGGTTCCAGCGGGTGAGGTCCAGCCCCACGCTCCGGGCGTGGCGCTCCAGGTCGTCGTCGCTCAGGGCCCTCGCGTTGGCGAAGAGCACCTCATGCATCTCCCAGAACCTGCCCTGCGCCTCCGCGGCCATCGCCGCCAGCGCCGCGGGCCGGGCCCGTGGGTGGTTGGCCAGCGGGTGGTGCTTCATCACCACGCGCAGCCGGTCGCCGTAGCGCTGCTGAAGCTGCTTCACCGTGTCGTTGGCGCGCGCGCAGAACGGACACTCATAGTCGGAGAACTCCACCAGCGTGACGAGCGCGTCCTCCGGCCCCGCCGTGGGCGAATCCAGCACGGGCACCTTGTAGACGGTGGGAGAGACGGGCGGGCGCTGGCCCGCGGGGGTGGGCGCCGCCACCGCGACGTTCGCGGCGTGTGCCGTGCCCGCGCCCAGCTCCTGCGGCCGCGTCACGCGGCCACCCGCGAATCCCACCGCGAGCCCGACGGCCAGGCCCACCCAGACAGACGACTTGGACATGGTGTTGCTCCTCGACACGAGACACCGGTGGCGCCGCGGTCCGCCGCGCTCCACACCGGGCCCGGCCCACGTGGGCCCGGCGCCCAAGGAGTGACGCGAGGCCGCCCGGAGTTTCAGCGCCCGGGGAAGTCATGCCGGGAGCGCGGTGTCCCGCCGCCGCGCGGGGAGACATGAGCCCGGCGGGCCGGCTGGTGCGCGGGCGTATCCCGGTCGGGCCGGTGGTTGTCCGTCACCCGGCAGGCCCCACCTTTGATGCGGAAAGGAGGCTGGGCCTCATGCCGCGCAAGGTGAGCGGGTGGTTGTTGGGCATCGTGGGACTGGCGCTGCTGTTTCTCTGCGGCGGAGCGGCGGCGGCGCAGGCGCCGCAGCAGGTCCCCACGCAGGCAGGGCAGGCGCCGGGGCAACCCCTCTCCACGGCGGAGGCCGCGAACCTCCAGAGCGAGGTGACGCAGCTGCGCGCCGAGCTGTCCCAGCTCCGCCAGGAGGTGACGAATCTGCGCGCGCAGGTCGAGGGCGCGCAGCCGGGCGCGGGAGGCTCGGGCGTTCCGCCGGGCGCGCGGGTGGTGAGTCCCCGGCGGGAAGCCACCACGCCGGAGGGGACCGAGGGCGCGGGGACGCCGGGTGCCGCCAACGGCGCGCCGCCCGCGGGCTCGAACGCGCCCTCGCCGCCGGGGAAGGCCGTGGTGGACGCCGTCTACACGGGCGTGGTGCGCTCGGTGGGAGAGCGCGAGGTGGCGCTCGCGTTGGGGAGCGGGCCCCCGCTCACGCTGCACGTGGACCCCCGGACGCGGGTGCAGCGGGATGGGAGGAACATCTCGCTGCGCCAGCTGGAGCCGGGGGAGCACATCCGAGCGGTGGTGGACCTGCTGGACAACGAGCGGACGACGGAGATTTCCGTGCTGCCGCCCGCGCAGGGGAAGTGAGGTGCCGAGCCCATCCACGCCCCGTCAGTCGCACGCCCGATGCTCGTCCCCCCTGGGGAGGTTCCCATCATGTCTGCTTACGACCGTTACCGTGCTCTCCTGAACAAGCTGCGGCTCGTCCGTGCCCGGCACCCCGAAGGCGATTCACCCGAGGAGGACGGCCTGCTCGACGACATGGATGAAGTGTGGATGGAGATGAGCGAGGGCGAACGCGCCGCCATCGCCGTCGAGCGCGCCCGCGTCCTGGGTCTGCCCGAAGCGCCCCCCGCGGACGCGGCCGCGCCGCCCTGAGAGAGCGCGCTCGCCCAGGCGTGCTACTTGCGCGCCGGTGGCAGCGAGGACGTCGGGTGGGCCGCTCCGGACTCCGGCTTCATCCGCCGGGGGCCGGTGCCTCGCTCCCGGGCCCGCAGCGCAGCGCTCGCGTAGTCGACCACCGAGGCGAACGACAGCACGCCGATGAGCGCGACCAGCGGGACCACCGCGGGAGGAAGCAGCAACACACACAGCAGCGTCACCAACTGCAGCGTGGTGACGGCCTTGCCGAGCATCCGGGCCCTCAGCTCGACGGTCCGCAGGTTCGGCACCAGACGGGCGATGAAGAAGCCCACGGTGGTGCCGATGTCCCGGACCACCAGCAGCAACACCGCCCAGCCGCTGATGAGCCCGTCGAGGTAGCAGACGAGGATGGCCGTCACCATGAAGGCGCGGTCGGCCACCGGGTCGATGAGCGCGCCCAGCCGGGTCGCCAGGCCCTTGTGCCGGGCAATCCACCCGTCCAGGAAGTCGGTGAAGGCGGCCAGCACCACGAGCCCCGCGCGGGCCCACGCATCGGGGATGGCGATGAAGGCGACCGCCAGGGGCAGCCGGGTGAGCGACAAGGTGTTGAGCAGCGCGAGGCTCGCCTGTCGGCGCATGCGTCTCAAGGTAGTGCTCGCTCCCCGACGCGCACGTCCCCCGGACGGCGAGCGTTCAGCGGTAGACCCGCCCCAAGGGGCGCCTGGGAATTCACGGCGAGCGGGAACCCCGGGGCCGTGAGAGACCTCCAAGCGGGGGCGCCACCTGTCGTGCCGCCGCCTGCTCCTGGAGATTGTCGCTTCGTGCCCGCGCCCGATTGCCTGCCCCGCCCGCCCTTCATGTCCTGTCCCGCCGTGGGGCGCTCCCGTCCGAGGAGGGCGCTCTGGCCGCTGCTCCTGGTGGCCTGGCTGCTGCCAACGCCAGGGCTGGCCTCGGAGGATGAGGGGCCGCCCCGGCCGCCCACGAAGGCGGAGCGGGCCCGCTATGCCTGGCTGGCGCCGGGAGACGCGGTGCGCCCGCTGGCGTCCGCCCTGGCGCCGCCCGAGGGCTACACGCGCGTCCCGGTGGCGCAGGGCTCCTTCGGCGCATGGCTGCGAGGCCTTCCGCTGCGGTCCGCGGGGACGCCGGTGCGCAGCCACCAGGGGGCGACGATTCTGGCCGGGAGCGACGCCCGGCTGGCGGCGGTGGCGCAGCTGGACGTGGGGACGGCCAACCTCCAGCAGTGCGCGGACTCCGTCATCCGGCTCCACGCGGAGTGGCTCTGGGCCGGTGGCCACCAGGAGCGCATCGCCTACCGCTTCACCAGCGGGCACCTGGCCTCCTGGACGCGCTACGCGGAAGGGGAGCGCGCGCGCGTGTCGGGCGCGAAGGTGGCGTGGGTGCGCGGCGCGGCGCCGGATGCCTCCCGCGCCAGCTTCCGCGCGTGGCTGGACCTGGTCTTCACCTACGCGGGCACGCACTCGCTGGAGTCCCTCGAGGGGCGGCCCTCGCGCGAGGACGTGCAGCCCGGGGACTTCTTCGTGCTCGGGGGCAGCCCCGGGCACGCGGTGCTGGTGCTGGACGTGGCGGTCAACGCCGCGGGGGAGCGGGTGGCGCTGCTGGGCCAGGGCTTCATGCCCGCGCAGGACTTCCACGTGCTCGCGGCGGAGGGGGACACCGGCCCCTGGTTCTCCCTGGAGGGGGAGGACGTGAACACGCCCTTCTGGAAGCCCTTCCCGTGGTCCTCGCTGCGGCGCTTCTGACGCACGGCGGGCCCCGCTGGCCCTCCAGGTGGAGCCCCCCGGCTGCACCTGGATGACCCTGGACGCGGGGCTGGCCGGGCGCCGTCACGCGGAGTGGAGCGGCTGGCCGAGCCGCGGCTGCTGTGGCGCGGCGTCCGAGGTGGAGGTCTCCGGCTCGCGCGTGAGGTACTGGAGCAGGCTGTTCTCCTTGCCCAGGTACGTCTCGAAGCAGTTCACCCCGTCCTCCAGCAGGCCGGCCTTGGCGAGCTGCGCGTGCATGGCGGGCAGGTTGTAGAAGGGCACGGAGGGGAAGGCGTGGTGGGTGAGGTGGAGGTTCACGTTGAGCGGGGCGATGAAGAAGTTCTCCAGCGCGGTGCCCAGCACGTCGCGCGTCTCGCGCGTCTCGTCGCCCGACGTCGTCTCCTCGATGGGGTGCTCACCCAGGGCGCGCATCCGGAAGAAGGCCATCATCACCGTGGCCGTCGGCATCACCCACAGCAGCAGCCAGTGCAGCCATGCGCCCGTCGTCACCAGCACCGTGACGAGCGTGGCCACGTAGAGCCAGTAGCGCAGGTGCTCGCCCGCGGTGATGCGCGGCTGCGCGCCGGTCACCAGGCGGCCCCAGTAGGTCCACGGCAGCACCACCTTCAGGTGGTTGGGGGCGTACAGGCCCAGCGCGTCCGCCAGGAAGACGGCCGCCGCGCGCAGCGGCGTGCGGGGGAAGTGCCAGGACGCGTCCACCAGCTGCCCGGCGAGGTACGGGTCCCGCGGCGTGTTCACATGGCGGTGGTGCAGCATGTGCTCGTGCCGGTAGCCCGCCGTCGTCATGTTCAGCGGGAAGGCGCAGAGCAGGTCGGCGACCACGTCCGACACCTTGCGGTTGGACAGGAAGTGGTAGTGCGCGGACTCGTGCATCAGCGACAGCAGGGCATGCTGCCGCGTGGCGATGATGACGGCGGCCAGTGGCCAGGCCCACCAGCGGTCCACCCAGACGACGAAGGCAAATGCCGCCGCGATGACGGTCCACTGGACGACCAGCGCCCACAGTGCCCGCACGTTGCTCACCTGGGACATCTCCCGGGTGACGGCCGCCAGCGCCTTGCGGTCAATCCGCTGCGCGAACTGGATGTCAGCCTCATCGACGACCACTTGTGCGTACATGGGGGGCTCCTTCTGCTTTACCTGGAAGCAGGGGGTTCCAGGCCTGTTTCGCGCAAAGTCGAGCAGTGGAGCAAGAAAATTCTTCTATTGATGCACTCGATTTGAATGTGTGTGGGGGCTTGTGAGTCGACGCGCACCCTTTGGGTGTCGTTCATACCCCGCGTGTTCAGCCGGTATGAGGTGGGATGGGACCCTTTCGCGGCGCGGAAGCCGTGCGGCGGAGATGCGAAGGGCCTGGAGACCGGTCGTACCGGCCGCCAGGCCCTCGCTCACGTCAGGTGCGGGAGGCGCTCAGGTGGGCGTCCACACCACCTTCAGGTGCTTCATCTGGCGCAGGACGAGGCTCTGTGAGGTGCCGAAGTCCTGATCCGCGACGAGCTGGGGGGTTGGCAGCCGGTCCAGGAGGAGGTGGGTGGCAATCTGGAACTGGAGCCGGGCCAGGGGCGCGCCCAGGCAGAAATGCGTGCCGCGGCCGTAGGTGAGGTGCTGCGGCACCTTCTCCCGGTCGAGGTCGAGCTTGTCCGAATGGGGGCACAGGGACTCGTCCCGGCTCGCGGAGGCGTAGAGGAGCAGCAGCCGCGAGTCACGGGGAATCTTCACCCCGCCCAGCTCCACGTCCTCGCGCGTGGTGCGAATCATCGCGTGGGAGACGGAGTCGTAGCGGCAGGTCTCCTCGAGGAACTTGGGCACCAGCTCGCGGTTCGCGCGCAGCCGCTCCCAGAGCCCGTGCTGGAGGGCCAGCTTCCACGCGTTGGCCATCAGCGCGGTGGTGGACTCGTGGCCGGCGGCCAGCATGGAGCCGCCGATGGCCATGATGAGCTCGTGCAGGGACAGCGTCTCGCCGTTGTCCAGGGCGGCCAGCATGTGGCTGGCCAGGTCGTTCTGCGGATTCTGGCGCCGGTCCTCGATGAGGCGGATGCAGTACTGCTGGAACTCGAGGAAGCCCTTCGCCATCTCCACCTGATGCTCCGGAGGGACGTACTCGAAGAGGATGCGCTGCCAGTCGGTGCTCCACGCCTTGATCTTCCAGAAGTCCTCCTGCGGCACGCCCACCGCGCCGAGGATGACGTGGACCGGCAGGGGATAGGCCAGCTGCGTCACCAGGTCCGCCTGGCCGTCCTTCTCGAAGCGCGCCACCAGCTCGGTGGCCATCTGCTGGATGAGCGGCGCCAGGCCGGCGATTCGCTGCGGCGTGAAGCACTGGTTCATCAGCCGCCGCAGGCGGGTGTGCTCGGGCGCGTCCATGCCGAGCAGCACGTGCGCGGTGGGGTAGCCCTGCGCGAGGATGGCCCGGGCCTCCTCGGTGAGGTGCGCGTGGGTGCCACTCACGAGCATGTCCCGGTTGGAGTAGCGCCCCGGGTCCCTCAGCACCTGCGTGACGTCCTCGTAGCGGCTGACCAGCCACATGTTGAGCATGGGGCTGAAGGTGACGGGCTCGTCCCTGCGAAGCTGGTCGAAGAAGGGGTGCGGGTCCTCCACGTGGGGGCCGGCGAACGGGTTGTACTGAGCGCCCAGGTGTGGGCAGCGACCGCTTGGGGCATGGACCGGGGCCCCAGTCTCTTCCTGCTTGGGTGCGGACACAGGCATGGCGTGACTCATCAGACGAACGCGGCCCCCCGGCACGCGGCTCGTCTGTAGCGGGTGAATGGCAATGGAGGGGCCAGGCCCCTCCGAGGCGTAGGTCAGGGGTGCTGGGAGCCGGCGGAGAACAACCGGTCGAGAAGGGGCTCCCAAAGCCGCCTATACAATGAATTCACGCTTTGTTGCCATTTTTGGCGCAATTTTCCACCTTCGCTGGCTTTCAAGCTGAACGCTTGCTTCCAGCCAAGGCGTTGTGAGTGTCTGTAGGTGTCGCCCGCATTCACCTTTCGTATGGCTTCTGGACAACGGCGGGCACACCCGGAGCGGGTCCGCCGGCCGCGGTGAGGAGGCTCAGCCCAGCTTCTTGTGCTTCTGGCGGTGCTGGGCCATCCAGGCGCGCGCTTCGTGCTGGTCCTTCACGAAGGTCGTCTCGAAGCGCGTCTTGCCGGTGAAGAGCATGCCCAGGGCGATGACCTTGCCGAAGGTCTGCTGCACCATGTCCGCGCCGACGTAGATGCTGGCCTTGAACCAGTCGGCCTTGGCGTTCTCCGACAGGTAGCGGCGGGGCTCCGCGCCGAGCTGGGACTGGCCGATGTCGGCGATGAGGTAGTAGGGCCCATACTGCTGGGCAATCTCTCCGTAGGCCTCGACCGCGCGCTTGATTTCATCCAGGTCGATGGGACCGACAAAGCTCGCCAGCACCACGTCCGGCGCCTCGTAGCGAATCGTGTGCGTGCCGATTTTCCATTCCAGTTGCTGCATGTCACTCCCTCCAGAATCCCCAGTGAGCATAGCGCCTAAAAGGGGAATAGTGTGAGATACATGCCTATCCAATTGGGCTTGGATTTCTCGACCCGCTAGCCCGCCTTGCTCTTGGCGCGGAGCCGGTGCTGGGCCACCCAGGCGTGGGCCTCCTCCTGTGTCTTGACGAACACCGTCTCGAAGGTCGACCTGCCGGTGAAGAGCAGCGCCAGGGCGATGGCCTTGACGAAGGTCTGCATGACGATGTCCGCGCCGACGTAGAGGATGGCGTGGAACCAGTCGGAGCGGGCCTTCTCGGACATGTACCGCCGCCCGGAGGCTTCGAGCGATGAGCGGCCGATGTCCGCGATGAGGTAGTACGGGCCGTGCTGGGTGGCCGTCTCCTCATAGAGGGCGACCGTTTGTTTCACTTCGTCCAGGTCGATGGGGCCGGTGAAGACGGCGACCAGCGTGTCCGGTTCCTCGAAGCGCGCCCGATGGGCGCCGCACTTCCACTCCCGAGGCTGCTGTTTCATCTCTCCCCCTCCGAGTTGTCCTCGTCTGCGTGAGAATACCGCTCATGTGACGCCCAAGCGAATCGTGGCTCCCCCTCGGTTGTCACGGGCTCATGAGCCATGATTGGCTTTGCTGGTGAGTCTTGGATATCTGGGTCGTTTGTTTTTATTCAGGAGCGCGGGACTTCCGGGGTGTTGACGCGCGGACCCACGTGGATTCGCGGGCTTGACGCGGGAGGAAGTGGCTGAAGTCATGGCGTGCGCATGGGACGCCCTTGCTCCATCGTGTTCGCGCTGGGCCTCGCCGTGCTGGTGGGCGTGGGGGGCTGCCGGCGCGAGGAGGCGGCGGGCGAGGCCGCGGGCCGCACGCGGCTCGTCTTCAAGTACCAGCCGCTGTGGGGCCCGCCGGAGCCGTTCCGTGAGCTGCTGGCGCGCTTCGAGCGGGAGAACCCCGGCGTGGAGCTGGTCACCGAGGCGCTGCCCAACGCCTCGGACCTGGCGCACCAGTTCTTCCTCACGTCGCTGGAGGGCGGCGCGCGGGACTTCGACGTGCTGGTGGTGGACGTCGTCTGGGTGCCGGAGTTCGCCCGCGCCGGCTGGATTGCCGACCTGTCCGGGGACTTCCCGCCCGAGCGCCTGCGCGAGGACTTCTTCCCCGGCCCCGTGGAGGCGGTGGTGGTGGAGGGCCGCACCTACGCGGTGCCGTGGTACCTGGACGTGGGCCTGCTCTACTACCGCACGGACCTGGTGCCGCGCGCGCCGCGCACCTACGCGGAGCTGGAGCGCTTCGCGCGCGAGGCGATGGCGACGACGCCGGGGCTGCAAGGCTACGTGTGGCAGGGGCGGCAGTACGAGGGCCTCTCCTGCAACGTGTACGAGGCGCTGTGGGGGCACGGCGGCCGGGCGCTGTCGGACGACGGGCGGGTGCTGCTGGACGACGCGCCCGCGCGCGAGGCGCTCGCGTACCTGCGGGGGCTGGTGGAGCGCGGCGTGTCGCCCGCGACGGTGACGGCCTTCTCGGAAGAGGAGTCGCGGCGCGTGTTCCAGGAGGGGCGCGCGGTGTTCATGCGCAACTGGCCGTATGCGTGGGGCGAGGCGCAGAAGCCCGACTCGCCCATTCGCGGCAAGGTGGGCATCGCGCCGTTGCCGACGGTGAGCGGCGAGCCGGGCTCCGGCGCGCTGGGGGGATGGCAGCTCGCGGTGAACGCGCACGTGTCACCGGCGCGGCGGAAGTTGGCGGCGCGGCTGATTGCGCACCTCACGTCGCCGGAGGCGAACCGGGTGCTGGCGCTGAGCTACGCGCGCAACCCGCCGCGGCCCGCGGTGTACGAGGACCCGCGTCTGCGCGCCGAGGCGCCGTTCATCGCGAGCCTGCTGCCCATGGTGGAGCGCGCGAAGCCGCGGCCGGTGACGCCGTACTACAACCTGATTTCGGATGTGCTCCAGAGCGAGTTCTCCGCCGCCGTGGCCGGCCTGCGCACGCCCGAGGCCGCGCTGAAGCGCGCGCAGCGGCAGGTGGACCACCTGATGGGGGAGGGGCCGTGAGTCCACGGGGCTCGCTGGAGCGGGAGCGGCGGCAGGCGTACCTGCTGGTGGCGCCGGCGGTGCTGGTGCTGGGCGGCGTGGCGCTGTACCCCATCCTGGCTGCGGTGTGGCTGAGCCTGCACCGCTTCATCCTCGTCTTCGGCGAGCGGCGCTTCACGGGGCTGGAGAACTACGCGTACCTGCTGGGGGACTCGCGCTTCTGGGCGGCGCTGGGGAACACGGCGTACTTCACGGCGGTGGCGGTGACGGTGGAGCTGCTGCTCGCGGTGCCGCTGGCGCTGCTGCTGCAGAAGGCGTCTCCCGGCCGGGGCCTGCTGCGCGCGTCCGTGCTGGTGCCCTGGGCGATTCCCACCGTGGTGAGCGCGCGGCTGTGGGCGTGGATGTTCAACCCGGAGTACGGCGTCATCAACCGGATGCTGCCAGGGCAGGACATCAACTGGCTGGGCGCGCCGGGGTACGCGCTGCACGCGGCCATCCTGGTGGACGTGTGGAAGACGACGCCCTTCGTGGCGCTGCTGGTGCTCGCGGGGCTGCAAGGCATCTCCGAGGACCTGTACAAGGCGGCGCGCGTGGACGGGGCGTCGCCGTGGCGGACGTTCGTGTCGCTCACCCTGCCGCTGCTCAAGCCGGCGCTGCTGCTGGCGTTGCTGTTCCGCTCGCTGGATGCATTCCGGGTGTTCGACGCCATCTACGTGCTGACGGAGGGCGGGCCCGCGAACACGACGGAGACGCTGAGCATCTACGCGTACAAGACGCTGATGCGCTCGGGGGACTTCGGGTACGGGAGCACGCTGTCGGTGGCGACCTTCCTGTGCGTGGTGGTGCTGGCGGCGGTGTGGCTGCGCCTGCTGGGGCGCGAGGAGACGGCGCGATGAGGCACCGGCCCGGCCTGGGCACCGCGCTGGCGGTGGTGGCGTTCCTGACCTTCTTCCTGGGACCCTTCTGCTGGCAGGTGCTGACGAGCCTCTGGCCGGATGGCGAGCTGACACGGCCCTGGCCCTCGCACCTGACGCTGGAGAGCTACGCGAGCGTGCTGTGGGGCCGGCCCTTCCTGCGCGTGGTGCTGAACTCGCTGTGGGTGGCGACGTTGACGACGGGCTTCTGCCTCACGGTGGGCGCCGCGGCGGCCTTCGCCCTGGCGAAGCTGGAGTTCCGGGGCCGGGGCCTGCTGCTGAGCGCGGCGCTGGCGGTGAGCATGTTCCCGCCCATCGCCACGGTGAGCCCGCTGTATTTGATTCTGCGCGCGGTGGGCCTGCGCGACAGCCTGGTGGGGCTGGCGCTGCCGTATGCGACGTTCGCCCTGCCCCTGACGCTGTGGGTGCTGACGTCGTTCTTCCGGCAACTGCCCGACGAGCTCTACCGCGCCGCGCGCGTGGACGGCTGCACGCCGTTCCAGGCCTTCTGGCGGGTGCTGTTGCCCCTGGCCGCGCCCGGGCTGGCGACGACGGCGATCCTCGTCTTCATCTTCGCGTGGAACGAGTTCCTCTACGCGTTGACATTCCTCTCCACGCCGGAGAAGCGCACGGTGCCGGTGGCCATCAGCCTGTTCGCCAGCGAGCACCGCGAGCCCTGGGGCGAGATTGCCGCGGCCTCCGTCGTGGCCACGCTGCCCCTGGTGGCGCTCACGGTGCTGTTCCAGCGGCGGATTGTCTCCGGGCTCACCGCGGGGGCGGTGAAGGAGTAGCGGGCGGGAGTCAGTGCTTTCGCGGGGGGCGCGCAGGCTGCGGCGAAGGTTGGCAGGAGCCGGAGTTGCTCACGAACTCGAATTGGCTCGCGTTGCTCTTCCCTGAAGAGAGGAGCAACAGGAGTTGCTCGGGATGGTCTTGCATCTGCTCGCGTAGGACGAGGTCGAGGACGGCGTCATGAAGTGTGGAGAGCCTACAGGTCGGGGCTGACGAGGGCGTCTCCGGGAATTCGACCGGGGCGCGGAAGACACCGGCCCGGGTTCTGGTTTCGGCGTCAATCCAGAGGAGTCAAGGGCTGGACTGGAAATGCCCATGAGGCGCAGGCTCTCATGGCCTTGACGCATTCAACGCAAACACAGGTGGGGCCCTATCGGCTGCTGCATCTGCTCGGCAGCGGTGGAATGGGGCAAGTCTTCGCGGCGGTCCACGAGAGCGTGGGCAATCAGGTGGCCTTGAAGGTGCTGTCCTCCTCCGCAGCGGCGGATCCGCAGCGCGTCGCGCGTTTCCTCCAAGAAGCACGGGCGCTCGCGCGGCTCGAGCATCCGGGCGTCGTCCGCATCCTTCACTACGACCGCGTCGAAGGTACTGCGTACCTGGCCATGGAGCACTTGCAGGGGCAGTCGCTCAGGCAGTGGATGCAAGAGCAGTCGAGCATCCCTCTGTCATCCGCCCTGGCCATCTGTGCGCAGATCGCCACCACCATGGTGGATGTTCATGCCCAGGGAATCGTCCACCGGGATTTGAAGCCAGAGAACATCTTCCTGTGCCCGGACCCGAGTCTGGCGTTTGGCCATCGCGTCAAGCTGCTGGACTTCGGCATCGCCAAGGTCCCAGATGGGCAGGCGGACCTGTTGGCCACGCAGGTCCATACGCATGAAGCCACGTTCATCGGGACGTTCCGATACATGGCGCCGGAGCAGTGCCGGAGCGCCGCGAAGGTGGATGGGGCTGCGGATGTCTACGCGCTGGGCGTCATCCTCTTCGAGTTGCTCGCGGGGCGGCCTCCTTTCGACGCGGAGGAGCCGGTGCTGGTCATCTCCGCGCATCAGCATGAGGAGCCTCCGTCCCTGAAGCAGCTCGTTCCGGCCGTGCCGACAGCGCTCGCCACGCTCATCGCGGACATGTTGGAGAAGCAGCCCTCGGCGCGCCCGGACATGGCGCGTTGCCAGGCCATGTTCGAGCGCGCCTGGACGCGGGAGTCGGACCTCTGTCCAGTCCCTGGCCTCGCGCCCTTCACGGAGGCGCACGCGGAGCTCTTCTTCGGCCGGCAGGAGGAGACCCGGGCGCTGCTCGACCGGCTGGAGGAGGCGCGTCTGGGAACCCGGCGCTGGGTACAGCTGGAGGGGCCCAGCGGCGTGGGGAAGTCTTCCCTCATCCAGGCCGCGCTGCTGCCGAGACTGAAGGAGCTGTCCTCTGAAGTGGAGCCTCGCTGGCTCATCGCTCCCGTGCGGCCATCGGACACGCCGCTTCGTCAGCTCGCGGATGCGCTCGTCACGGCATATGCGGCCGTTGGCGTCGTGGGGACGTGTGACGACATCGAGGCAGTCCTTCGGAGAGGCCCTGTCTCGCTCCATGATTTCGTCATGGCGCATACGCCCAGGGATTGCCGCCTCCTCCTGGTCTTGGAGCCGATGGAGGAGCTGTTCACGCTGGGAAGCGCTGACCTGATGACGGTGGATGCCTTGCTTTCGACCGCGCTGGCCGCGCCCGAGACACCGCTGCGACTCTTCACGAGCCTCCGCAGCGACTTCATCCACCGGCTCGAGCAGATGCCCTCGCTGCCGCACCACCTCCATGCCGCGGCGCGCTTCCCGCTGCTGCCCATGGGCGACGAGGCCCTGGGAGAGGTGGTCCAAGGGATGGCGAGCCGCGCGAGACTTCGGCTCAGCGAGGGGCTCGCTGAGCGGATGGTGCGGGATGTCCGGAGCGCGGGCGGCCGCCTCCCGTTGCTGGGGCATACCTTGCAGAGCATGTGGATGCTCAGTGGAGGGGCTCCGCTGACGCATGAGCACTACGAGCGCCTGGGGGGCGTCGGAGGGGCGCTGGCCATCCAGGCGGAGGCGCTCCTGGAGAGCCTGGGCGTGAAGGGCAAGCAGCGGGCGAAGTGGCTCCTCCTGGAGCTGGTGCGGGTGGGACGCGGCACGGCGGACACCCGCCGTCCTCGCTCGCGGAGGGATGTGCTCGCGGCGGCGGGAAACGATGCGCTGGCCGAAGAGGTGCTGCATCGTCTGTCTGGTATCCCGCCAGGGCGGTCCGTCCTGGAGCACCCGGGACTTCGGCTCATCGTGCTCTCGGGGGACGCAATCCCGTCTCTCCAGCGCGTGGAACTGGTGCATGAAACCTTGCTGCACAGGGTTCCATCGCTCGCCACCTGGCTGGAGGAGGAGCGCGTCCTGCTGGAGCGACAGGCGGACCTGGAGGGCGTGGCGAATGCCTGGGAACAGGCGCACCGGCCCCAGGAGGGGCTCCCCACCGGGACACTGCTGGAGCACTACAAGAAAGGGTTCGACACCCCGGGTCGCTGGGATGCGCCCACCCTCAGCCCTCGCGCGAGGGATTTCCTCTTGGCTGCGGAACGCCTCTCCCGTCATCGCGTCCGAATCAAGTGGTCCCTCCTGGCGGGGGCGGCGCTCGCGGTCTTGGCGATTTTCTTCTATGCGGTCCAGGCCGCGCGAGAGCGGCAACACGCTCAAGAGAATCTTCGGCACCTCGTCCAGGTGGCGGACGGCATTTCTGAGGACGCGGACTGGCACCTGAGTCGGCTCGCGCACACTCTGGACCTTCGTCTCGGCATGCTCACGAAGCTGGCTTCGTCCCTGACGGGGCTGTCGACAGACGAGCACGCGCAGCATCCGGTACGCTTGGCCACCATTCGCGTCATGCACCGGTTGGGGGATGTCGCCTACTATGCTGGCTCCCTTGCCATGGCCGAGCAGTGGCTGTTCAAGGCCCGGCGCATGATTGAGGCGGGGCTCATCGACAAAGACTTTCAATGGCAGCTCGCGCTCAACGACTCCAAATTGGGCAAGGTCGCCATGGCGCGTGGAAGGTGGGAGCTGGCGGGTGAGCACCTGCTGGCGTCCCTACGGCACATGGAGGGGCAGCCCCAGGTGGGAGTGTCAGCGGAGGATACCCGGCGGAGCCTCGCGGTGAGCCTGGCGGAACTCGCGGAGCTCAAGTGGGAAGAGGGGCGAATCCGTGATGCCGCGGTGCTGTTGGACCGGGCCATCGAGCTGCATTCCCGAAATCCCGAGGCGTACAACGAGGCGCTGCTCGCGGTGACCTTCGCGCAGCGCGCAGAGGTGGCCATCCAGGAGGGCGCGCTTCAGGCCGCCGAGGCGTTTCTGGCTCGCGCGCTCCAGCTAGCGCGGCGCGCGGACGCGGCGCAGGGCGGCGAACAGTTCTATCGCTGGCCACTGGGGCGGACCCTGGTCGCGGAGGGGCGCCTTCATCTGGTGTTGGGCCGCATCCAGGAGGCGGCTGCGAGCCATTCCGAGGCGCGGCGACTGGGGGAGGAGCTTCTCAAGGGTGAACCCTCGAACAAGCGCTTCGCTCTCATGCACGCGAGCGCACTCCAGGGGGGCGAGGACGTGGCGCGTGCCACGGGGCAGGTGGATGAGGGCGAGGCGCTTCGTCAGGAGCGGTGTACGCTGGTGAAGCGCTTCCTGGCACAGGACCCGGAGGACGTGCGCTTTCGTGCGCTGTCCTGTGGCGACAACAACCCATAGAGAGAGAGAGGGGGACCGCGATGACGTCTCGAACCAGTGATGATGAAGCATCGTTCGAGGAACTGCTCCAGCGGGCACGAAACGGCGAGCTCGCCGCGATGGATGCACTGTTTCGCCGGAGCTGGAAGGCGTTGGAATGGCATGCGTCCAAGAGCCCCGCGCTGGGGCTCCAGGGGGCCCTGCGTCCATCGGACATCTTCCAGCAATCCGCGCTGCGTGCCTTCGAGAAGCTGGCGTCCTTCCGCGGCCAGACCGAGGGGGAATGGTTCGCCTGGCTCAAGCAGGTCGTCTTCACGCAGTCCATGGACGTCGTCCGCGAGGATGCGAGAGAGTCGAAGTACGTCCCCGGGGGCATGATAGCCGCGGGAGAGGAGTCTGAGGCCGTTCCCTCTCAGGAGCGGACACCGAGCCAGGTCACTGCCCAGTACGAGGATTGGCGACGACTGTTGTCGAAGTTCGCGCTCCTGACATCAGAGCAGCGGGAGGCTTTCTCGCTCTGTTGGTTGGAGGAACTCACCGTTGAAGAGGCCGCGCGGCGGATGGGGAAGTCGCATGCCGCCGTGTCATCGCTGCTGCAACGGGGCATGAGCACGCTGCGGCGGCAGATGCAGGGAGAGGAGCGTCCCAGCCAGGAGGACGCCGATGCAAGCGCCGCGTTGGCGGCGTATTTTCGCAGAAGGGACGCGGGAGCGTCTCTGGATGTGGACGCCTTCATCGCGGAGTACCCGTCATGCGCCAGCCAGCTGCGGGAAGCCTTGGACTGGGTGACGCGGCTGCGTGCGCTCAAGCCCGCCTCCCATTCTGGCTGAGGCACGACCGGCATGTTGCCTCAAGGGACCCAGGCTGGGGAGTACCGCATCGGACGCCGGGTCGCGGTGGGCGCGATGAGCGATGTCTATGAAGGCCGCGATGCGAGTGGGGGGCCCGTCGCCATCAAGGTGCTCGCGGCCCGATGGGGCGTTCATGCGGAGATGGTGGCTCGTTTCCTCCAGGAGGCCCAGTCGCTGCTGGCCTTGAGGCACGTGCATCTGGTGCGGGCGCTGGCGTTCGGTCTCATCGAGGAGAAGCACCCCTATCTCGCCCTGGAGTGGCTACCGAGGGACCTGGACCAGGGGCTCGCCGATGCGGGCGGCCGTTTCGCGCCTCCTGACTGCACACGCATCGTCCACCAGCTTGCGGAGGTATTGTCCCTGCTTCATGCAAGAGGATGGGTTCATCGAGACCTGAAGCCGGCCAACGTGCTGCTGGCCTGTGACACACCGGGTTCGATGGACGTCCGGCTGTCGGACCTCGGGCTCGCCAAGCGGGTGGCGGAACCGGCGGAGACGGCCTCCGGCTTGCCGCTGTCGACCGCGGAAGAAGCCTTGCTGGGAAGCCGGCACTACATGGCGCCGGAGCAGTGGGTGAGCGCCAAGCGGGTGGGGCCGGAGGTGGATGTCTATGCCCTGGGGGTCCTCTGGTTCCAGATGCTGGCGGGCAGGCTGCCATTCTCCGGCGAGGCCGAGCACGAGCTGATGTTCCAGCACGTGATGGAGCCGCCTCCCATGCGGTGGCTCGAAGGTGTGGCATCCGAGCCTACCCGCGCGATGGTCGCGCAGATGCTCGATAAGGTGGCGGGACGGCGTCCCCCCTTGTCAGACGTGCTCGCGCTGACCTCCGGCGTGGGCTGAGCCGCGTCGTTCCTCCTGAAAGTGTGACGGCCGCGATGCCTTTCTCGCGCCGGGAGCGTCCTCTGGGGAGACGGAACAGGAGGCGCCATCATGATGAGCGTGGGTGAGGCACTGGAGCGGTTCATCAGTTCGTTGGAGCTGACGGAGGGACAGCGGGACGAGGTCAGCGGGCAGCACACGCGGGTCCGCGAGGAGCTGAGCCGGAGGCTGAGCGGTTGCGAGATGTCCTTTCTATCCGGCTCATACAGTCGAAGCACCGCCATCCGGCCGCTGCATGACATCGACATCTTCACGGTGGTGGGCCGGGTGGCGTCCACGCCGCCGGAGACGCCGGATGCGGCGCTCAAGCGGGTTCGTCAGGCGCTCCATGCGGCCTGGCCGAACAAGGAGCTGCCCATCCTCCAGCAGCACTCGGTGCACCTGGAGTTCTCCACGTCAGGCATCGAGTTCGATGTGGTGCCCGCGTACCAGCATCCCTCTCAGGACATCTTCCTCATCCCTGAGCGGAACACGGGGCGGTGGGTTCGTACCAACCCGCGGATTCACAAGGAACTGAGCACCGCGGCGAATGAGCGGGCAGGCAAGAAGCTCAAGCCACTCATCAAGGCCGTGAAGCACTGGAATCGCAAGCAGGTCTCCAGTCCTCTGGGGTCGTTCCACCTGGAGGTGATGAGCTACGAGGCGTTCTCCCAGGCACCCGCCGGATACCTGGAGGGACTCCAGACGCTCTTCGGCTTCCTGGAGAGCCGGGTGGACAAGACGGTTCGAGACCCCGCCGGTCTGGGAGCGGACGTAGACGCACGGATGACCCCAGGGGAACGACAGGCCGCGCACAACATGCTCCAGGGAGCGGCCAGGGAGGTGCAGCTTGCGCTGAGTGAGCGTGACGCACGCCTGGAGCAAGCCCACCTCCGGCTCCGGAAGCTCTTCGGCGAGGAATACCGGTACCGCTGAGGCCAGCCGCGGAGGGAGCTGAAAAGTGAATGGCACTGCGATGGGGATTGCATCGTTCTCGCGTCCTTTCTCTTGAGGCCCCTTTCAGGAGAGGACATGCGAAGCGAGGACATCCCCATCACCCCGAGGACCCGCGCGCTCATCGTGCGCTATGAGCAGGACCGGCCCGTCGTCGAGGCCGCTGCGCGGGACACCCTGATTCGGTACGGCTTGGAGGGAGACCGTGATGTGGTCTCCATCGTCCTGCACCCGCATGACCCGGCCCGGGTCGCACGGAACCTCCCGGAGCAAGACTGGAGCGAGGCCTTCAGCGAGCACGAGCGCTTCGCGGCGGCGCTGCTGAAGCGGGAGGCGGAGCTGCATATCGACCACCTTCCCGTTCATCTCTTCGGCTGCGCACCCCTGGCGCTGATGCTCGAGCTGGCGTCGCGGCTGCCGCGACGGCCTGTCTGCGTCTATCAGCAGGCGCCGGATGGTTCCTGGTCGCTGGGGTATGACCGGATGGCCACGCCAGCGGTGGAGGACTTCTTCCAGGTGGAAGGGCTGCCTTCCAGTCGCCAGGGCGGAAGGGGCCATGTCCTGCTCGTCGTCGAGGTGACGCGCGCCATTCGGGACAATGTCCGTTCGAAGGTCGCGGCGTGGCTGCCCGACGCTTCCATCCTGACGACGGTCTGCCTCCGCCCCGTGGCGGGGCCGTCTCCCTCGGTGGTCCAGAATCCGGGACAGGTGGCGCGCGCGGTGGTGCAGTTCCGGGAAGTGCTCGACAAGCTGCATGAGCGGCTGGAGGGGGCCGAGTCAGTGGTCCTGGCCATCGACGCGCCCGTCAGCTTCGCCGCGGCGCTGGGCACGGTCGTCAACCCGACCACGCAGCATCCCCTGACGCTTCTCCACTTCAACGCGGACCGACAGGTCTACGACCGGGTCCACGTCATCCGTGCCCGTCGCGCCGTAGTGCGACGGGTCCCCTCCGCGGACGACAAGCTCAACGCCACGCGGGTGCTTCGGGAGGTGCAGCGGGTCCATCAAGAGTTGGTTGCCTGGCTCAAGGAGCCCGAGCAGCGGCCCTTGGTCGAGCACATCGACGGGCAGGCCTACCTGCGCAGTGAAATCGAGGACGACCCCGCCTTCGAGCCCACGCCGCTCTTTCGGCATGGGGCGGGGAAGTGGAAGCTCGACTGGGAGCTGTTGCTGGGATTGGGGGCGCTGCGTGAACGGCTCCAGTCGCAGGAGGACTGGAAGGAGTGCCTGCGGCTGTTCCTCATCCATGAGGCCTTCCACGTCCGCCAGGGAGGGCTGAGCTCGTACAACTACCGGGGTATCGGCAGGACCGGCTTCGTCCTGGAGGCCGCGGACTACGACGCGGACGCCGTGGGGGTCGAAGTGGCGCTGGCCTGGCGCAAGGCCAAGCAGGGCGGCACCGTGAAGGACGTGGGGCAGGTGAAGACGCTCGAGTCCATCGTCTGGAACTCGCTGGAGATTCTGCGGGTCTTCGAGCCCGAGCGCCCCGTGCGGGAGCTCGCCGAGCGGAGGTTGCGCCGCTACCTCATCTGGCTCTTCCATGCGTGCCGGTTCTCGGTGCTCGCGTCGCGCGCTCCGGACGCGGAGGTGCGGGACGAGCTGGAGCGGGTGACGGTGGAGCTGGTGGGGCTCCCGGCTTTCCGTGATCCGCATGAGAGCTACTTCCAGCAGCGCGTCCGGCTGTCACTGGAGGACTCGCGCGAGGAGGTGATGCTGGCGCTCTACTTCCGGCACCGGCTGGTTCGCATGGACAACCACCGCGCCTGGGTGGAGGACCTGCTCCTGGCGCTCCGGGATTGGGAAGCGTCTCCCCGCGAGGAGACGCAGGAGCGCGTTCGGCTGCTGTTCGAGCGCCTCTTCGAACGGCACCCGGAGTTGCTCGCCACGCGGCAGCCCGGCGCGCGGTAACGGCGCTCCCGGAAGGCCCGGTGGGGGGCTGGTGCTCACCGGGCGTGCTCACACATCTCGTTCACGCTGTTGCACGACCTCCTGACAAGGGAGCGCCATGTCCCCGTTGGACCTGCCTGAACCCCCTTCCTTCGAAGCCAGTTGGCTGCGCCGCCGCTCCGCCTCGGCGCCGCGGCTGGAGTCCTTCACGTTGGCCCTGAAGACCGTCACGCCCATCCTGGGCGGCGGGCCCGTGGCGCGAAGCCTCGAGCTCCCCACCGTGGACATCATCCGGGTCCCCTCCCTGCGCGGGCAGCTGCGCTTCTGGTGGCGCGCGCTCTATGGCCATGCCTATGTCGCGCGGGGCTCCGCGGGTGCGGAGGAACTGGCGCGCCTGGAGCGTCGGCTCTGGGGGGGAATGGGACGGGCGGGGAAGACGTCGGACGACGACGCGCATGCCAGGCGCTCGCAGGTGGAAATCCGGGTGACGGAGGTCCATCCCGCTGGAGAGGACAGGGGGAAGATCGACCTCGGCGCCCCGCCCGCCTATGCGCTGTGGCCTGCTCGCAACGGGAAGCACGAAGAAGACGTGCCTCGCTGGAAGCCAGGGCTCCGCTTCACGCTGGAAGTCCTGGCCCCAGAGGGGGAGGCCCTGGCTCAGGTTCGCAACGCGGTGCGAGCCTGGATTCTGTTCGGCGGTTATGGCTCACGCGGACGGCGCGGCTGTGGCTCGGTGTGTCTGGAGCGCTTGTCGCCGGACATCCACCAATGGCTCCCGGCCTCGGCGGACCGGGCCTCGCTGCGGCGACTCTTCGAGGGCGTTCCGCTCTTCTCCCCCGAGCTGGCGGAGCACGCATGTGACATGCCCTTGCTCAGGGGGGCGCAGCTCTTCCGGGGAGATTCGGGCGCGGCACGGCACGACGGCGAGAAGGCCTGGCTGACCGCGCTCGGATGGCTGCGCGACTTTCGTCAGGGCACGCAGCCAGCGTCCTCTGGAAATGCCGAGCAGGTGGGGGTGGCGAGAAATCCTGGCGAGGGAGGGCGTGCGGGCCGTTCCAACTGGCCCGAGGCCGACAAGATTCGCCGCTTCGCGCGGGCATCCCGTCAGGGCCAGCGGACAGGCAATGCCTATCCAGAAGTCCACGCGCCACGGCGGCAGCACTCGGCGCCCCCGGCCTGGCCGCGTTCTGGGTTTGGCCTCCCTATTGTCTTTCATTTCCAGCCGAAGCGGCGCGAGGGGGGCGATTACTCCCCGAGGGAGCCCGAGGACGTCCAGCTCCAGTGGGAGCGAAAGGTGGGCAACCGGTGGGAGACGATGGACCGGCTCGCGTCGCCGCTCATCGTCAAGGCCATGCCGCTCGCGGATGGGCGCTTCGAGCCCATCGCGCTGTGGCTGGAGCGGGGAACGCCCAGCGGCGGTCAGGTTGTCATGAAGCAGTTCAAGGCGTCTGTCCCGCACACGCGCGTGCCCTTCGAGCGCGCGTTTCGCGCCAGCGATGACCAGCCCCTCTTCAAGTCACTCCAGCGCGCGGACAACCTCCGTGACGCCTTCTTCATGTGGCTGAAGGAAACCCGCAGGGCCCAGGAGGCGTGAGCCCATGAAACACGTCATCGTTCTCAAGGTGGGCCCGGTGCAGGGCTACATCGCGCAGGCCCGCCGCACGCGGGACCTCTGGTACGGCAGCCAGCTTCTCTCGAAGCTCGCCCGGTCCATGGCGCGCGCCCTCACGGAGTCCGGGGCCACGCTCATCTTCCCTCACCCAGACCAGGTGAGTGATGCGAGCACCGGGGTGGCGAACAAGGTCGTCGCGTGGGTGGAGGACGCGCCGGAGCAGGTGGCCCGGCGCGCCAGGGGCGCGGCGAAGGCGCTGCTGCGGGCGGAGTGGCGGCGCGTCTCCGCGAAGTGTGGGGCCATCCTCATCCCAGGCGTGGAGGCGCTGGCCGAGGAGCAGCTCGACTCCTTCCTGGAGTTCCATGCCGCGTGGGCCCCCATCCAGGACCGTCCCGAGGGCTACGCCACGGCCTTGCGCGAGGCCGAGCACAGCCTGGAGGCCCGCCGCGGCCTGCGCGAGTTCACGCCATGGCGGCAGTCCCCCCCGGAGGGCACGCACAAGTCGAGCCTCGACGGCGCGCGTCCATCCGTGCTTCGCCGCGACCGGGAGCAGGGCCACCTCTGGCGCCACCTCCGCATCGGCCTGCGCGAGGAGCTGGATGTGCTCGGCCTGCTCAAGCGCGCTGGGGACAGGCCCGGCCAGTTCGTCCCGGTGCCATCCATCGGGCTGGCGGCGTGGCTGCAGGCTGCCAGCGAGCGGCACCCGGACCTCCTCGGCGGACTCAAGGCGCAGTGCGAGGCTCGCTCCTTCCAGTCCGTGAGCACGAGGTCGCGGCCCTGGGTGGAGGCGTTCCCCTACGACGGCCAGTTACTGCTCCCCGAGCGCTGGCAGCCGTACTTCGAGGAGTACGCCATCCCCGAGGCCCGTCAGGCCGCCGCCCGCTTCGGGCGCGACTTCGTGGAGCCGCTGCGTCAGGCCATGGGCACGGAGCCCTTTCCCTATGTGGCCTGCCTGGTGGCGGACGGAGACCGGATGGGCCGCGCGCTGGAGCAGCTCGCGAAGCGGCCCGACGGAGAACGAGCGCACCAGCGCGTTTCTCAGGCGCTCGCGGGCTTCACCCAGGTGGCGAAGCGCATCGTCGAGGTGGAACACCGGGGCGTGCTCGTCTACGCGGGCGGGGACGACGTGCTCGCCTTCGTCACGCCCATGGAGGCGCCCGTGTGCGCCCGGGCGCTGGCCGTCGCTTTCCGCGCCAGGCTGGTGGAGGCGCTCGCGGATACGGGCGCGGACGTGCCCACGCTCTCGGTGGGGCTGGGCGTTGGCCACGTCCTGGAGAGCCTGGGCGAGCTGCTGGCCCTGGGGCGCCGCGCGGAGGTCGAGGCGAAGAAGGCGGGCCGGGACGCGTTGGCCATCCTCGTGGCGAAGCACGCCGGCAGGGAGCGGCTGTGGACGGCGCGCTGGCGCGACAACCCCGTGGAGCAACTGGAGACGGACATGTCGCTGCTCACGCGGGACACGTCGCCGCTCCCGCTGGGCAAGGTTCACGAGGTGGCGGCCCTCGCGCGCAGCTTCCCTGCGGGCGCTGCCGCCGCGCCCGCGCTGGCCGACCTGCTGCGGGACGAGGCGGGGCGCATCCTCGCCCGGGCGGAGGCAGGCCGCGCGCCCACGCCGCTCACCCCGGCGGAGGTAGGGCTCGAGCTGACCTCGGCCACGGCGCCCCAGGTGGCCCTGGAGCGCTGGGCGTCGCGGCTGTTGGTCGCTGACACCTTCGCTCGCGCCGGGCGCGGGCTCGCTTCAGCCAAGGAAAAGGGAGGCGTGTGATGAGTGACGCGTGCTTCGCGCTGCTGCCGCGCGACGGCCTGTCGGCCAAGGATGGCCGGGGCTGGTACACCTCGGAGGTGGGGCGTGGGTACTCCCTACCGTGGCCCCTACCCACCACCGTGAGAGGCGCCCTGCGCGCCGCCTGGGGCCATGACGTCATGGCGGCCACGGGGCTCGCCTTGTCGCCGGAGACGTGGGAGCGCCGCTCGGTGCAGGTGGCGCTCCAGCGCTTCATCGCGTTGCGCCGTATGCTGGGGGAGACGTCTTTCACACGGGCGCACCGCATGTGGCCCGCCCCCGCCGACGCGGTGCGTGTCCTCGACGAAGAGGGCGCGGAGCGGCTGGTTCGCCTGGAGCCCCACCCCGGAGGCGCCGCGACGCTGGGGCCGGATGAGGATGCGGCCCGCGAGGCGCTGTGGCATCCCCGCCGGAGCGTGAGCGGCAAGCCCCTGGCTCCTCCGCTGTTCTGGCCCGAGTCCAGGATGGTGGCGTGGTTGAGCGGCGCGCCGGACGCGCTCGCGCCAGAGCGGGAAGCGCCGCCTCCGCGCACGGACATCCACCTGGCCATCGACGTGGAGACGCAGGCCTCACAGGACTCGATGCTCCACTCCCGGGAGGTCGTGGAGTGGCTGCGCGTCCGGTCGCGGCAGGAGGGGCGCCTCACGGTGGAGGAGTGGGCGCTCGGTGTGTCCTGCGCGTGGCCGGACCCGGCGAGCGGGTTGCCTCGGGGCCCGTTGGGGCTGGGCGGCCGGCGCCGTCTGTCGGACGTGGAGGGGTTGGACGCGGACCTCTTCGCCATGCCGGACGCACTGGCCCAGGCGACGCGCGGCCTGCGGCTGGTGCTGGCCACGCCCGCGGAGTTCCAGCGTGGCTGGTTGCCGGATGGCTTCGAGCGCGTGGAGGGGGCGCCTCCGCGCTACGTGGGCCGGCTGCCGTGCCTCGAGGTGCCGGTGGTGCTGCGCGCCGCGCTGGTGCCCCGGCCGCTGGAGGTGTCGGGCTGGGACATGGTGCGGCGGCGGCCTCGGGACACGCGGCGGTGGGTGCCCGCGGGCGCCGTCTACTTCTTCGAGAAGCACGGCGGTGGGGACTTCACCGCCGACGAGCTGCGCGCGCTGTGGCTGGCCTCCTGGGGCGGCGGCCACGCGGAGGCGCTGGGGCAGGTGCTGCCCGGCGTGTGGCAACCGCCCCGTCATGGACAAGGAGCCTGAGCATGGAGAGCCGACCCTATCTTCTTCACGCACTGTCGCCGCTGCACGTGGGCACCGGGCAGAGCGTGGGTGTCATCGACTTGCCCCTGGCACGGCAGAAGGCCACGGGCATCCCCTTCGTCCCGGGCTCGTCGCTCAAGGGCGTCCTGCGCGAGCTGCGGCGGCCTCGCGAGGAGACGGGCGCCGCATGCGAGCAGCACGCCGCTGTCTTCGGCCCCAGGCGGAAGAAGCCGGGCGTCGCGGGAGACGAGCCTGGGGATTACGCGGGTGCGCTGGTGGTGGGGGACGCGCGGCTGCTCGCCCTTCCGGTGCGCAGCTTCGTGGGCACCTTCGCGCTGGTGACATCGCCCTTGTTGCTCACGCTGGCGCGGCGTGACCTGGGTGCGCAGGCCCGCTCCTGGCCGATGGTGGCGCCCCTGGCCGGGCGCGGCGCGCGCGTGACGTCCGTCAAGGAGAGCGCCGTCGTGTACGGGGCGAAGAGCCCGGCGCCCTTCGTGTACCTGGAGGACCTGGATTTGAAGGTCGAGCAGGAGGCCGATACGGCCCTGGGCGCCTGGGCTCAGGGGCTGGCCGGGTTGCTGCCGGAGACGGAGCGCGAGTTCCTGACGGAGCGGCTGGTGCTGGTGGACGACGAGACGATGTCGTTCCTCTGGGAGACGGCCACGCAGGTGGACACGCGCGTGAGCATCGACTCGGACAAGGGCACCGCCGCCAGCGGGCAGCTCTGGACGGAAGAGAGCCTGCCCGCGGAGACGTTGCTGGTGGGCGTGCTGGGCGCCACGGGCTCCTTCAACAAGTCATCACGGAAGCTCACGGCGGAGGAAGTGCTGGATGAGGCGCTAGGAGGCGAGGGCACGGTGCTCCAGCTAGGCGGCAAGGCCACCGTGGGGCGCGGCCGATGTCGGCTGCTGGCCTGGAGCGTTCCGGGCGCGCGAGGTGGACGATGATGGGCCAGACGCGAGAGCAGCAACGCGCGCTGGAGGTCTACGCTCGGGTCCGCGCGGTGCGCGAGGACTCCCTCTCCCTGTGCGCGGAGTACAAGCCCCGGGTGAACGGCCTGGGGGCGGCGGTGCTGCGCGACGGGCTGGCGGCGGCGCTCTCCTTCCTGGAGCGGGAGCGCGATAGCAACGCGGCGGCGCGTCGGCTGTTGGAGGACCTGGCGTTCTGCCTGTCTCGCGCGCGTCTCCCCTCATTGGCGAAGCCGGGCTTGAGTGCCGGGAGCCTACCGGGCGACGTGCGCGAGCTGGACCTGGGGGAATACATGCTGGCCACGCGCGAGACGCTCCGGTTGCTGGTGTGGTTCCGCCGCGCGGTGCAGGCCACCTTCCCAGTGGAGGGACGTGACCATGTCTGATGCCTCGGCGCCGCAGGAGTCCATGCGGGACGCCCTGCGCCATCTCATGAGGGAGAAGAGTGCGCATGCGGGCCTGCTGTATGAGCGGTATGCGCCAGCGAAGGACCCGGCGGCAAAGGCGTGGGAGGGATGGCTGTCTGACCTGGAACGGCACCCGGAGCCGGAGGGGTACTCCGCCGCCTACAAGCGCTGGGAAGCCTCGCTCCGGCAGTCGCACACGGTGACGTTCGAGGCGCGCGCGGAGAGCCGCTTGCTGGTGGGGCATGGCAATGCGTCGCCCACGGGCGTTGGGCTGACGCTTCACCATACGTGGGGCGTGCCCAGGGTGCCGGGCTCGTCCCTCAAGGGCGTGCTCGTGGGCTATCTGCGCGCGGTGTATGGCGACGGCGCCGCGGAGGCGCGGCACAGGCTGTTCGGCGTGCCTGGAGACGAAGGCGCACAGGCCCAGGCGGGCGAGGTCATCTTTCATGACGCGCAGTGGATACCGGGCTCGGGCGCGCCTGGAGCAGAGGGCCCGTTCTTCCTGTCCCGCGATGTGCTCACCGTCCACCACAGGGGCTGGTATGGCGGCCAGTCTGAGTGGCCGAATGACCATGAGTCGCCCAACCCCGTGTCGTTCTTGACGGTGCGCCCTGGCGGGCGCTTCCTCGTGGCGCTGAGCCTGGCGCCGGGGCGGGAGCTGGCTCCGCACGCGGAGGCGCTCCTGTCGTGGGCCGCGAGGCGCTTGGACGAGGCGCTGCGCCACTGGGGTGTGGGGGGCAAGACGGCCGCGGGGTATGGCCGGCTGGTTCGGCAGGGCGAGTTCGACCTCCGGCCGCCCCGGCGCCCTGTCCGGGCCTCGCCCGCGCTGGAGGCGTTCCTGGCGTGGGTGGCGGCGCGGCATGCGGAAGGCACCCCCAAGCGGCAGGTCCTGGAGTGCTTTGAGACGGAGTGGTTGCCGCGGTTGACGCCGCTCGCTCCGGAGGCGCGCGCCGTGAGCGCGGACGCGCTGAGGGGGCTCGTCAAGAAGCACCCGAAGTTCGATGCGTGGCGGGACGCGTTGCTCGCGCGGATGATGGGGACGGGAGGTGGCCCATGATGCCCTTCGACCTGCTCTATCCCGTTCGAGGCGGAGCCGTGCCGCTGGACCATGGATACGCGCTCTTCTCCGCGCTCTGCGCCAGGGTGCCTTCGCTGCACGGCCGCGGGGACCTGGGTGTGTTCACCCTTCGTGGCGAGCGCGCGGAGGGCGGCGTGCTTCACCTGGGCAGGGGGACGCTGCGCGTGCGCTGTTCGCCGGAGGCGGTGCCGCTGCTCCTTTCGCTGAGCGCCGCGCCGCTGAACGTCGCCGGGCACTCTGTGGCGCTGGGAAGGCCAGTGCTCCGGGCGCTGGAGCCCGCCTCGTTGCTCCGCGCGAAGTGGGTGACCTTCAAGCACGCGCTCGATGCGGCGACCTTCCTCCGCGGCGTCGCCCGCTCGCTTCGAGACCTGTCGTGTGAAGCGCGGCCGGTGCTGGGACGCCGGAGGGTGGTGCGCATCGCTGGGCGGCAGGTGGTGGGCTATGCGCTCGAACTGCACGGGCTCTCACGAGAGGACTCGCTGCGTGTGCAGGCCCGAGGGCTGGGCGGGCGCCGCCACATGGGGGGCGGGTTGTTCCTTCCTCCTCGCCCCGTGGTACGAGGCGTTATGCCGCTTCTGGGAACCTTCGCGAACGCGGCATGAGCCGCGGAGCGTGGTTGGGCAGGCGCCTTGCAGTAGCTTGCAGTAGGGAGAGGGAGGCTTGCCGGGGGCTTGTGCCTGAAGGTCGACATTCAAGCACCTCGCCGTGGCGGAGGTCCGCGGCGGCGAAATCGGCGGTTTCCCCAGCGAGTTCAAGGGGTTGCGGCTCTTTGACAGGTGAATAGGTGCATGATCGATGAAAAGCCGAGTGGTTTCCGTGGGTTGGAGACCTTGGGTAGGGGCTGGAGCTCCCAACCCTGGAGAAGGAGGGGGAGGTGCTTGAAAAGCGGGTGGTAAGCTGTTGGAATTACTGGTGTTTTCAGGTGGGCGGTCGCGCTCGCCGTGATGCCGGAAGGCGTTGAGCACCTTCATTCCAAGGGCGTGAATTGGAATGATTACCCGTCGCGCTCGCCGTGATGCCGGAAGGCGTTGAGCACCTCCACCAAGTCCACCGCCCCCTCGAGTGCCCCCAGCACGTCGCGCTCGCCGTGATGCCGGAAGGCGTTGAGCACCGTTTTCACCTCGTTGGTTGTGCATCGGCGCATCCACGTCGCGCTCGCCGTGATGCCGGAAGGCGTTGAGCACACGGGACGCTGGCCACGCACGTCCGGAACGTGCTGAGTCGCGCTCGCCGTGATGCCGGAAGGCGTTGAGCACCACTCGACTACCTGTCGAGTGTGAAAGGGCGGGGGCGCGTGGCGCGCTCGCCGTGATGCCGGAAGGCGTTGAGCACCGGAGCCATCATCGGAGCCATCGCCGATGGGATGGTCGCGCTCGCCGTGATGCCGGAAGGCGTTGAGCACCCGTCGCCCGGGAGTACGCCCACAACCAGCTCCCCAGCGGTCGCGCTCGCCGTGATGCCGGAAGGCGTTGAGCACCTTATGTATTTTCTCTTTATTTTTTAGTGTGCAGGGTCGCGCTCGCCGTGATGCCGGAAGGCGTTGAGCACCCCAGGCCGCTGGCGCGCTGCGCGAGGCCCTCGCCGCGTCGCGCTCGCCGTGATGCCGGAAGGCGTTGAGCACAAAATGATGATGGAGCTTGGGCGTAAGTACGGTCAGGTCGCGCTCGCCGTGATGCCGGAAGGCGTTGAGCACGGCCCGGAGAAACGCGGGAAAGGAGCGCACGGCCGGAGTCGCGCTCGCTGTGATGCCGGAAGGCGTTGAGCACAACTCGGCACGGAGAACGGCGAAGCAATCCTCCGTGTGTCGCGCTCGCCGTGATGCCGGAAGGCGTTGAGCACGGGTTGTCGTGGTCGTAGTTGCGCGCGCCGCTCGTCGCGCTCGCCGTGATGCCGGAAGGCGTTGAGCACGGGCTGCATCGGCTGACCCGTCGGCTCGATCTCGCAGTCGCGCTCGCCGTGATGCCGGAAGGCGTTGAGCACGCCTCAGCCAGCTCGGCGCTGGCGGCTTCCAGCTCGGTCGCGCTCGCCGTGATGCCGGAAGGCGTTGAGCACACATGGCGGACGCAGTGGAAGTGATCATCCAACAGGTCGCGCTCGCCGTGATGCCGGAAGGCGTTGAGCACAGTCAGGCGCTCAAAGCCTGGACGGGTGGTGTACTGTCGCGCTCGCCGTGATGCCGGAAGGCGTTGAGCACAGGCGGATGCGGGCAGCCCTTGCACGTCGCTGCCTCTGTCGCGCTCGCCGTGATGCCGGAAGGCGTTGAGCACAACCAAGACCAGTACCAACGCCACGATAATCAAGGTCGCGCTCGCCGTGATGCCGGAAGGCGTTGAGCACCATCTTATTTTCTCCAGGTGTATCGCGCTAACGAAGTCGCGCTCGCCGTGATGCCGGAAGGCGTTGAGCACTGTTGAACCTCGCGAAGCTATACCGGGCGGCCCTGTCGCGCTCGCCGTGATGCCGGAAGGCGTTGAGCACTCGTCGGTATGACGAAAGCTACGGAAGACTGGGAGTCGTGGGTCGCGCTCGCCGTGATGCCGGAAGGCGTTGAGCACCCCTTCCCGGAGTTGACGGAATGGGGCTCACAAATGTCGCGCTCGCCGTGATGCCGGAAGGCGTTGAGCACCCCTCTCCTCAGGCGCTAATCGGTGGAGGTAGTCAGTCGCGCTCGCCGTGATGCCGGAAGGCGTTGAGCACGCATCCTCACGTAGCGGTAGGGCCGCCCGTCCTGGTCGCGCTCGCCGTGATGCCGGAAGGCGTTGAGCACCGGTGGGGGAGGATGATCTGGCGGAGGGGCTTCATCAGTGTCGCGCTCGCAGTGATGCCGGAAGGCGTTGAGCACCTCTACAATGCCGACCAGGCCACTCGTGACGCCTTCCGGTCGCGCTCGCCGTGATGCCGGAAGGCGTTGAGCACCACGGAAGGAGGGCCTGGGGTGCTGGGCTAGCCAAGGT
>JAFAAN010000071.1 GCA_023426545.1 Pseudomonadota bacterium
CCCCCCCCCCCCCCCCCCCCCCCGCCACCGAGGGGGAAGTCAGTGACTCAGCTCGCCAGCTGCTTGTTGGCGTCGAGCTGCGGATCCACGGGGGAGAGGGCGAGCGTCTTGCCATCCGCCTTCTTGAAGTCGACCGTGCGCAGGTCCAGCGTCTGCAGCCCCAGGCTGTCGTAGGTCCGGACGCCGAACGTGCGGTTCGTGAGGTCCTTCACGACGACCCACTGGGTGTAGTCGAGAGAGTCCTTGCCCGTGGCCTCGTTCAGGTCGCGGCTGGTGCCGTAGGGGATGTCGACGGTGTTGAGCAGGTGCAGCGCCAGGGAGCGGGCCTCGGCCGCGTTCTTGGGCTTCTCGGAGAACTCACGGAGGTACACGGCCCGGACGAACCGGGAGGGGGGCGTGGAGTCGCCGGGAATCCCGAAGAGGCCGCTGCCGCAGCCGTGAGGCGCGAAGGTGCCGGTTCCCAGCTTCACGGGCGTGGCGCCACGGGACGACAGCCTCGCGTAGTTCTTGAGGTTCTCCAGGTGGTCCGGGAAGGTCGGGTGGTTGGTCAGGACCGCAACGGGGTTGTGCATGTTCAGCGGCGAGTTGTCATGGCCGGTCGACGCGTACAGGAACATCTGCCGGTCGGTGAACTCGACGACCATGCTGTTGCCCTTCGCGTCGTGGAGGGCGAAGTGGAGCGGAATCTTGCTCGACATCCAGTCGCTGTGCCACAGCTCGGCGTCGCCGTTCGCCAGGGCCTCCTTCACCGCGTCCACCGTGGCGAAGTTCCCCACGGCCCACTCCACGAAGAGCTCGGGCGCCAGTCCCCGGGACGGGTCCTTGGCGGCCTGGGGATACGTGGACGTGGGCATCCACAGCGCTCCGGCGGAGAGGCCTTCCGAGTTCATCGCATCGCCGATGACGGTGACGCCATAGAGCGTGACGGTGAGGCCGACGTAGTCGAACTTCGTCGTCCACTTCAGGCCATGCAGGTGCGTGAGGGAACCCGGTGACTGGACCGTATGCCCCTTCGCGTGGAACCGGAACTTGGAGCCGAGGTCGACGCCGAACTCCATGCTTCGGCCAACGACGACAGCGCTCGAGTCCTCGGTCGCGACCAGAAAATCAGTGCACATATGAAACGTCCTCAGTGATGCCTTCGCGCCATGCGAAGGTCTGGTGTAGGGGGGCAGTGCGTCACCAGAGCAGGACGCGTGCCACCTGCGCCTCGTTGGTGGTTCGAGTCATTCCGCGGCTTTGCGTCCGATGGGCCCGCTTGCGAGGCGGGCATTGACGCGTCTGAGGGGGCTCGTGACGCGTCAACGACGGAGCCCACGAGGCGCCCCGGTGTGATGCGTGTTTCCTCTTGGGCATCGGTCGTCTAATGAGCGGATGACGCGCCCGCGGGTCGGCGGCCTGGCATCCGGCGGGCCCTGCCACGAGAGGGACATGTATGCGGTTCGAGAAGGCATCGCGTTGGGGGTTGCTCGCGGTCACGCTGTCGCTGGCCGGGTGTGAGGGGGGCAAGGACCCCTTGCTGCATCCCGCGCCGAAGGAGACCGTCCACTTCGGCACCATCACTGTCAGCGAGACGTGGCGTGCCGCGGACAACCCGCACGTGGTGCGAGGAATTGTCTATGTGAGGGGCGCGGGAAGCCCCGTGCTGACGGTGGAGCCTGGGGTGCAGGTCCGCTTCGAGTCCGAATCGAGCCTGACCATCGGCGACGGCGTGGGGGGCGTGGGCACGTTGAAGGCGGAGGGCACCGCGGAGGCGCCCATCCTCTTCACCTCGGATTCGGACGAACCCCAGCCCGGTGATTGGTATGGCATTACGTTGATGGGGAGCGCGGCGCTGGGGGCGTCGCTCTCCCATGTCACCGTCGAGTACGGTGGCGCGCCGCTCCCCGAGTTCGCCTCGGTGCCGGAGATGGCCCCGTACCTGTCCGCGTCGCTGCGGGTCTCGGAGCTGGCGCCGACCACCGAGGACGTGCGCACCGTCCGCGTCCGGGACGTCGTGGTTCAGCAGAGCCTGAACCAGGGAGTCCTCCTGTCTGGCGCCGGCTTCACGGAGGACTCGGCGCGGCTGGTGGTTCGCGACAACGCGGGCGCGGCCCTCTCCGTTTCAGCCAACAACGTGGGCAGCCTTCCCGCGGACAGCCGCTTCAGCGGCAACACCGACGACGTCGTCCGAATCCTCACCGGCACCGTCCAGAACACGCAGACGTGGCCAATGGTCGGGGTGCCCTACCGGTTCGCGGACCTCCATGGCCTGGGCCTGACCGGCGTCACGGTGGGGGCCGCGTCGTCCCCGGTGCTCACCTTGAGCCCCGGGACGGAGTTCCAGATGCCGGAGACCGGCATCGTCAGGGTGGGAGCGTTCGATGAGAACGGGAGTCGCGTTCCGGGCGCCATCCACGCGGTGGGCACGGCAGAGGCGCCCATCCGCTTCGTTCCTGTCAGCGCCACCGCTCCCCGGGGCTCCTGGGCGGGGCTTCAGTTCATGAGTGAGACAGGCTCCACGCTGGAGCACGTCACCATCACCCATGGAGGTCGGCCATACGCCACAGCGACAGGGGGGAACCTCACCCTCCTCACCCCGGCGAACCTCACCCTGCGCAACGTCACCCTGAGCGAGTCCTCCGGCTGTGGGCTCGTGATGGCGCTGCCCGGTGAGACCCGATTCCCGGACTACACCGAAGCCTCTCTCCAGAACGTCTTCACCAACAACGACAGTGGAGCGCAGTGCAACAACCCGTAGGCCGAAGGGCGGCCGGGCTTCGTCCAGTGCTGGCCCATGTTCTGGATGGCGCCACCGGGAGCCATGCCTGGCCTCCCGGCGGGCCGTCTCCTCCCGGGCGGAGGGAGGCGTCCGGAGTTAGACTCCGCCAATGAGCTCCAGCCCATCCAGCCGCTCGTCCGTGGTCGTGGCGGAGTTGGGACCCACGAACACGGGGAAGACACACCGGGCCATCGAGCGAATGCTCGAGCATGACTCGGGCATCATGGGATTCCCGCTCCGGCTGCTCGCTCGCGAAGTCTACGACCGGGTGACCGCCCGGGTAGGCGAGGGCCGGGTCGCGCTGATGACGGGCGAGGAGAAGCGCCTCCCGCCGCGCCCTGACTATTGGATCTGCACGGTCGAGGCGATGCCGACCGACCAGCCCGTCGACTTCGTGGCGGTGGACGAAATCCAGCTCGCCGCCCACCGTGAGCGCGGGCACGTCTTCACGGACCGGCTGCTCCACGCGCGGGGGCGGAAGGAGACCTGGTTCCTGGGCGCGGACACGATGCGGCCCATGATCCAGGCGCTGATTCCCCATGCATCGGTGAAGCGCGCCACCCGATTGTCCCAGCTGCGCTACTCGGGGCATCGCTCGCTGAAGAGTCTGCCACCGCGCTCGGCCGTGGTCGCGTTCTCCGCGGACCGTGTGTACGAGCTGGCGGAGGCGCTGCGGCGGCTGCGGGGAGGCGTCGCCGTCGTGCTCGGCGCGCTGTCACCGAGGACGCGGAACGCCCAGGTGGCGATGTACCAGTCCGGTGAGGTCCAGTACCTCGTGGCCACCGACGCCATCGGCATGGGGCTGAACCTGGACCTCAACCACGTGGCCTTCGCGGCGCTCTCCAAGTTCGATGGCGCGGAGCAGCGAGACCTCTTCCCGGACGAGCTGGCCCAGATTGCGGGCCGCGCCGGGCGTCACCTGAATGACGGCAGCTTCGGCACGCTGAACACGCTCTCCGAGCTGTCTCCCCGGGTCGTCTCGGCCATCGAAACCCACCGGTTCCCGGCGATTCGCAGCCTCATCTGGCGCAATGCCACACTCGACTTCTCCAGCCCCGAGGCCCTGCTGGATTCATTGGCGCGGGGCCCGGGACACAATGCCTTCATCCGCGTGGAGCGCGCGGATGACTTCGATGCGCTCAAGGAGCTCTCGCGCGTCCCGGCCATCCAGGCGCTGGCCACCGGGCGGCCCATGGTGGAGCTGCTGTGGCAGGTCTGCCAGATTCCCGACTTCCGCAAGGGCCTCTTCGGCCAGCATGTCGCCCTGCTGCGAGAGACCTTCCTCCAGCTCACCGCGGGTGACGGGACGTTGGACCCGACCTGGCTGGCCCAGCAGGTCTCCCCGCTCGACGACGTCTCGGGCGACATCCACACGCTGATGGACCGGCTGGCGGCCATCCGTATCTGGACGTACATCAGCCATCGCCCGGGCTGGCTGCGGGACGCCGGGCACTGGCAGGAGCGCACCCGGAGCATCGAGGACGCGCTGGGGGATGCCCTCCATGAGCGGCTCGTCGAGCGCTTCGTGCAGCGGGCGGCGCGCAGGAGCGCGCGCCGGTTCGTCAGGCCCGCCGCGCAGCAACCCTCCGGTTCGGACAGTCCCTTCGCCAGACTGGGGCTCCTGCTGGGGGAAGTGCCCGGCACGGGGGGCGCGGCGCAGACGGAGGAGCAGTTCGTCCAGCAGGTGGTGGACGCGACGCATGACGCCTTCGAGGTGGACGCGCTGGGAAACATCGCGTTCGAGGGCCAGCCGCTGGCCCGGCTCGTTCGAGGCAAGGACCGGCGCTCACCGCAGCTCGCGCTGGCGGAGCCGGAGGTCTGGACGGGCGGCGCCCGGCAGCGTCTCGAACGCCGCCTGCTGGCGCTGGCGCGGGACCTCGTGACAGAGGCGATGGGCGGCTTTCCCGCCGAGGCACTCGCCGGGGCGGGCCGCTCCGCGGCGACGCGTGGACTGGCCTACCGCCTGTCCGAGGGCCTGGGCGTGATTCCCCAAGGCGAGGCGCGGGAGCAGTGGCGGCTCCTGGACGAGGAGGCCCGCGCGCGCCTGAGCGCTCAGGGCCTCTGCGAAGGCCATCGCTTCTTCTACGTCGCCGAGGCGCTCGCACCCCAGGCCCTGGAGCGGCGCTGCATGTTGACCTCGCTGTTCCTTCAACGGCCGGCGCCGAAGGGCGTTCCTCGTGAGCCCGTCCTCCACGCCTCGGAGCTGGGGGGGCAGGATGCGCGAGCCTTCGGTTACGAGGTCCTTGGGAGCGTCGCCCTGAGAGTCGATATCGTCGAGCGGCTCTGTACCTCCTTGCGGCACCCGCACGGCGCGAGGCAGGTGCACGCGCTCATGCAGGAGCTGCGGCTGGAAGGCGGCACCCGTGCCAGCGTGTTGCGAGAGCTGGGAGGGGCGGCTGGGCATGCCCCCTCGAAGCGGCGCCGTCGCCGCCGGCGAGGGAATCCGTCGGTGCCCGACAGGAGCGCGGCGGGGCGGCAACCCGCTCAGGGGGGCTCGCCCCCGAATGCGCAGCGGAGCACGCCCACGGAGGGGGAGGGACGAGCCCCTGGGAACGGCACCGGGCAACGTCCCTGAGCGCATTGCGGGAGCGGCAGCGCCACCAGTCATTGGCGCGGTAGGCTCCAGGTCATGTTGCCGCGCGGTCGCGGGGGCGGCCTGACGCGCCCGGGAGGCAGTGGGTGCGAGCCCGCGTTCGCAGGTGTGCAGGTGTATTCACATCGGGAGACGCGGTCTGCGTGTCAGTTCAGGGGTTTGGGCCTTGGCACACCCATTGATAGGCGTGGGCGCATGAACCGCACTTCCTTTCGCATCCGCACCCTCGTAGGGCTCCTGTGCGCACCCGTGGTTGCTCACGCCCAGGATGAGGCTCCCGCCGCGTCCCGCACTGCCCCTGCCGGGACGCCTGGGGATGTCCAGAGGTTGAGCAGCGCGGCCGCGATGGGCATCCACTCGCTCTCGGTGGACTCCGCGTCGCCTGAGTCAATGGCCTTCACCGTGGACATCGAGCAGCCGCTGTCGTCGTTTGTCTCGGTGTTCGCGGGCGGGCACGTGGGCGTGAACTTGAAGGCCAAGGGCCTCCAGGCCGGCGGCCGTCTCTACCTGTCAGGCCGGCCTTATCAGGGCCCCTTCCTGGCACTTCAGGGAGACGGCACTCTTTTCGACGAGGTCGAGGATGTGTCGATGCGCCGGCTGACCGTCAGCGGGCTCATCGGCTATTCGCAGAGGGTGGGGGCGCAGTGGCACATCGCCCTGGCTGGCGGAGCTGGGGTCAGCTCCCTCCGCCAGGAGACCCTGGTTCGGCCGTCCTCGACCTGCGCGCTCTTCTCCTGGTGCCTGCTCGCCGAGCGCGAGCGCATCGTCGAGACGACGGAGATGCTGCACCCCGTCGTCCGGATTTCAGCCGTACATCGGTTCTAGGGACACAGGCTTTCAATGTCCGCCTCCACCTGCTCCGCGGACATCTGGGCCTGGTTTCCTTCACGGCAACGGCTGCTGCCGCGAGTCACGTTACCGCGCCCGTTGCTGTGCCTGCGATTGCCGTTGAGCCTCCGCAACGGCCTGGATGACGGCTCCTCCGGCGATAGAGGACGTGCCGCCGTGGAGGTTCGTCTCCTCCGCCTTGTCACGAGGCTCGCAGACGCAGCCCGCGCTGTTCATGATGACGACGACCGCGCCCAGCTTCATGTCGAGGTCCGTGCAGATGCTCTTGCACTCCATGGCGCGCTCCTTGGGAACAGCCATGGTCGCGGGCCTTGCGACCGTGCAGCCTGATGCAGCGATGATGGAGAGGGACACCAGCAGTTGTTTGTGCATGGGCCGCCATCTAGCAGAAATGCGACGAAGTCGGCTGAACATGTCGCAGGAATACGCGGCGGGGTAGCTCGGTGGTGTCGGAGCGCAGGTGAGCCGTCGAATGCGCGGTGCGTTGCTGCAACCTGCGCTACGCACGGTTGTGCAGAGGCGTGCACAAACGGGGAGGACTCCCGTGAGAACCTTGCGGAATCCCTCGGGCGGAGGTTGGCCGATTGTTTGCATTGATACAGCGCGGTCCATTGATGACTGCCCGGGCTCCGAATCCTGGCAATTCCGCCAGCGCCGGCCGGGTCGAGCCAAACCCCGTCACTGTCATGAACATCTCTCTTCGACGCGTCCTCCCGTCGTTCCTGGTTCCCGCGGCCGTCCTGCTGGCGCTCCCCGCTGCCGCGCAGGACGACGCACCAGCGAATGACAGGCGCTCTGGAATCACCGTGGGCTTGCGCGCGAGCTATGGGCTGCCGTCCGGTGATTTTTCAGATGGCTTTGCCCTGGACGAGCGAATCAGTGGCGTGTTCGCGCCACAGGTCGATATTGGCTACTTCATCAATCGAAACTTCTACGTTGGTGTCTATGGCCAGTTCGGTGTCGCGAAGATTCAGAGCGACGCGTGTCCGTCAGGCATGGATTGCAGCGGGAGGGTGCTGCGGTTGGGAGTGGATGTGAGCTACCACTTCAGCCCGGACGCCGCGTTGAGCCCCTGGCTGGGCGCGGGGCTTGGCTATGAGCACTTGCGGCTCGCCGTTTCGGAGTACGATGTCACCAGCACCGGAAGTTACACCGGCGTGGAGTTTGCCCACGTCGAGGCCGGCCTTGATTTCCGGATAGGGGAGAGCGTCTGGCTGGGGCCTCATTTCACGGCCACGGTGGGGCAGTACTCCCGGGCCGCGCTGAATGTGCGCGGAGTCACGGTCTCCGGGAAGATTGAAGACAAGTCCTATCATTTCTGGCTCCAGCCGGGCGTTCGCCTCCAGGTTCGGCTGTAGTCCACGTCGTGGCGGTAGCGGCGCGGCCTGCGCTCGGAGTGGCGCAAGCCGCCTGCCGTGTCACGGCGAGCGAGCGTGGGGGGGAGGCCTCTTAGTGCCGAACTGGCTTTGAACCGCCGGGGCGGATGTTCTGGTTCACGCGGAAGAGATTGTCGGGGTCGTACCGCTCCTTTACTTCGACCAGGCGGGTGTAGTTGTCCCGGTAGGTGGCCTGCACGCGCTCCTGGCCTTCATCCATCATGAAGTTCACATAGGCGCCGCCGGCGGAGTAGGGATGCAGCGCGGACCAGTAGTCCTTCGTCCAGGCAGTGATGGCCCCTGCCTTGTCCGGGGATGGGTCCACGCCGACGATGACCTCGGCCCAACGCGCGTCCCGGAAGCTGAAGGCCGTATCGCCCGGGGCCACGCGGTGGGCCGCGCCGTCGATGGGATAGAGGTGCATGGCGGAGTGCATCGTGGGCAGGCGGTGGGCGAACGCCACGTGCCGGGCAATGGCTTCATCGCCGAGCTCCCGCACGAAGTCCGCGCGCCAGTACCACTGGAGGCCCGGCGGGTAGAGCGCATCGAACGCGCTCTGCAGGGCGGGGAACGGCATGGCCTGTACGCCGTCGAGCACCGGGGCCCATGGCGCGCACGGGCTCGAACAGGGCGTCCGCGTGCGCCGGCTCGCCCGTGTAGCACCAGACCACCGCGCACACCTTCTTCAAGTGCAGGTGAGCGGGGAAGGGAGGCCCGGGCGGGACGACCATGAAGGCGAAGAAGCCGGTGAGCGTTTCCGGCGCAGCGAGGATGAACTCGCGGTACCACCGCATCACTTCCTCCGCGCGCTCCAGGGGCCAGAGCGTCGGCCCCCCCAGCACGGTGCTCACGGGGTGGGCCCGGAAGAGGAAGGAGGTGACGACGCCAAAGTTGCCGCCGCCGCCTCGAACCGCCCAGAAGAGGTCCGGATGGTCCTCCGGGCTCGCCGTGACGAAGCGCCCATCCGCCAGCACCATATCTACGGCAAGGAGGCTGTCGATCGTCAGGCCGTAGCGCCGCGTGAGGTGGCCCAGTCCGCCTCCCAGGGTGAGTCCGCCCACGCCAGTGGTGGAGATAATCCCCGACGGAACGGCGAGCCCGAACGCGTGCGTGGCGTGGTCCACATCCCCCCAGACGCCGCCGCCTGCGACGCGGACCGTGAGTGATTCGGGGTCGACCCGGACGCCTCGCATGCGCGAGAGGTCGACGACCAGGCCACCTTCGCAGGTACCCAGTCCACCGCCGTTGTGTCCGCCGCCGCGGACAGCCAGGGTGAGTCCCTGCTCGCGAGCGAACGCCACCGCGGTGATGACGTCTGCCGCGTCGACGCAGCGGGCGATGAGCGCCGGGTGTTTGTGAATCATGGCGTTGTAGATGCGGCAGCTCTCCTCGTAGTCGGGGTCTCCGGGACGCACGAGCCCGCCGCGCAGGCGGGCACGGAGTTGCTCGACGCTACCGGAGGCAAGCCCGGGCGGGATTCCTCCTTGAGGCGGGGTGGGCTCACGCTGAGGGTCCAGGGGCATGGCATTCTCCTCGGGGCCGTGGTTCATGCGTGTGGCCCCTACAGCCAAGCTAGGGATGGCGCAGCGAGCGCCGTGGGGCCGTCACGGCAGCCAGGCAGGAGGAGGCGCCCATGTGTGTGTCGGCCGATGGGCACGAGCAAGGCGCTCGCTCGGCCCGCTGCCACGGTGGCGTGGCGGTGACCGCGTGCATTTCGCGACGAGACGAATGGTGCAAGGCCAGAACATGCCAGGAACACCCGGGGGGGGCATCAGTGCAGTGTCTGATTGCCTGACATCAGGAAGTCGCGCCCATCGGAACATCGGTTGAGGCTGGGACTGCCATCAAGGGGATAGGGATTGTCGCCCCATGGATGGTCATTGCATGCTCATTCAGTGCTCATGCGAGGGATATGGTGTGGCCGCGGTCGGTCCATGGCACTCCAGGCAGTACCGCTGTACTGCCTGTGCACGCAACGTGACGGTTCGTTGACGCCTGCTGCGTTCCACGTCTGGCAATGTGCCGAACCACACGGGCCCTTCCGACGAACGCCGGAAGGGCCCGTGGTCGACCGTTATGACTCAGCAGGTCCGATCAATGAGTGCCTGGCAGTTGCGCACCGCCTCGGCGATGGTGCAGTTGGTGAACGTACAATGCGGCAGGCCCGTATCCGGGTGACGGCAGTACTCGAGTACGACCCAGCAGGCGAACTCGTTGTCGGACACGCTGACGTTGGCGGCGCCAACTTCCGGAGTCTGCTCGCCCGGAGCAACCGTCCGCTGTTCGAGGACGAGTTCACGGCCGTCGGCGGTGGACACCACCTGGCCGGTCTCCGGCAGAGGTGCCTCTGCTTCCGCGCCACATCCCACGAGCGGTATCGTCGCCAGGAACACTCCCAAGAGCAGCTTTTTCATGGTCATGCCTTTCCATTGGAGGTGGGGACGCCAGGAGGCGTTGCCGGATGTGAGTGGAATTGCCCGGCATTTCTTGTCTAACAATGCAAAACTGGAATGACAAGCATGTGGGGGCTGAGTGGCCGATGGTCAACACGGTAGCCGAAGCCTCTGTTTGGGGTGTGGTTCAGTGGTTGTGAATCAATTTGCCATCCTCAAAGGCGCACAGCCGTGTCGGAGCGGGGCAACTTCGAAGCGAGCACCTATTGCGCGGTGCTTCTGATGCTGACGTTCCGAGGCAACTCCAGCGGCAGTGCCCGCCGCGATTGGGCTGGAGCGTTCGGTAGGGGTTGTCCTCGGTGCCTGCCCCGCGCCATGAAGGCATATGTTCCTTCGCCCTGGGGTGGTGGGTCCTCGCCTTGCTCTCGGTGTCCTGTGCGGCGCGTCGCTCCCTCGAAGAAGGGCAGGGGCGGGCCATCAGGTCAGAGCTGTTCCGGGCCCGAGGTGACGCCGCGGTGGAGTCGCGGCAATGGGGCGTGGCGGCGGGCTACTTCGCGGCCTCGCGGAGCGAGGAGGGCTCGCCGGCGGCGCGCTGGGGGCAGGCCTGGGCGGAGGCGCGTGCTTCTTCCCTGCGATGGACGCGGCGCTTCGAGGGCTCCATCCTGGCGCTGGCCTTCTCTCCGGATGGTGGCCTGCTCGCGTCGGGTGGGTATGACGCGGTCGTGCGCGTCTGGGACGTGCGGTCCGGGGCCCAGGTGGCGGAGCTGAAGGGCCATGATGCGGAGGTTCATGCGGTCGCCTTCTCGCCCGATGGTCAGTGGCTGGCCGCGGCTGGCCGGCCCGGAGCGTTGTGGCTGTGGGATTGAAGGCAGGGGCGCCGGGCGTCGCTGCTGTCCGGTCACACAGACGTCGTGAGAGGGTTGGCCTTCTCCCCTGACGGAGAGCGTCTGGCGTCTGCAAGCCTGGATGGGACGGTGCGCGTCTGGAGTGTCCGCGATGGTGCGGAGCTGCTGCGCTTCTCGTATGACGACAGGGGCATCGCCGTGGCTTTCTCCAAGGAGGGAGGAAGGCTGGTTTCGGCGGGCATGGACCGGACGGCGAGGGTCTGGGACCTGGCGACGCGGCGCGAGCTGCATCGCCTGTCGGGGCATGGGGACACGGTGGAGTCCTGTGCGTTCTCGGCGGATGGCGAGCGGGTGATGACGGCGGCGGACCGGGCCATCCGCTTCTGGAGCACCCGGACGGGCGCGCTGCTCGACGTGCAGCGCAGCGCCGGGTCGCTGTCCGCGGTGGCCATCGATGCCCACTTCCACCAGCTCATCCAGGCAGGCTGGGAGGCGCGGGTGCAGCGCGTGGACCCCCCGGGGTGGTGAGGTGCTGGAGCGACTGGATGCGCATCGGACGTTCGTGATGTCCGTGGCGCTATCTCCAGATGGGCGCACGTTCGCTTCCGGTGGAATGGACGGCGTCCTGAAGGTCAGGGAGCAGCCTGAGGTCCCGCCGGACGTCTTCGTGCGTGATGTGCCGGTCTGGATGGAGACGCTGGTCTTCGTGGGGCCCAACGCACTCTCGACGGGAGGGGAGGACGGGCTTCGCCGCTGGTCGCTTCCGCCCAGCGGCGAGCTGCAATCGCGGCTTGAGTCCCCGGACGCGGTGGGGGCCGTGGCCGCGAGCGTGGAGCGGGGGCTCGTGGCGGTGGGGATATTGAAGGGAGAGGTGCGCGTGAGGGACTCGCGGTCCGGCAGCCAGGTGGTGGCGATGCCCGCCGCACGCGAGTCCATCCGGGCGCTCGCGTTCAATCCGGAAGGCTCCCTGCTCGCCGCGGGAGCGGGGCACGACATCGTCTGCTCACCGCCATGGACGAGCGCACAGTGGGGGTCTTGTCACTCGCGGTGGCGCCGGGCGGGCGGGTGCTGGCCTCGGGCGGAGTGGGCGGTGAGGTGAAGCTCTGGCGCCTCCCCGATGGCGCGCTGATGGGAGAGGTCCCCGGGCAACTGGGCTTTGTCTCCGCGGTTGCCTTCTCTCCCGATGGCGGGTGGTTGGCATCGTCCGCCTCCGACCGGCCCCTGCGGCTGCTGCGCTTCTCGTCATTGGCAGAGCCGCCGGCCGTGGCAACGGACCTGTCGCCTGTCTTGCGCCGCCTGGGGCTGTCCTGGGATGCCGGCCGAGGCGTCTTCACCCTGCATTGAGCGCGCGCCGGGGCGCCGCCTTCCAGATAGAGGACGACCCTACCCAGCAGGCAGGCGGCCTGGGGGAAAACCCACATTCGTTTGACCTCAAAAGTATAGACGACATCCGCCTGACCTGTTAACGAATCGCCTCATTGTTCCTTGGGTGGACTGCCCGCGCGCCAGCGTCCTTGCTGTGTGTGCAACGGGAGAGGACCGCCCCATGTGCCAAGTCAGGCGCTCTGGATGTGCGTGGCCATCGGTGGTCAGCGTGTATCCGTCGCCAATTGCCAGGAGTTGCGGTTGTCGACCCGTCTCGCGCGTTTCACCCATGCTCTTTTCCTGTCTGGATTGACCTGTCTCTTCGCGCCCGCCGCGCTCGCGGAGGAGGAAGTGGCCGAGGACGCGGACACGCTCAAGGTGGGAGGCGCGCTGCGCCTCAACGCCTTCTACAAGACGTGGCCGGGGGAGGAGGACAACCGCCGCCGCGGTGGCGACGTGGCCTTCGATACGTTCCGGCTCAACGTCGATGCGAAGCTTTCCAAGCTCTTGCTGTCGGCCGAGTATCGCCTCTATTCGGGGTACTCCATGCTCCACCACGGTTGGGTGGGCTATGAGTTCTCCAAGGCGACACAGCTTCAATTCGGCGTCCACCGCGTGCCGTTCGGTGTCCTGCCCTATGCCTCCCACAACTGGTTCTTCTCGCTGCCCTACTACATGGGCATGGAGGACGACTACGACCTGGGGCTCAAGCTCATCCACACCCAGGGGCCGTGGGACCTCCAGGTCGCCTTCTACAAGAACGACGAAGGCAACTTCACGGGCCGGAGCACGGACAGCGCGCGCTACTCGTATGACGTGGTGCAGGTGAGCAGCGCCAACCCGTCCGAGGCCTACCTGGGCGTGGAAAGCGCGAACCGTGAGAGCAACAAGGTCAACGCGCGTGTGGCCTACACCTTCCAGCACGGTGAGCTGGGCCGGACGGAGGTGGGGCTCTCGGCGCAGACGGGGCAAATCTACAACAGCGTCACCCGGCGCAATGGCCTGAACTGGGCCGGCGCGCTGCACCTGGATGGCTACTACGGGCCGTTCAACCTCCGGATGGAGGTTCTGAGCTTCGGCTACGACTTGAAGAACCCGGCGGGCCAAGACGATTCCATCGTGACGATGGGCGCGTATGACGCACCCTACAAGATGGCGGCCCGGGGAACGGTCTACGCGGCGGGGGTCTCCTATGACGTGCCCGTGTCATGGGGCCCCATCTCCAAGCTCACGTTCTACGACGACTTCAGCCTCTTCGACAAAGCCAACGAGACGTTCGAGACATCCATGCAGAACGTGCTGGGCATGCTCATCACCGCGGGCCCCGTCTACACGTACGTCGACGTGGCGAGCGGGAAGAACCAGCCGTGGCTGGGGCCCAGCTACGGCCACGCGCTCGCGGAGGGAGACCCGAACGCCTCCTGGGAGACCCGCTTCAACATCAACGTCGGCTACTACTTCTGAGGCGTCCATGGAGAAGATTGAAGTCCGCGGGCTGCGGAAGATTTATGGCGGGCAGCCGGAGCGAGCCATCGCCCTGTTGGAGCAGGGGCGCAGCAAGCAGGAGATTCTGGAGGAGACGGGCTGCACCGTCGCCATCCAGGAGGCCTCCTTCGAGGTGAAGGCGGGCGAGATCTTCGTCATCATGGGCCTCTCCGGCAGCGGCAAGTCCACGGTGCTCCGCTGCCTCAACCGCCTCATCGAGCCCTCCGCCGGGAGCGTTCACGTGGACGGCGTGGACGTCACCCGGGCGGACAAGGCGGGCCTGCTGGACATCCGGCGCCGGAAGATGGCGATGGTGTTCCAGAACTTCGGCCTGCTTCCGCACCGCAGCGTCATCCGGAACGTGGAGTACGGGCTGGAGATGCAGGGGCTGGAGCGGCGTGAGACGCGCCCCAAGGCGCAGCACGCGCTCGAGCTGGTGGGGCTGAAGGGCTACGAGGAGAAGCTGCCGCACGAGCTGAGCGGTGGCATGCAGCAACGCGTGGGGCTGGCGCGCGCCATCGCCACCGACGCGGAAATCCTGCTCATGGACGAAGCGTTCAGCGCGCTGGACCCGCTCATCCGCCGGCAGATGCAGGACGAGCTGCTGGAGCTCCAGTCGCGGATGAACAAGACCATCGTGTTCATCACCCACGACCTGGACGAGGCGCTGAAGCTGGGCGGACGCATCGTCATCATGAAGGACGGGTGCATCGCGCAGCTCGGCACGCCGGAGGAAATCCTCACGCGGCCCGCGGACGCCTACGTGCGCGCCTTCGTGGAGCACGTGGACCGCACCAAGGTCATCACCGCGCAGAGCGTCATGCGGCGGCCCGAGTCCGTGGTGCACCCCAAGGACGGGCCCGCCCTGGCCGTCAAGCGCATGCGCGAGTCGGGCACCTCCACGCTCTTCGTAACGAACCAGGCGCGAAAGCTGGTGGGCCTGGTGCGCATCGAGGACGCGCTGCGGCTGATGTCGGAGAACACGCACAGCCTGGACGGGGCGCTCGTCACCGACCTGCCGACCACATCGCCGGACACGCCGCTGTCGAAGCTGGTGGCGGTGGCGGCCACCACCCAGATTCCCATCGCGGTCGTCGCCGAGGACCAGTCCTTCCTGGGCATCGTCAGCCGCGCCACCTTGCTGGCCAGCATCGCGGGGGAGGCGAGCTGACATGAGCGCACTGAAGATCGGCGAGGGCTTCGAGGGGCTGATTGAATGGCTGGGCGAGCGCGGCGCGCCCGTGTTCGACGCCATCCGCTCCGTGCTCACGGCCTGCATCCACGGCCTGGAGTACGTGCTGCTCCTGCCGCCGAGCTATGCCGTCATCGCGGTGTTGATGGTCCTGGCCTGGCGGCTGTCCGGCCTGGGCACAGCGGTGTTCACCGCGCTGGGCATGTTGCTCATCCAGGACATGGGGCTGTGGCAGGCCACCATGGAGACACTGGCGCTGGTGCTCAGCTCGGCGCTGGTGGCGCTGGTGCTGGGAATCCCCCTGGGCATCTGGGCGTCCTACAGCCGCAACGTGGAGCGGGTGCTGCGCCCCGCGCTGGACCTGATGCAGACGATGCCCGCCTTCGTCTACCTCATCCCCGCGGTGCTGTTCTTCCGGCTGGGCAAGGTGCCGGGCGTGGTGGCCACGGTCATCTTCGCCATGCCCCCCGCCGTGCGCCTCACCAACCTGGGCATCCGGCAGGTGCCCGCGGAGGTCGTCGAGGCCGCCATCGCCTTTGGCGCGACGCCCCGCCAGACGCTGCTCAACGTCCAGCTCCCCATCGCCATCCCCACGCTGCTGGCTGGCGTGAATCAGACCATCATGCTGTCGCTCTCCATGGTGGTCATCTCCGCGATGATTGGCGCGGGCGGCCTGGGCGAGCAGGTCCTCAAAGGCATCACCCAGCTCCGCATCGGGCTGGGCTTCGAGAGCGGTATCGCGGTGGTCATCCTGGCCATCGTGCTGGACCGCTTGACTCACGCGCTGGGCAAGCCCCGGACGCGCTCATCATGAAGGAGACCCGCCCGTGAAGATTCCCTCGCTCAACCGCCTGCCCCTGCTGCTCACGGCCGTGGCGGGGCTGCTGGTCGCCACCGGCTGTCCGCAGGAGAAGAAGGCGCAGACGGAAGGCGCCGAGACGGCCGCCGAGAAGAAGAAGCCCGCAGTCCGGCTCGTCTACGTGAACTGGGCCGAGGGCGTGGCCATGACGCACCTGGTGCGGGCCATCCTGGAGGACCGGATGGGCTACCCGGTGCAGACCACCATGGCGGACGTGGCCCCGGTGTTCGCCTCGCTCGCCAACGGCGACGCGGATGCGTTCCTGGATGGCTGGCTGCCCGTCACCCACCAGAGCTACATGGAGCGCTTCAAGGGCAAGGTGGTGGACCTGGGCACCAACTACGAGGATGCCCGGATTGGCCTGGTGGTGCCGGCCGACATGGACATCACCAGCATCGAGCAGCTCAACGGCAAGAAGCAGGCGCTGAACCAGTCCATCGTCGGCATCGACTCGGGCGCGGGCATCATGTCCGCGACGGAGAAGGCCATCCAGGAGTACGGGCTGGAGCTGAAGCTGGTCCCCTCCAGCGGGCCGGCGATGACCGCCGAGCTCAAGGACGCCATCGCCAAGAAGCGGCCGGTGGTTGTCACCGGCTGGAAGCCGCACTGGAAGTTCGTGCGCTGGGACCTGAAGTTCCTGGACGACCCGAAGGGCGTTTACGGCGCCACCGAGTCCATCCACACGCTCACCCGCGTGGGCCTGGAGAAGGACCTGCCGGACGTCGCGGCGCTGCTGCGCAACTTCAAGCTGGATGACCAGCAGCTCGGCAGCCTGATGGGCGCCATCGCCGACGCCGAGGACGCACCGGAGAAGGCCGTGCGCGAGTGGATGAAGCAGAACCAGGCGCTCGTGGACGGGTGGATTCCCAAGGCCTGAGTGACACCCCGCGTACCCCGGGGCGAGGCCCTGCCCCGGGGGCGCATGAAGCACGGTGTACGCCCCTGTCCGCGCCATCAACGGGGGCCCGAAGGCCCGTCTCGTCTGTGCTGACAGGCGGATGCGGGACGGGAGCTTCGCTCAGGCAGCCCGCTCCGCGCTCTCCGGAAATCGGCTTCGGGCCGGTGCGGCGTTCCGCGCGCGAGCCTCCAGGGCGATGAGCTTCAGGACACCGCTGCGGAGCTGACGGTAGATGTCTCGCTCCGTCACGCCAATCCGGAGGGCATTGGAGATGTCATGGATGCCGTCCCGGGCTTCGGAGTGCTCGCCGTGCAGGCCACGAACGGCGAGGCCCAGGTCCGCGCAGAGCGCGAGGAAGTCCGGACGCCGTGACAGGCAGGGCAGCTTGATGAGCACCGACGCGCGCATGGCCGTGCCCAGGTTCGTGGGGCACGTCGTGTGGTAGCCGAGCCGCTCGTCCCGGGCGAAGTCGAGGCGCTTCTCGAGGATGTCGAGCGCGGCCCGGAGCCGGCGGAAGACCTTCGCGAGCCCAGAGCCCGGCTGCATGCTGATGATGCGCAGGGCGTCTTCTTCTCCGACCCAGACGATGAACCGCATGTCGGCGGTGTGGAAGATTCCTCGGTGGCGAGGCCAGTCTCGATTGACGCCCGCGCTGTCCAGGAAGCGGTCCCCCGGCTTGAACAGCACGTGCTGCTCCACCAGCTCGCGCCTGCGCGCCTCGGACAGAGTGGACAGCGGATGGTACTCCCCTGCGAACGCGCCCCGGAGGCTGGCGAGGACGTGGATGACCTCGGCCTCCAGCTCGGCTCGGGCGTGGGCTCCAATCGCCGGAGGAAAGGCATACCGGGCGAGGTTCCGGCCGACGCGAACCCGCGTGGACAAGATGAACTCGCCCGAAGGGTCCAGGTCGTCCTGGGGGAGCCCATCGAGCGAGAAGTCGCTGTGCTGCCCCTGTAGCGCGTAGCCGGAGTGGTCCCGGATGAGCGGGTGGAACAGGGGGGAGAACACTGAATAGGACTCGCTGTCGCCCGCGTAGACGCCCATCTGGGAGTCTTCATGGTCGAGGCCGCTCTGAATGGTCTTCTGGAGCGTCCAGCCGTTGCGCGTCGTGAGCTTTTCGAGCCGGGATTTCAGTTCGGGCGTGAGGTGCTTGTGCAGCAGCATCGAAGCACCGGTTGAGCAGGACATATGCCACCGGGGACGGCTGCTCCGACGTGTGTGATTCTCACGGCTTGGGCCTCGGCGGTCGCCACGCCGCGCGGCGCTGACGCGTCAGCCATCGGTGTGACACGTCAGCGCGGGCGCCGACGTGCCGCGCGAATACCGCGGTCTGGCGCTGCTCGGGCGCGTGGGCCGCCCCGTGGCTCGCCGGCGGTCACCGCCGGTGAGCCGTGAGGTCCCGGGTTACGGCGCCGTGGGCGCTCGCAGCCGGGGCGGCAGGTGGGGGCCGAACTCGATGACGTCGGCCTCCGGAGGCGGCACCGGGGCGTGCTTGAGCGACATGGCGCCACCCCAGCGCCGCACGGTGTCCTCGGCCTGGAGGCGCGTCGCGTCAGGGAGCTGCCAGATGGAACTGCCGTGGTTGCCGCCCGGGACGGTGAACACCGGGGAGTCTTCGGCGTTGCCAATGGGGAACGCCGCCGCCGTCCACGGGTCCAGGTCTCCATAGACGAACATCACCCGCTGCCCGTGCGTGACGAGCCAGTCCGCGATGTCCTGCATGGCCTGGGGCCGGAAGACCGTGGGCACGCCGGGCGTCGAGTACACAGGCGCGACGTTCGTCCCCGGGAACTGGATGAGGCTGCCCAGGTAGGCCTCGTACGGCTTGGGCCAGCCCAGCTCCAGGCTCGCCTGGTAGTAGTACGGATGGTACGAACCGATGCCGGAGCTGCCTTCGTCGGCGAACGAGGCCAGCCCCACGGTCCAGTCCACCATGTTCAGCAAGTGCTGGCTGGTGGCCTGGGGCCCCGGGAACTGGCCGCAGTTGTCGGGGGAGTCGTACTGCCAGAACGCGAAGTACGACTCGATGACGGCGTGTTCCAGCGCCCGCTCGAAGCCGAGCTGATTGTAGGTCAGGCCGTTGTTGGCCGCGTACGCTCGCAGCAGGTTCAGCATCTCCTCGCGCCGCTCCAGAACGGCCCGCTGGAAGGCATGGATGCGGTCACGGCACCATGCCAGCTCGGGGCCGCCCACCGTGGCCTGGAAGGCCGGGAAGCGCTCGTCTTCGCCGAGCACGAGGGGCGCCACATAGGCCACCGTCGCATACACGTCATCCGGATAGAAGCGGCGGTAGAACACCATCGTCTCTCCGCCCTTGCTGCCGCCGGTGGAGATCCAACGCGCGGAGTAGATGGGCTTGAGCGCCTCGACGACCCGGTGGAAGTCGGCGGCGGCCTGCTGGATGGTGAGCAGGCTCCAGTCCGCCGGCTCCGGGCGGCTGGGCTGGAAGAAGCGATGCTCGATGGAGAGCTGGTTGGAGGCCAGCAGCGCCGTGAGCTCGCGCCGGCCGGTCGAAAGGGACACGTAGTAGCCGCTGGTGTGGAAGACCATGGGCGCCGAGTCGGCCCGGTGCAGCAACGTCATGCGTTGCTTGAAGCGCTGGCACTCTGGACGCGCGTGGTCAGCCGGCTGGTCGTACTCCATGACGAAGAAGCGGTGGCCCGCGGGAACGCTGCTGCCATGGGGGTTCTCCGCCACGGTGAGCCCTGGAATCGCCCGCAGCCGGTCCAGGATGTCCGCGGATGGGTCCAGCACGACGGCCGGGTCGCCCGGTGGCGAGGTGCCCGCATCCGGCGGGCCGAAGGGACACTCGGGCGGCTCCGTTCCGCCATCACCGCTGCCCGCGTCGACAGGCTCCGTGCCCCCGTCTTCGTCGCCGGTGCCGGCGTCCTCCGGCTCCGTCCCGGCGTCGCCGCTGCCCGCGTCCACCGGTTCCGCGCCGCCGTCCTCCTCGCCCGTCCCCGCGTCGTCCGGCGGGGTGCCCGCGTCCTCCTGTGTCGAGCCCGCGTCGCCCGTGCCCGCGTCCTCATCGGGCGGCGAGCCCGCGTCGCCGGTGCCCGCGTCCTCCGTTCCCGCATCTTCGGTGGAGGCGCCCGCGTCGCCGCCGGCATCGGTCGTCTGGGCTCCTCCGTCTGGAGTTGACCCGGGTGTGTCGTCGCCACAGGCGGACTGGGTCAATATCAGCAACAACGGAAGGATGAGCAGGAGGGGGCGGGACGGGCTGTTGCGACGGACCATGTATCTCTCTTTGAGTGGACGCGAGCCTTTGAACATCATGCGGGGCTGACATTAACGCATCACGGAACGCTCATCGCACGTGCGGATGGGGGGCAAGGCGAGGCTGGAGATTTCCAGCCGGGATGCGATGTGTGAAGGGGCCGGTGGCTTGCCGCCATTCGCGCGCGTGGGGTGACCTTCGCCGTCGATGCCGTGTAGCCCGCCGTCTTGCCGCTCCAGGACATCACGCTCGATGAGGCACTGAAGGGGCGGCTGGACGCCAATGTGATGGGGGCTTCCCACGGAGAGGCCCGCTTCGTCCGGTCCGAGGACACCCATCCCCTGGTGGCCACGGTGCATCTGGACGGGAAGACCGGGAGTTCTGGCGCGCCATCTACAAGCTGCATCACGCCTACGGCGGCGACAGTTTCAATGGTTGGCTTGGCAAGCTGTTCCCGTTCCTGCGCAATCACGTGACGGGGACGCATGATGTTCCCCATCCCATGCTGGAATCCCAGACGCCGGGAGAGCCAGGCACAACGGACCTGGTGGGAGGGATTCACCTTGAGTTGCTCACCGGGACGGAGTGGGTGAAGGCGCGGATGGCCCTGATGGCGGGCTTCATGGGGGTCGTCCAGGACGCGGACACGCTGGCGCTGCGGCCGGTGCCGGGCTGGGGCGTTCACGAGGACCCGGGGCTGGACGCCATGCTCCGGCGCATCGAGGACGAGCACGCGGTGGAGCCACCCCGGGACGAGCCCCCCGTTGGGAAGCGCTGGTGGAATGCCAGACAGCCGGGCGCCGGAGGCCCGAGCCATCCCTGGCTACGTGCCGGGCGTACGTGTCGACCTGACGGCGTGAGGGGGCGCGCTACTCGCGCCTGAGCAGGACGGTGAGGGTTCCCGGGGCAGCCTCGCGGGGGCTCCCCAGGGAGATGCCTCGGAGCACCTTGTCGACGCACCGGGCAAGGGCGAGCGGCTGCTGCGGGGGCGTCCGCGCCTCGAGCACGACGCCGTCCGCGGAGTAGTCCAGCGCGTAGGTATCTTGCCGGCAGGTTGTGTCCTCGCCCACGCGGGCGTAGCACCGGGCCAGCGCCGGCGCGTGCGCTTCGATGGACTCCGCAATCCAGCCTTCGCTGTATCCGTGGGGGGGCGGTGCTCCGCTGCCTTCACCGGTGAGGCGTGGCGCCTCGACCACCCGGATGAGGGCGCGCTCGTCGGCGGGCGTCATGTTCGAGGCCGCGAAGACGAGGCCGCCCGTGGTGGCGAGGCCCACACCCAGGGCGCCGCCCACCATGAGGAGGGTCTGCAGGCGTGCGGGAGGGGGCGTGACGTCCGAGGGCGCCGCCTCGGACGCCGGGGCTTCCTTCGTGGCGGCCACGGCGGCGAGCTCGGCGACAGGGCGCGCGGGAGCCGGGATGGGGGCGGCGTGGGTCCAGGGCTCCAGCGCCTGGGCCAGCGCCCGGGCATTCTCGAAGCGCTCGGCCGGGTCCTTCATCAGCGTGCGCTCCACCACCAGGGAGAAGCCCTCCGGCACCTCCGAGCGCACGCCACTGAGCGGCGTGGGCACCTGGACCAGGATGGCGGAGAGCAGGGCCACGTTGTCCGCCACGTCGATGGGACGCCGTCCGGTCATCATCTGGTACAGGCAGGCGCCCAGCGAGTAGATGTCCGCGCGTCCGTCCACGGGGCGGCAGCGGACCTGCTCCGGGGCCATGTACGACGGCGTTCCCACCCAGGCGCCGGACTCCGTGCCCAGCGCGGTGGCGTCGTCCTCGTGCATGAGCCGCGCGACGCCGAAGTCCAGCACCTTCACCTGGATGTCCGCCGTCCCCGTGTCGACGAGGAAGATGTTGTCGGGCTTGATGTCGCGGTGGATGACGCCCGCCTCGTGCGCCGCCGCCAGCGCGGAGGCCACCTGGCGCGCGATGGTCGCCGCGCGCGCCACGGGCAGGGGACCTTCCTTCTTCAGCAGCGACTTCAGCGTCTGCCCCTGGAGCAGCTCCATCACCAGGAAGGGCGGCTCATCCGGCCCGTCGTGGAAGTCCATCACCTCGACGATGTGCGGGTGCTTCACCTCCGCCGTGGCCTGGGCCTCGCGGCGGAAGCGCGCGTGTACGGCGGGCACTCCGATGAGGTGTTGCTGGAGCACCTTGACGGCGACGGAGCGGCCCTCGTCCAGCTGCTCAGCCTCGTAGACCGTGCCCATCCCCCCTACGCCAATCCTCCGGCGCAGTTGATACCTCTGCCCCAGCACCGTATCGATCAAGGATGAGCGACTCATGACGCAACGTGTATACCCGAGCCTGAAGAAGAACGTTGGCGCCCATCCACCCGATGACGGATGCATGTGCCGTTGATTTCGCGGAAGGCCCTTCGCTCAGCGACCTGTCGGGATTGTAATTGTTTCAGGAGCTTCGTGGCACTGTTTCACCCGGGGTAGCGGTGACCCTTCATGGGTGGAGCCGCTTCGGGCGTGGCCCGTCGTGCTTCGGCCGCGGAGGTCTCCGAGCGGGTGGCGACGGGCGCGCGATTTCCTCTCAATCATTGGGCTTTATCGATTTCTGAGACGGGATTCGCGAGGGGATTCCTGGACTTGGAGGGACTTGGCCGGGGTGTGCGCTCTCTCCGTACTGGGCCATTGACGTGGGAAGGTCCGCTCATTTCGATCGCCCCGCACTTGCGAGGGAGTCGGCGTGGCAGGACAGACGGTGGAATTGACCCAGGAGAACTTTGACCGCGTCACCGGGGGCCCCGGTTTGTGCGTGGTGGACTTCTGGGCGGAGTGGTGTGGCCCCTGCCGCGGTTTCGCGCCGACCTTCGAGGCGGCCGCGAAGCAGTTCCCGGGCATCACCTTCGGGAAGCTCGACACGGAGGCGCAGGAGGAGGTCTCCAGCCGCATGGAGATCCAGTCCCTCCCCACGCTGGTGGCCTTCAAGGAGGGGGTCGAGGTCCGGCGCGCTTCGGGCGCGATGTCCGCCGCGTCGTTCGTGAGCTGGCTGAGCAAGCTGGACTCGGTGGACCTCGCCGTCGAGCAGCAGCGGGCCGCGAACCGGAAGCTGACGGAGGAGGGGATGCCACCGCCGGGTGTGCCGCCCGAGGCCGAGTGGGATGCAGGGGATGAGGAGTGGTGCTTTGGCGGCACCGACGACGAGGGCGAGAAGCACGGGCCGTGGAAGTTCTGGCGCGCCGATGGAACCCTCTGCAACGAGTGCATCTTCGTCCACGGCAAGCCCCACGGGCCCTTCAAGCGCTTCCATGAGAACGGGGAGGTGTCCCAGGACGGCGCGTTCGAGCAGGGGGACCTGCATGGGCCGCGCACCTGGTACGCGTCAGACGCGTTCACCACCGAGCGGATGCACGAGAACGGCGTCAGCGAGAAGGTCCGCAAGACGGTGATGGTCTATTCGCGGGGCCGCGTGGTGCAGGTGCTGCACTTCAACGGCGACGGCGAGCGCGTGGTGCCCAGCACCGGTGAGTCGTATCCCGTGAGGCCCACGAACCTGCCGGAGACGGCCGAGTTCCGGGAAGACCTGGACCAGTGGGCCTCCGTCGCGGTCAACGCGGAAGGCGAGCGCCACGGCCTGTGCCGGTTCTGGGACCGGGAGGGGCAGTTCCTCTGGGAGAGTGAGTTCCAGGAGGGCCGTCGCCATGGGCGCTACCGTTCTCGCGCGGACCAGGAGTACGCGGACGCCCGCGTGCGGCTCGACGAGGGGGAGATGGCGGACGACCTCGCCTGCGGCACATGGAAGTTGCTGGATGCCTCGGGGACGGTCGTGGCCACGCGGGACCTGGGCGTGGCCCAGGACCATGACACGCTCGAGGACTCCTCGGTGTTCACGAACCTGCCGAAGCACGCGGCGGAGTGGCGCGAGTTCGCCGAGCAGGCGCGGGCCGAGCGGCGCCATCGGGAGGCGCTGTTGGCCATGGCGCGTGTCAGCGCGGTGACGCTGGAGGTGGCGCCGTTGAAGGCCTGGTTGGAGGCGCTCACGCTCCCTCGCGCCGAGGCGAGCGCCCGCACGCACGCGGAGGGCGTGGTGGAGGACGCGGGCGATGACCGGGCCGCGCTGGCGGATGCCCTCGTGCGTGGGGCGGACGCCGCCACCGTGTTCCGGGCCCTGGCGGTGCTGCATGACCAGCAAGACCGGCCCCGCGCGGCGCTGGACTTCATCCTGGCCGCGATGCTGCTGGCGCCGGAGCGCTCGGCATACCTCTTCACCCGGGCCCTCATCCTGGCGAACCTGGGGCTGGGGGAGCAGATGCAGAAGGACGCGGAGGCGCTGGCTCCCGCCGAGCCGGATTCGGCGCAGTTCCTGTCAACGTACGGGCGGGCCCTGTTTCCGCGTTTCGAGTTCTGGGCGGGGCGCGAGCCTTCCCACTGCACGTTCGAGGAGGTCCCGGATGGGCCCGCGAAGACGCTCGACGCGGTGCAGGCGGTGGTTCGCAAGTACGCCACGCGGCTCCAGTCGTTGCGCGAGGAGATTCTGTCGCGCTTCAAGCCCGGCGTGGACGTGCCCTGGCTGCCGCCGGACGTGTCGTCGCTGCTGCCGGACGGGCCCGTCGAACTGGAGGAGACGGAGCACGAGCTGGAGGACGGCGACTCGGTGGCCATCGACGAGACGCTGTCCGTGACGGGGATGGGGCTGCCCGCGCTGTCCCGGGCCGTTCGCGGAGACTGGAGCGCGCTGATCTGGCTCCTGTGGGCATGCGGGGAGCAGTCGGTCCGGATGCCTCGGGAGCTGGCGCCTCCGGCCGACTTCGGTCAGGCGGCGGGGCAGGCGACGCAGCGGCTGTGGCAGTGCCGGAGCCGGCGCGCCCGTGGTGGCATCGACCCGGATTTGCCAACATTCGAGTTCGAAGGGGTCGCCCTCCAGGAGCTGCATCCCAACCTGGTAGGGATTGCCGAGGAGCAGTACGCGGAGATGCAGGCGATGTTCTTCTGGCTGACCGAGGCGGACCACGTCTCGCCGTGGCAGGACAATCTGAGGGGCTAGGTCATGAAGCGGATTCGTCAGACGATCGAAGTCTCCGAGCCCCTGTGGCGGGCACTGGAGTTGATGAGCCGCGACATGGGCGTGGACCAGGATGCGCTGGTGGCGCAGGCCCTGTTCCAGCTCGCGCGCCAGAATGGCTATGTGGCCCCCGAGGTGGTTCCGCTGAGCGTGGAGGAGGACGTCGCGGCGGGGGCTGGCAACGGGCTGGCCGCGCCAGCCTGCGAGCCCGTGGAGCGGGCCGTTGCGCCTGTGGCCTTGAGCGTCCAGGTGGCGCCGGCACGCGCGGCCCTGCCTGAGGTGACCGAGGCGCCCGCAGCGACGGAGGCCTTCATCCAGGGGGCGGAGCCTGTGGACGCGCCGGTGGCGGATGCGGCCTCGGACGAGGCCGCCATCGACGAGCCCGCGACGGAGCCGCCAGGGCGCGACGTGGCGCCGTCGGCTCCTGCGAAGACGCACTCGCCGGAGTTGGTGCTCGCGCGGATGCAGGAGATTCTCGCGGAGGTCGAGGCGTCCGTGCAGCCCTCGGAGGGGCTTGCCACGGATTCGCCGGGTGACGCGGACGACGACGACGCCGATTCCTACGAGGCGTCCAACGACTCCGATGCGGAGTCCGGCGAGGAGCCAGAGGAGGCGCCTGGCGGGCCGGATGAGGCCCCCACGGAGGCCGAAGCGATTGACTCGACGCAGGACGTGTCCGGCGACGATCTGGCCGCGGAGCTCGCGGCGCTGGGCGTCGCGGACGACGCTCCCGAGATTGCTCAGGCCGCTGCACCAGCGCCCACGCCGATCAGGGCACGTCCACTCTCCGCGCGCCCCATCCCGAAGGTCCGGCCGCCCGATGAGGCCGAGACGATTTCGGAGGACCCATCCGCGGAGGCCACCAACATCGTGAAGGCTCCGGCTCCGCTGGAGGTCTTCGTGAGGCTGGCACAAGGCTCACCCGTGGCAGTCTCCTCAGGGCGCTTCACGATTGGCCGAGGTCCTCGCTGCAACCTCGTCGTGCGGTCAGAGCGCGTCTCGCGCGAGCACGCCGTCGTCACCCGGGTGGGGGATGAGGTCTTCATCGAGGACCTCAACTCCTCGAACGGGACGTGGTTCAACGATGAGCGCATCACACGGCAGCAGGTCTCGGACGGTGACGAGTTCAGGCTCGGCACGGAGGCCGTGTTCTTCACGATGCGTCCCGCGGGGGGATGAGGGCGAGAGGCAAGGGCTGACGGCTATTCAAGGAGTTGCATCAGGTCCGCACGCGTAATCGCCGTGGCGCCCGACGCGCCGCCGAGCGCGGCCTCGAACAGCTCGCGCTTCTTCGCTTGCAGCGTGAGGATCTTCTCCTCGACGGTCCCCTGAGACACCAGCCGGTAGACCATCACCGGGCGCTGCTGGCCGATGCGGTGCGCCCGGTCCGCGGCCTGGGCTTCCACGGAGGGGTTCCACCACGGGTCCACGAGGAAGACGTGGTCCGCCGCCGTGAGGTTGAGCCCCGTGGCGCCCGCCTTGAGCGAAATCAACATCACGGGCGGGCCCTTCGGGGCCTGGAAGGACGCCGCCACCGCGCCGCGGTTGGCCGTGCTGCCGTCCAGCCGGATGAAGCCGATGTCCGCCTCCTGGAGCGCGGGCTCGATGAGGTCCAGCATGGACGTCCACTGTGAGAAGACGAGCGCCTTGTGCCCGTCATCCACTGCGGTCACCAGCGCCTCGACCAAAGCCTGGACCTTGGAGGAGGTCTTCGCCTGCTGGCCCGGCACCAGGGCCGGGTGGCATGCCGCCTGCCGGAGCCGCAGCAGCGCCTCCAGCGCCTTCAGCACGCTGCCGCCTGCTTCGAGCTGGGACACCACTTCCTCGCGCGTCGCAGCGTAGACGGCGTCGTAGACGGCGCGCTCCCGGTCCGTGAGCGTGACGTGGCGCACGGCGTCCGTGCGAGGTGGCAGCTCGGGTGCCACGTCTCGCTTGAGCCTGCGCAGGATGAAGGGCCGGATGCGCGCCCGCAGCCGCTCCGCCGCGCCCTTGTGGTTGTCCGCCACCGGCCGGGCCCAGCGGTCCTCGAACTCCTTCCGGCCGCCGAGCAGGCCCTGGTTGGTGAAGTGCATCAAGCTCCAGAGCTCATCGAGCCGGTTCTCGATGGGCGTGCCACTCAGCGCCAGCTTGAAGTCCGCCTGCAAGCCATACGCGGCGCGCGCCACCTGGCTGTCGGGATTCTTGATGGCCTGGGCCTCGTCCAGCACGACGGTGGTCCACTGCTTCGCGCCCAGGACCTCCGCGTCCAACCGCATCAAGGCATACGTCGTCAACGTCACGTCGGCGGACTCGTCCAGCGAGCGGCCAGGGCCGTGATACACGGAGACCTTCAGCGAGGGACGGAAGCGCTTCACCTCCGCCTCCCAGTTGGGCAGCACGCTCGTGGGCGCCACCACCAGCGTGCCGGGCCCCAGCGTGCAGATGGTCTGCAGTGTCTTGCCCAGCCCCATGTCGTCCGCGAGCACGCCGCCCAGGCCCGCCTGCCGCAGGAACGTGAGCCAGCTCACGCCCTGGAGCTGATACGCGCGCAGCGTCGCCGTGAGGTCCGCCGGGAGCCGCGGTTCCGGCAGCCGCTCGAAGCCCTGCACCAGGGGCGCGAGCCGCTCCAGCCCCGGCGGGGACGGGTGCTCCAGGGCCTCGCAGAGGCCGGTGAGCTGGGGGATGGCGTGGTTGGCGAGTCGCCCATCCCGGCCCCGGGCGGCCAGCAGGTCCGCCACGCGTTGGCCGTGGGACTTCAGCCACTCCGCGGGCAGGGGCGCCCAGCCGCCGCCTTCCAACGGCACGAGCCCGAGCCCTTCCTCCCACGCCCGGAGGACCGCCGCCGCGTCGACGGAGCGGGGCGAGTCCCGCTCCTCGCCCTCGACCTGGAAGTCGAACGAGAAGCCCACGTGCGGCACGCCCGACTCGGCCGCGCCCGGGTCCACCTTGAGCACCGGGCGGAGCTGGACGTTCGGGTTCGTCACCACGGCGGCCCCGTCGCCCGTGAGGCCGCCACGCCAGCGCCGCAGCTTGTCGGCGAGCTGGACGGCCTCCTTGCCCTGCACTGTCACGCGCCGGCCGGGCGCCATGTTCAGCTCATCGCGGAGTTGATGGATGAGCAGCTGCTCCGCGGCCTCGTCGCGTACGGGAGCCGCGCCCCGCAGGTACACCATGCGCCCGCTGTCGATGCGCACGGAGGGCGGGGAGCCATACACCAGCGTGGGCAGCACCGAGAGGCCCGTGTCGAGCTGGTTCAGCTCCAGGGAGATGCGAGGCTTCAGCGTGCGGTCGATGGGCGGCAGCCGCTGGCTTCGCACATCCACCGGCATGCGCCGGGCGATGTCTGGCAGCACCTTGCCCGTCAGGTCTCCCATCTGGTGGGGCGCGAAGGCGCGCTCCTGCGGCAGCTTCTCCAGCCATGCCCCCGTGAGCGCCTGCTCTCCCAGGGGACAGAGCGTGCCGCCGCACAGCGCGATGCCGGCGCTCACCACCTCGGTGAGGCGCGGGTCCTTCGCCACCTTGAGCACCGTGTTCTCGCCGCGGTCCTCCACGGTGACGTGAGGCATCAGGGGCTCGCTCGTCACCGAGACCAGCGCGCCATCGAAGAGCACGGTGCGCGCCGGCTCCAGCGCGCGCAGGAGCGCGGTGAGCCGCTCGGGCGGAAGCGCGCCCCGGGTGGGCTTCATCAGGAGCTTGTCCGCGACGAGGTCGCAGGGCTCCACCTGGATGCGGGCCGCTTCCACGGGGTTGGTCAGCAGCGACGCCAGGCTGCGCGCCAGCAGCCGCGCGGTGTTGTCCGGCCGCGCCAGCAGCCGTTCGAGCTGAAGGCCGCCATCCACGCGCTTGAAGCGGTACACCATGCGCTCGGGCTTCGGTGTGCCTCCTGCCGGAGCCACGGGCCGGGTGGCGGGGGCGGCCGTGCGCGGCGGCGCGGAGGGGCGCCGTGTCATCGACTGATGGAGGACCAGCGCCGCCGCCACCACATGCTCGCAGGGGTCCACCCGGCCGCGGCAATCACACTCCCAGATGGCTTCATCCAGGTAGAGCACCGTCTTCACGGGAGCGGGCCGGCCGGCGATGCGGACGCGCAGCACGGCCTCTTCGTCGTCCACGGACTGCACCGAGACAGCGCCAGCGCGAGCGAGGCCCGTGCCGGCAGACCAGGTGTCCGGGCGCGCTTCCTCCCGGACGGCATCGAGCAGCTCCGCGGTCGCAGACATACGAGGCCTGCTTCCCTATCCCCATGCCGCGCCTCGCGCAACCCGGGCCGCGCTTCAGGAGGGCCGCGAAAGCAGGGGCGAGCCCCGTGCATTCAGGGCGTGGTCGGTCGGGCGCATTCTCTTCTTGCACCATCGGCATGTTGTAGTTGGAGCCCCAATTGATGCCCCCCCCAGACGCACCTGGCGATGGTGGGGACCCACCGCGCGGCCCGGGCGAATGAGCGAGCGGGCGGCCTCGTCGGGGGTGAAGCCATACGTCAGTCGAAGTCCCCGGTTGGAGAAGGCCGGGCCTGGGGGTGACGCCGTTGTGACCTTGCGCTCCTGCGCCCCCAGGCCATCCATCAGCTCTGTCCATGGGGCGCGACTGCCCCCCATTCCCGTGCCGCTCCCTCGGTTGCTCGAATCGACGTATTGCGTTGCTTCCTCGAAATGGTGCTTGGCGAGAGCACATTTTTTTGTCGGTCGCTGATGTGATGAGGGTTGGGGACGAGCCCACGGCATTGTAGATTGGCGTCTGGCTGAGGTTCGCGGCGGGGCTGCGTGCGTCGGCTCCTGACCACCCATGACCGAACGGTGTTCGAGGCTTCCGCCCAAGGGCTGGGTTCCTCGCCGCGCCAAACTTCAAGCCTCCTCCAAGGGGGTTCCCAGGGAGAAATCCGCCGTGCCGCATGACACCGCGCTCATTGCCACCATTGCCGTTGGACTCGGTCTGGCCTTCGTTGGTGGGTTCGTCGCTCGATGGCTGAAGCTCCCACCCTTGGTGGGCTATTTGCTTGCGGGCGTGGCCGTGGGGCCATTCACTCCGGGCTTCGTGGCGGATGGCGGGCTCGCCGGCCAGCTGGCGGAGATTGGCGTCATCCTCCTGATGTTCGGCGTGGGGATTCACTTCTCCATCAAGGACCTGCTCGCCGTGCGCAACATCGCGGTGCCGGGCGCCATCGTGCAGATCGCGGTGGCCACCGTGATGGGCGCCGTGGTGGCGCACTGGTGGGGCTGGAGTCTGGGCGCGGGGCTCGTGTTCGGCCTGGCGCTGTCGACCGCGAGCACCGTGGTGCTGCTGCGCGCGCTAGAGGAGCGTGGGATTCTCGACTCGGTGAACGGCCGCATCGCGGTGGGCTGGCTGATTGTCGAGGACCTGGCGATGGTGCTTGCCCTGGTGCTGTTGCCGGCGCTGGGCAATGTCTTGGGGACCGCCGAGGCGCAGCCGTCTGTCGCGGAGGAGGGGGGGAGCCTCTTCCTGACCCTGGCCCTCACCCTGGGGAAGGTCTGCCTCTTCGTGGCGCTGATGGTCGTCGCCGGCAAGCGGCTGGTGCCGTGGCTCCTGTCACAGGTGGCCAAGACGGGCTCCCGTGAGCTGTTCACGCTGTCGGTGCTGGCGGTGTCGCTGGGCATCGCGTTCGGGGCCGCCGCGCTCTTCGGCGTCTCGTTCGCGCTGGGGGCGTTCTTCGCCGGCGTGGTGGTGAGCGAGTCGGAGCTCAGTCATCGCGTGGCGGAGGACTCGCTTCCGCTCCAGGACGCGTTCGCGGTGCTGTTCTTCGTGTCCGTCGGCATGCTCTTCGACCCGATGGTGCTGGTGCAGCAGCCGCTCCAGATTCTCGCCGTGGTGCTCATCGTCATCCTGGGCAAGTCGCTGGCGGCCTTCTTCATCGTGCTGGCGTTCCGCTACCCGGTGAACACCGCCCTCACCGTGTCCGCGAGCCTGGCGCAGATTGGCGAGTTCTCGTTCATCCTGGTGGGGTTGGGCGTCGCGCTCGGGCTGCTGCCGAAAGATGGCCAGAGCCTGGTGCTGTGCGGCGCGCTGCTGTCCATCACCCTGAACCCGCTCGTCTTCAAGACCATCGACCCGATGCTGGCGTGGTTGCGCCGCCACCCGAGGTTCGCCGCGCGGATGGAGCACCCGGACGAGGACGAGCTGTGCGACCTGCCCATCGGCATGGGCGACGTGCAGCTTCGGGAGCACGCGGTGCTGATTGGCTATGGGCGCGTGGGCGGCGTGATTGGCCAGAGCCTGACGGAGCAGAAGATCCCCTTCGTGGTGGTGGAACAGAACCGCGAGTATGTCGAGCGCCTCCGCGAGGAGGGCGTGCCCGCCATCTATGGCGATGCGGCCGTGCCCGGCATCCTGGAGCACGCGCATCTCGACAAAGCCTCGATTCTCATCGTCGCCACGCCGGACGCGCTGCAGGCCCGAGAAATCGTGGCGCAGGCCAAAGGGGTCAACGCCTCGCTGCCCGCCGTGGTGCGCACGCATGGCGACGAGGAGCGGGCCTACCTGGAGTCATTGGGGGTGGACCGGGTGGTGATGGGCGAGCACGCGCTGGCGCGGAGCATGCTCGACTACGTCCTGGAGCGCCTGGCCGCGCTGAAGCGAGTGCCCGTGATGCAGGCACCCGTGAATGCCCTGGTGCCTTGAGGCAGGCCGGACCCGCCGCCGCGGTTTGACGCGTCCACCGCGCGGCGTCCGTGATTGAAGCGGCCGAGGCGCCAGGAGCGCCTCGGCCCGTGGTTCCAGTCTCCGCGTCCACCCGGACGGGGACGCGGCGGCTGGGGCTACATGTTGCGCCGGTACTGCCCGCCCACCTCGTACAGCGCGCGGGAGAGCTGGCCGAGCGTGCAGACCTTACAGGCATCCATCAGCGCGGCGAAGATGTTGCCATTGTCGAGCGCCGCGCGGCGCACGGCCTCCAGCGCCTTGGGCGCCGTCTCCGCGTTCCGCTTCCAGAAGGCGTCGCGCGACGTGATGGCGTAGTTCTTCTCCTCCGTCGTGGCGCGAATGACCTCGGGCGGCGCCACCGTTGGCGAGCCCTTGGGGTCCAGGAAGGTGTTCACGCCGATGATGGGCAGCGTCCCGTCATGCTTCAGCGTCTCGTAGTAGAGCGACTCCTCCTGAATCTTGGAGCGCTGGTACATGCGCTCCATGGCGCCGAGCACGCCGCCGCGCTCGGAGATGGCGCGGAACTCCGTGAGCACCGCGGCTTCCACCAGGTCGGTCAGCTCCTCGATGATGAACGCGCCCTGGTTGGGGTTCTCGTTCTTGGCGAGGCCGAACTCCTTGTTGATGACGAGCTGGATGGCGAGCGCGCGGCGCACGCTCTCCTCGGTGGGCGTGGTGATGGCCTCGTCATAGGCGTTGGTGTGCAGCGAGTTGCAGTTGTCGTTGAGCGCGAGCAACGCCTGCAGCGTGGTCCGGATGTCGTTGAAGGCAATCTCCTGCGCGTGCAGGCTCCGGCCGGACGTCTGGATGTGGTACTTGAGCTTCTGCGAGCGGTCGTTGCCGCCGTACTTGTCCCGGATGGCCTTGGCCCAGATGCGGCGCGCCACGCGGCCGAGCACCGCGTACTCGGGGTCCATCCCGTTCGAGAAGAAGAACGAGAGGTTGGGCGCGAAGTCGTCGATGTGCATCCCGCGCGACAGGTAGTACTCGACGAAGGTGAACCCGTTGGCCAGCGTGAAGGCGAGCTGGGAGATGGGGTTCGCCCCGGCCTCCGCGATGTGGTAGCCGGAGATGGACACCGAGTAGAAGTTCCGCACCTTCTGGTCGATGAAGTACTGCTGGATGTCGCCCATCACCCGCAGGGCGAACTCCGTGGAGAAGATGCAGGTGTTCTGCGCCTGGTCCTCCTTCAGGATGTCCGCCTGCACGGTGCCGCGCACCGCCTGGAGCGTCTTCGCGCGGATGCGCTCGTAGACCTCGCGCGGCAGCACCTCGTCGCCGGACACGCCGAGCAGAAGCAGGCCCAGGCCGTCATTGCCCTGCGGCAAATCACCCTGGTAGCGCGGACGCGGCAGCCCGCGCTGCTGGTAGAGGGCGTCGATCTTCTTCTCGACCTCCTCGACCTTGCCATTCTCGCGGATCCACTTCTCGCACTGCTGGTCCACCGCGGCGTTGAGGAAGAAGCCGAGCAGCATCGGCGCGGGGCCGTTGATGGTCATCGACACCGAGGTGGACGGGTCCGCCAGGTCGAAGCCGGAGTAGAGCTTCTTCGCGTCGTCCACGTTGGCGATGGACACGCCCGAGTTGCCCACCTTGCCGTAGATGTCCGGCCGGTGGTCCGGGTCCTCGCCGTACAGCGTCACCGAGTCGAAGGCCGTGGACAGCCGCTTGGCGGGCAGGCCGTTCGAGACGTAGTGGAAGCGCTTGTTCGTGCGCTCGGGGCCGCCCTCGCCGGCGAACATCCGGGCCGGGTCCTCGCCCTCACGCTTGAGCGGGAAGACGCCGGCGGTGAAGGGGAAGGCGCCCGGGGCATTCTCCCGCAGCAGCCAGGTGAGGATGTCGCCCCAGTCCTCGTAGCGGGGGAGGGCGATCTTGGGCACGCGCAGGTGCGACAGCGTCTCCGTGTAGAGGTCCAGCTCGATGACGCGGTCGCGGACCTGGAACTGGTACTTGGACGCGGCGTAGCGGCGCTTCGTCGCCGGCCACTCGGCCAGCAGCCGCCGGCAGTCGGCGTGGAGCCGCGACTCCAGGTCGCGGTACAGCTCCACCAGCTCGCTCAGGTAGGCGGGCTCGCCCTCGACGCGCTCGGTGACCTGCACCGTGTCCGAGGCGTCCTTGGGCTCGACGATTTCCAGGCGCTTCTTGCCCACGTTGGTGCGCAGCGCCTCGATGGTGCCGTGGAGCTGGTACATGCGCCGGGCGATGGCGGCCTGGGCCCTCACGAAGCCGTCGTAGGACTCGCAGGCCTCCACGATCTCCGCCAGGTAGCGCGTGCGCTCGGGCGGGATGATCCACTTCTTCTCGCTCATCCCCGGCGTGAGCTCGAAGCTGGACTTCAGCGGCGCGCCTGTCTTCGAGGCGAGGACGTCGATGATGGCCCGGTAGAGCTGGTTCATCCCCGGGTCGTTGAACTGCGAGGCGATGGTGCCGTACACGGGCACGGCATCATCCGGGGTGGAGAAGGCGTTGTGGTTGCGCTTCCACTGCTTGCGCACGTCGCGCAGCGCGTCCAGCGAGCCGCGCTTGTCGAACTTGTTGATGGCGATGAGGTCCGCGAAGTCGAGCATGTCGATCTTCTCGAGCTGCGTCGCCGCGCCGTACTCGGCCGTCATGACGTAGAGCGCCACGTCCGAGTGCTCGGTGATTTCGGTGTCCGACTGGCCGATGCCGGACGTCTCCACCACGATGAGGTCGAAGCCCGCGGCCTTGCAGATTTCGATGGAGTCGCCCACGTGCTTGGACAGGGCGAGGTTGCTCTGACGGGTGGCCATCGAGCGCATGTACACGCGCGGGCTGTCGATGGCGTTCATCCGGATGCGGTCGCCCAGGAGCGCGCCGCCGGACTTGCGCTTGGACGGGTCCACGGACAGCACGGCGAGCGTCTTGTCGGGGAAGTCCGCGAGGAAGCGCCGGACGAGCTCGTCCACGAGGCTGGACTTGCCCGCGCCGCCGGTGCCGGTGATGCCCAGCACGGGCACGCGCGGCCCCTTGGCCTGGATGTGGGCCATGGCCTCACGCAGGGCCGCGCCCTCGGAGGCGAAGTTCTCCGCGATGGTGATGAGCGGGGCGACCCGCGAGGGCTCGCGCAGCGAGGGCGCGTCGAGCAGGGGCGCGAAGTCCGCGGGCCGCTTCTCGAAGTCACACTGGGAGATGAGGTCGTCAATCATCCCCTGGAGGCCCATGGCCCGGCCGTCGTCCGGCGAGTAGATGCGCGTGACGCCGTAGCGGTGGAGCTCTTCAATCTCCGAGGGGAGGATGGTGCCGCCGCCGCCGCCGAAGACCTTGATGTTGGCCTTCCGCTCGCGCAGCAGGTCAATCATGTACTTGAAGAACTCGACGTGACCGCCCTGGTAGGAGGTGATGGCGATACCCTGCACGTCCTCCTGGATGGCGCAGTCGACGATCTCCGCCACCGAGCGGTTGTGCCCCAGGTGGATGATTTCCGCGCCCGAGGCCTGCATGAGCCGGCGCATCACGTTGATGGCGGCGTCATGCCCGTCGAACAGGGAGGCGGCCGTCACGATGCGGACGTGGAAACGGGGCTTGTAGGGCTGGGGAACGGGGGTCTGCTGGACGTTTCGCACGGCGCGTACAGTAAGAGCGCCGTGAATGCCGAGGCAAGGGATTGGAGCGCGACTGACCGCTCCACGACGCGGCCTGTCAGGCCCTCGTTTCGGGGAGGAACGCGCCCAGCACCCGCAGTGCGGCCGAGGTGGGCGTGACGCGCCCTTCACGCACGTCCGCCTCCAGCGTGGGCACCAGCGCGGACACCCCGGGGTGCGCACGCAGGGCCGTCCGGAGCCCGTCCTGCACCATGGTCCACATCCACTGCACCTGTTGCGCCTTGCGGCGGCGCTGGAGCGTGCCAGTGGCCTCGTCGCGGCCGAGCCGCCCCTCGACGGAGCTCCACAGCTTCTCGATGCCGCTGCCCTCCAGGGCGCTGCAGGTGGTGACCTCCGGCTCGGCGCCCGGGCGCATCAGGTGCAACGCGGCGCGTAGCTCCGAGCGGGCCCGCTCGGCCCGGGGCTTGTTGTCGCCGTCCGCCTTGTTGATGGCGAGCATGTCCGCCAGCTCGAGGATGCCGCGCTTGATGCCCTGCAGCTCGTCCCCGGCGCCCGCCAGCATGAGCACCAGGTAGAAGTCCACCAGGTCGGCGACGACGGTCTCCGACTGGCCCACGCCCACCGTCTCCACCAGCACCACGTCGAAGCCCGCCGCTTCGCACAGGAGCAGCGTCTCGCGCGTCTTGCGCGCCACGCCGCCCAGCGTGCCGCTGGAGGGGCTGGGGCGGATGTAGGCCGCGGTCTCCCGGGACAGCCGCGCCATGCGCGTCTTGTCACCCAGGATGCTGCCGCCGGACACGGTGCTGGACGGGTCGATGGCCAGCACCGCCACGCGCCGGCCGGCGCCCACCAGGTGCATGCCCAGCGCGTCGATGAACGTGCTCTTGCCCACGCCGGGCACGCCGCTGATGCCCACGCGCCGGCTGCCGCCCGTGTGGGGGAGCAGCCGCGTGAGGACTTCCTGTGCGAGCGCGGCGTGGCGCGGGTGCTCGCTCTCCACCAGGGTGATGGCGCGCGCGAGCATGGCGCGGTCGCCCGCGCGCACGCCGTCCACGTAGGTGTCCGCGGGCAGCGGCTTCACGCCTCCTCCAGCGCGGCGGCCAGCTTGTCGAGCAGCTCGAGGGCCGCCTTCGAGATGACCGTGCCCGGGCCGAAGATGGCCGCGGCGCCCGCGGCGCGCAGCGCGTCGTAGTCCTGCGCGGGGATGACGCCGCCCACGACGACCATGATGTCCTCGCGGCCCAGCGCCTTGAGCGCGTCCTTGAGCTGCGGCACCAGCGTCAGGTGCCCGGCGGCGAGCGAGCTGGCGCCCACCACGTGTACGTCGTTCTCCACCGCCTGGCGCGCGGACTCCTCCGGCGTCTGGAACAGCGGGCCGATGTCCACGTCGAAGCCCAGGTCCGCGAACGCGGTGGCGATGACCTTCTGGCCGCGGTCGTGCCCGTCCTGCCCCATCTTCGCGATGAGGATGCGCGGCCTGCGGCCGAAGCGCGCGAGGAACGCGTCGGCCTTCGCGCGCGCCTCGGTGATGCCCTGGGCGTCCTTGCCCGCCTCGCTGGAGTACACACCCGTCACGCTGCGCACCGTGGCCTCGTAGCGCCCGAACACCTTCTCGAGCGCGTCGCTGATTTCGCCCACCGTCGCCTTGGCGCGGGCCGCGTCGATGGCCAGCGCCAGCAGGTTGCCCTCGCCGCGCCGGCCCGCCTCGGTGAGCGCGTCCAGCTTCCGGCGGACGTCGTCCGCGTCGCGCTCGGCGCGCAGCTCGCGCAGGCGCGCAATCTGCGCCTCGCGCACCGCCGAGTTGTCCACCTTGAGAATCTCGATGGAGTCCTCGCGCTCGGGCGGGTACTTGTTCACGCCGATGATGGCCTGGCGGCCGGAGTCGATGCGCGCCTGGGTGCGCGCCGCCGCCTCCTCGATGCGCAGCTTGGGCAGGCCGGCCTCGATGGCCTTCGTCATGCCGCCCAGCGCCTCCACCTCCTGGATGTGGGCCCAGGCCTTCCGGGCCAGCTCGTGGGTGAGGCGCTCCACGTAGTAGCTGCCGCCCCACGGGTCGATGACGCGCGTGGTGCCGCTCTCCAACTGGAGGTAGAGCTGCGTGTTGCGGGCGATGCGCGCGCTGAAGTCGGTGGGCAGCGCGATGGCCTCGTCGAGCGAGTTGGTGTGCAGGCTCTGCGTGTGGCCCTGGGTGGCGGCCATGGCCTCCACGCAGGTGCGCACGACGTTGTTGAAGACGTCCTGCGCGGTGAGGCTCCAGCCGGACGTCTGGCTGTGCGTGCGCAGCGCCAGGCTCTTGTCCGTCTTCGGGGAGAAGCCCTTGATGAGCTTCGCCCACAGCAGCCGGGCGGCGCGCAGCTTGGCCACTTCCATGAAGAAGTTCATGCCAATGGCCCAGAAGAAGGACAGGCGCGGCGCGAAGGCGTCCACGCCCAGCCCGGCCGCGAGCCCGGCGCGCACGTACTCCACGCCATCCGCCAGCGTGTAGCCCAGCTCCAGGTCCTGCGTCGCCCCGGCCTCCTGCATGTGGTAGCCGCTGATGCTGATGCTGTTGAAGCGCGGCATCTTCTCGGCAGTGAAGCGGAAGATGTCGCCGATGATGCGCATCGAGGGGCCGGGCGGGTAGATGTACGTGTTGCGGACCATGAACTCCTTGAGGATGTCGTTCTGGATGGTCCCGCTGAGCTGCTCGGGGCGCACGCCCTGCTCCTCGGCGGCGACGACGTAGAGCGCCAGCACCGGGAGCACCGCCCCGTTCATGGTCATGGACACGCTCATCTGGTCGAGCGGAATCCGGTCGAACAGGATGCGCATGTCCTTGATGGAGTCGATGGCCACGCCCGCCATGCCCACGTCGCCCGCCACCCGGGGGTGGTCGCTGTCGTAGCCCCGGTGCGTCGCGAGGTCGAAGGCGATGGACAGGCCCTTCTGCCCGGCCGCGAGGTTGCGGCGGTAGAAGGCGTTGGAGGCCTCGGCCGTGGAGAAGCCGGCGTACTGCCGCACCGTCCAGGGCTGCTGCACGTACATGGTGGAGTAGGGGCCGCGCACGAAGGGCGGCAGGCCCGGCAGCGAGCCCAGGTGCTCGACGCCCTCCAGGTCCTCGCGCGTGTACACCGGCTTGACGGGGATGCCCTCGGGCGTGTCCCAGCGCTCGGCGCTCCGCGTGGCCTCGGCGGCCTGGCGCCGCTGCGCGTCACGCGCGGGAGCGGCGGCGTTCGTTTCGGGGGCGTCGAAGTCGATGCCCGAGAAGTCCGGTACGTGGGTCCGCATCAGGCCACTCCGAGCTGCTGGTGCAGCGAGGACAGGAGCGAGAAGAGGTCCGCCCCCGCGTAGAAGAAGAGGTCCACGCCCGCCGCGCGGAAGGCGGCCTCGTGGTCACCGGGACGGCCCGCCACGGCCACCGCGCGCGCGCCCTTCGCCTTCAGCGCCGCGGTCAGCGCCGGCACCCATTCGGGGTAGAGCGCGTCCGGTCCGGAGATGACGGCGAGCGGCGCGCCCGACGCGGCGAAGCGCTCCGCCGCGTCCGCGAGGTCCGCGAAGCCGTGGGCGTCCACCGGCTCGATACCGCCCGCGGCGAGCACGTTGGCCGTCCAGGTCGAGCGGGTGGTGTGCTCCGCCACCGTGCCCAGGCTGGCCAGGAAGGCCCGCGGGCGCGTGCCCTTCGCGGCGAGGTGGCGGTCGCTCGCGTCGCGCAGGGACTCGAAGGCCTCCGCCACCCGCGTAGGGCGCAGGGGCAGCGCGCCCGTTGACGCGCTGGCGCTGGCAGGCGCGGGGTGTGGCTCTCGCGACACGGGCGTTTCACCCAGGTGGGGGAACTCGCTCACGCCGACGATGGGCAGGCGGCGGGTGCGCACGGCCTTGTCACGCGCCGCGCGCGTCTCGTCGAGCACCCGGGCCACGTCGCCCTCGGTGAGCGCCCGGGCCATGCCGCCCAGCGACTCGATGCGCCGCAGCTCCGCCCAGGCGGCGCGCGCGATCTCCTGCGTGAGCTGCTCCAGGTAGTAGCTGCCGCCCGCGGGGTCGGCGACGCGGTTGAGGCTCGACTCGTCGCGCAGGATGAGCTGGGTGTTGCGCGCCAGCCGCCGGGCGGACGCGTCGGGCGTGCCCAGGGACTCGTCGAAGGGCGAGGTGCTGATGCTGTCCGCGCCACCGACGACGGCGGCGAAGGACTCCGCGGTGGCGCGGAGGATGTTCACCCACGGGTCGCGCTGCGTCTTCGTGGCGCTCGCGGTGCGCGCGTGCAGCACCATGGCCTGGGCCTCCGGCGAAGCGCCGCAGGCGGCCACGGCCTTGGACCACAGGAGCCGCGCGGCGCGGAGCCGGGCAATCTCCGGGAAGAACTGTCCACCCACGGACAGGGCGAACTGGATGGAGCGCGCCGAGTCCTCGGGGGACACGCCCGCGCGCTCCAGGCCGCGCAGGTACTCCACCCCGGTGGCGATGGCCCACGCCAGCTCGTGCACGGACGTGGCGCCCGCGTCCGCGTAGGCGCGCGTGGACACGAGCAGCACCCGCAGCCCCGGCGCGGACGCTCGCAGTGAGGTGACGAGGGGGGCGGCCTGCGCCAGCGTCGCGTCCAGCCCCAGGGGCGACGCGCCCGTGCGGGCCAGGATGCCGAGCGGGTCGACGCCCAGGCAGCCCTTCAGGGCCGCGCGGGGCACGCCGGTCTGCTCCGCCGTGTGCAGCAGGTGGTTCGCGGCGGTGAGGGGCTCGGCCTCGGGCTCCAGGTGGACCGCCGTCTTGTCGAGCGGCGCGTGGGCGAGCAGCCGCTGCATCGCGGCGGCATCGGGCACGCGGATGCCCCGCGTCTCACCCAGGTGGAGCCACACGCCCCAGGTCCCCCGGTCCAGGTCCGTGCGGATGGCCTCGGCGGCCCGCGACACGTCCGGCTCGCTGTACTCCTGGCACGGCATCCAGCCGCCCTCGGTCAGCCCCAGGGACTGGGTGCCCCGCACATAGGGCGCCACGCCGGGCGGCTCGGGCGGCGCGGCGGGCCCCTCCTGCTGCGTGTAGAGCGGCTGGAGCGACAGGCCGCCTTCCAGCTGGGATTGGAGCACGGAGAAGGGCTTGCCCTTCAGGTCCTTGTCCACGAGCCGGCGCCAGTCCTCCAGCGAGGGGGCCGGGAACTCCGAGGCGATATGGAGAGGCTCTTGCGCCATGCTGCGTCCTCGCGGGGTGGGAGTCGCACCGTCCATAGGCGCAATGGCCCGGCGGGGCAATGGCTTCGAAGGGCCCGCTCAGTCCTCCGAAGGGATGTCCTGGCCCTTGAAGCCCCAGTCCTCCAACACTTTGGCTTCATCCTGCGCGCTTTTTGTCTTCTTGAAACGGGCGCCGGACACGCCCTTGACGCGCCGCTCACAGGCGGCCCAGGTGGCGTGGCGCTTCACGCTGCTGCCCACCTGGCTCAGATAGGAGTACGCCCTGGCGCCCGCCTCGCGCTGCTCGCGGGGCTTCTCCTCCGGAAGCGACATGTCCTCCGGCAGGTCGTACACGGCCACGCCGTAGCCCTGGAGGGGGCCGTTGTAGAGCTGCGCGCCCCTCTTCTTGGCGTAGGCGACGGCGATGGCGTCCACGCGCTCGTTGCCGGGCACGCCCACGTGTCCGCGCACGTAGAACCACGCCACGGTGGCGGCTTCGCCGTCATGGTCCTCCTTGCGTCGGGCCAGGAGCGCCATCAGCCGCTTCCAGTAGGGCGCGTTCGCGACCTCGCCGCCCTCGGCCGTCTTCCAGCCGCGCCGGCTCCAGCCAAAGGCCCAGCGGGTGGCGCCCTGAATCACGTAGGTGGAGTCCGTGTGGATGTGGATGGGACCGGGCAGGTGCTCCAGGTGGCGGAGGGCCTTGCCCACGGCCGTCAGCTCCATGCGGTTGTTGGTGGTCTCCGGCTCATGGCCACCCAGCTCGGTCACCCTCCCATCGGGCGTGACGATGAGGGTTCCCCAGCCACCGGGGCCGGGGTTGCCCGAGCAGGCGCCATCCGCGAAGACGAGGGTCGGGCGGTGCGTCATGCCGGCACCCTATTCGGCGCGGCGGACTCCCGCCAGGAACCCGCGCGGACGGAGTTGCCCTCAGCGCGCGGCGCTCAGTGACGGGGCGGGGCGGACGCGCGCCAGCGCCGCGCGCATGACGTCCTCCGGCTGGGCCCCGCTCAGCAGCAGCGCCGGCCCTTCGCCCGCCAGCCGCATGGTCGGGGTGCCGCGGATGCCCAGGCGGCGGGCCTCTTCCTCGTCGGCGAGCACACGGGCGGTGTAGCGCCCGGCCTCCAGGGCCTGCGTCAATGAATCCCGGTCCAGTCCGGTCTCCCCCGCGAGGTCCGCCAGGACGCGAGGGTCGCCAATGTCACGGCTGTCCTCGAAGTACGCGTGGAAGAGGGCGGTGTGGAAGGGCGAGAAGCCGCCCGCGTCCTTGGCGAACTCCGCTGCTTCGAGGGCGAGCCGGCTGAGCGGCTGGAGGGTAGGCCGCTTCAGCCTCAAACCCCGCTGCTCGGCCATCGACGCGAGGGCGGGGGACCACCGCGCGCCCGGGGCGTCGGGCGTCTGAATTGGAGAGGGCCGCAGCTCGAAGGCCCGCCAGTGGATGTCGAGCTTCTTGCCCAGCGAGTTGCTGAGCTGCTCCAGCACCGGCAGCTGGAGGTAGCAGAAGGGGCAGACGTAATCGCTCCAGACGTCGAGGCGGACCGGGGTGTCTGAGTGGGCCATGGGCGCGGCTCCTTGCGGTTCCCGGAGGGACGTTCATTCACGTTGAGCATCCGGGCGGAGGGGAGGAAGCCACGGCGCAAAGCAGGACCTTCCGCGGCCCAGCCGGGCGGGCGGGCCCACGCGGCCTGCCCGCGCTCCCCTGCCTATCCGCGGGGCGCGAGCGCCTGGACCAGGGACTCCATGAGCGCGGGAACGGTCCGGTGGCGCAGGTTGGGCGCCGCCTGCCCGGCCCACAGGGACACGAGGTCCGTGCGCCCGGCCTTGACGGCCGCGGGCTTCAGCTTCGACAGGAACCAGCTCTGGATGGGGAAGGGCGCCACCTCGTCCAGTCGGGACTTCATCTCCTCCGTCCAGCGGTTGCGCATGCCTCGCGCCAGCCGGCCCGTGAAGGCGCGGGTCAACGTGGTGTCCCGCGCCCGGTCGCTGAAGAGCAGCTCGCGGTGGGCGTCGGTCGTCCCGGACTCCTCGCAGGCGAGGAACGCGGTGCCGAGCTGCGCGGCCTGGGCGCCCAGCGCGAGCACGGCGCGGATTCCGCGGCCGTCCGCGATGCCGCCCGCCGCGATGACGGGCGCCTTCACCCGGTCGGCGACGAGCGGCGTGAGCGCGAGTGTTCCCATCAACGAGTCCTCGGCGCGCGCGAGGAAGGACGGCCGGTGTCCGCCGGCCTCGAAGCCCGTGGCCACGATGAGGTCGACGCCGGCCGCGTCCAGGGCTTCGGCCTCCGCGAGCGTGGTGGCCGCGCCCGCGGTGAGAATGCTCCGGCGCCGGCACTCGGCGAGCACCGGCGCGGGCGGCACCCCGAACACGAAGCTGAAGACAGGGGGGCGGGCTTCGAGAATCGCCTCCACCTGCTCCTCGAAGCGATGGTGGAGGCGCTCGGGGGGCCGGGGTTTCTCGACGCCGAGCTCGCGGTAGTACGGCTCGAAGATGCGGTAGATGCGCTCGAAGTCCTCCGGGCTGAGTGCCTCCCCTCCGGCGTCGTGGTCGGAGACCCAGAGGTTCAGCGCGAAGGGCTTGTCCGTCAGCGCGCGAATCTGGCCCGCCACGCGGCCAATCTCGTCGGGAGGGAGATGGTAGGCGCCGTAGGAGCCGAGTCCTCCGAGGTTGGACACCGCCGCCGTGAGGCGCTCCGTGGAGAACCCACCTCCGAAGGGGCCCTGGATGATGGGATGGCGGATGCCCAGTTTCTGGACGGCGTCGCTCGCTCGGCTCTGGCTCATCGGGTGGCTCCTCGTTCCGGAATGGGCAGAGGCATAATCGTGGACACCGCGCGCCGGGTGGGAATCGACAGGGCGGCGCGGCGTCCATCGTCCGCGGCGCGCCGCTGTGCTTGTACCGGAAGGAGGGAGGGACGAGCGGGGCGTCCGCCGCGTGCACCGGGGCACCGGCTGCCAAAGCATCGGGCCGTGACCACGGTTGGCTCCGGAGGCGTGATGCGCCCTCCTTGACGAAAGGGGTCAGTCATGAAGCTCAGGGTGATGGGGTTGATTGCCGGTCTGGCATGGAGTGGCGCTGCGCTGGCTCAAGGCTCGCAAGGTTCATCGATGCCGCCGGAACCAACGATGCCGCAGGACCCATCGGGTCAGCAGCCATCGAGCCAGCATCCATCGAGTCAGCACCCGTCGACGAGCGGGTCCCAGATGTCCGGTGGGATGGGCGGCAGTCAGGCACAGGGCCAGCAGGAGCTGAGCGGCTCCGTGGTGGCCATGCGCCGGGACAAGCTCTACATCAAGGACGAGAACGGCGCGGTGGTGCCCGTTGGCGTGAATCACTCCACGGAAATCGACGGGAAGCGCATCGAGAAGAGCCGGGACATCCACAGCCACCTCCGGCGTGAGTTCAAGGAGGGGGACCAGGTCCGGACGCGGTTCAACGTGGAGAAGACGACGGAGAACATGGCGTCTTCCATCGAGAAGACGAACAAGTAGCCCGTGGTCATCGAAAGCGCCGCGGTCTGGTGCGCGATGGAGCAGGTCCATTGCCGCCGGACCGCGGCTGTCATCGTCGGCGCGGAAGCGCGTGGCGGCTCAGAGATTGAAGCCCACGTTGCCGACGGAGATGCTCGGGCCGAAGATGAAGGACCATTTGCTGGACGGCACGACCGGGTCCAGCGCGGGGTCGCCTCCCGTGCGCCGCCGGATGTCGCCGCGGAACTCGTAGGCCATCCACGCCTGCGCGCCCACGGCGGCGCCGGGGCCAATGGGCACACGCAGGCCCAGGCCGAGGACCACCGCGAGCGTGGGCGGGAACTGGATGTCTCCCGACTGCGGAACGAGCCCCAGTCCCATCAAGCCCGCTTCGATGCCCAGCAGCCGCTCCTGGCCTTCGTTGTTCAACAAGGCCAGGCGCGACACGACGCCGAAGTTGATGGCCAGCTGCCCGGTGGGCTCGGTGGCGCGGTAGAGGCCGGCGGGAATGGCGGCCGTCGTGTACAGCCGGAAGAGGCCGCCGGTGACGATGGCCGTCCACTGCGCGGAGGGCAGGCCCGTGCGGTCCGTGGTGCTCAAGGCGTAGCGCGACTCGTCCGCCACGTGGGACACCTGCACGGTGATGCGGTCGTACTGCCCCAGGTTGCCCGGGACGGGGATGTCGCGCTGGTCTCCCTGCGGGCGCAGGAACATGCGCTGCTCGACGTTGCTCTCGCTCCGCGCCGAGCCGTCCGGCCGGGTGACGTTGATGCGGAGGACGACCTCCTGGTTGCCTTCCTCGGGCTTCAGCCGCTCCCGGTGCACGATGACGCGGCACGTGTTGCGCATCGCATAGGGAATCCGGTGGGGCCGGCTCGGCTCCAGCTGCTGGTCCTTGCCCTCCGCGTTCGCGCAGACGAACTCCACCAGGTTCTCGATGCGGGTGGGCACGCTCGCCTCGCGCACCACGCGCTGGAAGCGCTCGTCGACCAACACCAGGTCCGTGGTGGCCAGCTCCGCGGGCAGCGTGGGGAGCCGGTAGCCGAAGCGCAGCGCGACGAACGCGCCGGGCGCGGCCTCGCCCTGGATGAGGGTGGCGGACTCGCGCGTCGTGACGCTGTAGGCACCCGGCAGCGGCTCCAGCACGAAGCGGCCCAGGCCCGCGTTGGAGGCCATGTGCACCTCCGCGGGCCGGTTGGTGGGGATGAAGTCGATGGAGCCATGCCCGGGGAGCACGAGGCTGGCGCGCGGGACGGGCAGGGGCAGGGTCTTCGCCGTCTCCGAGGCCACCACCGAGCCATCCTGCCGCGAGGTCAGCGCGGTGATGGTCACCTGCTGGTCGGACGTGCCGCCGGTGCGCAGCAGCACGTAGGTGCCCTCGGCCAGCTTCACCACGCGCTCCACGCGGACGCGGAGGCCGTTGACGGTCCACACCAGGGTGCGCGGGTCATGCGCGCAGACAGGGTCGAGCCGGACCACGAGCGCGGAGTTCTCCGCGCCGCGCAACACCGAGCCCTCTACGGCGGTGAGCGGGCAGGCGAGCACGGACAGCGTGGTGGTGATGACCTGGTCCAGCGCGTCGCCGCGCGCGAAGAAGACGCGGGGCACCAGGCGCGCGCGCAGCGTGACGGTCGCGTCCACGCCCGGGACGTTGCGGACGGAGATGAAGCCCTCGTCGGGCTCGCAGCGCGCGATGCCGCAGTCGGCGGTCGCAATCGCCTCGGAGTGGCTGATAGGGACGCTGCCCGGGCCCTTGGACACGTCGATGCCGTTGGACAGCACCAGCGGCTCGGTGAGGATGGTCCGGCCGGGCCGGATGCGGAGCGACTCGGGGTCCAGCAGGTTGCCGTTGGCGTCGTACGTCTTCACTTCCGGGCCGGTGCGGCCGTACGGCGGAATCCAGTAGAGCGCCGTGTCCGTGGGGAGCCCCTGCGGCACGGGCACCGCGCAGTCCGCGAGCCCCCTCGGCTTGGACGGGGAAAGGCAGACGTCCTGGCCCTCCATGGTGGGGCGCTCCGGTTCGCCGCGCGGCTTGCCGGACCAGGCGACGCCCACGTTCAGGAGCCCCACGCCGCGCAGCTCCAGCCGGCCTTCGTCCGGATAGAACGAGGTGCCCGAGGCGTCGATGCGCGGGAGCGGGCCGGTGGCAATCACCGTGACCGTCTTTTCGCTCGTCGCGCACTGCGCGGGCGTATCCGCCACCTTGAGGTCCAGCGTCCGCGCGCTGTCATCCGGTCTGGCGGGCGGGTGCATGGAGCGCGCATCCGGCCCCAGACTCCAGCCGTTGCGGATCGGACCGCAGATGACCCCTTGGGTCAGCACCTCGACCGGCCTGCCGCCCTCGGGCACTTGCACGACGGGAGCGGCGGCGGCGAGTCCCGCGGCCAGCAGCGAGGTGAGGACGACGAGGCGGGCAGGGCGCATCACTTCGCTAAAGAGCGAAGGATGCCTCCACCGTCAAGCCCGATTGCCCGCGGGTATCAGACCGCGGGCTGCGCCTCGATGCCCAAGGCCTCATGGGCGAACCGGAACATTCGCTCATTGAGCTTTCCAAGAAACTCAAGCGGGTGCCGGCCGGAGCGGTCCGCCGCGTCCTCCAGCTTCTCCTTGCACCGCAAGTCGGCGCAAAGGTTCACTCCCACGCGCCGCTTGTTGTCCACGGCGGTGGTGAGCAGGCACACCTCGTGGGCCGAGCCGTCGCTGTGGCACCACTCACACATGCGGGTGACGGGCTCGCCGCCCAGCGAGTCCCGGCGGAAGATGATGCCAATGGGCTTGCGGCTGCCGGGCGCGGAGAAGACGAGGTACACGCGCGCGCCGGAGGTCTCCGTCCAGGCCAGGTAGTCGCGCACGAAGAGCGGGAAGGTGATGCCCGGCGGCATCTCGATGACGCGGCGGTCTCTCGGGCGGAAGGACTCGATGAGCGCCCGGTCGTTTTCGAATCGGAACACGGCTGCTCCTTGGCGAAACCCTGCCCCTAACAGCCGGTCAGGTCCGATTCCACCGGAACTCACCCGCGAGGCAGGTGCCCGCCTGGGGCCGCGGGGGGCCTCCCGCGAGGCGAGCGGGTGCGGCACGATTGCGCGGAGGGCGGGACACGGACGCCCAGGGTCCATGTTGAAACCGAGGCGAGGGAGTGTGCCCATGTCACGTCCGCAGCGCTGTCCCCATATCCGTATCGCCATCGTGGGCAGTGGCTTCGCGGGCCTGGGGATGGCCATCCGTCTCAAGCAGGAGGGCATCGAGGACTTCCTCGTCTTCGAGCGCGCGGCGTCGCTGGGCGGCGTCTGGCGCGACAACACCTATCCGGGGTGCGCGTGCGACGTCCCGTCCCATCTCTACTCGTTCTCGTTCGCGCCCAATTCCCAGTGGTCTCGCGCGTACTCACCCCAGCCGGAGATTCACGCCTACCTGCGCGCATGCGCCGACCGCTTCGGCCTGTCGCCGCACCTGCGCTTCGGGCACGCGCTCACCGAGGCGGCCTGGGACGAGCGCGCACAGTGCTGGCGCCTGGAGACGTCCGCGGGACGCTACACCGCGGACCTGCTCGTCTCCGCCGTGGGCGGGCTGAGCGAGCCCGCGGTTCCCAGCCTGCCCGGCCTGGCATCGTTCCAGGGCAAGGTGATGCACTCGGCGCGGTGGGACGGCGGGTACTCGCTGGCCGGGAAGCGGGTGGCCGTCATCGGTACCGGGGCCTCCGCCGTCCAGTTCGTCCCCCGCATCCAGCCCCAGGTGGAGCGGCTGCTCCTCTTCCAGCGCACGCCGCCGTGGGTGCTGCCGCGCGAGGACCACGACATTGGCGCCCGGGCCCGGTGGCTCTTCCAGCGGGTACCAGGGGCCCGCCGGCTCCTGCGCTGGGGCCTCTATCTGATACGGGAGGTCTCGGTCCTCGGGTTCTTGAACCCGTGGCTGCTGCGGCTCGTCCAGCGGCGGGCGCTGAGACACCTGCGGCGCTCCGTGGCGGACCCTGTCCTGCGCGAGAAGCTCACGCCCCGGTACGTCATGGGGTGCAAGCGCATCCTCGTTTCCGATGACTACCTTCCCGCCCTCACGCGGGAGAACGTGGACGTCATCACCTCGGGGATTCGGGAGGTGCGCGAGCGCTCCCTCGTCACCCAGGAGGGCCACGTGCATCCGGTGGACGCCATCATCCTCGGCACGGGGTTCCGCGTGACGGACATGCCCATCGCTCATCACATCCGGGGGCGCGGGGGGCGCACGCTCGCCCAGGTGTGGGATGGCACCATGAAGGCGCACCTGGGGACCTCGGTGAGCGGCTTTCCCAACCTCTTCATGCTCCTGGGGCCGAACACCGGGCTGGGACACACATCTGTCATCCTGATGATGGAGAGCCAGATGGAGCACGTGCTGGGCGCGCTTCGTTACGTGGAGGGGCGGGGGCTGGCCGCGGTGGAGCCCTCGGGCGAGGCGCAGGCGCGGTTCGTCCGGCAGCTCGACACCCGGATGGCGGGGACCGTGTGGGCGACCGGGGGCTGCAAGAGCTGGTACCAGGACGCCACCGGCCGGAACTCCACCCTGTGGCCGGGGTCCACGCTGTCGTTCCGCCGGCGCGTGGCGCATTTCGAGCCTTCCGAATACGTGGCCATTCCCCGCCGGTCCGGGCCGGAGTAGACATGCCGAATCGGACGGTGATGGGCACCGCCCCCCTTCTTCTGGAGGCTTTGTGAACACGCCCCTTGTGCTTGCCGCAGTGGAACTCCTGTTCGCCTCGGGGGCGCAGGCCGCCTAAGCCGGCCACGAAGGTCCCGCACAGCGTGGTCCCGCTCCCCTCGAGGTGCCCTGAAGAGCCAGGTGCGCCACAGGCACCGCTGTGTCCGGAGTCCTTCAATCATGTCGCTCGAATCCCTCGGCTGGGGTCCAGCCTTCATCGACGCATTCACCTCCCTCGCCTCACAGTCCACGTCGCCCCTCGTGCCTGGCCGTGTCGTGCGCCAGCAGCGGGGCCTGCTCACCGTCCAGACGCAGTCGCGCGTCCTGCTCGCGCGGACCGCCGGGCGGCTCCTCCATCAGGCGCCCGGGGCTGAAGCCCTGCCTGCCATCGGAGACTGGGTGGCGCTCCAGCTCCCCGAAGGCGAGGGGGAGGCGCTCATCCACGCGGTGCTGCCGCGCACCAGCGTGCTCACCCGGCGCGAGGCCGGCGGTGAGCACGAGGGCCAGCTCATCGCCGCCAACCTCGACATTGTGTTCCTCGTCGCCGGGCTGGATGGCAACTTCAACCCTCGCCGCATCGAGCGGGCGCTCACCCTGGCGTGGAGCAGCGGCGCCTCCCCCGTGGTGGTGCTCACCAAGGCGGACCTCCATCCGGACGCGGCCGCGCTCGTCGCCGAGGTGGAAGACCTGGCCCCGGGCGTCCCGGTGCTCGCGCTGAGCGCCTGGACGGGAGAGGGCATCGCCGCGCTGGATGCGTCCCTCCCCGCCGGGAAGACGGGGGCGCTGGTCGGCTCCTCCGGCGTGGGCAAGTCCACGCTGGTCAACCGGCTCCTGGGCGAGGCGCGGCTGGAGACCCAGGCCGTGCGCGCCGAGGACAGCAAGGGGCGCCACACCACCACGCACCGCGAGCTGTTCGTGCTCCCTGGCGGCGGGCTGCTCATCGACGGGCCCGGCATGCGCGAGCTGGGGCTGTGGGGCGACGAGGATGAGGGCCTCCTCCAGGCGTTCTCGGACATCCTCGAACTCGCGGAGGGCTGCCGCTTCTCGGACTGCCAGCACCAGCGGGAGCCGGGATGCGCGGTGAGGGAGGCGGCCGCCACCGGTGCGCTTTCGAAGGCGCGGCTCGCCAGCTACGAGCGGCTGCGGCGCGAGCAGGCGTACCAGGTCCGTCAGTCGAGCGCGTCGGGGGAGCGGGAGCACCGGCGTCACGTGCGGAGCCGGACGTTGATGGCCTGGGAGGCCATGCGCTCCAAGCGCCGGCGCGACTGAGGTCCGAGCGAGGCGGGTGGCGGCTGGATTGACCGCCTCTCGACTGCCCGGCCGCGGACCTCGCGGCCGGGCACCCTCTGCGCTCGAGGGGCGTGCCTATACTCCGCGCCCATCATGAAGAAGGACTCGCTCAAGGCCTATCTGCGCCGCACGTTCCGGTGGGACCTCTGGATGATGCTGGGCCCCGCGGTCGTCATCGTCAGCATCGCGTTCGCCGTCACGTTCTACTTCGTCAAGCCCGCGCCGCCGAAGACGCTCGTCATCGCCGCGGCCGGGGATGAAGGCGGCTTCCGGTACTTCGCGCGCAAGTATCAGGAGTACCTCGCCAGGCACGGCATCGCGGTGGAGATCCGCTCGACGGAGGGGTCGCTCACCAGCATCAAGCTGCTGGAGGACGAGCGCTCCGGGGTGGACGTCGCCTTCGTGCAGAGCGGGACGTCCGATGCCTCGGTGGCGCCTCGCATCGTGTCGCTGGGGAGCCTGTCCTATGTCCCCTTGTGGGTCTTCTACCGGGGCGCGCCCATCAGGGACCTGAACGCGCTCCAAGGCAAGCGCATCGTCGTGGGGCCCGAGGCGAGCGGGACGCGGGCCCTGTCCCTGAAGCTGTTGCAGGCCAATGGCGTGGGCGCCGCGCCCACGGAGCTGCTGGAGCTGGGGCGCGACGAGGGCATCGAGCTGCTCAAGCAGGGCAAGGTCGACGCCGTCTTCATCGTGTCCCCGGCGGAGTCGCCGCCCATCCAGCGGCTGGCGGCGGTGCCGGACGTGCAGATCCTCAGCTTCTCGCGAGCGGAGGCCTACGCCCGCCGCTTCCCCTTCCTGTCCCGGCAGGTGCTGCCGCGCGGCGTCTTCGACCTGGGGAAGGACGTGCCGGAACATGACGTGGTGCTGCTGTCGCCCACCGCGAACCTGGTGGCGACGGACTCGCTCCACCCGGCGCTGGCGTACCTGCTGATGCGCGCCGCCAGTGAGGTCCATGGCAAGGCGGGGATTCTGGACCGCACGGCCGAGTTCCCGGCGGCGCTGGAGGCGGGCTTTCCGCTCAGCAGCGAGGCGCGCCGCTACTACGAATCCGGCGTGCCATTCCTCCAGCGGTACCTGCCGTTCTGGGCGGCCAACCTGGTGGACCGGCTGTGGGTGATGCTGGTGCCCTTCATCGCCGTCCTGGTGCCCCTGGGGCGCGTGGCGCCGGCGCTGTACCAGTGGCGGGTGCGCTCGCGCATCTTCCGTTGGTACGCGCGGCTGAAGGAAATCGAGCTCCAACTGGAGGAGAGCCCGGGACGGGAGATGCTGGACGACATGCTGCAGCGGCTGGACGAAGCGGAGCGCGAGGTGAACCGCATCCCCATGCCCCTGGCCTACGCGGAGAACCTCTACTTCTTCCGGGAGCACGTCGACGTGGTCCGCCGTCGGCTGGTCCGGCGCATCTCCGACTCCACCGGGCCTGTCCCCGCGCCGCTCCCGGACACGGAGCGGACCGCGTAGTCACGCGGGCCACGCGGCGCCCGGTCCACCCCGGCGCAGTGGGCCAGCGCGTGGAAGAGGACGTGCTGGTCGGTCCACACGCGCCGGCCAGGGACGTCCGGCGGCGCCTGCACCGGCTCGAAGGTCAACTCCCGCGCGGTGGCCGCAGTGACGAGGCTGGCCGGGGCGAGCCGGTAGGCCCATACGCATCGTGAATGTGCGTGACTGTGGGCAGGCGCGAGCCCCGGCGGCTCGGAGAAAAAATGCAGGGCCCACTCAAGGTTTTCGGCGCCGTGCGTTTTGAATTTCGAAGTGGGGGATGGGGAGGGAGCAAGCCCGGGGGGGCTGTTGCTTCCAGAGGTGGAGGGCGCCCCGTAGTCGGGGAGCGCAGTCATTGGGAGCACGTCGAGGGGGCGTGCTCCCAGTGTTTTTTTCGAGAGCTCTCGTCAGAGTGGCTCACGCGGCGGGGAGTGCGTCGGGGGGCGCGCTCCCCGCTGTGTTTTTTCGGGGAGCGGCGCGCAGGGCAGGGGCCCCGGGCGCCGGCCCGACGCGGGTGGCTACTCGGCGTTGGACGAGGGGAGCACCTTGATGGGCTGCCCGTCGTCGCCCGTCACCACGGTGCCCAGGGTCTTCTGCTGCTCGGCCGTGGGCGTACCAATGGTGAAGCTGGACACCTTCGACAGGTGCGTGCCCCGGAAGATGCCCGTGACGGTGACCACCAACAGTGACTGACCCTCACCCGGGGTGAAGCTGACGTCGAGCTCGGACACGGTGTCCTGGACGAAGCTGGCGCCCGCCACCGGGGTGGCCGCGCTCTTCACCTTCAGCCCGTCCACGCCGGAGATGCTGACCTGGACGTCGGTCGCCGGCGCGTCGAAGCGCAGGGTGACGCGGGCCTGGTCCTCACCGACCCGCGCGTCCACCTTCACGGGGGCGGCGGTCTTCTGGGTGTCGGCGCTGTCGGTGGGCGTGGCGTTGGACTTCGACTGGGAGGTGCAGGCCACGGGCGCCGTGAGCGCGAGGAGGCCGGACAGGGCTGCGATTGCCTTGATGTTCATGTGCGCTCCGGAATCACTCGCTGGTGATGGAGAGGGTGGGAAGGGGGCTGTAGGCGCCGATCGTCTCCTTGAAGCCGAAGACGACGGCGACATAGGGCGCATCGGCACGGGTCGTGATGGTGACGCGTTCATCGCCGGCGTAGCTGGCGTCGGAATAGGCCAGGAGCCGGCCCTCGCCGTAGACCTGGACGCCCACGTCCTCTTTCAAGTGCGTGGCGGTGATGGTCATCGTGCGGCCGGTGCCGGTGAAGACGAAGTACTGGTTCTGCTCGCGCTTGTTGAAGTCGTTGCCGCCCCGGAGCGGGACGCTGGCGGCGTACGGGGTGGACGTCACGTTGGTGTAGATGCCGCGCAGCTGCGCGTCGCCGTCGCCCCAGTCCGAGGTGATGGAGCCGATGTTGTAGAAGGCCAGCAGCGCGTCCACGTCCGCCGCGTTCACGCCGGGCTGGGCCTTGAGCCCGTTGATGAACGAGCCGATGGTGGTCACCGCGGGCGTCGACTTCTGCGGGCCCACCAGCACGTCGTAGAGGATGCCGATGTCATAGGACACGCGGTCGAACGGCTCGTTGGTCCCGGAGTCGTGGAGGTCATAGAGGAGGCGGAAGACGCTCATCTCGGAGAAGGCGCCCCGGCTCGGGTCGTCGGTGGTGGGCGTGGGCTCGCTCTCCGCGTCGAAGCCGAAGGTCACCAGCGAGGAGCCGCTCCACAGCGAGTCGACGTAGATGGGCTCCGGCAGGATGATGCTCGCGAGCGCGTTGCCGTAGCCCTCGCCGAAGGCGATGCGCGGGTCCAGGATGTCACCGCTGGAGTGCGGCCCGCCCGGGCTGTCCGCGCGCGACAGGTTGGCCTCGAAGAAGTGCCCCCACTCATGGACGATGACGTGGGCGTCGAACTCGTCCGTGTCCACGCCTTCCCGTCCGAGCACGTAGATCTCGTTCTCCGAGAACGAGTAGTGCGAGGTGCCAATCTGCCCCACGGCCTTGTTGCCCGACTGCGGGACGTTCTTCGGGCTCCAGTTCACCTTGAGCAGCGGGAAGTCGACCGGGCGGACGTCCATGAACGCCCGCGCCGCGGTGTACATGGTGTCGAGGATGGCGAAGGGCGCCGCGGCGCGCTGGCTCGCGGTGTAGCCGGACCCCGACCAGCCGTGGGCGGCGTGCAGGTTCTTGGTCGTGACCGAGGGGGTGATGTTGTCTCCCACCCCCCAGATGGCGTTGTTGGCGGTGTTGTCCTCGACTTGGATTGGCGGCGTGGCCGTCTTGGCGAGCGCGACCACCGACAGGGTCCCCGTGCCGGAGGGCCGATAGGTGAGGGTGTAGCGCCCCTGCTCGTTGGTCGTTCCATCGGCGAGGACCCGCGTCCCCTGACGCACCTGCACGACGGCGTTGCGCAACGGCCGCGCGGAGGCGTTGGCGAAGTCCAGCGTGCCCCGGCGCGTGGAGGGCGAGTAGACGGCCGGGACGAAGTCATAGGTTACGGTACCGCTCAGCGTGACGGGGTCCCCCGTCCAGCCGCCATCGTCCTCGTCGTCATCATCGCCGAAACACGCAGGTGCCAGCGCCAGGGTGAATGCGAGTGCCAGAGCCCTGCGGGCGAGGCCTCGCGTCGAACTGCGCGTCACGTCCATTCGGTTCTCTCCCGCCTGCCCTCGCGCATTCGAGGGCATGCGGGGCATTGTCGACAAGTACACCGCCAACTTCAAACGCCCATTGGCCGCGTGGCTTCAGGGCAGGGGGCCGTCGACCAGCCGCAGCACGTCCGCCAGCACGCCGGCGGCCGTCACCGCCGCGCCCGCGCCATAGCCACGAATCACCAGAGGGGTGGGGCTGTAGCGTTCCGACGTGAAGCTGAGCGCGTTTTCTCCGCCCTTCACCGCGGCCAGCGGGTGCGCCAGGGGGACAGGCACGAGCCCGACGGAGCAGCCGTCCTCGGTGACGCTGCCCACGTAGCGCAGCACCTTGCCCTCCTGGCGCAGCGCCTCCACGCGGCGCTGGAAGGCGGCGTCCACCTGGGGGAGCCGGGCGAGGAAGTCGTCCACGGGGCCGGTGGCGTCGAAGTCCGGAGGCAGCAGCGAGTCCAGGGCCACCTGCTCCAGTTCCACGCCGCGGCCCAGCTCGCGCGCGAGGATGAGCACCTTGCGCGCCACGTCCGTTCCGTGAAGGTCATCGCGCGGGTCCGGCTCGGTGAAGCGCTTCTCCATGGCGGTGCCCACCGCGCGGGACAGGGGGACGCCCTCCTCGGTGAGGCCCAGGATGAACGACAGCGAGCCGGAGAGGATGCCCTCCACGCGTAGCACCCGGTCTCCGGTGCGCAGCAGGTTCTTCAGCGTGTCGATGACGGGCAGCGCCGCGCCGACGTTCGTCTCGTAGAGGAAGCGCCGCTGGTGACGGGAGGCCGTGTCGCGCAGCTTGCGCCAGTGGCTCCACCGGCCGGCGTTGGCCTTCTTGTTGGCGGTGACGACATGGAGCCCGGCCTCCATCAGCGAGGGATAGGCGAGTGCCACCTCCTCGCTGCTGGTGCAGTCCACGAAGACGGGGCGGCCCGGCCGCTTGGCACGGGCCCAGTCGCGGACGGTGTCCAGCGGCGCGCCGTCCTGGCCCTCCGCGAGCCGCGCCTGCCAGTCCCCGAGGGGCAGGCCCTCGCTGGCGGCCACGAAGCGCTTGCTGTTCGCGATGATGCAGACGCGCAGGTCCAGTCCATGGGCGCGCAGCTTGGGGGCCTGCTGGTGCACCTGCTTGAGCAGCTCGCCACCCACGCTGCCCACGCCGGCCAGCAGCAGCTCCACGACCTCCGTGGTGCCGAAGCAGCGACCGTGGACGTGGGCCAGGGCGCGCGGGCCGTCCGTCTCCGAGATGACGGTGGAGATGCTGCGCTCGCTGGAGCCCTGGGCGATGGCGGCGATGCTGCATCCCACTTCCGCCAGCGCGCTGAAGAACGTCCCCGCCACGCCCACGCGGTGGCGCATCCCGTCACCGACGATGCTGAGCACGGCGAGCCCGCGCTGCTGCTCGATGGCGTCCACCTTGCCCGCGGCGCGCTCCATCTCGAAGGCCGTCTCCAGGGCCTGCACGGCGCGCTCCGCGTCGGCCTGCTGGACGCAGAAGCTGATGGAGCACTCGCTGGAGCCCTGGGTGATGAGCACCACGGAGATGCTGGCGTGCGCCATGGCCTCGAAGACGCGGGCGGCGGTGCCCGGCACGCCCTTCAGTCCGGAGCCGGCGAGGTTCACCAGCGCGATGCCGGGAAGGAAGGACAGACCGCGCACGGGATGCTCGGGCGGCGCGGCGTCGTCGGTGACGCGGGTGCCCGGCTGCTCGGGGCGGAAGCTGTTGCGGACTCGCACGGGGATGCCGCGCTCGCGCGCGGGCGCAATCGTCTTGGGGTGGAGCACCTTCGCGCCGAAGTAGGCCAGCTCCATGGCCTCCTCGAAGCTCACCTCCGGAAGGGGGAAGGCCTCCGGGACCAGGCGCGGGTCGGCGCTGAAGATGCCGTCCACGTCCGTCCAGATTTCCAGCAGCGCCGCGTCCAGCGCGGAGGCCGCCAGCGCCGCCGAGTAGTCCGAGCCGCCGCGGCCCAGGCACATCGTCTTGCCCTTGCTGTCGCCGCCGAAGAAGCCCGGCATCAGCAGCAGCTCCGGCCCCCCTTCCTTCCGGAGGTGCGCGAAGCGCGCGCGGCTCTCCTCCTGGAGCGGCGTGGCCTGGAGCGGGTCACCCGCGCAGAGGATGACGTCACGCGGCTCCACCGCGTGTGGCGCCAGCCCGCGCGCGTCCATCAGCGCGCCCAGGATGAGGCACGAGGCGCGCTCGCCCAGACCGGACAGGTGCGCGAGCACGGAGGGCGTGCATTCCCGCAGCAGCCCCACGCCCTGGAGCAGGCCCCTCAGCTCCATGGACAGCGTGGACAGCCCATCCTCCAGCGCGCGCAGCCGGCCCTCGCCCAGCTCCGCCGCCAACTGCCCGGCGATGCCGCGGTGGACCTCGTCGAAGCGGCCGTGGAGTGAGTCCACCGGCTGGCCCTCCTGGGCGGCGCGGGCCGAGTCCACCAGGAGGTTGGTGATGCCCGACACCGCGGAGGCGACCACCATCACCCGCGTCTCCTGGCGTGCCGCCGCCACCAGGTCCACCACGCCGCGCATCCGCTCGGCGTCGCACACGCTCGTCCCGCCGAACTTCATCACCCTCATGGCCGCACCTCCCGGCGAGCGGCGGGGCCTGGGGAGTGCTGCCTGCGGGACGGCGTCTGGAGGGTGGGCTGCATTCGGGGCTCCTGAGGCGTTCGACAACAAAAAAGCCCCGCGCCGGAGAGCGCGGGGCCGAGCTGGAAACCAAGGTGTTTCCGAAGCTAGACCACCCGCGCCCGGCGGGAAGTCGTGGTGGTGGTGGTGGTCAGGGCGCACGTCACGCGGCACGGGCGGGAAGGACGCATCGCACCCTCGCACCGCATGTCCTGGCCGTTGACGCCGCTCATGAAACGAAGGCTGGCCGAACTTGCCGCAGCAAGTCAAGCAGGGGGCCCGGCTCACGCGCGTGAACGCAAGCCCTCCCTGGCGTTCAGCTCGCCAGCCGCACGACCACCTGGGTAAGGCCGTAGACGAGCACCGCGGTGAGGGCGGATGCGGGGATGGTGAACACCCAGGCCCAGATGATGCGGCCCGCGACGCCCCACTTCACCGCGCGCCAGCCACGCGTGGCGCCCACGCCGACGATGGCGCCGGTGATGGTGTGCGTGGTGGACACCGGGATGCCGAGCTGGGCGAGCGCGATGATGGTGACGCCGCCGCCCGTCTCCGCCGCGAAGCCGCCGATGGGCGCCAGCTTCGTGAGGCTGTGTCCCATGGTGCGCACGATGCGCCAGCCGCCGAAGAAGGTCCCCAGGGCGATGGCCGCGTGACAGGAGATGATCATCCACCAGTCGATGTGGAACGGCCGGTCCTTCCAGATGGTGCCGAAGAGCACCACCGCGATGATGCCCATCACCTTCTGCGCGTCGTTGGTGCCGTGGCTGTAGGAGAAGATGGCGGACGAGACGAGCTGAAGCCGGCGGAACCACGTGTCCACCTTCAGCGGCGTCTGGCGGTGCACCGCCCACGTGCTCAAGATCATCAGCCCGATGCCCAGCGTCATGCCGATGAGGGGCGACAGCACGATGAAGGCGGCAATCTTCGCGATGCCCGAGCCCACCAGGCCGGCGAGGCCGAGCACCGGCAGGGTGGCGCCAATCATCCCGCCCGCCAGCGCGTGCGACGACGAGGAGGGGAGGCCCCACCACCAGGTCAGCAGGTTCCAGACGATGGCGCCCATCAGCGCGGCGAAGATGACGGCGAGCACCGCGTTGGGGCCCTGGGCCCGGAGCATCTCGAAGTTGATGATGCCCTTGCCCATGGTGTTGGCCACGTGGACGCCTCCACCGAAGGCGGCCACGAAGTTGAAGAAGGCGGCCCAGGCCACGGCCAGGTTGGGCGACAGCACTCGGGTGGACACCACGGTGGCGATGGAGTTCGCCGCGTCGTGGAATCCATTGATGAAATCGAAGATGAGTGCGACCCCGACGATGAGGATGACGGCGGCGAGTAGCATCTCAGCTGTGCTCCAGCACCACGCCTTCGATGACGTTGGCCACCGACTGGCACTTGTCGGTGGCCGTCTCGATGAAGTCGTAAATCTCCTTCCACTTGATGATGAGCAGCGTGTCCGCGCCGCTCTTGAAGAGCCGGCCGACCCCCGAGCGCAGGGCCTCGTCCGCCTGCGCCTCCAGGCGCTTGATCTCCTTGCACCCGGCGAGAATCTGCTCGGGCTTCTTGATGAGGCGCAGCGCGGCCACCACCTCCTGCACCTTCTGGGTGGACAGCACGAGCAGGCGCGCCAGCTCCGTGGCGTCCGGCAGGCTCTCCGGAATCTCGTAGTAGTGCAGGCGGGAGGCGGCGGCGTTCGTCAGGTCCAGCACGTCATCGATGCGGGAGAGCAGCGTGTGGATCTGCCCCCGGTCGAACGGGGTGATGAACTGCTGGTGCAGGCGGAGGAAGGCCGTGTGGGTGACCTCGTCTCCCCGGAGCTCCGCGTTCTTGAGCGCCTGGACCCGCGCGGCGACGTCGCGGTAGTCGCTGAGCAGCTCATGAAGCATCTTCGCGCCTTCGACGGTGACGGCACATTGCGCATCGAAGTCGTCGAAGAACTCGTCCGACTTGGGCATCAGCTTCTCGAGCATCCGTCCCTCCAAGTCGCCTGGTCGCAGGCGACGCCGTTCATGAGGGCCGGTGACATGCCTGCCGCGGGCCCCTGGCGCGCCCGTGACTACCCTAAGTGGAGAGAATCGCCAGCCTTCCTTTCTGCTTGCTTGCGGTTTCTGCCCTCGCTAGAGGCGCGCGTTTCGGCACAGAGGGGGGAGGCCCGGGCACGCCGCCCCGCCCGGCGGTCGGCCGCTCAGACGGCAATGACAATCTTCCCGAAGTGCGCGCCGGACTCCATGTATCGCAGGGCCTCGCGTGCCTGCTCGAAGGGGAAGCTCCGGTCGATGACCGGCGTGAGCCGGCGCTGGGTGATGAGGCGGTTCATGTCCTCGAACATGGCGCGGCTGCCCACGTAGGTCCGCTGGACGTCGAGCTTCTTCGGCTCCACCAGCGCGGGCTCGGGCCGGGCGAAGCCGCCGCTGAGCATGCCGATGAGGGAGATGTGGCCTCCTGGCCGCGTGGCGCGCACGGAGTGGGGGAAGGTCTGCTCACCGGCCACCTCCAGGACGTGGTCCACCCCCTGTCCGCCGGTGAGGGCCAGGACCTGCTCCTCCCAGTCCGGGTGCTGGCGGTAGTTGATGGTGCCGTCCACGCCGAGCCGCCGGGCGTGCTCCAGCTTGGCGTCCTGGCTGGAGGTGATGATGACGCGCGCGTCCAGCGCCTTGGCGAACTGGAGCGCGAAGATGGAGACGCCGCCGGTGCCTTGCGCCAGCACCGTCTGGCCCGGCTGGAGCCGGCCCTCGGCGACCAGGGCGTTCCATGCGGTGACGGCCGCGCAGGGGAGCGTGGCGCCTTCCTCGAAGGACAGGTGGTCCGGCAGGTGCACGAGCCCCTCCGCGTCCACGAATGGCCGCATCACTCGCCACGGTCCTCCGGGGCCGCCAGACAGCGGGCGAGCGAGGGGGGCACCTCTGAGGAGGGTTCGCTCGGAGTGAAATGTTCTGGAGCGCGGGCGCGCAGCAGCGCCGGCGGGGGCAAGGGGGTGGGCAGGGGCGGCAAAGCCGGGTAGATGCAGGCTGCGGCGGGGGAGCGGCCCTCCGGGTGGGACGCTCCGGCCGCTTCCCCGGGTTCTCACATGATGCCGATTCGCCCCACGCCCCTGTCAGTCGCGCCGATGATGGACTGGACGGACCGGAACTGCCGGTACTTCCATCGGCAGCTCAGCCGTCACACGCTGCTGTACACGGAGATGGTGACCACGGGTGCTGTCCTGCACGGCGACCGGGAGCGGCTCCTGGGCTACGACGCCGCGGAGCACCCGGTGGCGCTCCAGCTCGGCGGCTCCGAGCCCGCGGCGCTCGCCGAGTCGGCCCGCATCGGCGAGCAGTGGGGCTACGACGAGATCAACCTCAACGTCGGCTGCCCGAGCGACCGCGTCCAGTCCGGCCGCTTTGGCGCGTGCCTGATGGCGGAGCCGGAACTGGTCGCGCGGCTGGTGGGCGCCATGCGGGAGGCGGTGTCCATCCCGGTGACGGTCAAGTCGCGCATCGCCATCGACGAGCTGGAGGAGTGGCCGACGCTGGAGGGCTTCATCCGGACCGTGTCCGCGGCGGGCTGCACCCGCTTCATCGTGCACGCGCGCAAGGCGTGGTTGCAGGGCCTGAGCCCCAAGGAGAACCGAGACGTCCCGCCGCTGCGCTACGAACTGGTCCACCGCCTCAAGGCGGAGTTCCCCCACCTGGACATCAGCATCAACGGCGGCATCAAGACGCTGGACGCAGCCGAGGAGCAGCTGCGGCACGTCGACGGGGTGATGATTGGCCGGGCCGTCTACGAGAACCCCTACCTGCTGGCGGAGGCCGACCGGCGCCTCTTCGGCGCCACCACGCCGGTGCCCCAGCGGCACGAAGTCGTGGAGGCGATGCTGCCGTACATCGAGAAGGCCCGGGGGCGCGGCGCGCCGCTGAGCGCGGTGACGCGGCACATGCTGGGCCTCTTCCAGGGGCTCCCCGGTGCGCGCGCGTGGCGCCGGCACCTGAGCGAGAATGCCCACAAGGCGGGCGCGGGGCCGGAGGTCGTCCTGGCGGCGCTCGCGAAGGTGCGGCGCGAGCCCGAGGCAGACGCGGCGGCCTGAGCTGGCCCCTGGAACCAGAGGGAACCGCGAGACGGTGCCGCCGCTCAGTGGCCCGGCCCGCGATTCCCTCTGGCACACGCCCGCCCGGCGGGGGCCGCGCCCGCGCGAGGCGCCGTGGCTCCCGGGTGGTCCCCAAGCGCCGCTCCAAGCCGGCGCTCTCACCCGGTGTCCCAACGCGCCTCGGGGGCCCACCGCCGCCCGACCACCCCTCCGCATCCGGGGCATCACTCCCGGATGTGCACGGGCCGCGAAGGCCGCCGCGTGCATGGCCAGGGTTGTCGCATTCCGGGGCCGTGAGCGCCCGTCATGGTTCGCGCATGATTCCTTCACGGAGCGCGTCCAGCAGCGCGGGCGGGTCGCCCTCACGGAAGGCGGCGAGGCCGGCCTCGAAGTCGGCGCGCGCCCCGGCGAGGTCGCCTCGGCGCGCGCGCAGCAGCCCTCGCGCGTGGAGCAGCTCCGGGTCCACCTCGTCGCCCGTCTGCGACGCGAGCGCCTCGGTCAGGTCGCGCTCCGCGTCCTCCAACTGGTCCAGGCGGGCCCTCGCCGCGGCGCGCTGCTGGAGCAGCCACGGGTTGCCGGGCGCCTCGGCGAGCGCGAGCGTCCAGTCGCGCTCTGCCGCCTCATGGCGCCCCAGCGCCTCCAGCGCTTCGGCGCGCTTCATGTGGAGCACCAGCGCCTTGCGGTAGCCCGAGGCGACGAGGGCGTCGAAGTCCGCCACCGCGTCCTCGTGCCGGCCCAGGCGGGACAGGCAGAGCGCGCGGTGCAGCCGGCTGGTGAGGTGGCCGGGGGCCAGGGCCAGCACGCGCTCGTACCAGTCGAGCGCCTCGGCGGGGACGCCGCCCCAGATGGCCAGCGTCTGCGCCACCTCCAGCAGCACGCGCGCCTGCTGGGGGTGGGTCGAGGCCAGGCTCCGGGCGAGCGCGAGCGCCGACGCGTAGCGGCCACTCCGCCGCAGGCGGTCCACCTCGCGGAGCTGGGCGGCCAGCTCCGGGGGACAGGCTTCGCGGCCCTTCCGCTCCATCCTCAGCGCCTCACGCCGTCCGCGGGAAGGCGCGGGTGGCGGCGTCGTAGTCGCTCCACCACGCCTGGAGCGCCTTCATGTCGGTGGCGCGGGGCTCGTCGCCGGGGCCCGCCATGTCCAGGTAGGCGTTCAGCAGCGGCCGGAAGTAGGGGTGCGCGCAGCGGTCGATGATGTCCTGGGCGCGCCGCTTGGGCGAGCGGATGTCCAGGTTGAGCGCGTAGCCCTGCTCGGTGACGACGCACTTGATGTCGTGCTCGGTGTGGTCGATGTGCCGCACGTACGGCATGACACAGCTCACCGTCCGGCCATCCTTCAGCCGGCGCGTGGACGGCGTGTGGACGATGCTCAGGTACGCGTTGCGGAAGAAGTCGCCCGAGCCGCCCAGGCCGTTGACGATGCGCGAGCCGTCGATGTGCGTGGAGTTGACGTGTCCATAGATGTCCACCTCGATGGGGGTGTTCATCGCGATGACGAAGAGGCGGGAGATGATCTCCGGGCTGTTGGACAGCCACATGGGCCGCAGCACCAGCCGGTCCTTGCTGCGCTCGAACATGTCGAGGAAGCGCTGGCGCCCCTCGGCGGAGAAGGACACCGCGGTGGCGGAGGCGTATTCGAACTTCGCGTCGTCCTCCACGTAGCGCAGCATCCCGTCCTGGAAGACCTCGGTCCAGAAGCGGATCTTCTGGAAGGGCGAGTCGTAGAGCTGGCCGATGATGGCGTTGGCCACGTTGCCCACGCCGGACTGGATGGGGGGCAGGCGCTTGCCCCATTGGTACTGCTCCTTGCAGCGCAGCAGGAAGTCGATGACGTTCTCCGCGATGCGCTTGTCCGTGTCGTCCGCGGCCTTGAAGGGCACGGGGTGGTCCGGCGTGCGGGACTCCACCACGGCCACGACCTTGCGCGGGTCAATCTCCACGTAGGGGTTGCCGATGCGGTCCCTCACGTTCACCAGCGGCAGCGGCCAGCCCACATGCGGGTGCACGGCGGGCAGGACGATGTCGTGGAAGCCCGTGTAGTCCGGCCCCGAGGTGTTGACCTCGAGGACGATCTTCTTCGCGCGGGCGAGCGCCTCCGCGCTGATGCCCACCGACGAGGTGAGGATGACGCTGCCGTTCTTGCGGACGCGGGAGACCTCGACGACGGCCACGTCGATGTCGCCGTAGAAGCCGTACATCAGGTTGCGCGCGAAGGCGGACAGGTGGACGTCCGTGAAGTCCATCTCCCCGGCGTGGATGCGGCGCCGGGAGGCGGGCGAGGACATGTAGGGGCCGCGCCTGGCGATGAAGGGCGCCATGGGGCCCTCCACGTCCTCGGACAGCGATGCGCCCGACAGCAAGGTGATGCGCGACTCCGGCGCCGCCTGGGAGAAGTGCCAGGCGAGCGCAGGCAGGAAGGTCTTCGGCTCCCCGGACTTGGTGAAGCCGCTGATGGCCACGGTGTCGCCGTGGACGACGTGCTTCACGGCCTCCTCGACGGGGACAACCTTCGCCAGCAGCTCGGCGTTCTCGATGCGGTCCTTCAGCGTGCTCGTCACGGTCATCATGCGTGGATGTAACACACCGCGTCTTGCCCGGGGGCACGGTGTTGGCCGGGAACAGCTGGGCAGGCAGGCGTGTTGGGGCGCCCGCGATTCCGTACCCCGATTCGCGGCGGGATGCCGTTAGGCTCCGTCCCTCTTCAGCCCTTTTCGTCGGGAGACATCCCTACATGCGTAAGTTCCTCTTCGCTGGCGCGGGCATGGCCGTCCTCGTGTCCGCCGGCTGCGCGACGACCTCGCAGGAGTCCCAGAACATGGCCACCGCGCCCCAGGCCGCCACCCCCGCCGCCCAGCCGCAGGCCAACCCGCTGCTCGCGAAGTGGGCGGGCCCCCACGGCGGCGTGCCGCCGTTCGACCAGGTGGCGGTGGAGCGCTTCAAGCCGGCGCTCGAGGCCGCGATGGCGCAGACGCGCGGCGAGCTGGCGGCCATCGCCAACAACCCGGAGGCGCCCACCTTCGAGAACACCCTGGAGGCGCTGGAGGCCGCCGGCAGGACGCAGGGCGACGTGGAGACGCTCTACGGCATCTGGAGCTCGTCCATGAGCGGGCCGGAGTTCCAGGCGCTGGAGCGGGAGATGGCGCCGAAGCTGGCCGCCTTCGACGACGAAATCTACCAGAACGAGGCGCTCTTCCGCCGCATCGAGGCGGTGTACCAGTCGCCCGACAAGGCGAAGCTGACGCCCGAGCAGCAGCGGCTCGCGTGGCTGCACTACACGCGCTTCGTGCGCTCCGGCGCGAAGCTGGACGCGGCGGCGAAGCAGCAGCTGGCCGCCATCAACCAGCGGCTGGCCTCGCTCTATACGTCGTTCAGCCAGAACGTGCTGGCGGACGAGGAGGGCTACACCGTCGTCCTGGAGTCGGAGGCGGACCTCGCGGGCCTGCCGGACTCCGTGCGCGCGGGCGCCGCCGCCGCGGCCGAGGCGCGCGGGATGAAGGGCCAGTGGGTCATCACCAACACGCGCTCCTCCATGGAGCCGTTCCTGACGTACTCGTCGCGGCGCGACCTGCGCGAGAAGGTGTGGCGCAACTACGTCAACCGCGGTGACAACGGCGACGCGCACGACAACAACGCCATCATCTCCGAAATCCTGAAGCTGCGCGCCGAGCGCGCCGCGCTGCTGGGCTACAAGACGCACGCGCACTGGCGGCTGGAGAACGCCATGGCCCGCACGCCCGAGCGCGCCATGGAGCTGATGGAGGCCGTCTGGAAGCCCGCGGTGGCCCGCGTCCAGGAGGAGGTCGCGGACATGCAGCGCGTGGCCGACAAGGAGGGCGCGAAGCTCAAGATCGAGCCCTGGGACTACCGCTACTACGCGGAGAAGGTCCGCAAGGCCAAGTACGACCTGGACCAGAACGAGGTGAAGCCCTACCTCCAGCTGGAGAAGCTGCGCGAGGGCATGTTCTGGGTGGCTGGCGAGCTGTTCGGCTTCTCCTTCACGCAGGTGAACGACGTGCCCGTCTTCCACCCCGACGTGCGCGTCTGGGAGGTGAAGGACAAGGCCAGCGGGCGCCACGTGGGCCTGTGGTACTTCGACCCGTACGCGCGCAAGGGCAAGCGCTCCGGCGCGTGGATGAACGCCTACCGCAGCCAGGAGCGGTTCCGCGGCGACGTCACCACCATCGTCTCCAACAACTCCAACTTCGTGAAGGGCCAGCCCGGTGAGCCCGTGCTCATCAGCTGGGAGGACGCCTCCACGCTGTTCCACGAGTTCGGCCACGCGCTGCACGGCCTCAGCTCCAACGTGACGTACCCGTCGCTGGCCGGCACGGCGGTGGCGCGCGACTACGTGGAGTTCCCCTCGCAGCTCCTGGAGCACTGGCTGTCCACGCCGGAGGTGCTGAACACCTTCGCGCTGCACTACCAGACGGGCGCGCCCATCCCCCAGGCGCTGGTGGACCGCATCGAGAAGGCGGCCACCTTCAACCAGGGCTTCGCGACGGTGGAGTACCTGTCCAGCGCGCTGGTGGACATGAAGCTGCACCTGGCGGGGGCCACGCCCATCGACGCGGACGCCTTCGAGCGCGACACCCTGAAGGCGCTGGGCATGCCGAAGGAGATCGTCATGCGGCACCGCACGCCGCAGTTCGGCCACGTCTTCGCCGGGGACGGATACTCGGCGGGCTACTACAGCTACCTGTGGTCGGACACGCTGACGGCGGACGCCTACGAGCGCTTCACGGAGGGCAGGGGCGCCTACGACAAGGACGTGGCCGCGCTGCTGCGCCAGCACGTCTTCTCCGTGGGCAACACCCTGGACCCGGCCGACGCCTACCGCGCCTTCCGGGGCCGTGAGGCGGGCATCCAGGCGCTGATGCGCAAGCGCGGCTTCCCCGTGCCGGCCGTGCAGGCCGCGCCGAAGAAGGCCGCGAAGTAGCCCCTGGATGCGGGCCCGGGCTATCCCTCCAGCGGGAAGAAGTGGCTGAAGGGGCCTGGGCCCCGTCCCAGGGCCAGGGGATGCTCCAGCGCGGCGGTGACGTAGTCCTTCGCCCGCCGCGTGGCCTCCAGCGGCGGAAGCCCCAGCGCCAGGTGCGCGGCGATGGCCGCCGACAGCGTGCAGCCGGTGCCGTGGGTGTTGCGCGTGTCCACCGCGCGCAGGTGCAGCGTCTCCATGCGCTCGCCGTCGAACCAGACGTCGGTGCCGCGCAACGCGCCCGTCATGCCACCGCCCTTCACCAGCACGGCCCGGGGGCCGAGCCGGTGGACGCGGCGGGCGGCTTCCTTCATGTCCTCCAGCGTCTCCAACTGAATACCGGCGAGCAGCTCCGCCTCGTGGCGGTTGGGCGTGGCCACGGTAGCCAGGGGCAGCAGCAGCTCCTTGAGCGCGCCCACGGCCGCGTCGTCGATGAGGCGCGCGCCGGTGCGGGACACCATGACGGGGTCCACCACCAGCGGGCCCAGGCCCAGGGCCCGCAGCCGCTGGGCCACGGTGGTGATGATGGCGGGGTTGACGAGCATGCCCGTCTTCACGGCACCCGCGCCAATGTCGGAGGCCACCGCGTCGATTTGCGCGGCGACGGCCTCCGGGGGCAGCACGTCCACGCGGGTGACGCCTTGCGTGTTCTGCGCGGTGATGGCCGTCAGGGCGCTGGTGCCATGGACGCGGTGGAAGGCGAAGGTGCTCAGGTCGGCCTGGATGCCGGCGCCGCCCCCGCTGTCGGAGCCGGCGATGGTGAGCGCGGTTGCCACGGACTTCGAAGTCTCCATGGCCGCCATGGTGCGGGAGGGGGCGCTCCGCCGCCAGTGCTTCGAGCGCTCACGAGGCCAGGACTGCGGGCTTCACCGCGCCGGGCAGCGGCGCCCGGTCCCCGACTCGGGGAAGTGCCCAGGCCCGGGGGCAGATGAAGGCGAGGCCCCGGTCGCCCTCGCACGCGTGCTGGCGCTGAGCGGCGATGAGAGCGCGGGTCCTCGCAGGCGGGCCGTGTCACCCAGACGACTCGTGATATGTGGCCTGGACGGAAAATATCCGTATTTCTGTGAGTTGCTGGTTCCAGGGAAGCCGCGCGAGCGCGTGCGCCCCCTCGGGTGAAACCGCGGGGCCCCGGGCCGCGTTTGTTACGGTGACACGTCCCTTCCTCGAGCCTGGCTGATGAAACGCTTCCTCCTGTCGTTGCTTGTCGTCGTCGTCGCCGTCGCGGGAGTCCTCATCGCGAAGACGGTCCGCTTCACCTCGCGGCAGGTTCCACCGGAGCCGCCCGCTGCCTTCACCGTGGACGCGGAGGCGGCCGCGGCCCGGCTGGGCGGCGCGCTGCGGCTGAAGACGCTGGCCGCGTCGGAAGGGCGGCCGGCGGAGGACGCGGCCTTCGCGGAGCTCCACGCCTACATCCAGGCGCAGTACCCCCTTCTCCACCAGACGCTGAAGCGGGAGCCGGTGGGGGCCCACTCCGTGCTGTACACCTGGGAGGGCACCGACGCGTCGCTGCGCCCGGCGATGCTGCTGGGGCACCTGGACGTGGTGCCGGTGGAGCCCGACACGGCGTCGTCCTGGACGCATCCGCCCTACAGCGGGGTGGTGGCGGACGGCTTTGTCTGGGGGCGCGGCGCGCTGGATGACAAGGGGAGCGTGTTCGGCATCCTGGAGTCGGTGGAGTCCCTGCTCGCCGCGGGCTTCCAGCCACGGCGCACGGTGCTGCTCGCCTTCGGAGGGGACGAGGAGGTGGGCGGGCACGAGGGCGCGGAGACGTTGGCGAAGCTGCTCCGCGAGCGCGGCGTGACGCTGGAGTCCGTGCTCGACGAGGGCGGAATGATCATGTCGGGCACCGTGCCCGGCGTGGCGTCGCCCGTGGCCCTGGTGGGGGTGGCGGAGAAGGGCTTCGCCAGCGCCGAGCTCATCGTGCAGGGCGAGGGTGGCCACTCGTCCATGCCGCCGTCCCAGACGGCGGTGGGCGTCCTGAGCCGCGCCATCTCCCGGCTGGAGGAGTCGCCCATGCCCGCGAGCCTGCGCGGCGGCAGCCGGGCCCTCTTCGAGTTCGCCGGTCCGGAGATGGGCTTCGGCATGCGGACGCTGTTCGCCAACCTGTGGCTCTTCGAGCCGCTGGTGCTGCGTCAGCTCACCGCGAATGTCACCACCAACGCCGCGGTGCGCACCACCACCGCGGCCACCATGTTCGAGGGCAGCGAGCGGGACAACATCCTTCCCGCGCGGGCCCGTGCGGTGGTGAATTTCCGCATCCTCCCCGGGGACTCCGTGGAAGCCGTGCTCGAGCACGTGCGGCGCGTGGTGGACGACCCCCGCGTGAAGGTGAGCACCCTGGGCTTCATCAGCGAGCCCTCACCGGTGTCGCGCATGGACTCCGACGCCTGGACCCAGCTCCAGCGCAGCGTGCGCCAGGTGTTCCCGGACGTCGTCATCGCGCCGTACCTCATGCTGGCGGCATCGGACTCGCGCTACTTCACCGGCCTGAGCGAGAACGTCTACCGCTTCATGCCCCTGCGCCTGGGCAACGCCGACCTGTCACGGCTCCACGGCAAGGATGAGCGCGTGTCCGTGCAGGGCTACGCGGACGCGGTGCGCTTTTATGCGCAGTACGTGAGAAACGTCGCGAACTGAGGCGGGCCGCGCCGGCTTCCGCTTTCCTGCGGAATGGGTGTTTCAGCCGTTGTCATCATGGGTGCCAATGTGTGCGGGTTGCGGAAAGGCCGGTAAAGTCCGCTCGGCCTGCATCTCCGCGTGGCGTCCGCGCGTCGCGCCAGCAGAACTGGCGTGATGCGTTGACAGGCGTGCGCAGCGATTTCAGCATTTGTGTCCATGGTGACTCCCCCTCGCGGAACGCGGCTGGCGAGCGTGTTGCTCGCATCTCTTCTCTTCACGTTGGTGGCTTGTAGCAGTGGGGGAGGTCCGGCGAAGCCAGACGCCGGCACGGACCCGGACATCCCGGATGGGCCCTCGCGGGACTGTGGTGACGGCCAGCGCCAGGCGCACGAGGCCTGTGACGACGGCAACACCCTGGACGGGGACGGCTGCAACTCGACGTGTACCGCGGTGGAGCCGGGCTACCGGTGCGCGGAGCCGGGCCGGCCCTGTATCCACCTGGTGAACTGTGGCAACGGCCGCCTCGACGTGGAGGATGGCGAGCAGTGCGACGACGGCAACCTGGCCAGCGGAGACGGCTGCAACGCAAGCTGCGAGCTCGAGGCCGGCTGGGAGTGCCCGTCCCAGGGGCGCCGCTGCCGCGCCAAGGAGTGCGGTGACGGCATCATCGCTGGTGACGAGGAGTGCGAGGACGGCAATACCGTCCCGGGTGACGGTTGCAGCGAGCTGTGCCGGCTCGAGGACGGCTGGAAGTGCCCGCCGGGCGAGCCTTGCAGCCACACGACCTGCGGCGATGGCATCGTCGAGGGCACCGAGCAATGCGACGACGGCAACACGGTGATGGGCGACGGCTGCTCGCCGCTGTGCACCAAGGAGCCTCGCTGTGTCGACGGCACGTGCGAGGAGACGTGCGGCGACGGCATCCTCCTCCCCGGCAGCACCGTCGAGGAGTGTGACGACGGCAACACGCGCGCCAACGACGGCTGCTCGCCGGACTGCAAGCTGGAGGAGGGCTTCGCGTGCGTGCTCATCGAGCAGGAGCCGCCGGCGCAGGTGTCCATCCCCGTCGTCTACCGTGACTTCCGCGGCTACGACCTGCCGGCCACCGGCGACCTGCCGCGCGGACACATCGACTTCGAGAACAAGAACGGGGGCCGTGAGTACGGCATCATGGAGGACCGGCTCGACGCCAACGGCCGTCCCGTCTACGCCAAGGAGGGCAAGACGTCCGCCAACACCCACGGACGGGCCGCGTTCGACCAGTGGTACAAGGCCGTGGAGAACGTCAACAAGACGGTGGTCGGCAGCTTCGTGCTCGACCGTCAGTCCAATGGCTCGTACGTGTTCGACGACCAGACGTTCTTCCCGCTCGACGACGAGCCGCTGTACAGCGGCGGCTGGGTGGCCGCGGGCTTCGAGGCGACACGCCTGGATACCATCAACCAGCGTCGCAACTTCCACTTCACCAGCGAGGCCCGCTACTGGTTCGAGTACAAGGGCTCCGAGGTGCTGACCTTCCGCGGTGACGACGACGTGTGGGTCTTCGTCAACGGCCGGCTGGCGCTGGACATCGGCGGGGTGCACGGCCCGGAGGACGGCACCATCAACATGGCGCAACAGGCGAACTCGCTGGGGCTGCGGTTGGGCGGCATCTACGAGGTGGTGGTGTTCCAGGCCGAGCGCCACACGAAGGGTTCCTCGTACCGGCTCACGCTCAACAACTTCCTCACGGCCCGCACGGAGTGCACCGCCACCTGCGGCGACGGCGAGGTCCAGACGGAGCACGGCGAGGAGTGCGACGACGGCGTCAACGCGGGGGGCTATGGCGAGTGCGGCCGTGGTTGCCTCTGGGGCCCGCGCTGCGGCGACGGCATCGTCCAGGAGGACGCGGGCGAGGAGTGCGATGACGGCAACACCATCAACCGCGATGGTTGCAGCTCCACCTGTCTGCTGGAGATCGGCTGAGCGCGCTGGCTCGCTGTGAAGGGCCAGGGCCCGCTTCGGAAGGAACTCCTTTCGGAGCGGGCCTTCCCTGGAATTACTGAGTCCAATCCGGGTCCCCATCGACTTCAGGGGGCGCCGCTGCGCGCGAATCCCACGGGAGCAGGCCGTCTCCCGTGGACGGCCGTCTGTTATCGTCCGCGCGCTCCATGGCTCCCCGCCCGTTCGCGCGTCTGCTGTGCCTCGTGTCCCTCCTGTTGGCCGTTCCGGCGCCGGGGGCGGTGGTGCGTTCGGCGTTGCCCCCTCCGGAAGAGGTCATGGCGACGCTGCGCGAGTTGGAGGCGGCGCGCGCGCGTGGCCGCGCCAGCGCCATGGACAGCGAGTTGGAGGCGCAGGCGCGCGCGCGGCCGGGGGACCTGATGCCCCGGCTGTACCGTGCCTGGCTCACCTTCCCCTCGGATGCATGCTGGAACGAGCTGAAGGCCATCTCCACGCTGGACCCGGAGAACCCGTGGCCCTTCGTGGGCATGGGGCTCGTCTATGTGCGGTGGGGGCTGCTGGCGGAGGCCCGCGCGCCCATCGCCACGGCGTTGAAGGAGGCCCCCGGCTTCCCGCCGGCGCTCTGGGCGGAGGGGGTGTTGCTCCAGGCCGAGGGGAAGCCGGCGGAGGCCGAGGCCCGGTTCCGCGAGGCGCTCTCCCGGCTGGACGCGCCCCAGATTCGCACCGCGCTGGGGATGCTGCTGGCGGGGTTTCCCGAGCGCGAGGCCGAGGCGCGCGCGGAGCTGACGCGGGCCGTGGAGGCGTGGCCGGAGCAGCCGGAGGCCTTGCGCAAGCTGGCGCAGCTTGCCCGGGCGGCCAACGACGTGCGCGCCGCGGCGGCCGCGGGCGAGAAGCTCGTGGCCCTCAAGCCGCGCGACCGGGAGGCGCACCGGCTCCAGGCCGACCTGTGGCTGGCGGCCTCGGAGAAGGAGAAGGCCGCGCGGTCGCTGGAGCGCTATGCCGAGCTGGGTGGGGGAGAGCCCGCGCCGCTGGGGTTGCTCGCGCGGCTGTATCGGGAGCTGGCGCGCCAGGAGGACGAGGAGAAGGCCCTGGTGCGGCTCGCCGCCGCCGCGCTCACGGACCCGGAGCCGCTGCTCCGGTTGGCCGAGCTGGCCGAGGTCCGTGGGGAGGTGGGGGCGGCTGAAGCGCGGCTGGTGGCGGCCTCCGAGCGCGCACCGGCCCGCGGCGACATCCACGTGCGGCGGGCGCGGCTGGTGCTGACGCAGGCACGTCACCAGGATGCGCTGACGGCGTACCGGGCGGCGCTCGCGGCCCCCGAGCGTCAGGTGCCCGAGGCCGAGGCGGAGGCCGCCGCGCTGGTGCGTCACTTCCGCCTGCCGTCCCAGCCCGCGCGAGGGACGCAGGAGCAAATCTACAACCGCGTGTCACTGGGGCTGGTCGCGCTCTACATGAACCGGCTCAAGGAGGAGCCGGGCCTCAAGGGCAACCTGAAGGTCCAGGTCCAGGTGGACGCGTCCGGACGGGCCACGGGGGTGACGGTGCTGCACGACAGCTTGAAGGAGCCGCTCATCACCGGCCATGCCCACTTCGCCTTCATGGACGCGCATTACCCGCCGGGCCCCGACGCGCCCGTCTTCCAGTACGTCTTCCGCCCGCCGAAGTGACGGCGGGGCCCGGCCGTGCGCCCCGCGTCGGCCGGGCCACGGACCCGGGCGTCACGGGTTGACGGGCTGCTGGGAGCCGGCGCCGCTGCCGCCGTAGCCCTGGACCTGGCCGCGCAGACGCTGCCAGTTGGCGCGGGCCTGCTGCTCCTGGCGCTGCTGCGACTGCAGCTTGCCCTGGGTCTCCTGCACCTTGCGCTGGGCATCCGCCGTGGCGGCGGCGAAGTCCGCCTCGGAGAGTTTCTGGGCACGCACGTCCTGGTTGGCCTTCAGGGCCTCGAACTCGGCTTGCTTGAGCTTCGCATCGGCCACGGCCAGCTCGTTCTCACGCAGCTCCTTCTGGGCCTCCATCGTCTTCACGGCCTGCTCGCGGTACTTCACCTGGGCCTGGGCGGCGGTCAGGCCCGATTCGGCGCCTCGAAGCGAGGCCTGGGCCTGGTTGATGTTGCTGCTCTGGCCGGTGGCGTGGGCCGCCTTCAGCGCGGCGTCTTGCGCCTCCTTGCGCGACTTCGCCGCGTCCTCGTTGCGCTTGGCCACCTCCAGTTCCCGGCGCGCATCATTGACGGCCACATCGGACCGGGTGACCGCGTCCTGGGCCATGCGCCGCTGCATCTGCGCATCGCGCACACTCCCGAGCTGGCTCTCGGGCACGCGGGCCAGCCACGACTCGTCTACCTTCGCGGCGCGGGATGTGCTGCATCCGGTGGTGCCCATGACCGTCAAGGCCGCTCCCATCACCACGCCCGCGAAAATCCGACGCCTTCTCGACTCGAACATGCTCCGTCTCCTCTCCGTTGCGCGTGTTGCCTGCCAAGACGGTAGTCACGCGATGCTGGGGAGGCAGACGGCAAGGAGGCGTGTCGCGATGCCCCTCTGCCTTGCGCCAGAGCGGATGCCTGCCCGCCCGCCCGTTCTTCGGACTGCGGGGATGGCGCTCCGCTACGAGGCCGGCAGAGGACCTGAACTCCACCGCACGCGGGATTCGGCCGCCATGCGCCGCGTGGCTCAGGACCGGGGTGGTAGAGTCGCCGCCACTGCATGGCTCTTCCCACCGCGTCTCGTCTGGATGTGCTTCGCGCTGCCCTCCTCGTGCTGGTGACGAGCTGCGCCACCCTGGTCCTGGAGCTGGCCGCCGCCCGGCTCCTGGCCCCCTTCATTGGCGCCTCGCTTCACACGTGGACGAGCATCATCGGCGTGGTGCTCGCGGGCATCAGCCTGGGCAGCTATGCCGGCGGGCGGCTGTCGGAGCGGGGCGCGTCGTTCCGCTGGCTCGCCGCCCTCACCGCGCTGGGCGCGGCGCTGGCGCTGCTGCCGCTGGGGTGGGTGGCCGTGCTGGGGGACGGGGCGGGCCTGCGCGCCGTTCCGGTGTTGCCGCGCACCTTCCTGCTGACCTTCCTGGGCTTCTTTCCCGTCAGCTTCGTGCTGGCCATGGTGACGCCGCTGGCGCTCCGGTTGCTGTTGCCGGACCTGGGGCGCGCGGGGCGCGTCGGGGGCCTGCTCTACGCACTGGGGACGCTGGGGGGCCTCGCGGGCAACTTCCTCACCGGCTTCGTGCTGGTGGCGTGGTTCCCTGTGCCCACCATCGTCGTCACCGTGTCCGGGGCGTTGTTCCTTTGCGCGCTGCTGGCGCTGCCTCGCGCCTCGGTGTCCGCGCCACCCGCCGCGCCAGCGCCGCAGGGAGAGGCGCTGACCACGGCCGCCCAGGAGTCCGTGGCGGCCTCGCCGCGCACCGGCGTGGACCTGCGCACCCGGCCCGCGCTGGCGTGTCTCCTGGTGGCCTGCGCGAGCTTCTGCACGCTGGCCATCGAGCTGGCGGCCAGCCGCATCCTGGCGCCCACCGTGGGCGTGTCCCTGCTGAGCTGGACGGGCATCATCGGCGTGGTGCTGGCGGGCATGGCGCTGGGCAACGTCGTGGGAGGGCACCTGGCGGACCGGTGGCCGCGCCAGGAGGTGCTCGCCGGTTCCCTGCTGGTGTCGGCCGTGAGCTGCCTGCTGGTGCCCCCCGTCCACCAGTGGCTGGTGCTGACGGGGCTCTTCGACGGCCTGGGGCTCCAGGCGCGCATCGTCGCGTATACGGCGGCGGTGTTCCTCGTGCCGGTGACGGCGCTGGGCACGCTGTCGCCGCAGGTGCTGCGGCTGGCGCTGGCGGACGTGGGGCAGGCGGGGCGCACCGTGGGCCGGCTCTCCGCGTGGAGCACCGCGGGGGCGCTGCTCGGCTCGTTCCTCACCGGCTGGTGGCTCATCGCCCGGGTGGGCGTCTATCCCCTGGTGGTGGGCGCCAGCCTGGGACTGGTCGCGTTGGCGGCCTTCATGGGGCAGGCGTGGCGGCGCCCCCGCTTCTTCGGCGCCACCGCCGGGACGCTCGCGCTGGCCGGGGTCCTCGGCGCGCTGGGCCTGTTCGCGTCGCCCTGCACGGAGGAGACCGACTACTTCTGCATCAAGGTCAACCACGTGGAGCACGACGGCCGGCGGCTGCTGGCCATGCAGTTGGACCACCTGACGCACACCCTGGTGGACCTGGAGGACCCGTCGTACCTGGGCTACCCGCACGGCTACATCCACTCGGAGGTGGTGCGGCACGTGGCCGCGCGCACCGCCGAGCCCCGGGTGCTGGTGATTGGCGGCGGTGGCTACGTGGTGCCGCGCTGGGTGGAGACCTATGTCCCGCAGGTCCGGATGGAGGTGGTGGAGATCGACCCGGCCGTCACGCGCATCGCGCTGGAGCGCTTCGGGGTGAGGCCCGACACGCGCATCGCCTCGTACAGCCTGGATGGGCGGCAGTACCTCCAGGAGATGGCGGAGCGGGGGGCCTATGACCTCATCATCCAGGACGCGGTCAACGACCTGTCGGTGCCCTACCACCTGATGACGCGCGAGTACGACACGCTGGTGCGCTCGCTGCTCCAGCCGGACGGCATCTACCTGCTCACCGTCATCGACGAGATTCCGCGGGGCGGCTTCCTGCGCTCGGCCATCCGGACGATGCAGGACGTCTTCCCCCACGTGGAGCTGCTGCACGACGCGCGCAGCGGCTCGAAGGGGCAGGGCGTCTACATCGTCGCCGGCTCGGTGCGCCCCCTGGAGCTGGAGCGCCTGCCGGAGCTGCTGCGCGGACTGGGCATCGACAGGCCTCGCACGGGCCGGGTGCCCCGCTCCGAAGTCGACGCCTACCTGGCCGCGGGGCCCGCGCTGCTGCTGACGGATGACTTCGCCCCGGTGGACAACCTGCTCGCGGAGCTCTTCCTCCTCCGGGAGCAGGTGGCGCCATAGCTCAGGCCCGCTGCGCCTCGATGATGCTCGACCCGCTCCGGGTGGGGGTGATGCGCACCAGCTCCCAGGAGGCCGCGGCCAGCAGCGCGCGGAACTCGTCCCCCGTGCGCTCGCGCCCGTCCGCGAGCACCAGCATGTTGAGGTCCATCAGGTGCGCGGGGGACGGCGTCCGGTTGTCCGGAATCACCATGTCCAGCACGAAGAGCCGGGCCCCCGGCGGCGCCGCCGCGTGGAGCCGGCGCAGCAGGGTGGAGGAGGCCTCGTCATCCCAGTCATGGAGGATGTGCTTGAGCAGGTAGGCCTCGGCGGAGGGCAGGCCGGTCTCGAAGAAGCTCCCGCCCACCAGCTCCACCCGGCCGGCGAGCCCCTGGGCCTCCATGGGGGCCTTCGCGCCTTCGATGACGTGCGGCAGGTCGAACAGGATGCCCTTGCAGGAGGCGTGGGTCCGCAGCACGTGCGCGAGCAGCGCTCCGTGGCTGCCGCCAATGTCCGCCACGTGGGCGAAGGGGGAGAAGTCGACGTGGTGCGTCAGCTCGCTGGCCACCAGGGCGGACAGGTTCCCCATGGCCTTGGCGAAGGAGGTCGCCTCGTCCGGGTTCCGGGCGAAGTGTTCCCAGATGTCGGACCCGAGGGCGTCGCGCACCGTGGACCTGCCGGTGCGAATCGCCTCGGGCAGGTGCCCCCAGGGCCGCCAGTGGGAGGCGTCGCACTGGGAGATGGCCGCCTCCCGCAGCGAGCCGGGCACGTCCGAGCGGAGCCCCTCCCCCATGGGCGTGAGGGCGAAGCGCCGCTCGGCGTCGGACTGGAAGATGCCCGCGGTGAGGCCCCCCCGCATCAGCCGGAACAAGGCGCCTGGGTGGAGGTTGAGCTCGGCGGCCAGTGAGTCGCTGTCGCGGGGGCCGTCCGCGAGCAGGTCCGCGATTCCCAGACGGGCCACGGTGCCGATGACCTGGGTCGTCCAGTAGCCGGTGATGCGCGCTTGGAGTTGCTGCGTGGGAGAGGGCTTGTCGCCGGTGAGGGTTGTCATGCCAGGAGTCTAACCCTGTTCAATGACTGCCCTCACTCCCTGTGAATCCTTGCGGAGTCGGAGGCGCGCCGCCCCGGCGGGGCGCTACTTGCCCTTGGTGTAGTCCCGGCTGGCGATGACGCCCTGGACCTCGGCGAGCGCGCGGGCGCCGGAGGCGGACTCGAGCGCCTTCTCGGCGATGGCCTGGACCTGGCGCTTGGCCTCGGCCAGCTCGGTCTGGAGCGTCTGGAGGGACTGCGCCTGCTTCGTGGCCGTCTCCTTGAGCGAGGCAATCTCCATGGCCGCGACGCGCTGCGCCGTCTCCGCGTCCTTCGTCGCGAGCGTGAGCTTCAGGTCCCACTCGGCCTTCACGCGGTTCCCGGTGATGGCCGAGGCGGCGTCCGTCTCCTTCTTCAGCACCAGCGGGAAGTCCGCCACCTGCTTGCGCAGGTCCTCCAGCTCCTTCTCGCGCAGCTTGAGGGCGTCCTCACGGGAGGCCCACTCCTTCTCCAGCTTCTCCCGGCGGTCGCGCTCATCGGCGGCCTGCTGGCGCAGCGACTCGGCGAAGGCGTCCTGCTCCTTCTTGCGCTGGAGCTGGGTGTCATAGGCGTATTCCTCCTCGGCGCGCTTGCGGGCCACCTCGGAGGACTGCCGCTCGGCGGCCAGGTCCGCGTCGGCCTTCGCCCGGGTGTCCGTGATGTCCTTGCGCAGCCGCTCCATCTCCGCCTCGAGCTCCGCCTTCTGCTTGTCATACTCGGCGACGAGCACGTCGATGGCGCTGGCGGCGACGTCCTTGCCGTGCAGCCCGTTCAGCGCCTCCGTCTTGAGGTGGATGGCCTCGTCGAGCTGCTTCAGCTCCTCCACCAGGGAGATGACCTGCTCGTTGATGCCGGCCAGCGTCTTGTTGATGGTGAGGCCGGCCTCGGTGACCTTCTTCACCGCGGACTCGGCGGTGAGGCTGGCCACGTCCGAGAGGACGTTCCGGGCGTGGGCGTCCTGCGCGTCCTGCTCCTTGGTGGAGATGATGGGCTTGTTGCGCGCCTTGCGCGCCAGCTCCTCGAAGGCGGCCTTGGTGGCCTCGGTGGAGCGGTTGCGGGCGACGACGTTGCGCTTGGACGTCTTGCGAGTAGCCATGTGACTCTCCGGGTAGGGCACGGCCAGGGCAGGCCGCCTGGCCTGCGAGGGACGTACGGGTTTCGGGGGATGACTGGCGCCCTTTCCGGGCGACCATGAGCAGAAGATACCTGGGGGGTCTGACATGGCTGGCCGGGTTTCAGGCGGCCAGAAGGGTCGTTGGGGGCCCCAGGAGGCGCGCTGGGGGCACAGCGCCCTTGTCCTCGGGCCCGGTGCCCGGCTAACTCGCAGTCCCCGAAATGGCTCAAGGGAGAGCGTCAATGCAGGTCGTCAGTGTGAAGAAGGCCCTCGCGGGAGGGGTGGAGGAGGGGACGAAGGTGGAGGTCCGCGGCTGGGTGCGCACGCGCCGCGACTCCAAGGCGGGCATCAGCTTCGTCAACGTCAGCGACGGGTCGACCTTCGACCCCATCCAGGTCGTCGCTCCGAATTCGCTGCCCAACTACGAGAAGGACATCCTGCACCTCACCGCGGGCTGCTCGCTCATGGCCCGGGGCACGCTGGTGAAGTCCCAGGGCAAGGGGCAGGCCTACGAAATCCAGGCGGACGAAATCCAGGTGCTGGGCTTCGTGGACGACCCGGACACGTACCCCATCCAGCCCAAGCAGCACACGCTGGAGTTCCTGCGCGACGTGGCGCACCTGCGCGTGCGCACCAACACGTTCAGCGCCGTCACGCGCGTGCGCCACCGGGCGGCCCAGGCCATCCACCGCTTCTTCGACGAGGAGGGCTTCTTCTGGGTGAACACGCCCATCATCACCGCGAGCGACGCGGAGGGTGCCGGGCAGATGTTCCGCGTCTCCACGCTGGACGCCGTGAATCCGCCGCGGACGCCGGACGGGAAGATTGACTGGCACCAGGACTTCTTCGGCAAGGAGGCGTACCTGACCGTCTCCGGCCAGCTCAACGTGGAGGCCTACGCCCTGGCCATGTCCAAGGTGTACACGTTCGGCCCCACCTTCCGGGCGGAGAACTCCAACACCACGCGGCACCTGGCCGAGTTCTGGATGATCGAGCCGGAGATTGCCTTCGCGGACCTCAACGACGACGCGAACCTGGCCGAGCGCTTCCTCAAGTCCGTCTTCAAGTCGGTGCTCACCGACTGCGCGCCCGACCTGAAGTTCTTCGAGGAGCGGGTGCAGAAGGGCGTCATCGAGCGGCTGGAGAAGTTCATCAGCTCCAGCTTCGAGCGCATCGACTACACCGAGGCCGTCGAAATCCTCAAGAAGTCGAAGAAGAAGTTCGAGTACGCGCCGGAGTGGGGCAAGGACCTCCAGACGGAGCACGAGCGCTACCTCTCCGAGGAGCACGTGGGCCGGCCGGTGGTGGTGATGAACTACCCGGAGGCCATCAAGTCCTTCTACATGCGCCTGAACGACGACGGGAAGACGGTCGCCGCCATGGACGTGCTCGCCCCGGGCATCGGTGAAATCATCGGCGGCAGCCAGCGCGAGGAGCGCCTGGACGTGCTGGACCAGCGCATCGAGAAGTTCGGCCTCAAGCCGGAGGGGTACCAGTGGTACCGCGACCTGCGGCGCTACGGCACGGTGCCGCACGCGGGCTTCGGGCTCGGCTTCGAGCGGCTCATCGTCTACATCTGCGGCCTGCAGAACATCCGCGACGCGATTCCGTATCCGCGCGTGCCGGGCTCGGCGGCGTTCTAGTTCGAGCCGTGGCGCCGGTGTCTCCTCCACGCCAGGAGGAGACACCGGGTCCTGGCGCGTGTGCCCGTAGGGGTGGGGGCCAGCGCTCGTTCCGGTGGAGGCGTCAGCCGGCCTTGAGGCGGAGGGTGTCCTCGGCGTGCTTCGCGAGCGCCTCGGCAATCTGGTCCGCCTTCCACAGCGGGTCCAGGCAGGGGCAGAAGTAGCCGGGGCCCGCCTTCTCGCGCACGGCCCACTCGAAGAATTCGCGCGCGGTGGCGTGGAGCTCCTCGGGGAGGAAGAGGGCGGCGACGTCGTACTCGGTGAAGCGCAGCAGGCCCGGCACGCGCCACTCGCGCTCCCAGTCGAAGCGGTAGCTGTAGGGGGCGTTGTGGTGGTCGCCCTGGATGTCCACGAAGGGCGTCATGGACCAGAGAGGGTCCTGCTGCGGCGAGGGCGCCGCGAGCGCGCGCTCCACCTGGTGCTTCAGGGCGAGGTGCGCGGGGGAGGCGAACTGGACGTACCAGACGGGACCTCCGCCTTGCGAGAGGACGTAGCTCTTGGTGAAGCCAATGCCATACAGGCTGCGGCGCTGCACGAGCCGGGAGAGCTGGTCGAGGGGAATCTCGCTGAAGCACACCGAGCGGTGGCGCTCGGCGACGGCGGGCTCGCGGCGGGCGATGCCGAAGCCCTCGGCGCCGGGGATGAGCGTGCGGGCCCCCAGGATGCTCATCATGTTCTGGTAGGCGTCATGATAGGGCGGTCCCGGCTTCGTGAAGTGGACCACGAAGTCAGACATGTCTCGCCACTGTGGATTCGCCTGGTAGCCGAGCATCATCCCTACCCCGGCGAGCAATGTCCCGGACGAGGCGAGGGGATGCAACCCGAACGCACCATGGCGCTCCGGGCCTGCTTGTCTTGCATCCGGGTGTGCTGGGGCGTGTGAGATTGACGCAGCGGGCAGATGCCGCATGCCAGGCAAGCCATTGTCTGGCTGCGCGGAGGGGCGGAATACCGCCTGGAACCCGGGAATTCCGATGATTGCCGTGTATGCTCCAGGGTCTCACCCAGCAGTCCCCCAGAGAGGTCGGGCATATGAAGCCGCGCAACGTATCTCTGTTGTTCATGGCCGCGGGTTTGATGATGGCTTGCGGCGGTCCCGCTCCGGAGGAGGTCTCCGAGGCGGCGACGCAGGAGTCGGCGCTGACGACGTGTGGCGATGCCCACGGTCCGACGTCCTATGTCTCGTCGGAGGAGGCCTGTGAGATGGCGTACCAGTCCGCGCCCTCCTTTTGTTCGAACCACGGGGGCGTGAAGTCCATCAGGGCGCTCTGCCTCATGACGGACGGGCCGCCCTGGCAGGGCGCCTACTACGTCTGCTGCAACCAGTAGCCGTCAGCGCTGGGTGGCGGTCATCCGGATGCCGGGCCTGGGGCGCAAGGTGATGGCGGCGGTGGGGCGGATGTCCTGGCCCGGCGTCAGGTCCAGCCGCACGCGCTGGAGCAACGTGGCCAGCACCAGCACCAGCTCCATCAATGCGAACTGGCTTCCAATGCATTGACGGGGACCTCCTCCAAACGGGAACCACGCGAAGCGCGGGCGCTCCTGCTCGCGCTCGGGCAGGAAGCGGTCCGGGTCGAAGCCCTCGGGGTTCTCCCAGACATCCGGATGCCGGTGCGTCACCCAGGGGGACAGCAGCACGTAGGTTCCGCGGGGAATCCGGAAGCCGCCGATGACGTCATCCTGGAGGGCGACGCGCGAGAAGCTCCAGGCAGGCGGATAGAGGCGCAGCGATTCGTCCACCACGCGGCGGGTGAGCGCCAGCCGTGGGAGGTCCCCAGGTGATGGCGTGCGGCCCCCGAGCTCTCGGGCGAGCTCGGCCTCCAGCTCCCTGCGCACGGCCGGATGCTGTGACAGGAGCATGAGGGTCCAGGACAGAGCGTTGGCCGTCGTCTCGTGACCGGCGAGCAGCAGCGTCAGGACCTCGTCGCGCAGCTGCGCGTCGCTCATCCGCTCGCCGGTGTCCGCGTCATGCGCCTCCATCAATATCTGCAGCAGGTCGTGGTGCGCCCCGCCGTCTCGCCGCCGCGCCTCGATGATGCCGCGCACCACACGGTCGAGCGTGTCGTGGTCGCGGGCGAATCGCCGGTGGGCCGGCAGGGGCAGCCATCTCGGCAGGGGCGCTGGCTGCGTGAGCCACTTGTAGGCGGTGACCTGCACCCGCCCCAGGGCCTCCGCGATGTCGTGCGATGCCCCGCTCACATCCGTGCCGAACAGCGTGGTGCTGGCGATTCGCAGCGTCAGGCGGGTGGCATCCTCGGCCACGTCGAAGGGGGTGGCGCGTCGGGCCCGGGCCTCCAACTCGCTGGCGAGGTCCGACGCCGCGTCCACCATCAACCGGGCGAACCCCTCGAGCCGCTGGCGATGGAAGGCGGGCTGGGCCAGCCTCCTCTGGCGCAGCCAGGCGCCGCCCTCGCTGGTCAGCAACCCCTGGCCCAGCAGCTCGCGTAGCACCGCGAAGCCGCGGGACTGCTTGGTGTAGTGACGCGCATGCTCCTGAAGGACATGGCGCACGCCGTCCGGATGCGCCAGCAGGACCAGGGACGCGAGCCCGGCGTCGACGCGCACCACGTCGCCATGGGCCTGCGCCTGGGCCTCCAGGAAGTGGAGCGGGTCGCTTCGCAGGGCGCGCGCGTGCCCGAGCAGCGGCCCGCCGCGAGGGCAGGGCGGGAGCGGAGCGGCGGTGGAGGCGCCTGCGGGATGGATGGACATGGCCAGGCTCTCCCTTCGATGCGGGAGTCCTTACTCTTTGCACGCGGTGTGCTGGTTCGGTAGGGCGGCAGGCCGTGCCCTCCGCCTGACCGTTGGAGGCGAACACGGGGCGGACTACCATGGGCCGCTCTCAGACGAGGGAGCGCTCGTGGAAAACCTGCTTCGAACGGGCCGCCTGGCCCTCGCCGCCGTGCTCGTCCTGGGGCTGGCGCCCGTGGCCCTGGCCGCCGCGGGCCGGCCGCAGCTCCAGGCCTTCTTCCAGCAGGACCTGAGCCAGCAGGACTACCAGCAGAAGGTCTACTCGCGCGTCGCGGGGAAGTGGCGGCAGCCGGGCGCCAAGGACACGCCCGCTTTGGGGAGGAAGACGGTGGTCCGGGCCGTGATTGGCCGGGACGGCAAGCTCCTCTCGGCCGAGGTCTCCACTGAATCCGGCTCCAAGCGCTGGGACGCCGCCGCGCTGTCGGCGGTGAAGAAGGCCGCGCCCTTTCCGCCGCTGCCGGCGAGCTTTCCCCTGGCCACGTTGGACGCCCACTTCCACGTGGCCTGGGGCGCGGGCTCATAGGGCGCTGGAGGCGGTGATTGGGGAAGGCGCTCCCGGGCGCACACGCGGTATATGGTGCGCCCATGGCAACTCCTCATATCTCCGCTGCCCCCGGTGACTTCGCTGACGTGGTGCTCATGCCCGGCGACCCGCTCCGGGCCCGTTACATCTCCGAGCGCTTCCTGGAGGGGGCCCGCGAGGTCACCTCCGTGCGCAACATGCTGGGCTACACCGGGACGTTCCGGGGGCGCCGGCTGTCGGTGATGGGGCATGGCATGGGGGTTCCCTCCATCTCCATCTACGCCACCGAGCTCATCCGGACGTATGGCGCCCGCGTCATCATCCGCGTGGGAAGCTGCGGTGCATTGAGCACGGACGTGAAGGTCCGGGACGTCATCGTCGCCACGGGCGCCGGGACGGACTCGAACGTGAACCGGATGCGGCTGATGGGGCACGACTTCGCCGCGGTGGCGGACTTCACGCTCGCGCGCCGGGCGATGGAGGCCGCGGAGCGGCGCAACAAGCCTGTGCGGGCCGGGGCCGTCTTCACCTCGGACCTCTTCTACCATCCGCAGGAGCAGCTCAACGCCACGCTGGCGCGCATGGGCATCCTGGCCGTCGAGATGGAGGTCGCCGGGCTCTACGGTGTCGCCGCTGAGTCGGGCGCCCGGGCCCTGGGCCTGCTCACGGTGTCGGACCACATCATCACCGGCGAGTCGCTCTCGCCGCAGGAACGGCAGACGACGTTCGACGAGATGATTGAGCTGGCCCTGGACGTCGCGGTCGCAGAGCCCGCCCCGTAAATCCCGCGTTGCGGGGCTGACGAGCAGGGGGCGGGGCCTCCCTGTCTGCTCTGGATGTACGAGACGGCTGCTCCCGGAGCGCTTCCAGGCGCCGGGAGCGGCCAGATTTCCCGGACGGTGCTTTGTGCCCAGCGGGATTCCGGGCCATTCTCCGCCCCGGTGCGTTATCCAATCTGGCTCCTGCTTGTCTGCGCCGGCTGTGCCGCGCGCATATCTCCTCACGCTGGCGCTGCGCCGGCCGCCGCCGCGCGTGCCCAGGACTCCGTCCCGGTGGCCGCCGCCGAGCCGCCGCCGCCTGCCGCCGAGCCCTCCGTGACGCCTGCCGCGGACGCCGAGCCGGTGGTCGCGGAGGCCGCGTCCACCGAAGCTCCGGCCGCGCCCGAGGCGGCGCCATCCAGTGACGGCTGCGCGCTCAGCGCCGAGGACCTGACGTCCGACGAGGACGAGCTGGCCGAGGGCGAGGGCGATGACGGCGAGAAGGAGACGCCGGAGGCCGTGGCGTCGGGCGCGGCGCCCGAGGGGCCGCTCTACACCGCGGACATCTCCGACGAGGAGCTGGCGCGGCGGTGGAAGCAGGAGATTGCCTCGCTGGGCTCCATGGCCGTGGGCTTCGCGCACAGCGGGCGGCTGGTGAACGGCAAGCAGTTCCCGCAGGGCGAGGACTGGATTGTGGTCACCCCTGCTGGCGCCTGGGGCACCGAGGAGACCGTCGACTACCTGGCCGAGGCCATCCGTGACGTGCGCGCCCGCTTCCCGAACGCGCCTCCGCTGCGCGTCAACGGCATGAGCCACAAGGAGGGCGGCCACATGCGCCCCCACAAGAGCCACCAGAACGGCCGCGACGTGGACGTGGGCTTCTACTACCCGACGGTGGACCCCATCCGCACCCGCGCGCGAGAGCACGTCATCGACGTGGGCTTGAACTGGGCGCTCATCCGCTCGCTGCTCATCAAGACGGACGTGCAGATGATTCTCGTCGACCGTCGCGTGCGCAAGGTCATCTACGACTACGCGGTCCGCGCGGGAGAGGACAAGGCGTGGCTGGACTCGGTTTTCAACGACGGCTTCACGGGGATTGTCCGCCACGCTCGCGGTCACCGCGACCACTTCCACATCCGCTTCCACAACCCGCGCGCCCAGGAACTGGGGCGCCGCGTGCAGCCCCTCCTGTCGCTCCAGCCGGAGCACAACGTCACCACGCACCGCATCCGGAACGGGGACACGCTGGGCGGCATCGCGCTCAAGTACGGGTCGACGGTGGCGCTGATCAAGAAGGCGAACCGGATGAGCAGCAACTTCCTGCGCGCGGGCAACCGGCTGACCGTGCCCCTGCGTGGGCCCTGCACGCACTGCCCCGTGCCGCCGCCGTTCGTGCTGCCGCCGCGCAGGCTGCCGCCGGACGCGGTGGCGCCCGCGCTGGTGGCCGCCGCCTCCAAGGCTCCGGTGAATGACTGCGCCCGGCCGGTGTCCTCGGAGGGCCAGGCAGTGGCCGCCGCGGCGCCCGCGGTGGGCGCCGCCTCCGTCGAGGCCGCCGCGACGGCGCTGCCCTCGGCGACCTCGGCCACCGCCGTGAAGCCCGCCTCTGGCAGCTCGATCGATGTCGCGGCGCCCGTGAAGCCCGCCCCCGCCATCAACGTGGCGTCGACGACAGTCCCCGCCGCGCAGTCGGCCGCCGCCGAGCCCGCCTCCGCGCAGAAGCCGTCCGCCATGCCCGTGCGCGAGTCGGAGCAGGGGGCCGCTGGTATCAGCCACGGCCGCTGACTTCCGGCCGTCCACCAGCCGGGCCCGGGCCCCCGGTAACCCCCCCCGGGCACCCGGGGGGCGTAGGTT
>JAFAAN010000073.1 GCA_023426545.1 Pseudomonadota bacterium
TGGGTTGAAACGTGTCCGCCAAACACCATGCCAAGCCCACATGTCGTCGCTCCTCGTGAACGCGAGGAGCGTGGGTTGAAACATGCGCGCCGAGCGCCAGCGGCACCAGTGCGGGTCGCTCCTCGTGAACGCGAGGAGCGTGGGTTGAAACCGCTACCCATTCGTGGAGGCGGGGCGCGAGGTGGTCGCTCCTCGTGAACGCGAGGAGCGTGGGTTGAAACCTGCGACTGCGGAGCACCAGACGTGCCGCGGAGTGGTCGCTCCTCGTGAACGCGAGGAGCGTGGGTCGAAACTCCGGCACCGGGTGCCCCTCGGACTGCACCACCGGTCGCTCCTCGTGAACGCGAGGAGCGTGGGTTGAAACGAACCGAGGGTCGCGGACGTACGCCTCGGTGGTGTCGCTCCTCGTGAACGCGAGGAGCGTGGGTTGAAACAGTGGCTGGGCAGCGGAGGCGCAGCGCGCACGGGTGTCGCTCCTCGTGAACGCGAGGAGCGTGGGTTGAAACGGCGAAGCCGGCAACGCGATGGTTGCCGCGCTCAAGTCGCTCCTCGTGAACGCGAGGAGCGTGGGTTGAAACTACAAGTTGCTCCGCGCGCACGGGGCGGACCCAGTCGCTCCTCGTGAACGCGAGGAGCGTGGGTTGAAACGGCACCGCACTGCGACCTACAACTGAGTTATCGGGTCGCTCCTCGTGAACGCGAGGAGCGTGGGGTGAAACCCCGCGCTACCCGGAGGCGGCCCGGGAGGTGCGTCGCTCCTCGTGAACGCGAGGAGCGTGGGTTGAAACCAGCCTACGGTGAGGAAGGGAGGACTGAGCGAGGTCGCACCTCGTGAACGCGAGGAGCGTGGGTTGAAACCCCGCCCCACACCTCCGACGAGTAGATGGGCAAGTCGTCGCACCTCGTGAACGCGAGGAGCGTGGGTTGAAACCTCTACGACGACCCGGAACACCCTGGGTACCTCGTCGCACCTCGTGAACGCGAGGAGCGTGGGTTGAAACGATGCTCTCCAGCGCGTGGTGCAACGGCTCACGTCGCACCTCGTGAACGCGAGGAGCGTGGGTTGAAACCTGTCGTGCGAGCCGCTCCTCGGGCCGGTGGAGTCGCTCCTCGTGAACGCGAGGAGCGTGGGTTGAAACCATGACATCGACCGTGTCTTCGCGACGATGCGGTCGCTCCTCGTGAACGCGAGGAGCGTGGGTTGAAACAATCCCTGGTGCACCATTTTCACACGTAGCAAAGTCGCTCCTCGTGAACGCGAGGAGCGTGGGTTGAAACAAGGAGCAGACGCTCACCGCGCTCAAGGTGATGGTGGCTCCTCGTGAACGCGAGGAGCGTGGGTTGAAACACGTATCCAATATGCATGGTGCCTCCTCTAGAGAAGACGTCGCTCCACGTGAACGCGAGGAGCGTGGGTTGAAACATGAGCCCGCCCATCTGGTCGGGCTGAAACACCGGTCGCTCCTCGTGAACGCGAGGAGCGTGGGTTGAAACGCCCTCACGCATGAGGCCCTGGGGCTCCACCTGCCTCGCTCCTCGTGAACGCGAGGAGCGTGGGTTGAAACCCGGCGGCGTCCGCTGCGTCGAACTTGGCTTGCGTCGCTCCTCGTGAACGCGAGGAGCGTGGGTTGAAACTTGACGCCTGCGGACTTCTCGAGCTGGCCGGTCGCTCCTCGTGAACGCGAGGAGCGTGGGTTGAAACATGGTTGTGATTGCTGCGTGGGGTGCTGCCTGGGGTCGCTCCTCGTGAACGCGAGGAGTGTGGGTTGAAACTATGGCCGGCCCGGGCGAGTCACGCACGTCATGGTCGCTCCTCGTGAACGCGAGGAGCGTGGGTTGAAACCTTTCGTCGTCGGGGAGGGAAAGCACCGTGTCAGCGTCGCTCCTCGTGAACGCGAGGAGCGTGGGTTGAAGCGGCCACTGGATTTCCGCGAAGATGCAAGATGCCTTGTTGCTCCTCGTGAACGCGAGGACCAAGCCGGGGCTTGGTGATCTGTGGCCCCCCGCCGTGCAGGACTGGCCGGTGTTCGCGGGACGTTGGGCTCGGCTCCTGTCTCAGCTACCGCGTCCCAGCACCCCACGGCCGGAGGAACACATCCGTCTCCTCCAGAATCCGCGGCAGGGACGTGGTCAGTTCGTGGCCGTCTTCGACTTCCACCAGCTGGACGTGCCGTTTCCCTTCCGCCCACTGGCGCGAGTTGTTCATGTCGCAGGTGTCATCCTGGGTGCCATGGATGATGAGCGTCGGCACGCGGACGTCGGGCCAGCCTCCGGTGCGGGCGTCCACGGCCTCCGCGTCCTCGATGAAGCCCGCGTGGATGCGCACCTTGCGCTGCTCCGCGAAGTCATCCGTCTCAATCCACCCCGACGTCCGCCAGTGCTGCCACGCCGCTTCGCCCATCCTCCGGCGCAGCTGGGGCACGACGCGGAAGGCGGGCGCCAGCAGCACCAGTGCGCAAACGCGGGCATCCTGCTCCGCCACGCGCGCCGCCGTGAGACCTCCCAGGCTGGAGCCGATGAGCACCGCGCGCTCCTCGGGGCCGCCCATCGCCGCGCGCACGGTGTCGAGCATGGCGCTCAGGCGGAGCTGCTCCATGGAGGGAACACGGAGGTTCAGGCGCTCGACGTGGAGGCCCTGGCCCGCGTAGTGCCGGGCCACGGCCACGCCCTTGGTCGAGTCCGGGCCCGAGGCGAAGCCGTGCAGGTACAGCCAGCGGGGACCCACGGAGGAGGGAGGCGGCGTCGACGTGCGCATGCGGCGCACTGTAGCGGGCGCTCGCGTCCCTGGCCTCAGAAGCGGGCCACCGGCCCCGCAATCACCGACTGCATCAGCCTGGCGCACTGCTGGAGCGCGTTCGACGTCAGCTTCACGTCGCAGAACTGGAAGCCCGTCGAGACGGACACGCCCCACCGGTCGCTGAACCAGCCGTCGATGCCCACCCGGAAGGCCATGCTCGTGGTGTCGACGTTCTCGCGCAGCCAGTTCCCCACGTCATCCGGCGTGAAGGTGCTCCCCCAGCTCTTCGACAGGCGCGCGCCCACCCACGGAGTGACGGGCTTGTCCTTGAAGAAGCGCAGGCGCGCCTCGATGCCCACCGCCTTGTAGTCGAGCTGCGCGCGCTCCACCTGGCCCGAGCGCATCGCGTCCGGGAACTGCCGCCCCCACGTCTCGGAGATCTCCGCCAGCAGGCCCACGGAGAGTCCCGGTGGGGCCTCCAGGCCCAGGTAGCCGTGCAGCGCCGGTCCCTTCGTCCGGAAGTTGCTCAGGTGGTCCAGGGTGATGCCCGCGCCCAGCGACGCGTAGCCATTCCAGCCCGCCGCCATCCCATCCGTCCCCAGACACAGCACGCCCGCCACCGCCACCCACATCGACTGCTTTCTCATGCGTTGCAGTCTATGCCTGGAGGCCGCCCCGGGGGATTCCACATGCCGCCGCGTGTCATGAAGTCCGGCAGCCCTGCGCGCCGGGCCCGTGCCCTGCGCGCTCCGGTGGACAGTGGCGCCACATGGGAGGGCACCGGTCGGACGAAAGGCGAGGGTCGCGCGCTCTCCCGGCACCAGAGCACCTCCCCATCATCGCGTCGGATGCTAGACACCCAGGACGTGTGCGGGGAGTGGACACAGACCTCTTGGGTCATTTGCTAGGCTGGTGACCAGAGAGATTGGACGGCTTGAGGATGAGGAAACGGAAAACGAGTAATGCCTGCCTTGTCTGATGAATGTTGGCGTGATAAGCAGATTAATGGGCTTTTAACTGCTTGGCTGGAGCCTGGCGTGGCGCATGTCCACGGGCGGGCTCCGGCGCATGGGGGCGCGCATGCGGCGGCGGTTCACGGGGGCATTCGTGGGGCTGGGGCTGGCCGCCGCGTGTGTCAGCGTGCCCTCGGGACCGGTGGAGGGCGCGGACTACGGCTACCGCAACGGGGACGTCTGGGTGCGCGGGCCCTGGGAGCTCATCACGCCGTCGACGGATGTGGACGAGGTGATTGACCAGCTGTGCCCCGCCATCATGCGGCTGCCGCGCGCGCAGGGGCGCGAGTACGGGCAGGAGTACTGCGGCGCCATCTACTCGCTGGGCGACGGCACGTATTACGCGAGCCTGCCGTCCACGCTGGGGCCGTTGCTCAAGGCCACGCCGGAGCCGCTGAAGGCCTGCTTCGCGCCGCGCTTCGTGAACGACCCACGCGGCCGCACGGTGGTGCTGGCCGACTATCACAGCCATTCGTGGCCCAACTCGCGCATGTCCAGCGCGGACCGGCGCGAGTCCCGCCAGCGCTTCAGCATCCGCATCCAGTTCGACACCGGCTGCCGGGTGATGAAGCTGGTGCCCTACGTGGGCGAGTCGCGGCCCGGCGAGCTGTTCGAGCGGCGTGAAGGCAGCTGGGTGCGGATTGGCATCATCAAGCCCGAGCACAAGGCCGCGGGCATCGTCACCTGGATGGATGGGTAGCCGTGCACGAGCCTCGAACCGGAGACACCATGAAGCGCGGACTCCTCCTCTCCTGGTGCTTGCTGCTGCCCGCCTGCGCGCTCTTCCAGCGCCCCTACCGGCCGCCGCACGCCTCCGCCGAGGAGGCCGCGCGGGTGCAGTTCCCGCTCGACCTGCCGGCGGACACGCGCACGACGCTGCCGGCGGAGCTGGTGACGGCCATGCAGCTCGCGCTCGACGACTTCCTCCCCCTGGACGTGAAGCCACACAAGGGCGCGACCGACATGGAGCGCTGCCTCTACCGGCGTGAGTCGTATGAAGTGATTGCGGCCCCGGGCCCCGAAGGGGTGACGTTCGTCCGTGTGACATTGCGCCCGGAGGTCTGTGAAAAGCAGAACATCGTCATGGACATGGAGGCGACGTATGCCGTCGACGTCGCCGGGCGCCGCATCCTCGCGCGGCAGCGGTGAGCTCGGCCCGTGCGGAGGGACCACCGCGTGCCGGTGTCTGGCACTCCACAGGGAAGTGAGGGGTTGCCCCCGCATGGCGCTGGAAGCCGACGCCGGGCATGCACTTCCGGTACGGCTTGTCGTCATGCCCCCGCGTCGTCAGTCTGAAAAGACCATGGCCCTTCGACTCCAGCTCGCTCCCCGGGCGCTCCGGACCCTGGCCGGCTGTTCGACACCCGTGCGGGAGAAGCTCCAGTGTGAACTCGGAGCGCTCGCCGCGGGCCTCCCGCTCGATGGACCGCTCATGCAGGACCACGGCGGGCTGGTGGTGCTCGACTCCGGCTTTCGCGTCCGCTACCTGCTCGACCTGGGACGCGGGCTGCTGCGGCTGACCCACCTGGCCGCGCCCGTCGCCCCGCACCCCTGGCCCGACAGGTCCCCCGCGGACCCGTAGGCGTCAGGGCGGGGGCTCTCTCAGGGGCAGGCGCACGGTGGCGCGGGTGCCTCCGCCCTCGCGGGCGGAGAGCTGGATGGTGCCTCCGTGCCGGGTGACGATTTCGCGGCACAGGTACAGCCCCACGCCCAGGCCCTCCACGCGGCTGATGGTGGCCAGCGTGTTCCCACGCAGGGCGCGGGTGAACAGGCTCTCGCCGCCGCGAGGCCCCAGCCCCACGCCGCGGTCCTTCACGTCCAGCACGGCGGCGGCGTCCTCCTTGTGGAGCACCACCTCCACGGGGCCGCCCTCGGGGCTGTAGCGGATGGCGTTGTCCACCAGGTTGTAGACGACCTGCTCCAGGCGGGGCTCGTCCCACCACCCCTCCACGGGCTCCAGGTCCAGCGTCAGGTGGTGCTGCGGCGCGGACGCCGCGCGCCGCTCCGCCACCCGCCGCACCAGCGCGGACAGCTCCAGGGGCGCCTGCGACAGCGACAGCCGGCCGCTGGCCAGCTCGGACACGTCCAGCAGCTGGTTGACCAGCCGCGCCAGCCGGTCCACCTGCCGGTCCATGAGGTCCAGGTCCTGCTGGCGCACGGCGCCCGGACGCAGCCGCTGCAAGCGCAGCTTGAGCGTGGCCAGGGGCGTCTTCAGCTCGTGACTGGCGATGGAGAAGAAGGCGGCCTTCGCCTGGCTGGCGCGCTCCATCTCCACCAGGTGCCGCTGGAGCCGGGCCGCCATCTCGTCGAAGGCCAGCCCCAGCTGCTCCAGCTCCACGGCCCCCGCGCGGTGCAGCACGCCGAACGCGCGGACGTCGCGCTCGCCCGCGGCCATGCGGCCCGCGGCCTCGGACAGGGCCTCCACCGGGCGGGAGAGCATGCGGGTCAGCATGCGGGTGATGGGGATGGCCAGGAGCAGGGCCAGGGCGAGGGTGCCCAGCAGCGTGCGGTAGGCGCCGATGAAGCTGAACTCCAGATAGCTCATCGGGTGCTCCACCACCACGCGCCAGCCCGGCTGGAGCAGGGCGGCGGTGGCCAGGTGCCGGGTCGCCAGCGTTCGCTTGAGCACGGGGGCGTGGGGCTCCGTGTCGTAGGTGCCCGTGCCGCTCGCGGGGAGCCGCGCCAGCTGCTCGCCCAGCGGGGTGCCTCGCACCGAGGTGGGCTCCGGCTCCGGCGCCGCGCCCGTGTCGAAGGCCACGTTGCCGGCCGGGTCCACCAGCAGCGCGCGCTGGCCCGGGGACAGCCGCTCCTGGGCCACCGCCCGCATCCGGGGCAGGTTGATGGCGAGGACCGTGAACCCCTCGAACTGCTGCTGGCGCAGCAGCGGCGCGACGGCCACCGTGACGGGCCCCGTCACCGTGGCGCGGCCGGCGAAGACGCCGCTCACCAGGGGCGCGCGCGTGCGGCGCACGTCCTGGAAGTAGGCCCGGTCGGAGAAGTCCGTGCCCGTCAGCGGCTGGGTCCCCGCGCCCTGCGGCGGCCAGAGCGCCACCAGCCGGCCCTGGCTGTCGCCGAGGCCGCAGTTGAGCGAGAACACCGAGTGGTACACCCAGTTCCGCAGGAGCCCTTCGAGGTCCGCCTTCGAGGGCCGCTCGCCCGACTGCTCCCACCAGCCCATGACCACGCTGGCCAGCAGGGACGCCTGGGCCTGGGCGCTGGCCAGCTCGGCGTCCACCGTCTCGGCCAGCAGGTGCGCGGTGGCCAGCCCCTGGTCATCCAGCCGCTGCCGCTCCGAGTCGTACCGGGCCCGGCTCTCCACGGTCCCCATCACCAGCAGGGGCAGGGTGAGCGCGAGCAGCAGGGTGGAGCTCACCACCGATGACAGCGAGAAGGTCCGAAGCCCCGCGGGCAGCAGCGGCCCGATGCGCGCGCGGACCGCCGGCATCATCAGCAGCACCTGGGCCAGCAGCGCCGGCAGCAGGCTGTTGAGGGCCTGCTTGATGCCGATGGCGAGCGCGCTCGCCGCCGAGACGTCGAGGCCGAGGGTGTAGCTGACGATGATGAAGGGAAGGCCGCCCAGCCAATAGAGCCCATCCGCCTGCAGGGGCCAGTAGCGCCGCGTGAGCGCGCCCAGGGTGAGGCCCTCGGCCACCGCGACGACCAGGGCCCACGGGTGCCCCCAGAGCGGGAGGGTGAGGGACGCGGCGATGCCGGCGGCCAGCCCCGCGCCCCAGGGGCCCAGCAGCGGCGCCGCGGGAATGACGAGGAAGACCCCCGGGAGGATGTCGATGCCTGGGATGAGCTCCAGGGGAAGGCGGTTGAGCGCATGGCCCAGCATCCCCACCAGCAGCGCCCAGGCAATCCGCGCGCGCCCGCTCATGTCGAGAGGACCCTAACAGCGCCCCCCGTGGCGGCCTCCAGCGCTCTTTTCGCGGAGTGTCGGCGGCCCGCAGCCCGGCCGTGCGGCGTAGCCGACAGCTTCCGGACATTTCCGATGCCATGCAGTCGGCGTGCTTTCCCGTTGTCGGGACACGGCGCCGGCCCTACATCGGCGGGACCGTGCCCATCCTCCTGGCCGAGTTCCTCCTCCAGCAGCGGGAAGCCATCATGTCGGCATGGGAGGTGGAGGTGCGCCGCATCCCCGCCGCCCAGGCGCTGCCGCGGCTCGCGTTGCGGGATGGGCTGCCGCGGCTGCTGGAGGTGGTGGCCGCGCTGATGCAACGCCATGACTCCATGGGCGTGGAGCGGGGCCTGGGGGGGATTCCGGACCGGCACGCCATCGAGCGGCTGGGCGAGGGCTTCGACCTGCGGCAGGTGGTGACGGAGTACCGGCTGCTCCGGGCCTGCGTGCTCCGGTTGTGGACGGCCCGGGAGAACGCCACGCATCGTCCGGAGGCGGAGCTCGTCTTCCATGAGGCCATGGACGAGGCGGTGGCGGCCTCCGTGAGCCGGTACTCGCTGGCGCGTGAGCGCACCTTGCAGGCGCTGGACCGCATCAGCACCGCGGCCCTGGGAAGCGCCGACGCCGCGGGGCTCCTCCCGCGCCTGCTCCAGGTCCTGCGCGAGACGGTGGCCGTGGTGGACGTGGCGGCCGTCCTCCTCGTGGACGGAGACGCGCTGCGGGTGGAGTGCGTGGTGGGCAGCGGGCTGGCGCCGGGCGCGGTGGTGCGTGCTGCGGGGCAGGGCTTCGTCGGCACCGTCGCCACCACGCGCCAGCCGCTGCTGGTGCACGACGCCCGCGCGGACAGCCGGGTGTGTGAGCCGCTGCTGCGCGACGCGGACCTGTCCGCCCTGTACGGCGTGCCGCTGATGCTGGGGGAGCAGCTCCTGGGCGTGGTGTTGATGGGCAGCCGCGCCGCCCGCGAGCTGTCGGACGAGGACCAGTTCCTCTTTCGCGCCATGGCGGCGCGCACCACCGCCCTGCTGTCGCAGGCCCAGGCCCATGCGCGTGAGCGCGAGGCGCGCGCCCAGGCGGAGGCGTCACTGGCCCGCCTGCGGCAGAGCGAGGCGGGGCTGCGCCGGTGGGAGCAGATCTTCAAGCAGCTGGGCGTGGGCGTGGCCGTGGTGGACGCGCCCACCGAGACGTTGCGCGAGGTGAATCCCGCCTACGCACGCATGCATGGCTATGTACCGGAGGAGCTGCTCGGGCGGCGGCTGGAGGACGTCTACGCGCCCGAGGCGCGCGAGGCGCTGCCCCGGCACACGGCGGTGTCCAGCGCCAAGCCGTCGCATGACTACGAGTCGCTCCACCTGCGCAAGGATGGCACCCGCTTCCCGGCCTTCACGCACGTGACGGCCTTCCGGGACGACTCCGGCCGCGTGGAGCTGCGGGTGGCCACGGTGCTGGACATCACCCAGCGCCGGGCCATGGAGCTGGACCGGCAGCGGCTGCTGAGCGACATCGAGGCGGAGCGCGCGCGGCTGGCCTCCGTGCTGGACCAGATGCCCGCGGGCGTCTTCATCGCGGAGGCGCCCTCCGGGCGGCTGGTGATGGCCAGCCGCCAGGTGGAGGTCATCACCGGCAAGCCCTTCCGGCCCTCCGAGTCCATGCAGGACTACCTGCGCGACTACGGCGTGGCACGGCACCCGGATGGGCGGCCCTATCCCATTGAAGAGCTGCCACTGGCGCGCAGCCTCGTCCAGGGCGAGGTGGTGCAGAGCGAGGAGATGCTCGTCGCGCGCGCGGACGGTCGGCCCGTGACGGTGCTCGTCTCCAGCGCGCCCGTCCTGAGCCGGGACGGCGCCATCATCGCGGCGGTGGCCACCATGGTGGACGTCTCCGAGCGCCGCCGCGCGCAGGAGGCCGAGCTCCAGGCGGCCCGCTTCGGCGAGCGGCTCATCGCCATCGTCAGCCATGACCTGCGCAATCCGCTCAATGCCATCCAGCTCTCCGTGACGCAGCTCCTGCACAGCGAGTCGCTCCCCGAGCGCGAGCGCCGGCTGGTGACGCGCATCGCCCGCTCCGGCGACCGGATGAAGCGCATGATTTCGGACCAGCTCGACTTCACGCGGGGCCGGCTGGGCGGTGGGATTCCCATCCAGCGCGCGCCTGGAGACCTGCGGGCGGTGGTCCAGCAGGGGCTGGAGGAGCTGGAGGCGGCGTGGCCCGAGCGCCGGCTGACGCTGCGAATCGCGCCGGGGCGCTACGAGGGCGCCTGGGACACGGACCGGCTGCTCCAGGTGGTGAGCAACCTGGGCGGCAACGCGCTCCAGTACAGCCCCGCCGACACCTCGGTGTCGTTCAGCCTGTCGGACGGCGGCAACACCGTGGCGCTGGAGGTGCACAACCCGGGCGAGCCCATCTCCCCGGAGGTGCTGCCCCGGCTCTTCGACCCCTTCCGCCGTGTCGCCATGGCGGGCGTCGGAGGCAGTGGCAGCAGCGGCCTGGGCCTGGGGCTCTACATCGTCGAGCAGGTGGTGAAGGGCCACGGGGGCCACATCGAGGTGACGTCCACCGCCGAGTCGGGCACCACCTTCCGGGTGACGCTGCCCCGGCTGCCGGTGGGAGGGCCGGCCTGAGGCCGGGGGACGCCAGGCTCAGCCAGGGCTGACCACGCGCTCCAGGGTCGCCCGCAGCTCGAACAGGTCCACGGGCTTGGGGACGGTGGCGCGGATGCCCTCGGGGAGCGGCTGCGAGTTGCCCGCGCCGGAGACGACCACCACCGGCAGGCTGCTCAGCCGCGCGTCCTCACGGACATGCCGCATCAGCTCCCAGCCGCTCATCACCGGCATCATCAGGTCCAGGAGGACGGCGTCCGGCCGCGGGAGCAGGTTGAGGCGCTCCCAGGCGGAGAGGCCGTTGCCTGCCGTCTCGACGGCGAAGCCCTCCAGGGTGAGGAACTCCTCCAGCAGCTCCCGGCTGTCGGCATGGTCTTCCACGAGGAGCACGAGGTTGGGCGAGGACATGAGGCCGTAGCCTTGTACTGAAGTCCAATGTCCGCCAGGGCCGGCGGCCCGTGCGTCCGCCCGTGGACGTCGGCGCTGTCCACGGGCGCACGATGCGGCAAAGAGCTGCGATGTCGGCTTTTTCTTGGATGAGTCTGCTTTGACGCATGGGGGACACATGCGGATTCGTTGTCGAGAATGACACCTGGGGTGTCAGGTTGGAGCCGCCTCATGTCTGGATTATCGGCACGAGAGGGGCGGGTGTCGCCGCCGCCCCTGGGTGCGGCGTGTCTCTGTGCAGGGGGATGAAAATAATCCCCTCCACATATACCTGGAGTGCGTGGTATTCGGGGAAAAGCAGAGACATAAGAAGTTGCCTTGTTTGAGAGGCATTCCCCCCCCCGGCACGCCAAAACAGTGCAGGCATGCTCTCGGCATGCCAGGAGTCAGACATGACACGGTATCAAGGAGTCTCGACGCTCGCGGCGTTGTTCATTCTGGGTGGCTGTGACGGAACCCTGCCCGAGGAGGCGCCGGCCGGCCTCGAGATGCAGCGACAGGAGGCGAAGGCGACCGGCCTGGACCTGAGCGTGGTGGACCTGTCCGCCTCGTGCGCGATGACCGCGCTGTCCCTCTCCGCGGCCATCAAGAACGAGGGCCTGACGGGCATTGGCGGGTCCACGGCTGCCGTCTACGCGGGGACGCCGGGTGACGGCGGCGTGCGGCTGGGCACCGTCGATGTTCCCTTCCTGGTGGGCGGTGAGTCCTTCCCCTTCTCCTTGTCCTTTGTCGTCCCGGAGGGGACCACGCGGGTGACGGTCGTCGCGGATGACGACGGCACCTACCCGGAGGACGACGAGGACAACAACTTCGCGTCCATCGACTTCGAGACGCCCTGTGCCACCAACCTGGGGCCGGTGGCGAGCTGCCGGAGCGTGACGGTCCCCGCGGATGCGTCCTGTCGGGGCAGCGCCTCCATCGACAACGGCTCGTTCGACCCGGATGCCTTCCCGGGCCCGTTCTCGGTGACGCAGTCCCCCTCCGGGCCCTACGCGCTGGGCACCACGGCCGTGCAGCTCCAGGTCTCCGATGGCGCGGCCACCGACACCTGCGAGGCGAACGTGACGGTCGTCGACACGTCCGCCCCCACGCCTGGCGCCAACCGGGGCATGGTGCTCCAGCCGACCGCGGGCTCGGACTACGTGCTGGTGTCGCTGTCCGACTGCGCCATGCCCGCAACCGATAACTGCGGCGGCACGCTGGACCTGGCGGAGTCGGCGAGCATCCTCCGTGTCACCTCCGACGAGTCCAATGACGCCCTGTCCCTGCTCCGGCTGCTGGCGTGCAACGACATCAAGCTGAGCCCGGACCGGAAGTCGGCGATGGTCCGCGCCGAGGCGGCCCTGCTGGGGAACGGCCGCGTCTACACCTTCACCTACTCCGTGACGGACCCGTCGGGGAACGCCTCCATCGGCACCTGCAACGTGAAGGTGCCGGCGCTGCTGGGCAACCCGGCCGTCGACTCGGGCGTGGTGTATTGCCAGGGCGACGGCTGCCCGGGGAACTCGCGCTACCCCGGGCTGCTCTGCTCGCTGCTGTAGTCGAAGTGCGTCGCGCCGCCGCCGGTGGCCCCGAGCCTGGGGCCCCGGCGGTTCGCCGTTTCAGCGCCAGGACAGCGTGTACTCCGTGTCGAGCAGGCCCAGCTCGCGGCCCCGCACGACGATGTCGCGGGCGCCCACGGCCTCCAGCGCGGCGCGCAGGACGCCCTCGTGGTACGCGGCCGGCATGAAGTCCCGCTTCATGATGAAGCGCCCGCCGCGCGGCCCCGCCCACACCATGGTCCGCTCGCCGTAGCTCACCGCGGAGCGGAACCCCGCGGGGAGCTGTCCGAGCAGCAGCCGGGGCTCGCCGTACGCGAGCATCAACAGGGTGCGGCCCGCCACGGACTCCAGGAAGTCGTGGGTGGCCTTCTCCCCCAGGAGCCGGTGCGCGGCGTCCATCCCCCCGCAGTGCTCCGACAGGAGGCTCGCCGCCTGGAAGGCCAGCGGCAGGAATTGGGTGATGGGATAGCTGAAGAAGTCGATGTAGCGCTTCTCCGGTAGGGATTGGCGGCAGAGCTGCTCCAGGCCGGGGCCGCCGATGTTTCGCACCGACTCCAGGATGCCCCGGAAGAACATGCCGCGCGCGGTGTCCTCGGGCGTGGCGAGCGCGCAGCGCTGCCGGAGCTCCCGCTGGGTGTCCGTGAGCGAGGAGGGCGGCGGGGCAGGGGGGCGCCCAGGAGGCGCTGGCAATCTCAATTCCATTGGGGGACTCCAGGAAAAGAACGGAGGCGCCGGGCCGGGCCCGGATGCGCGGTGCTCCGAGGTGGATGCGCGGCCCCCACAGACGCGGCGAAGAGCCTGCCGCCTCTGCCCAAACCCTTGCGTCCGAAGGCGGGCCTCTCGGGAAGAGGCAGCGCAGGGGACCGCGAGGGGATTGCCGTATTGCCGCACATTGCATGTAAAGGTTTCGCGAGGCAACCCCGCTCATCGAATTTCGATGGAGGGATTGGCTCCGGCCCGCAGGGCGTCCGGCCATGGGAGCGGCGGCTTCAAAGACATACATGCACACCAGGGCCGCGCGGACCCGTGGGGCCGTGCGGGGTTCACGTGCGGGGTTCGCGTGGCCCATGTGGTGCCGGGTGCGACATCTTCGCCGCGCGCGGGGCCCGGGCCGGAGCCTATCTTCCATATCGGTATTCCGCCTGAGGACGTGCCGGGTTATAAGTCGCTGTGAAGTCCGTGACCGGGCGCGGGCTGTTCCCGGGCATGCCACGGTCGCGGCCCGTACTCACAAGGTTGACGCAGTGAAGACCCACCCCGAAGGTCCCGCCTCTCCCCGAAAGAGGCCCCGGTCCCAGCCCCGAAGCCCGGCGGAGCGCGCCAGGAGGTCGCGCGAGCAACTGGAGAGCCGTCTGGCGGAGAACGTTGGCGAGGCGGCTCGGGGCGCGAGGCTGCGTGCGGGGCTCACGCAGGCGGACGTCGCGGAGCGTGTCGGCATCGCGGCGGAAGTCTATGGACGCATGGAGCGGGGGAAGATGATGCCAAGCGTGCCGACCCTGTTCCGCCTGTGTCTGGCGCTGCGGCTGTCCGCGGATGTCGGACTGGGGCTCGTCACGGCGGCCAGCGTGGGCGCCGCGCTCTGGGAGGGGGACTCCAGGCACCGGGACCACCTGCCGGAGATGCGGAAGGTGCTCCGGTTGCTGCGGCGCATGTCTCGCAGCCAGCTCAACCTGATGAACCAGGTCGCGTCCGCCATCCTGCCGGAGCGGTGAGGCGGGCGCCGGTCCTCGCGGTGGGCGCCGCCCTCCGCCTCGTCACGCGCAGGGGCGCTCTCGTGGCAGCCGGGCGCGAGCGAACTCGAGAATCCACTGTGACAGGCTGTGTGGGTCGTGATTCGTAATCGAGTTGTTTGTGTTTGTCGCTGGCGACAGCGGGGCGTCATGCTCCGCTGAATGCTTGTCACCCCGTCCGTGCCCTGGCCTGATGGCGGGAAGGGGGGCATGGAGCCCCAGGGAATGAGGGACATGCGCGGCGGACGCAGGTGGCGCACATCAGGGAGGGGGTGGCGTACGGGGATGGCCGTGCTGGCGTTGCTGGCGCCCGTGCTGCTGGCGCGCGCCGAGGACGCGGGGACTCCGGACGCCGGGAGCGTGGAGGCGGCGGCCCAGGTCGAGCGCGAGCTGCAACGGACGGACGCGGGCTGGCGGGTGGAGACGGATGCGCCCGGCGCCGAGGACGCGGGCGCGCCACAAGCCGCGCTCGTGCCGCCGGCCCTGGTGACGGACTCGCCCGCCCCCTATCCACCCGGGCTGGCGTCCGAGGGCGTGGCGGGGGTGGTGAAGCTCGAGCTGCTGATTGACGACGTGGGGGAGGTGGAGGCCGCCACGCTGGTGTCGGGGCTGCATCCGCTGCTGGACCGGGCGGCGCTGCATGCGGCGCCGTTGTTGCGCTTCACGCCCGCCACCCTGGACGGCCTGCCCGTGGCCGTGCGCGTCTTCTTCGAATACCGCTTCGAGGCTCCTGCTCTCTCATCCGCCGAGCAGCCCGCCTCCCTGGCGCCCGTCACCCTGAAGGGGCGGGTGCGCGCCAAGGGCAACCGGCGCCCGCTGGCGGGAGCCACGCTCATCTCCGACGCGTTGCCGGATGAGCCGGTGCAGACGGACGTGGAGGGCCGCTTCGAGGCGCGCTGGCCCGCGGGGAGTCATGTGGTGCGCGTCACGGCTCCGGGGCACAAGCCCGCGGTCTTCCGCGAGGCGCTGAAGGTCAACGAGGCCCTGGAGGTGGTGTACGGGCTGGAGCCGCTCATCATCAATCCCTATGAGACGGTGGTCCGGGGAGATCGCGAGCGCACGGAGGTGAGCCGCGTCACGCTGCACGACGCGGAGCTGCGGGAGGTGCCCGGCACCATGGGGGACCCGTTCCGCGTCGTCATGCTGCTGCCCGGCGTGGGCAGCATGCTGTCGGGGGTGGCCTATCCGGTGGTGCGTGGCAGCCAGCCGGCGGCCACCGGCTACTTCCTGGATGGCATCCGCGTCCCCATCCTCTTCCACCTGTTCCTGGGGCCGGCCGTCATCCACCCGGACTTCATCGACGCCATCGACTTCTATCCGGGCTCGCCGCCGCCCCGATATGGGCGGTTGATGGGGGGCGCCATCGACGGGCGGCTCAGCCGGCCGCGGGATGACCGCGTCCATGGCAGCGCGTATGCGGACCTCATCAACGCGGGGTTCTTCATCGAGACGCCGTTCAAGGACACCGGCACCAACGTCAGCCTCGCTGGCCGGTATTCCTACACACCCTGGCTCATCGCCCTGGCGGCCAACCAGCTCCAGGCGCCCCCGCCGCCCGGACAGGAGAACCCGAGGGTGGTGCTCGACTTCTGGGACTACCAGGGGCGGGTGGAGCAGAAGCTGGGCGCGGGGACGCTGCGCCTGTTTGCCTTTGGCTCGTCGGACACCTTCGGCGCCAAGGCCCAGGACGACCTGGGGGACACCGCGTTGCAGGCCATCGTCTTCCACCGCGTGGACCTGCGGCACCGGCACCCGGTGGGGCCCGGCGAGCTGGAGGTCGGCGGGACGTGGGGCCTGGACCGCTTCGCCATCATCAGCCGCCGCCCGCCCAACGACGCCACCGAGGTCTATATCGACCAGGGGCATTGGTCCGCGCGCCTGGGCTACACCGCTCCGCTCTCACCCGCCATGACGCTGCGCGCCGGCGCGGACGTGGAGCACAAGCGCGCCATCGTCGAGCTGCTCCGGCAGGATGGCAGCCCCGTCGAGGAGGTGGATGTGGCCCCGGTGGCGCTGGGCACGTCGACGGGCGCGTGGGCGGAGCTGGTGTGGCAGCCGGACGAGAAGTGGGCGGTGGTGCCAGGGCTGCGCGTGGACAACTACCACCTGTCACCCGGCATCAACCGGGGGGCGCTGGAGCCGCGCCTCACCGTGCGCCACAAGCTCTCGGAGACGCTCACGCTCAAGGGCGGCGCTGGCCTCTTCCATCAGCCGCCCACCACGCTCATCAGCCTGCCCGTGGTGGACGTGGGGAGCTTGCTGCTCGGGCTCCAGGAAGGCGTGCAGCTCTCCGTGGGCGCGGAGTGGAAGGCCTGGCGGGACCTGGAGGTGGGCGTGGACGTCTACCTCAACCCCATGCTGCGCACCATCGAGCTGACCCCCTTCTCCGACGAGGGCATGGTGGACGGCGAGGAGCTGGCCACGGCCCGCCCCCTGGGACTCCGGCGCGCGATGCAGATTGGGGACGGGGGCATCCCCGACCGCTCGGACATCGACTTCCCGAACTTCCACAGCCAGGGCATGGCCTATGGCCTGGAGTTCCTGCTGCGCCACCCGCTGGGCAACAACTGGTTCGGCTGGTTGTCGTACTCGCTCCAGCGCAGCACGCGCCGGACGCGCTTCTACCGCTACGACGCGGAGGGCCAACGGGTGGGCACGGCGGAGGCGGACCTGCCCTTCGTCTTCGACCAGACGCACATCCTCAACCTGGTGCTCAGCTACAAGTTCTCCAACAACGTCACGCTGGGCGGGGTGCTGCACTTCAACACCGGCCGTCCCGAGTACGGCACCCTGGGGACGCAGACGCACCGCCCGGGCGAGGACGCCATGGGCCGGCCGGCCTGGGTGAAGTCGGACCGTGACCGCGTGGATCGGCTGCCGCCCTTCCTTCGCTTCGACGTGCGGCTGTCCAAGTCGTGGGTCTATGACACCTTCAGCCTGGAGGCCTACCTGGACATGCTCAACGTCACCGTGCGCCGGGAGACGCTGGGCTTCGAATACGGAGGCGGCAATGGCTCCCCCCTGCGCAAGGACGCGGTGGGCCTGCCCATCGCGCTCCCCATCCTGGGAGTGAAGGGTCGTTACTGAGCACGGCGATTGATGGATAGCGCACGCTTGGCGCGGCGCCTCCGTCTTGCCCTGGGCAGGGCGGCGGGCCTCACGGTGTAATCCTCGGCCGCCAGGTGTTCCCGGGGACGGTCCTTCCCCGGGGGCCCGGAGTGGCCGGGCTGTGTTCCTGACCACCGCACACCAGGTGACTTCTTCATGTCGCAGGACGGGACTCCGACGATGGCGACGTTGCAGCGGGTGGGAATCTCCTCTGGCTCGGCGGCCACGGCGCCGAGCCGGCTGGCCCTGACGCACCTCCGGCTCACGGATGAAGCGCCTCACCGGAGCATGAAGGCGCCCTCGGATTCACCGGCCGTGCTGCTGGTGGATGACCATGTGTCCAACCTGGTGTCGCTGGAGGCCATCCTCGAACCGCTGGGGGTGCGCATGGACAAGGCGTGCTCCGGCGAGCAGGCCCTGCGCTTCCTGCTGCGCGAGGACTACGCCGTCATCCTCCTGGACGTGAGGATGGCGGGGCTGAGCGGCTTCGAGACGGCGGCGCTCATCAAGCAGCGTGAGCGCACGCGCAACGTCCCCATCATCTTCCTCACCGCCTACGGCCGGGACGACGCGGAGCTCGTTACGGGCTATGCGACCGGCGCGGTGGACTTCCTGCAGAAGCCCTTTCCGCCGGAGGTGCTTCGCTCGAAGGTGTCCGTCTTCGTGGAGCTGTTCCGCGCGCAGCAGCAGGTGCGGCGCCAGTCGGAGCTGCTGCGGCAGAAGGAGGCCGAGGCTCGGGACGCCGCGCTGCGGGCCGCCGGCTACATCGACCGGCTGCGGGACTTCGCCGCGAGGCTGTCGGAGGCGAGCACCGTGCCCCAGGTGTGCCGGGCGCTCTTCGAGCAGGGGCTGGTGGCCGCGGGCGCGAAGGCGGGCTCCGTCAACCTCCTGGACGCGGCGGGCGAGGCGCTGGAGGTCGTGGATGCCATTGGCTACCCCGAGGGCGTGCTGAACCGGTGGCGCCGCATCCCCATGACGGCGGCAGTCCCCCTCGTGGAGGCGGTGCGGGACCAGCAGGCCATCTGGGTGGCCTCGCCGGAGGCGTGGAGCGCGCGCTACCCCCACCTGGACACGAAGGGCGTCCACGAGGCGGCGCTCGCGCTGCCCTTGCTGGTGAAGGGGCGGGCGCTGGGGTGCATCGGGCTGTCCTTCGCCAGGGCGCGCGCCTTCTCGGAGATGGACCGGGCCTTCTTCACCGCGCTGGCGCATGCGTGTGCCCAGGCGCTGGACCGGGTGCACCTGACGGCGGAGGAGCGCCGCTCGCACTCCCAGGCTCGGGCCGCCGCGGCCCGCATGCAGATGCTGTCCGAGGCGTCCAATGCCTTCGACGCGTCGAACCGCGACCTGACGACGCTGCTGGATACCATCACCCGGCAGGTGTCCCGCTTCCTGGGGGAGGCCAGCGCGCTGTGCCTGCTGGCCGATGACGGCACCCGGCTGGAGGTGGCCGCGCTCCACCCCGAGCCGGAGCCGGAGGGAGGACCGCCGCTGCTCTCCGCGGAGGCCGTGAGCGAGGCCGTGCTGCGGAGCGGGCGCTCCCTGCTCGTGCCCGAGCTATCACCGGAGCAGGAGGGGCACGGGGATGCGGCGCTGGAGGGGGCGCCGGGGCTGACCAGCCTCCTGTGCGTGCCCTTGAGGGCGCAGGGGCGGGTGATGGGCACCTTGTCGGTGGGACGCACCGGCCCGGGGCGCAGCTTTACGGTGGAGGACCAGGAGCTGGCGGAGGAGCTGGCGGCGAAGGCGGCGCTCTGCATCGAGAACGCGCGCTTGTTCGCGGAGCAGCAGCGCTCGCAGGAGGAGCTGCGGCGGCGCGCCGAGTTCGAGCAGCAGCTGGTGGGCATCGTCTCGCATGACCTGCGCAATCCCCTGGCGGCCATCTCCATGTCCGCGGGGCTGCTGGAGAAGAAGGGACCGCTGACGGAGCCGCAGCAGCGGATGGTGTGGCGCATCGGTCAGGCCACCGAGCGCGCGGCCCGGATGATTCGCGACCTGTTGGACTTCACGAAGGCGCGGTTGGGCGGCGGCATCGCCTTGCACCGTCAGCCCACGGACCTGTGCGAGGTGGTGCACCAGGTGGTGGATGAGCTGCTGGTGGCCAACCCAGGGCGGCGCGTGGAGGTGGACATCCAGGGAGAGGTCCGGGGCGAGTGGGACTCGGACCGCATCGCGCAGGTGCTCACGAACCTGCTTGGCAACGCGCTGGCCTACAGCCCGCCGGACGCCTCTGTGCGGGTGGGCACGCGCCTGGAAGGCGCGTCCGCGCTGTTGTCCGTCTTCAACGGTGGCGACCCCATCCCCCGCGAGCTGCTGCCCCGCCTCTTCGAGCCGCTGACCCGGGGCTCCCTGAAGGAAGGCCAGTCCACCCGGAGCATCGGCCTGGGGCTGTACATCGTGCAGGACATCGTGCGCGGCCACGGTGGCGGCGTGGAGGTGGTGTCCTCCGAGCAACACGGCACCACGTTCACCGTGCGCCTGCCTCGCGCCGCGAGCTGAGCCGGAGGCGCCCATTCCATCTCGACACCCGGCGACACTGTTCGACCCCTTTCGCCGGGTGGGCATCACGCGGGGCAGGGGACACTGTGAAGCTGCCACGAGACGCGCGCTCGTCGCAGACGTCATGACCCGGATGATACATCGTTGCATGTAATCGGAATGTTGGCGGCTTGGCGGAACAGGGGCTGAGCGTCAGCCGGCGCACGGACTACGTGTTTGCCGCATGACCGACGTGCGCGACTTGCCCGGCAGGGCACCTGTCACCCGCGTGGAGAAGGACTACCGGTTGTCTTGACCGCGAGAAACGCGGCAACCCCCAAAAACCGGAGGCTGTCATGTATCGCCACCCCACCCCGCAGACCCGTTCCAGCCCGAAGGCCACCCACACCGGGCGCCGTTGCGCGCATCAGTGGGAGCTGCTGCCAGCGTTGCTCCTCGCAGCGGCGGTGGGGTGCGGCCCCGCAGGGCAGTTGGACGCGCCGGGCGCGCCGCTGGGCACGCACTCGGATGCGCTGGTGTCGTCGAACGGGCTGTCCACGAATGGGCTGTCCACGAATGGCTTGTCCACGAATGGGCTGTCCACGAATGGGCTGTCCACAAATGGCTTGTCCACGAATGGGCTGTCCACGAACGGCTTCAACACCTGGTTCAGCGCGGACCCCGCCAAGGCCGAGGAGGTGATGCGTTACATCGTGCGGTGCGCGCTGTCCGAGGGGCAATCCCTGTCGTACACGCACGTGGGCACCACGCACACGTGGGAGGGCACGCTGGGGCTGGCGCCGGGCTGGTCGAGCGGCGCCGAGGCGACGCTGGCCGAGCAGCAGCTGGTGTCGAGCTGCCTGGCGGCACACGTGAACAAGTACGGTGTGCACCTGAACATCTCCGTGCTGGGCCGGGATGCGCTGGGCACCGCGATTCCGACCACGGCCGAGGAGATGGAGACCTACGCTCAGCCGGAAGCCGTGTTCTTCGGCAACCTCTTCAATGACGAAGGGCTCTTCGCGGCCAATGACGCGCCCTATCTGGCCTACGACGAGAGCACCGTGCGTGCCTGTGGCCTGTCGTCATGGAGCGGCGACCCGGACTGCGCGGCTGTCATCTCCCACGTGGGCTCCGCCCGCACCTACTGCCAGCTGGACGCCTCGCGGACGTACTACTCGCGCTGCACGTACAACGGCGTGACGTACCGGCCGCTGACCACCCGCATCCGCGTGCAGGACATCTACAAGTGCGGCGACGGGACGTGTCAGCTCTCCGAGAGCTGCGGCACCGGCACCTCGGCCGATAGCTGCGCGGCGGACTGTGGCGCCTGCTAGGCGGTGGCAGTCCTCGCGGCGCCCCCGTGCCGCGCGTCGTACGCGGTCTTCCTCCTTCCCCTCGGGAGGACACCGTGAGTGCCAGCCTGTTCGAGCGCGGCAGTGGCCGCATCCAGGTTGAACCCGCCGTCACCGGGCCTTCCCCGCACGCCCGGGCTCACGAACATGCCCCGTGAGTGGCATCCCTTCTCCTCGCGATTCCGTCCCAGCTCCGGCTCCTCGCTCGGTGCGTCTTCCCGTCATGCCCGGGGCGGTTTCGTGTGTCGCTGCTGTGCGTGCATGCACGGTGGGCGAATCGCCGCGTGGGAGGCGTGATGCGGGCAGGCCATGTCGCGACGGTGGGCCCACCCGCCGCCGGAATGCACGGGGGGCCCTGGGCGTCACATGACGGCTACCGGGCGTTGGCCGTCACCGCCTGAGCCTGGCAGGCCAATGCGATTCCGGACGAGGCGCCTTGGAGCGGCTCCGCGGAGGACTGCGCCTCCTCCTCATCCGGCGGCACCTGCGCGCCGGGCGTGCAGGTGCCGCTCAGCTCGTAGTCGTTGAACCACTTCTCACACGTGATGATTCGCGTCCCCCACGGGACGGCACAAACGAGCGAGCAGGGTGGGTCTTCGACACACTGGACATCGCAATCCGGGGGCAGGGCCGACGCGGAAAGCGGAGCGAGCGTGAGCGCGGCGGCCGCGCTCGCCAGCAGGGTCTTCGCAAGCAGTTGCATGGTGTCTCCGAGAGGAGGGCGGATGGCCGGACCACGACGCGTGCTCCGGCAGAAGCCATTGTTAATCATTTGTGCAAGCCGGAAAAGTCGGTGTCGAGCCCGCAGGCAAGGAGATAGGAAGCCCCAGGCTGGACGCGCTGTTACCCACTATCGCCTTGAACTCACGTCGGTTCGTTGTGCCGCCCTATCCCGGCTTCTTCCGTTCTTATCCCCGCCCTGAATGAGCCGGTGTTCGCCACGCTCAAGGTCCTTCTCGCTGTCGCCCTCGTCGGGGCCGGTCTGCCCGCTGGGGCCCAGACTCGCACCGGGGAGCTCAATACCGGGCCGGAGGCGTTCACCGGAGCCTCGGCGCTTGCAAGCCCAGGCTGCGCCTGGGAGCTCTACGACGCAGCGCCGGAACTCGCGGCGGATGCACTCCTGGCCGCAACAACTGGACCGAAGCTGCTCGGCCCGGGCAAGTGGCGACCGACGAGTTTCAAGCCCGGCGAACGCGACAACCACTCCAATAAGCACGCTGGCGAGTGGGGCGCCGGGAACATCACCAAGGACGCCTACCTCAAGCGAGCCCAGAGCATCATTGGTCGGGAACCCGGAGGCGAGAGTCTGGGGCACACACGCGCCAACGGTGGCATCCTTCGTTACAACAGGAGGACCAACGAGTTCGCCGTTGGCGCGCAGGACGGAACGAGCCGGATGTTGTTCAGACCGAAGGACGGTCTCAACGACTGGAACAAGCAGGTGGGGCCATGATGCGGTTCGCTTGCCCTTGCTGCGGGTACTTGCCCCTGAGTGAGCGCCCACCGGGGACGTTCGCAATCTGTCCGGTCTGCTTCTGGGAGGACGACGACGTTCAGTTCCGAGAGCCCAGCTACAGCGGCGGGGCGAACACGGTCAGCCTCGCAGACGCACGGGAGAATTTCCGACGGTCGGAGCTTCGGATGAAGCTCATCGGGATTCCCGCACTTGAAGGCGGCCCTGTCAGCGGCCCTCGTGGGCCCTTCGCATCCTCACTCCCACAGCAGAACCCCATCCCTTTTGTGGGTAACACCGAAGCCGCACCTGCTCAGGAGGACAGCTTGTCTCCCATCAGCCCGCGGATGCTCCGGAGCTTGTCGGGGTTTCGGACGACGTAGATGGCGACGATGCGGCCGTCCTCGATGCCCAGGGCGGTTGTCTGGAGCGTGCCGTCCTTCTCCAAGGTGACGAAGGCGGGCAGCCCGTCGATGAAGCCCTCGTGCACCAACTGCGAGTAGTTCGCGTCCAGGATGCGCAGCAAGCCTTCGAACAGGCGCAGCGTCCTCTCCTGGCCGTAGATGGGGTTGAGGGCGGCCTTCACCTTGCCGCCACCGTCGGTGTACACGACGACATCCTGGGCCAGGAGCGCCTGGAGCGCGCCCATGTCCCCGTTCCGGGACGCGGCGTAGAAGGCCGAGGCCAGCTCTCGGCCCTGTTCCTCCGACACGGGGAAGCGGGGCCGAGCCTCGCGCACGTGGGCCCTCGCGCGGCTCGCGAGCTGGCGGCAGGCGGCCGGGTCCCGGTCAATGGCCTTCGCCACTGACTCGAAGTCCATGCCGAACACGTCGTGCAGGAGGAAGGCGGCGCGCTCCAGCGGGGACAGCCGCTCCAGGGCCATCATCAGGGTCAGCGTCACGTCATCACCCTCCACCGCGTCCACGATGGGCTCCGGAAGCCAGGTGCCCACGTACTCCTCGCGGCGCACGCGGGCGGACTTCAGGACGTCCAGGCACAACCGCGTCACCGTGCGGACGAGCACGGCCTCTGCGTCGCGCACGGCGGCGCGGTCGGTCTGGTGCCAGCGCAAGTACGCCTCCTGCACCACGTCCTCGGCCTCCGCGACGATGCCCAGCATCCGGTACGCGATGCGGAGCAGGCGGGGGCGCAGCGGGTCGAAGGCGTCGGCGGGATTCACGTCAGGAGGCCTCGGCGCGGGGAGTGGTGACGGGGTGGACCGAGCGGAACCCCACGGAGATGCGGTTCCAGGTGTTGATCATGCCGATGAGCAGGGTGAGGTGCACGATCTCCTGCTCCGTGAAGTGCGGCTTGAGGGCCGCGTAGTCCGCATCGGGCGCGTGTGTCTGGGAAACCTGCGTCAAGGTCTCCGTCCAGGCCAGGGCTGCCCGCTCGCGCTCGGTGTACAAGGGCGACTCCCGCCAGCCGTCCAGCAGGTAGATGCGCTCCTCGGTCTCTCCGTGCGCGCGGGCGTCCACGGCGTGCATGTGGATGCAGAACGCGCAGCCGTTGAGCTGCGACGCGCGAATCTTCACCAACTCCTGGAGGCTCTTCTCCAGCCCCAGCTCGAGCAGCTTCTGGCCGTACTCGAGGGTCAGCTTCATGGCATCGGGGGCGACGGCGAACGCGTTCATCCGGGGCTTCATGGTCGGCTCCTGTGTGTCGTGCAGGGCGGAAGTGCCTGCCTTCCACCCCAGGACGACGCAGCCGGGACCGCGTGTGACATGGCCTTTTCCGGCCGATTTTCCGTCCGCCTTTCCCGGGGCGAGGCGCCAGTCGAGCCCCGTCTTGCCCTCCGCCCAGTAGGCCTTCACCTTGGGTGTGGCGGGGGCACCATCGTCGCGCAGGCGGGCTCGAAGGGCATGAATGAACGCTGACCCGTCGTCGCCAAGGCCCATCCCGCGCGCCCCGCGATGTCGGAGCGCGCGGGCCTGGCCATCCGCGCCGTCGGCGTCACGGCGTCGCGTCGAAGCGGGACTCCAGCTTCACGCCCGCGAACGCCGCGCGGGACCTCACCATGGCGTAGTAGTAGACGCCGGTCAGCGGCGAGGGGATGTCCACCACCTCGTCGTTGCCGGCCAGATACGGCCGGTAGTCATACTCCGTGGTCGACGGCCACTGGTTGGCGCGGATGTAGAGGTCCGCGTTGCCCGTGCCGCCGCTCATCTGGAAGCGCAGGTTGCGCGCGCCGGCGGGCACCCAGAGGTAGAAGTACTGGATGTCGTCGCCGGCCAGCGGGCCCCGGTAGCAGCCGTTGTCCAGCATCCGGGTGTCCGCGCCCGTGCACGGCGTGCTGGCGCCAGGCCCCGGGCCCGGGCCCGGATTCGCGCAGGTGCTCGGGTCGGTCGCGGTGGAGACGCAGTCAATCCACTGGTGGAACTCCGCGTCGTTCGCGGAGCCCAGGCTGTCCAGCGACGTGCGATACCCGGCGTAGTTCCCCGCGCGGAACTGGCCGAGGAAGGTGTCCACCTGCGCCGGGTGGCGCTCGAACATGAAGCGCACCGCGAGGTAGCCCCAGTAGTACACGCGCTCGGTGCCACTGTTGTAGTCGTTGCGCAGAATCTGGCTGAGCTGGAAGCGCTTGCTGGTGCCCAGCTCCACCGCGTACGCGTTGTCGTCCTTCTTGGAGATGTACTCACCCAGCCCTTCAATCCACCAGATGGTGGGCTGGCTGATGCTGTCGCCGAAGTCGCCCTTCATGTCGAAGCGGCCATCCAGGTAGTGGACGTACTCGTGGCGCAGGTTCCAGATTTCGAACGCGGGCCGAAGCCACTCCGCCTCGTAGGCGATGAAGCGCGCCTGATTGCCGGACGCCGCCGGGTCTCCCTCCAGGTACATGCCGCCGTTGTTCGTGTCGATGCCGAACAGCGCGCCGGCATACGTCTGGTAGTCCAGGCTGCTGTCGAAGATGACCATCTCCAGCGACGTGTTGTTGTCACCGGCGACGGGCAGGCGGCCCGTCTTCAGCTTGTCGTGGAAGTAGGACTCCTGCGCGGCGAGCTGGTCGCAGCTCTGCGTGAACTGCGTGGCCGTCATCTCCTGGGCGCGCATGCGCAGCGTGGCGCCGCAGTTGTGCGTCATGCGGAGCACCGCCTGCTCCAGCGTCCGCCGGAAGTCGCAGATGCCGTAGTACGTGCAGTTGGCGCCGTCGTAGAAGTCGGCCATCTCCGCGGCGCCCACCCAGACGCCCGCGGTGGGGCCCGTCATCGAGTGGCTGGTGATGAGCGCCTTCACCTTGGGGCGCGTCTTCGTCTGCACCGTCCCCGGGTACTGGAGGAAGCGGGACAGCTCGCGGGCCGCGTTGACGGTGAGGTACTGGTTGCCGGTGCCCAGCAGGTGCTCGGTGCGCAGGCCGAAGGAGTCCAGCGAGTCGATGATGGACGGGTCCTGTTTCACGGCCGCCACGAAGTCGTCGTTGTAGTGGCCGCGGAACAGTCCAACGAAGACGTTGTTGGTGGCGCTGCGCATGTACCAGGAGGCCAGGGTGGTGTCGTTGAAGCGGTCCAGCAGGCCCTTGAAGGTGCCCAGGTGCCGCGCGTTCTCCCCCGCGCTGTCGATGAGCGTGACGAACTCCTCCAGCACCGCGCCGTGGTCGTCGTTGACGTCCCGGAAGTGGCTGTTGGCCACGAAGGCGGCCAGGGCCGGGCGGATGGCGTTGGCCAGCGCCGTGCCGTAGCTGCCCACGACGTCCGGGGCGTAGTACTGCACGTAGTACCCCGCGCGCAGGAACATGATGAGCTGGAGCGTCTGGCCGTTGTTGTTGCCCCCGTAGCATTGCGCGCTGGTGGTGAGCGCGTTGGCGATGGTGACCATCTTGCTCTCGATGAACACCTGCCGGGCGAGCGTGCCCGTGACGCTGAACAGCGTGTTGATGCACTCCGTCGTGGAGCCCTTCACCAGCGTGACCAGCGCCGTGCCGGTGGCGGACCCGAAGGCCGCCGTGTCACACGCCAGCAGAAAGCGCTTCGGTGCGGGTGGGGTGAGGGCCTGACGCAGCTGCTCCGGGGAGACATCCGGCTGCCGCTCATCGGGTTGGATGCGTTGGTGCGCGTGCTCCAGTCCATGGACGCGCTGAGCGGGCTCGGCAGGGAGAGGACCTCCGGGGCGGGCGTCTGCTCCGGGGGCGAAGAGGATGAGACAACAGATGGCGAGGACGATGTGACTGCGACACCAATCCACGATTGGACTGCGCATGGCTTCGTGCTCCTCGAACGGGGGGGCTTGCCGCACGGTGTCGTCCGTTCCGAGTGACACCGACGTGGGTTTCACGCGGTGTTCAGGGTATTCATGAGCACGTGTGACGTTCTTGTGTCTTTCCCATGCGGGGGCGAATGGAAACCACCAAAGCGCGTGAAACCTTGGAGCAATGGCGGATGGGCTTCATGGGGCGGGTGGCGAATCCGCTGTTCGCGGAGGAGCTGTTCGACCGGGTGCCGGACATCGTCTTCTCGGTGAAGGACATCCGGGGGCGCTACGTGTGCATCAGCGAGGCGTGCGCGGAGCGCTGTGGCCTGAAGAGCAAGGCGGCGGCGGTGGGGCACACGGCGCACGAGCTGTTCCCCCAGCACATGGCGGACCGGTACGTGCGACAGGACGAGAAGGTGTTCAAGACGGGGCGCGCGCTCGTGGACAACCTGGACCTGACGCTGTTCAGCAACCGCAAGCCGGGCTGGTGTCTGACGAGCAAGGTGCCGCTGTTCGATGCCACGGGCGAGGTGATGGGGCTGGCGTGTCTGTCCAAGGATGTGCATGAGCCGGGGCGCGCGGGGCTGGTGGACGAGCGCTTCGCGGGGACCATCGATTACATCCAGGCGAACTATGGGGAGCGGTTGCGCATCGACTCGCTGGCGCGGCAGGCGGGGATGTCCTCGGCGCAGTTCGAGCGGCGGATGCGGCGCATCTTCCAGCTATCGGCCGGGCAGTTCATCATGAAGACCCGCATCGACGCGGCGGCGGAGCGGCTGGTGGAGGATGCGGAGCCCATCTCCGCCATCGCCCTGGCGGTGGGTTTCTGTGACCAGAGCGCGCTATCTCGCCAGTTCAAGCAGGTGACGGGATTGAGCCCGCGACAGTACCGGCAGCTCGTCGTCGCCACGTCCGTGCCGGGAGCGCCAAGAGGCAAGCGGGCTCGCTGAAGAGGGAGGGCATTCTCCAACCCGCTGGCGGGCACCGATGGAAGTGACCGCGTTCCCCGTGTCCACCGTCGCATTCCATGTCCTGGCGCTGGCGTTATTCGGCGGCTGCGCGGCGTGGCTCGTCCAGGAGTCGCAGGCGCTCGGCGGGCGTCGGGGGGGATGGCCGTGGCAGTGGTCGAGGCCTCTGGGGAACACGTGTTGCTGTCGCTCGTGGCGCTAGTGTTGCTGGTGCGGGTGCGGGCCCTGGCTCCGGGGTTGTCCACCGGCCGGGAGCATCGCTCGGGCGGACCCGTCAGCGGTTCTCCTCGGTCCTTCTTGCTCCCTCACTCCCCCTCAACCGGGCCCCCATCCCTCTGATGCGTTGGTGCACGCCATCAACGATGGGGTGCGAGTGCTCATAGGGGCTGCTGGCTGATGCGTGGGGCGTCGTTGAGGTTTGGACTGAGTAACGCTTGTCAATGGGAAATGGCTGCATGTGGGTGTGCCATTTAATTGAGAAGGAGCGTGTGGAAGGGGAGTAATTTGTGGACTGTCGTTGATTGAGTGGGTAGTGTGTGGATGCCTGTGATTGAGCGGGCCTTGGTGCTGGAAATTCCGCTGGCAAGAGGGTGTTCGATATGAGGCGTTCTGCGAGTCTTTTCGTGGCGGTTTTTTCTATTTCAACCGGATTGGTTGCTTGTGGCCCCACTGGCGAGCAGGAGGCGCCCATCGTGGCAGGCGAAGCCATTGAGCAGCAGCTCTGCGAAAGTGGTTACTGGAGGTGCCCGACTGATCCCAATGGGCTGTTCTACCATTACTGCCCGGGCCCGTCCAAGATTGTGGCCAAGACAGAGTGTGAGGCTGAGTGTCTGGATGCCGATTGTGTGGCTTTTGATTACTGAATGATTGTTGTGGGAGGTTTGGTGTGGCTGAGGCTGCTGGCTTTGTGATATGAATGCTTCGTAGCGGCTCAGGTCTTGGGGCGTGGCGAATTGATTTCGCCACGCTCTCCTGGAAAGCTGATTAGCCAGTGCCTGCCTGAGCGCCGCATGCGGGGGTGCTGGCGCCTGGACAGAAGGGCGGCCACCACGAAGCGCAAGGTGGCCATCGGCAAAGGGCTGGTGCGGGAGGCTTCTCGGAGGTATTCGGGGATGACCTCCACGTGAAGCGAATCCTCTCGCACGCGACGCTGGGCGCGGTTCAGGCCGTCTCCCTGTCCATCGCGGCCATCGGAAAGGCGATGGCGTGGGCCCGCAGAGAGGACGTCACCTCCAAGCACGTGGTGGACACCTATGGCCGGCGCTTCACCTCAGAGGAGATGTTCCAGGACGTGAAGGACCTCGAATTCGGAGTGGGCCTGATGGAGGTGCGCGTGAAGACGCCGGAGCGCAGGGACAGGCCGCTGCTCATCTCCGCCCTCGCACAGTCCCTGCTCACGCTGCTCGGAGCCCCTGAACAGCTTCACATCGGGCGCCTGGCGCGGGAGAGCTGAATATGAGTGTAGTGGTCGTGCTGCGAGTCTTTTCCCCTGCATTCGACGTGAAGGCTTTTCTGGGGCGCTTCCCGGACCTCGAGGTCGACGCGGTCTGGATGGTCGGCGAGAAGAAGCTGCTCCGCGAGACGCATGCGAATTCGGGGTTCAATCTGACCCTGGCCGAGGCGGATACGAGCGCGCAGGCGTTGGCGGAGGTGCGCCAGAGGCTGTCGTCGTTGTCCTCCATGCTCGCGGAGGTCCGGCGTCAGTCCATTTCCTGTCTCGTGGACTTCGGGATGTTCATCGGGGGCGAGCGCCAGTTCTCGGGGACTGCCGAGTTCGCGCCGGAGGACCTGCGGTGGTTCGCCGAGCAGGGGCTCGGGATTGCCGTCTCCGCCTATCCGACCTCCGACGAAGAGGAGATTCATTAGGGCTGGGCAGGAAGCGACCTTCAGGGGCCGCATGGCGCTCACCGCACGTGGGTCGCTTCCGTCAGCGCGGCTGGAATCATCGCCCGCATCAACTCCACGAACTTGCTCTACTCGTTGACGGAGGCTCGCGCCGAGGCGCTCAAGCGCTACGTGGCCCTGGACTGGGAGCTGCGTCGCCGCGCCCGCCACGGCGCTTGCGGAAGAACCAGCGCCATACGCACCCATCAACTTCGCCTCGCAGGAGGGCGAGCATCCCCACCCGGAACGTCGCCACCTGGAACGACGGCAGCCAGAGCGGCCTGGACGTGAAGCCGTTGGGGCGGTCCGTGGTGACGACGCTGGGCCGCGTCGCCAGTGGCCGCGTTCGTGCTGCTCCCGAGTGTTCAGATGACTTCCACGGTCGTGGTGTTCCAGCCCCTCAGCCGGAGGATGCACTTGGCGCAGAAATGCATGTGGGAGAGCGCGGCGAAGTTGTAGCCCATCATGCAGGCCCGGTGGTCGCTGTTGTGGAAGCTGGCCTTGTTCCCACCGGGGCGCGTCGCGTTCTGGAGCTGCTGAAGCAGCCCCTGGTTCTGGCCGAGCGCCGTGAGGAATTCTCCGAGGACCTTTCTCTGTGTGAACCCCATGGGGAAATTCGCATCGATGTCCTGTTGGTCGAAGCCTGATGGGGAGTGAGGAAGGAAGAGTTGGTGTCCCATCTCGTGGGCCACCAGGACCTCCGCGCGGACGCCGGGCATGCTTTCCAGCGTGAATTGCTTGGCGAGCGTCTCGTTCCTCGGGTGGGTGGGGTCGTTGATGAGGTGGGCCAACCCCTTCAGATTGGCGACGACGTCGGTCATGCCAATGGGACGAACCAGGGTGAGTGGCACCAGGGTCATCAAGGAGGCTTCGTCCCGAAGCACCGTGTGGCAGGTGCCGCAGCGGCGCTGTTCCTTCTCGTCGGGGGTGAGCGGGTGGTCACACTCGGGACAGTTGGCGCGGTTGGACGGAGTCGAGAAGCCCCAGCCCGACGCGGAGAACATGTCGAAGTTGTTCTCGAAGTCGAATTGGAACACATGCAGGCCCGGCTCGTCGGGCGCCTGTGCCTGGATGAGTTTCCCGCAGACGCGCTTGAGAAGCGCCTCCGTGAGGTCCTTGCAGTCCTTGAGGTACGCGGCTTCATCGGCGTACCCATGGGCGAAGCGCACCAACTCGCGCTTGAGGTGCTTGTCGGTCGGATTCTGGGCGAGGAGGAGCTGGATATTGGAGGGTTGGAGGTCCGCGGGCGCCGGCATGTCCAGGGCGCTCAGCACTTCCGCCCATTCGAGCTCCGCGAGCTTGGGGAGCAGGTCCATGAGGGTCTGTGGGAGGTTCAGGGCCGCCCCCCCTCGGTGGTCGGCGCAGGCCTTCAGGAACGCGAGCAGCGGCCCAGGCTGCTCTCCGAATTGCTGCTTGTAGGGGTCCCGATAGAGTTTGTACCGCTTGAGCATCTCGTTGCAGAGCTCGTCGTATGTCCGGAGCTTGATGGCGTACCCCGCCCGGAGTTGCTCGTCTTCGGGAGCGAAGAGGGGGTGCGTGATGGGAGCCAGCTTCCGGACTTCAGCGGTGAGCAGTTTGGCGAAAGTCAGCCGGTCGATGTGCGTGGGGCGCTGAGCCCCACGGGTGTCGAAGTCGATGCCGCAACCCCGGAACTCCTCGACGAGCTTGTCCCAGGTGAACGTCCCCGGACCCCAGGTGCCAGGCGGCACCCAGTGGCGCGCGATGCGGACGCCACGGCGGACCGTCATCACGCCGGTTCTCGCGTGGGGCACGGCGTGCGGAAGGTCGTGGGCGGCCGCGTTGGCGGGCTGGTCCCAGTCGTTCCTGTCGCCATAGGCGAAGTACACCGAGAGCTGGAACTGGTCCTCGGAGAGAATCGAGGGCGTGAAGAGCACACCGGTCTGGCTGGGCAGGAGTCCATCCGCGCGGGGCTCGCTCATGACCGCGCCGCGTTGGCGGCACTCCGACATGGGGAAGGGGAAGTCACCGGTGCCTCCGGCCTGGAAGCGCGTGTGGCCGTCGTCCGCGTGCTTGAACAGCGGCTGGTTGTAGTGTTGCCGGCCGCCGTTGGCTTCCATCACGTTGTAGCCCGCTTTGGCGGTGGCGAACTGGTTCATCTGGTACGCCCAGTCGTCATACGCCTTGTTCATCAAGGCGTGAGACTGTTGTTGGATGCCATTCAAGTCGAGCGCTTGCCGGCCGTGCCAGTCCCAGAGGAAGCGCGCGCCAATAATCGCTTGGGGCGCGTAGTGGGACTGCCCACTCAGGCCGCGAACGGAGATGGTGGCGACCAGCGGCAGGTAGGGGCCGTCCTTCCAGTGGGCCTGCCAGGCGTCATAGGACGTGCTGTCGCTCATGTCGTCGCTCTTGGCGGAGAAGCAGTTCCCCTCCAGGCGCAGCGTAAAGTCCTTGTTCTCGGGCATCCGCCCTTGCGTGAGCTGGGAATCGACGTGTTCGTGCAGTTGATGGTTGCGGCGGTGGAATCCGCGGTCCGCTGGGGCCGCAGGCCGGGGGATGAAGTCAGCGGACCCGAGACGAAGCTCGATGCCACTGACCTCCACGTCGATATAGAGCCACCGCTCGCGAGTGTGCACCGTGGCGCCCGTCACGCTCACCAGGGTCATCACCAGCTTGTAGGGCGCCTGCTGCACATTGAGGTGGTCCGACGGGAAGCTGGGGTTCCCGCCGGGGTAGATGATGGTGACGTCCCGGCTTTGTGAGGCGAAGCACTGGGCGGGGTCGTTGCTCAGCTTGCCGTCGAAGGGCGTGGCGCCCGTGGCGGGGCACTCCCCAGAGTCCCACTCCAGTATCTTGGTCCACAGGTGTACGGCGGCGTTCGCGGCCTGGTAGTAGATGTCCAGGCGGGCGGACAGGATGTGCTCGGGATTCTCGAACGCCCAGTTGATGAATGCGGCGTCCTTTCCGGGCGCCAACGTGTAGCGACCAGGGGCCCTCGCCGCGAGCGGTCCATGGGCGGCGTCAAAGGACGTCGCGCCGGTGTCACTGGGTGCCAGGCTCAACGTGAGCGCTTGGATTCCGCACTGCTTGGGGTCCTGGGGCGAGCAGGGCACGGCGATGTGGAGCGGCGGTGGCGGTGGCGTCGCGAAGGTCGCGTGCTGAATGTCGGGCGGGTAGGGCGCGGGCGGTGGCATGGCTCAGTGCTCCTGGGTGTTCCAGAGGTGGTCGCCCGCGCGTGCCTGGATGTGGGCCAAGGTCTCTGGCCGGACGGCGGAGGGCAGCGTGAGAAGGAGCATCTCCCGAGGGAGCTCTCTTTTCAGTGCCTGGTGGACTTCGGGGTGCGAGTCGAAGTCGGGTGCGTAGCGGAACATCAGCACCAAGAACTCCGCCACGAGCTGAGGCTCGGTGAATCCCGCGGCCCGGGCCCGCTCCAGGCCCACGAGGGCCCTGCGGCGAAGCTCGGTGTCGCTCAGTGCCTGCGTCTGCGTGGGGCACATGCACCGAAGATGCCCCCTGGCCCAGTCCGCGAACGCAATGTCTCGTGCGGCGGAGAAGGCCTGCATCTGCGCTTTTCGGATGACCAGCAATCGCGACTCCTCGTGATTGCGGATTATTGCTGAAAGTGCGGTTGGCTTCTGGTGATGTGATGAGAAATGCGTGGGTGGCCTGGCACCCCCCGTGGCCGAGCGAGAGCCTGGAGCGCCGGCTCGGTTCGCTGGGCCTTGCGTCGTGAGGTACGCGCACAGCATGCGTGTCATGTCTACCGGCCGGGAGCACCGCTCGGGCGGTCCCGTCAGCGGCCCTCCTCGGCCCCTCTACGCCCTCATTCCCTCTCAACAGGGCCCTATTCCTCTCATGCGTGCCTGCCCGGACGAGGCCGACGATGGACGCCTGGTCACGTCCTCCGCTCCAGGATTTCTTGAGGCACCTCTCTGGGGGGCGGAGGAGGCCCGGCCGCTGGAGGGGAACGCGCCAGGTTTGCGCGCCACTCTCTATGGGCTGGCGCTCGTGACGGCGACGTGGTGCGTGCCACGGTGTTCCGGCACCGTGCCCGTTCGCAGAGCGCGGCCGCATTGGCAGCCCGGCGCGGCCCAAGACGGCGCTGATGGACGAGGTGCTGCTGGAGGCCATCCGCTGAAGCTCCAGCCGTCATGTGGGGCACCGATGCCACCTGCTACATGCAGTCTCGCTCAGGGCACCCTTGTCGGCGTCGATGGGGCTCGCCCGGCTCGCACCCTCTACCGCGTCCTGGCGTCTGCTACTGCCCCGCCGCTGGCGCACGCTGCCTGAACGGCGGGGCAAAATGGCGAAAGTCGAGTCAGAGCCGCGCGAGGAACCGGAGCAGCTCCTGCTTCTCCCTGGGTGTGAGCGACTCGGGGGCGCCACCGGGCGTCCCCGAGGGTTGCGTGGGCGGAAGCCCCAGCGCGGGCAGGAGGGGCAGGATGAGCTGGCTGTAGGTGTCCACGACGTCCTCCAGCGTCTCGAAGGCGTTGTCGTGGAAGTACGGCGCCGTCTGCGCGATACCTCGCAGCGCGGGTATGTCGAAGGCCTCGAAGTCCTCGGGGTTGCCGGTGATGAGCGCGCGTCCAGGGTCGGTGGTGAACCACTGCGGGATGAAGTTGGGCCCGACGATGGGCATGCCGTCCGCATCCAACGCGGGCGTCGGGTCCAGGGGATCGCCGCTGGCCGTCACGGGGATGGGCGGCAGCTCCGTCACGGCCTGCTGGCGCGTGGCATCCGCGTAGAAGCGGAAGCGGTAGCGAGGCAGCCCCGCCGAGGCGTTGTACGCGGGGAACTGCCCCAGCTGTCCCAGGTACGTGAAGATGCCGAAGCCCGCGTTGACGAACTGGCTGTTCGCGCGTGGTGCCGCGAGAGGAATGGGGCCCGCCTCTGGATCGAGGCTGAAGACCACGTTGCCGTCCGGCTTCAACACCGGCCCCGTGGCGGCGATCTGCTGGTGAAGCACCGGGTGGACCATCTGGTTCGTGGCGGCGCCACCGTGGCAGCCCGCACAGGCCCGCTGGTACACGTCGCGGCCTCGCTGCTCCTGTGGCGTGAGCCACATGAAGTCCTCGGGTGTCGGAATCCGGTCCAGGGGCACACCGAAGTCCAGCAGTCCCGCGACGAAGAGCGCCCGGCCCGAGGTGAATTCGCTCCGCTGGAAGTCAGCGATGCGTTTCAGCACGGTGGGCTCCACCGGCCCGCCCTCGCTGTGGCTGATGATGGCCTCCTGGGCCTGTGCTTCAAGTGTCGCCGCTCGGCCGTCGAACTGGAACGGCGCGCTGAGGGCCGTGTCCGCGATACTGGGCACGGCGCGCCAGACGGAGATCTTCCGGCCCGCTGGCGTGATGACGTTGCCTTCCGTGTCGATGACGTCCATGTTGGCCGGCAGCGGCAAGGTGACGCGGACCAACCCACGCTTCAGGTTCTCGAAGGTGAGGACCTCTGCGGTGGGGTCGTCCGCGTCGAGCCGATGGAAGAGCGGATCATCCGGCCGCGCCGCCAGCCTCGCGGCGACGTTCGCCGGCGACAATGCCAGGGCATCCTCCAGGACATGACAGGTGGCGCAGGCGCGGCCGTTGGTGTGAGGCAGCGCCTCGCTGAAGAGCCGCTTGCCCTCCGCGATGTGCCGCAGGTGAGCGGCCTGCGACGCCATGTTCTCGATGGAGGGCGGCGCTTCATCCGGCGCCGCGCCTGAACAGCCCCAAGGTCCGCCGAGTGCCGTGGCCGTAGCCAGACACACGATGATGCGCTGACGAAGCATGTTGGTATCCCCGCGATGAGTTGCAGCGAGGGAACACCGGCCGTCAGCGAAGGTGTCACCTACAGGCAATCCCTTTCGAGGATGCCGGACCTGCTTGGAGCGCAGCAGCACGAAATCAATGCGGCGGTTCAGCTCGTGGCCGCGAGGCAGCAGGTCCGGCGCCTTGGGGCGCGCGTCTACCTGGCCCGGAGCTTCGACGCGCGACGCATCCAGCCCCGCATCGACCAGGGCCTTGGCCACGGAGTCGGCACGGGCCTCGGACAGCTCCTTGCGCGTGGCCTTGGAGGGGCGCTCCTTGTCGTCGGTGTGGCCCTCATCCTGGGGCCAACCCCGAACATGCCGTGGGCAAGCCCAGCTTGACGGCCCGGCTGTCCCCCTCGCCGGCTAGTGTTGCTGGCTGGCCTCGAACAGCGCGTCCCGGGTCGCGTCGTCGGCGGGATAGAAGCATTCGAGCGCCAGTTCGGACAACGTCACATCCAGCGCCGTGCCGAAGACAGTCGTGGTCGAAAGGAACGATAGGACCGCACCGTCCTGCATTCGCACCCGCAGCGGGACCGCGATGCCGCCCTGGGACGTCTGCGGCCTGGGGCTCCGCGGCGAAGGATAGGCCGAGAGTTCGGCAAGCAGCGCTTCCAGCTCCGCGTCCCCCGTCTGCTCGATCTGGGCGCGCAGCCGTTCGAGAATGTGATGCCGCCATTCCGCCAGGTTCTCGATACTGGAGGCGATGCCGTCGGGATGCAGGCTGAGGCGCAGGACGTTGACCGGGGCCTCGAGCATGTGCGGCTTGGCGGCGTGGAGCAAGGGGGCCACCGCGGCATTGGCTGCCACCATCCGCCAACTCCGATCTATCGCGAGCGCTGGAAACGGCTCATGACCCTTGAGGATCGCGTCGACTGCGGCGCGTACCGCTGCCATCTCGGGCGCGGCCAATGCGGTCTCGCGGTGGACCGGGGCGAAACCGCCGGCCATCAGCAAGAGGTTGCGCATCCTCAGCGGCATCCTCAGCCGCTCGGCCAATAGCGACAGCAGCTCGCGACTACCCTCCGAGCGGCCGGTTTCCACGAAGCTCAGGTGGCGGGCGGAGATGCCCGCTTCCAGCGCGAGGTCGAGTTGGCTGAGCTTGCGGCGCTGCCGCCAATCGCGCAGCAGATCGCCGACGGTCGGTCGAAGGGATAGCGTTGCCATGCGCCTCTCCTAGCATCGATGCAGCGCGCGGCCATTACCTCGCAGGTAATCGTTTTGCCTCACCGAATCACGGAGATTGCTCCTCGCTGGCCGCGACGGCCTGCCTGCAAAGGAGCCATGAGATGCAAACCCCCGATACGATCGCCCAAGCCTACATCGCCCTGTGGAACGAGGCCGATCCGGCCGAACGCCGGCGCAAGCTGGCCAGAGGCTGGACGGCGGATGCGAGCTACGTCGACCCCCTGATGAGCGCCACCGGGCATGGGGACATCGCTACGATGATTGAAGGTGCCCGGGCGCAGTTGCCTGGCCTTGGCTTCGCACTCGTCGGCAAGCCCGACGGGCACGGAGACTTCGTGCGCTTCTCGTGGAAGGTTGGCCCCGATGGCGGGGACTCATTGATCGAGGGGACCGACGTGGTGAAGCTTGATGCGGCCCGCCGGATCGCCGCAGTCATCGGCTTCCTCGACAAGGTTCCCGCGGCTTGAGCGGCGATGTGGCAAGGCCCGCGAGCTCTTTCGCGGGCCTTGCCGGCATCACTCAGGCAAGCGCCTCCTTCAACAGTTCGTTGACGGCCTGCGGGTTGGCCTTGCCCTGCATCGCCTTCATCGTCTGGCCGACGGCTGGGCTTCTGAATGTGGAGGCGGCGGGACTCGAATCCACAGACACATGCGTGGAATTGGATGCGGCGTGACGCAACGTCCGGGAGGGTGGAGTCTGACTGCCACCTCGTCGCGGAGGCGGTGCCCGGCGGGTGGGGTGGATGTGACGACGGCGGCCAGGGCGAGGGGCTGGGCGGCGGACCCGGTGCGCATTGTCGCGGACCGTTGCTTGCAGTCGTTCGAAGGGTGCGGCTACATGACGGAGTACCCCATCGCACACCTGTTCGCGGACACTCGCGTGCCGCGAATCCTTGCCGGTGCGCACGAGGTCATGAAAGAGCTCGCCGCCCCGGTCCCTGTAGACCCACATCCCCGTTCTCAAGGAGGCTCTGCGTGAGCCAGGAAGCATTCATCTTCGACGCCGTTCGGACTCCTCGCGGCAAGGGCAAGAAGGGCTCGTTGCATGGCACCAAGCCCATCTCCCTGCTGGTGGGGCTGGTGGACGCGCTCAAGAAGCGCCACCCGACCCTGGACCCCCAGCGCATCGACGACGTGGTGCTCGGCGTCGTCTCGCCGGTGGGGGAGCAGGGCGCGGACATCGCCCGGACGCTGGTGCTCGCTTCCGGGCTGCCGGAGACGGTGGGCGGCGTGCAGCTCAACCGCTTCTGCGCCTCCGGCCTGACGGCGGTGAACCTGGCCGCCCAGCAGGTGCGCTCGGGCTGGGAGCACCTGGTCATCGCGGGCGGCGTGGAGAGCATGTCGCGCGTCCCCATGGGCTCGGACGGCGGCGCGTGGGCCATGGACCCGGCCACCAACTTCGACACCTCCTTCGTCCCGCAGGGCATCTCCGCGGACCTCATCGCCACCATCGAGGGCTTCACCCGCGAGGACGTGGACCGCTACGCGGCCCGTTCGCAGCAGCTCGCGGCCCAGGCGTGGGCCGGCGGCTACTTCAAGAAGTCCGTCGTCCCGGTGGTGGACCAGAACGGCCTCACCGTGCTCGACCATGACGAGTTCATGCGGCCGGAGTCCACCGTGGCGTCGCTCGGCAAGCTCAACCCGTCCTTCAGCGTCATGGGCGAGGCCGGCGGCTTCGACGCGGTGGCGCTGCAGAAGTACCACTTCCTGGAGCGCATCGAGCACGTCCACACGCCGGGCAACTCGTCGGGCATCGTGGACGGCGCGGCGCTGGTGCTCATCGGCTCGGAGCAGGTGGGCAAGTCGCTGGGCCTCACGCCGCGCGCGCGCATCGCCGCGGTGGCCACGTCCGGGGCGGACCCGACCATCATGCTCACCGGCCCGATTCCGGCCACCCGGAAGCTGCTGTCGATTGCCGGCCTGTCGGTGAAGGACATCGACCTGTTCGAGCTCAACGAAGCCTTCGCCTCGGTGGTGCTCAAGTACCAGAAGGACCTCGGCATCCCGGACGAGAAGCTCAACGTCAACGGCGGCGCCATCGCCATGGGGCACCCGCTGGGCGCCACGGGCGCGATGATTCTGGGGACGATGGTGGACGAGCTGGAGCGCCGCAATGCGCGCCGCGCGGTCATCACCCTGTGCGTTGGCGGTGGCATGGGCGTGGCCACCCTCATCGAGCGCGTCTGAACTTCTTTCCCACTACTTCGACAGGATTCGAGCGAACCCCATGAGCGAGCAGAACACCATCCGCTGGGAAAAAGACGCCGACGGCATCGTGGTCTTGACGTTGGATGACCCGAGCCAGTCCGCGAACACCATGAACGCCGCCTATGTGAAGTCCATGCGCGCGGCGGTGGACCGGCTGGTCCAGGAGAAGGAGGCCCTCACCGGCGTCGTCATCACCTCCGCGAAGAAGACGTTCTTCGCGGGTGGCGACCTGAAGGACCTGCTTCAGCTGAAGAAGGAGGACGCGAAGCAGGCCTTCGACCTGGTGCAGGAGGTCAAGGCGCAGCTGCGGACGCTGGAGACGCTGGGCAAGCCCGTGGTCGCCGCCATCAACGGCGCGGCGCTGGGGGGCGGGCTGGAGATCGCGCTCGCGTGCCACCGGCGCATCGTCGCGGACGTGAAGGGTGTCCAGGTGGGCCTGCCGGAGGTCACGCTGGGCCTGCTGCCCGGCGGCGGCGGCGTGGTGCGCACGGTGCGCATGCTGGGCATCGTGGACGCGCTGATGAAGGTGCTGCTCCAGGGCCAGCGCTACCGTCCGCAGGAGGCGAAGGAGGTGGGGCTGGTCCACGAGGTGGTGGACTCCGTGGAGGCACTCCTGCCCGCGGCCAAGGCCTGGGTGAAGGCGAACCCGAGCGCGCAGCAGCCCTGGGACCAGAAGGGCTACAAGATTCCGGGCGGCACGCCGTCGACTCCGGCGCTCGCGGCGAACCTGCCCGCCTTCCCGGCGAACCTGCGCAAGCAGCTCAAGGGGGCGAACATGCCCGCGCCCCGCGCCATCATGGCGGCGGCGGTGGAGAGCACGCAGGTGGACGTCGACACCGCGTTCACCGTGGAGTCGCGCTACTTCACCGAGCTCGTCACGGGGCAGGTCGCGAAGAACATGATTCAGGCGTTCTTCTTCGACATGCAGCACATCAACTCCGGCGGCGGCCGGCCCAAGGGCTTCCCGCAGTACACGGCGAAGAAGGTGGGCGTGCTGGGCGCGGGGATGATGGGCGCGGGCATCGCCTACGTGTGCGCCAAGGCCGGCATCGACGTGGTGCTCAAGGACGTGAGCCTCGCCGCCGCGGAGAAGGGCAAGGCGTACTCCGTCAAGCTGGTGGAGAAGGCCATCCAGAAGGGCAGGTCCACGAAGGAGAAGGGGGACGCGCTGCTGGCGCGCATCCTGCCCTCCGCGGACGCCGCCGCGTTGAAGGGGTGTGACGTCGTCATCGAGGCCGTCTTCGAGGACGTGAAGCTCAAGCACCAGGTCTTCCAGGAGGTGCAGGACGTGGTGGCTCCGGACGCGCTGCTGGCGTCCAACACGTCCACGCTGCCCATCACCCTGCTGGCCGAGGGCGTGAAGCGCACGGACGACTTCGTGGGCATGCACTTCTTCTCGCCCGTGGACAAGATGCCGCTGCTGGAGCTCATCGCGGGCAAGCAGACGAGCGACGCGGCGCTGGCGAAGGCCATCGACATCGCGGTGCAGATTGGGAAGACGCCCATCGTCGTCAACGACAGCCGGGGCTTCTTCACCAGCCGCGTCATCGGCACCTTCCTCAACGAGGCCATCGCCATGGTGGGTGAGGGCATCGCTCCCGCCTCCATCGAGCAGGCCGGCCTCCAGGCGGGCTACCCCTCGGCGCCGCTCCAGTTGATGGACGAACTCACGCTGACGCTGCCGCGCAAGATTCGCCAGGAGACGAAGGCGGCCACCGTGGCGGAGGGCAAGCCCTGGGCCGACCACGGCAGCGACGCCGTCATCGACGCCATGATTGACCAGCACCAGCGGAAGGGGCGCTCCACGGGCGGCGGCTTCTACGACTACGCGGACGGCAAGCGCACGGGCCTGTGGGCCGGCCTGGCGAAGCACTTCACCCGCCCCGGCTACAGCATTCCCTTCGAGGACATGAAGGACCGCATGCTGTTCGCCGAGGCCGTGGACACGGTGCGGTGCTTCGACGAGGGCGTGCTGCGCTCCGCCGCGGACGCGAACATCGGCTCCATCCTGGGCATCGGCTTCCCGCCGTGGACGGGCGGCGTGGTGCAGTTCATCAACGGCTACGAGGGCCGCACGGGGACCGGGCCGCGCGGGTTCGTCGCCCGCGCGCGCGAGCTCGCGGAGCGCTACGGACAGCACTTCCAGCCTCCCGCGTCGCTCGTGGAGAAGGCGGAGAAGGGCGAGCTGCTGAAGTAGGGCGCCGCCCTCGGTGCCAGAAGCAAGCGGCCTCCTGGCGGATGTGCCAGGGGGCCGTTGTCATTCCGGGACGGACCGCATCGCCCCGCCGGCGTCCGCCGAGGCGCCACCGCGGATTACTGCTGACGGCCCTCGATGGCGCTCATGAGCACCGCCGCCGCGATGCCGAGCCGCCGGTCCAGCAGGCGGCGGGTGTCCATCGAGAAGTCCAGGTCGATCTTCTGGATGAACGGGTTGAAGCGCTGGTGGAAGGCCAGGACCTGCGTGTCCCCCAGCGTCCCCGTGAACGACTGCGGGATGAGGTTGGTCAGGAAGCGGCGCACCAGCGCCAGCGCCATGCTGTCTTCCTCGATCTTCCCCACCTCCTGGTCGTGCGTGTCCAGCACCAGCCACTGGTCGCGGAAGATGGAGCGCAGACCCTTGCGGCGCAGCGCGCCCACGCGCTCGCCCGTGACGGCATCTGTCACGTCGTAGGTCATGCCGAAGTCGAGGATGCCGCGCGCCTTGATGACGAGCAGCTCCTCACGCATGTCCTCGTCGCTGTAGATGCGCAGGTCCTCCTTCAGCTTGAAGGCCCTCATCTTCGAGTAGAAGGCGAGGTTGCCCGCCTCGTCGTAGATGTGGAACGCGCCGCCGAACAGCTTGAAGAACTTGCGGCGAATCATGTAGCGCGGCTGGCCGAAGCGGCCGGGGGCCAGGTGGCTGGGCGGTCGGGTCTGGAGTGCGGTCGACATGACCGTTCGCATAGCAGAGTTCCACGGGGCGTGAGTGCCTCAGCGCGAGGGCGGGTATTTCTGGAGCTTGCGCTGGAGCGAGCGCCGGTGGATGCCCAGCTTGCGAGCGGCCTCGGAGATGTTGCCGCCGCAGTCCGCCAGGACGCGGTTGATGTGCTCCCACTCGGCGCGGGCCAGGGAGGGGGCCTCGAAGCTCTCGGGCGCCGCGACGGCGGGCTCACCGGAGGCGCGAGCGAAGGCGGCGAGCACGTCGTCCACGTCGGCGGGCTTCGGCAGGTAGTTCACCGCGCCCAGCCGGATGGCATCCACCGTGGTGGCGATGCTGCCGTAGCCCGTGAGGACGATGACGCGCGTGGAGGCGTCCACCGCCAGCAGGTCGCGCACCAGCTCCAGGCCGCTGCGGCCCGGCATGCGCAGGTCCACCACGGCGTACTCGGGCGATTCGCGGCGCGCGGCGGCGAGCGCCTCGTCATGGTTCCCCGCCGTGGTGACGTCCCAGCCGCGCTCGCGGAAGGCGCGCGCCAGCCGCTCGCGCAAGGTGGCGTCGTCGTCCACCAGCAGCAGACTGGGGCGCTGCTCCGTGTCCGCGCCCGCGAGGCTCATGACGCCAGCTCCGGTGTGGCCCGGGGGGCCGTCACGGGCAGCGCGAGGCTCGCCGTGGTGCCCTGTCCCGGTGACGAGCGCAGCTCCAGCGTGCCGCCGAGCTGCTCCACCAGCGTACGCGCCAGGAAGAGGCCCAGGCCCATGCCTTCTCCCGGCGGCTTGGTGGTGAAGAAGGGCTCTCCGGCCCGGGAGAGCACGTCCGCCGGCATCCCCGCGCCGGTGTCGCGCACCTCCAGCAGCGCGCCCTCATCGCGCGCCTTCACGCGCAGCTCCACGGTGCGCGGCTCCCGCGAGGCCTGGAGCGCGTTCTTCACCAGCCCGCGCAGCACCCGGGCCAGGGCCCGCGGCGGGCCGTGGACGTGCCACTCGCGGGCGTCGGCGGGCAGCTCCACCCGTACGCGCTCCGCGCCGTTCAGCTCCGCGAGCATGTCCTCCACCAGCCGCTCCAGGGGCACGGCGTGGAAGGGCTCGCCCGTGGTCTGCCCCGCGTCCGCGGACATCTGCACCAGCACGTCGCGGCAGCGGTCCACCTGCTGGCGGATGAGGCGCAGGTCCTCGCGCACGGACTCGGAGGTGCCCGCGGTGGCCAGCGCGCGCTCCACCTCCTTGGACACCACGGCGATGGTGGATAGCGGGGTGGACAGCTCGTGCGCGGCGCCCGCGGCCAGCGTCGCCAGCGAGGCCACCTTCTCCCGCCGCGCGTGCAGCGCGCGCGCCTGGGCCAGCTCCTGCTCCCGCGCCCCGAGCGCCCGCGTGACGCGCTGGACGAAGTAGACGATGAAGCCCGCGGCCACGGCGAAGGCCACCCACATGCCGTTGAGGTGCAGCCGCATCAGCTCCGCGTGGTCTGGCCGGGACAGCCCCGCGGGCAGCTCCACGTCCTGCCACACGAACAGGGAGCCGAACGCCGCCAGCGTGAAGCCGAGCAGCCCCCACGTCCACCCCGCGGGCAGCAGCACCGTGCCCAGCGCCACGTTCACCAGGTAGAGCGTGGTGAAGGGGTTGTGGGTGCCGCCGCTGAGGGCCAGCAGGCCGGTGAGCACCAGCGTGTCCCACAGCATCAGCTTGCCAATGGTGGCCTCGGTGATGCGCTTCCCCCGGGTCAGCCAGGCCCGCACCGACAGGTTGGTCAGCGCCTCCAGGCTCAGCAGCGCGCCCAGCACCGGGACGGGCAGGGCCAGCTCCAGCCCGTAGGCCGCCACGCCGATGACGAGCGCCTGGCCCAGCAGCAGCCCCCAGCGCAGGCGCAGCAGCCACTCCAGGTTGATGCGGGCCCGGGAGTCGGGCTCGGGGAGCGGCGTGGCGGAGGTGGGCGCGGGCGTCATGGGCCTTCGGAAGAGGGCGGCACCACCGAGCGGGCGACGTTGCCCACCAGGTCCACGCTGGCGGGAGGCCGGTCGGCGTTGACGCCATCCAGCCATGTGTCCCAGGTGAGCGCAAACATGACCGCCGCGCGGGGCTCGGCTTCGGACAGCGTCACCCACTCCAGTAGCACGTCCACGGAGGCGCGCGTGGCGAGGTTCACCTCGAAGGGCTGGGGCTCGCCGTCCCGGCTGGTCGCCAGGGTGCCGCGCAGGTGCAGCGTGCGGCCCACCATGTTCACGGGCGTCTCGCCCCGCGCGGCGGCGGCGAGGCCCTCCGCGTCGTCATCCGCGGGCTCGAACACGATGCGCGCGTGGCAGTAGCGGCCCGGCGGAGGGTGCACCGCGCCCAGGCGGATGACCGCGCCGTCAGCGCCGCCCAGGTCCACCACGTGCGGCGTGCCCAGCCGCGTGGGGTTGCTCACGGTGTGGGCCCAGGCCGTGCCCACCGGGGACAGGTGCCGCAGCAGCCGCTTCCAGCCGACCTGCGCGCAGGGCAGCAGCTCCACGCTGCTGACGGTGATGAACCCCCCTGTGAGGACGGCGCGCGCGCCCTGGTCGTTCATGAGCTCGCGCGGGCCGGCGGTGCCGGAGATGGGGCGTGCCCGGGCGGTGGTGAGGGACAGGTCGAGCGTCATGCCGGCTTCGAGGTCCCCGCTGCCACACCCCGTCAGGGACAGGAGGGCGAGGACGCTCAGCAGCGCGGTGGGCTTCAGGGAAGGGTGCATGGCTCAGAGGTCGTAGGCGACGGACAGCATCGCGATGGGCGTGGGTGAGACGCGGCCACGCAGTTGGTTGATGACGGGGACGCGCACCCCGGCGGCGACGACGACGTCCATGCCCGGGCTGAAGAGCACGTCGGGTGACGCGTAGCCGATGAAGCCGCCGCCGTTCTCCTCGCGCTCGCCGTTGACGTCGGCCTGCGCTTCCAGGCGGCCGTCGAAGCCCAGCCGCAGGGCCCATTTCGCGGAGGGCTGGTACTGCGCGGCGAGCGTGCCGCGGATGGACGCGCCGGCGCGGAAGCCCTGGAGGCCCCGCGTGGGGAGGAAGCCCGTGGCGCTGACCAGGAAGGACCAGCTCCCGCGGAAGTGCTGGTAGGCCAGGCCCGCCAGCGGGTCCACGGAGCCGCTGCCGAGCTGCGCGTCCAGGTTCATCAGCTCCCCGTCCGGTCCCCGCAGCACGGGCGCCGTGGGCAGCTTCACGCCGCCCAGCACGCTGAACAGGTGGTTGGCGGAGAAGGCCTTGTCGCGGAAGAGGAAGGCCTTGGCGGTGAGCTCCAGCTCGCCAATGCCCCAGCCGCGCTCCCGCGTGAGGCTGACGTCGCGCACCTCACGGGCCTGGAGCGGCAGGGTGGCGGAGAGGAACAGCCAGGGCAGGGGCGCGTAGGCAACGGCCAGGTCCATGCGCGCCTCGCGCAGCCGCAGGGCGTTCACCCCGTCCTGGCCCACGGTGTGGCCCCAGCCCCGGAGGGTGGAGGACAGGCGCAGGCGCCCCTCGAAGGGCTGCTCGGTGCCCATGGACATGAGGGTGGGGTCGCCGCAGGCGCAGGTGGCGCAGGCCCAGGCGCTCGAGCTGGGGACGAGCAGGAGGGCCACGGACAGCAGGAGGGAGGTGGTGAGGGCGTTCTTCACGGCCCGGGCACCATACGTGCTGGCCTGGGGCCCGACCTGTGGCGTGTTGTCGCAGCAGGGGGCGGGCGAGGAGGCGGGCGGCCGCTGTCGCGCGGGAATTCATGCCCACGTTGAGACGGAGATAGGGAGGATTCATGGGCGTGCTAGCGCCGATTGGCCGGCTGCTCTTCTCGGCCATCTTCATCACCAGCGGCCTGAACCACTTCTTCCAGCTCGAGGCGCTCACGGCCGTGGCCCGGTCGTCCGGCGTGCCGGAGCCGCATCTGGCGGTGCTGGGGTCGGGGGTGGCGCTGGTGGTGGGCGGCCTGTGCGTGCTGCTGGGCGTGTTCGCCCGCCTGGGCGCGGCGGCCATCGCCATCTTCCTGCTGTGCACGGCCTTCATGGTCCACAGGTTCTGGCTGGTGGCGGACCCGGTGCAGGCACAGGACCAGCTCGTCCACTTCATGAAGAACCTCTCCATGGCGGGTGGCGCGCTGTTCATCGTCTACTTCGGGCCCGGGCCGTTCAGCCTGCGGGGGCGCAAGAAACCGGAGGGGCTGGGCAGCGGACGGCTGGGCGTACCGCTGCGGCCGTGAGGCTCAGGGCGGCGGCTTCATCGCTGGACGGCCAGGATGCGCCAGGTTCGTGAGTCGACCGCATACCGAGCCCCCATGTCGTAGGGAACGCCCTTCCTTTCGCAGGCGTCGGGGTCCAGGGAGATGCTGACGAGGATGATGCCATCCCCGTACGGCGCCGCGGTCACGTCATAGGATTCACGTCGATACAAGCACTCCCCACCGGGCCGCTCGTCCTTCGGGACCTTCAAGTCCCACGGGAGGTAGTCCTCCAGGGCGAGCTGGACGGCCTGGGCCATGGGGCGCCGGATGACGACGCGTCCTTCTTCCGGCGTCTCGACGGGGAACTCGAATCGGGTGGCCTCTTCGATGGTGGCGTGGACAGGGCGGGGCGGTCGCTTGAAGAGCGCACAGCTGGGAAGGACGCACAGACACAGCAGCGGCAACCACTTCGGCATGGTGTCTCCTGTCAGTCCTGGCGTCGGATGGGGGTGACGAAGCCGAAGGGCTTGTCCTTGGGTTGGATGAGCCCGATGAGGACCCACTGCCTTCCCCGACGCGCGTAGAGCTCGCCGGGCCTGTCTACATCATCCAAATGGGGGACCAGCTTCTGGATGTGGCATGCCGAGTCGAACTGAATCTTGATGAGCCACAGCTGGTTGGTTGCGCGCTTGTCCGGTTCCGACATCGGAGACGGGGGCCAGGGATGGCTGTGGTAGTCGGCGAGGATGGAGATGGCCCGGGCCTCGGGGTCGATGACCTTGCGGACGGGGAAGCAGGACTTCTTCTTCGACTCCCTGCTCGGCTGCCAGCGGCCAAGTGGCGAAGGATGGCTGACGCGGTAGATGCCATCACCTCGGGAGTAGATGAGCCCACAGTACTCCTGCCCGTAGTCTCTATCGGCCGCGTGCGAGAGCCTCATGATGGCCGGACACAGGCCATCGATGACCTCGTCGACATCTCGTGATGGCGCGACGGCGGGCCATGGTCCTCTCGCCCAGACATAGTCCGAGTCGGTGCTGATGAAGCCGTAGTGCTCCGTCTCCCGTGCCTTGCGGGGCGAGCCCTCGCACGCAAGGAGCGCGATGAGCAGAGATGCAGGCCACCAGTGCCTCGGGCGCATGCCTCCTGCTTAGGGGATGCGCGGCGGCCACCGCAAGCCGGTGAGCGCTACCAGGCGGTGGCGGTGGCCTGGCGCAGCGTGAAGAAGGCCACCTCCGGCTCGCTGCCTCGGCGCAGGTAGGGCCCGCCGAAGCCGAAGCCGAGGCCCCGGTTCACGTACAGCTGGTTGCCATTCACATGGTAGTGGCCGCGGATGTACGGCTGCCCCGCGCGGCGGAAGATGGCCTCCGTCAGGCCCCGCACCACGAACTGGCCGCCGTGCGTGTGCCCGGAGAACTGCACCAGCCCCGCGTGTGCCGGCAGCTTCTCCGCCGTGGGCGGCGTGTGCGCCAGCACCAGCCGCGTGCCCGACACCGGCGCCCCGCGGAAGGTGGCCTCCACGTCATCCCGGCCCGTGAGCCCGTCGTCGATGCCCAGCACCGTCACGGGCGCGCCCTTCACGCGCACCTGCCGGTGCTCGTTTTGCAGCACCGTGTAGCCCATCCGCTCGAAGGACTCGCGCAGGTACGGCGCGTTCACCCAGTGGTCATGGTTGCCCAGCACCACGTAGACGGGGCCCTGCAACCCGGCCAGCAGCTCGCGCACCCGCGGCAGCGGCTTGGGGCTGTGCGTGACGTAGTCGCCCGTGAGGAACACGAGGTCCGGCTTCTCGGCGTTGACCGCCTCCACCGCGCGGCGGATGCGCACCGCCGAGGTGGCTTGCCCCACGTGCACGTCCGACAGCTGCGCGATGCGCAGGCCGTCATGCTCGGCGTGCAGGTGCTGGAGCATCAGCACGTTCTCCGTGAGGGAGAAGTGGTCCCGCCAGCGCAGGCGCCGCTCCGAGCGAAAGGGGTCCTCGCCGCTGCGGGCCACCAGCTCGTTGCGCCCGTCCTCCGGCATGTTCCGCCGGAGGCTGTTGGCCGGGGATGCCAGGGGCGCGGCACGGCGGGCGAAACGTCTCAGGCGCATGCGGTTCGGTTCCTTTCGGTGCCGTGATGGCGCGAGGGCTCCATTCTAGGGAGCCGGGCGGGGTGGGGTGAAGCAGGTGTCCCTCGCACGCCTGCCCGGCTGGCGGCCGACGCTCGGCGTGCAGGAGAAACCCTCGCGATTTCGCGAAGATTCCAACGCCGACTCAGGCATCCTTCCAGCATTGGACACACGTCTGGGGGGCGTGCCGTGACGGCTTCCGTCGGGATTGCTACACCGGAGGGGACGATGACCCCGAGGCTCGGGTCCGCCCGGGACACGGGGTCGGACGTGACAGCGCCAGCAGGTGGAGGCAGCGCCCCCCCGCGGGAAGACGGGCGGCCGGTGGAGCTGTCGGAGCTGATGTCCACGGTGCCGCTGGGCATGGCCGTCGTCGACCGCGAGCTGCGCTTCGTCGAGGTCAGCGAGGCCATGGCCGCCCTGCACGGCCTGTCGCGCGAGGCGCACCTGGGCCAGCCCCTGGCGGAGGTGCTGCGCGCCGAGCCCTCCGTCGCCGATATGGTGCGCCGGGTCCGCCGCGTGCTGGAGACGGGCGTGGCGCTGGAGGGCGTGGAGATCATCCACCGCGAGCCCGACGCCAGCGGCGAGCGCACCCGCGTCTACCGGGCGAGCTACCACCCGTTGCGCCGCGAGGGGGTCGTCGTCGCCGCGTGCGTCTACGTGGAGGACATGACGGAGCGCCGCCGCGTGGAGGCGCAGCGCGACGCGGGCGCGGCCCGGGAGCGCTCGGTGCGCGAGCAGGCCCTGCGCGAGACGCAGGAGGCCGTGCGCGTCCGGGACGAGTTCCTCAGCGTGGCGGCCCACGAGCTGCGCACGCCGCTCACCAGCCTGCGCCTGCACCTGCAGCTCCTGCTGCGTCAGGTGGCGGGCTCCCAGCCGGAGCCGCCCGCGGAGCTGGCGCCCCGGGCCCGGGTGCTGGACCGGCAGCTGTCGCGGCTGGCCGGGCTGGTGAACACGCTGCTGGACGTCTCGCGGCTGGCGGCGGGGCGGCTGTCGCTGGAGCCCCGGGCGCTCGACCTGGCGCAGCTCGTGCGGCAGATGGCGGAGGCCTTCTCCGAGGAGTTCAGCCGCGCCGGCAGCGCCCTGACGCTGCACGTGGACGGGCCGCTCATGGGGGAGTGGGACTCGCTGCGCCTGGAGCAGGTGTTGGTGAACCTGCTGTCCAACGCCGTCAAGTACGGCGAGGGCCGGCCGGTGGAGGTGTCGCTGGTGGGCGAGGGCCCCACGGCGGTGCTCGCCGTGAAGGACCACGGCATCGGCATCTCCGAGGACGGCATGGCGCGCCTGTTCGGCAAGTTCGAGCGCGCCGTGTCGGAGCGGCACTACGGCGGGCTGGGCCTGGGCCTCTACATCACCCGGCAGCTTGTCGAGGCCATGGGCGGCAGCATCACCGTGCGCTCCGCGCAGGGAAAGGGCTCCACGTTCATCCTCCGGCTGCCCACCAGGCCCCCGGTGGCCCGGAAGGCCGCGGGCGCGCGGTGACGGCCAGGGGCCCCGGGCCGCCCGCGTGCGGCGCCCCGGAGTCCGGCGTCGTGGTGGCTCAGTACCCGCGGAGCACCGTCAGGCCGCGGTCGGTGAGCACGTAGAGTGCCCCCGGCGTCACCCGCGGGTCGTAGAGGAGCTGTCGCACCCGGGAGCCGCTCACGTCCTCCACCTTCTCCAGCTTCTTCAGCGGTGTGAGGCGCCACAGGCCCTCCCGGTCCGTGCCGATGAAGAGGGAGCCGTCCCCCGAGGCCGCCAGCGCGTTGATGCTCTCGAGCGCCGCGCGCTGCGCCGCGTTCTCGCCCGTCAGCCGGGTTCCCGTCTGGGCCTGGTTGGAGGCCCAGGTGATGGTCATCTCCCACAGGCCGTGGTCCTTGCTGCCCAGGTAGTAGCGGCCATCCGTCGTCTGCTGGAAGCCGCGCCACGCGTCGAACTCGCTGAGGCTGTTGAGCTGGGGCAGGTACGAGGACTCCACCTTCATCCGGTTGACGTTCTTGTCCATGTTGTCCCAGTCGCCCAGCTGGGCCGTCGGCGTGACGATGCCGAACGTCCACTCGTTGGCGATGAGGACATCCCCGTCCTGGGCGATGCCGAGCCCGTACGTGTAGCCCGCCATCTGGCTGCCCCGCTCGTTGAGCCAGATGGGGTGCCGGTGGGAGTTGTACTCCAGCCCCCGGATGCGGGTGACGCCGTGGTTGCTGCCCACGTAGACGTCGCCCTGGTCCCTGCCGTGCAGCACCGTCACGCAGCTCAGGATGCTGCGGTCCTCGTCGAAGTGGTGGTCGTTGCTGTTGCGGATGCCGAGGTTGGTGACGTCATCCAGCCGGCGGGGCCCCGTCTGCACGTGGGGCTGCCCGTTGGCGTCCACCGTGTTCCGGATGGACTGGTGCAGGTGCTCCTCGAGGACAATCTCTCCGCTGTCATCCAGCCGCACCACGTCCACGTCGCCCTGCTTGTAGTACTGCAGCCGTTGGTGGCTGTACGGGTAGCACGGCCGCGCCGGGTCGGGCTGGTAGCACTCGTTGGGACCGACGATGTAGTTGGGCTGGAGGCCCGGGAACTGAGGGTCCTCGCGCAGGTCGGAGGCCGCGTAGCCCACGTAGGCGCGGCCCGCGCCGCCGCCGCAGATGACGGTGGAGCCGGTGGCCGCCCGCTCCGAACCGAAGCCCCCCTGGGCCTGACCGATGGGGGAGCGCGTCCAGACGACCTCCTGCGTGTCCGCGCGCAGCACGCCAATCCGGTCCCTGTCGAGCAGCCAGATGTTGTGCGCGGCGTCCACGCCCATCGCCTGGGCCCGGGAGATGTCGTAGCGGGACGAGTAGTCCGTCACCGGGTCGGTCGGCCACGGGCCCGCCGTGGTGGTGCTGCCGCCATCCGGCACGGTGCCCGCGTCCGGCTCCGTTCCGGCGTCCGGGCGGGTGCCCGCGTCCGGCTCCGCTCCGGCGTCCGGGCGGGTGCCCGCGTCCGGCTCCGTTCCCGCGTCCGGCCCCGGCTGCGATACCGGTGGATTGTCATCGATGTTGCCACCCCTCGTCGGGGGTGGGGGGGGCTCGCTCGTGCCTCCACATGCCCACGCTGTGACCACCACCGCCCCAAGACACCCGCCCAACAGTCGTCGATTCACCGCAACCTCCTCCCCCTGGGCCGACAGCAAATCGCATACCGGGCTGGCGGGGCCTGGCTGCCTGGGAAAGAAGGGGCAACGTGGGCAAATCCTTTCCTCGCGAGCGGAAGCCGGATGCACCACGGTGCGGAAAACAAGCGGGCCCGCCTCCAGGAGGAAGCGGGCCCGTGGCGCTGCGTTGCGCGGGGACTACCGGGTCGGTGTGCCGTCCAGCTCCTTGTCGACGGACCCATGGGGCTGGGTGCCCGCGCCGCCGGTGCCCGGCTGATGCTTCCCGGCGCCCTGGGGGCTGGTGGCGCGCACCTCCACCGCGACGGCGTCATCCCCTTCGAGCTGGAACCTCGCGCGTACCGCGGAGCCCTCCGGAATCTCTTCCGGCCTCGAAATCTTCTTGCCGTCCAGCATCAGCACCGTCCGGTCGCGCACGTCGAGGTCCGCGTCGGGGAGCCCCGTGCGGGAGAGTTTCACGCTGTCGTGGTCGGCCTCCTTCAGCGTGCCTTGCAGGCTCATGGCCTTGTCCAGCGTGAAGGTGCCCTTGTCCCCGTGCTGGGTGCCCGTCACGTCCCTGGCGGCCTCGCCGATGGCGGGGCCTACGTCGGTGGCGTCGACGCCGGTGCTCTTCTCCGTGCCAGGGCGTGGCAGTTGGGTCTTCGACGGTTGCTCCCGCTGCTGCGCGAACGCGGCGCTCCCCACGCACAAGGCCAGTGTGGCGATGAGCTTCTTCATGGTTCTCTCTCCCCCAGGTCAGTTGGCTGACTGCTGGAGGCAAGGGTGGGGCCGCTCCCTGCCGTCGCCAATCCACGCGGCGCCTCCGCGGAGGCGCCCTGGCCGCCGGGCAGGCGGGCGGCCGCCGCTCAGTTGCAGCCGTCGCACAGCCCGCGCAGCTGCACCTCCACCGCGCGCTGTGACACCGCGCGGGGCACGCCCTTCGACGAGGTGATGCGGACCGACTCCTCCGGGAGGCAGGCCACCGTGCCGCAGTCGGTGCAGGTGAAGTGCGGGTGGCTGCCGCGGTGCTCGTCGCCCGCGCGCTTCAGCTCGAAGCGCCAGACGTGGTCGCCCAGGTCCGCGCGCACCACCAGCCCGGCCTCCGTGAGGTCCGTGAGGTTGCGGTAGATGGTCACCCGGTCGTAGCCCTCGCCACCCAGGGCGTCCACCAGGTCCGCATGGCTCATCGGCGAGGTGGCGTTCTCCAGTTCCCGCAGCACCGCCACGCGCGGCGCGGTGCTGCGCAGGCCGGCGGAACGAATCCGGTCCTGGAACTCAGCGAGCTTCGGCTGCACGGAACTTCTCTTTGCTCCCATGGTGCCCTTTCGCATAATCGATCGGCCAGTCTCTTTCACCCCGCTGGGACCTGGAGCGTTGGCTCCCCACGCTCCGCGTTGTTCGGCCCCTCGGGTCTCCCTCGATGCTCCGCGATTGCTCCGGCAGATACTTGTATCTGCTTCCAATGCAATCTGGATGCAGAAGAATCGCCGTTGTCAACATGGACGCGTGAGCCGCGAGCCCCGTCCCCCGGCCCGGGCTGACTCGTGCGTCATGCCGCAGGGATGACCTCGTGGGTGGCGGGCTGGCCACAGGCGGGCCCTCGTATGGCCGGGTGCGTCTGTTGACGGGATACCGATGACGCGCCGGATGCATCCGCCACGCAGATGCGCTCCGAGGATGGGAGGTGGGGGCGGCCGCCCGGCCGCCCGCGGCTCGTGGTGATGACCCGTTCCCTCCAGCCCATCGAAGAACCCGGAGGCAGTCGGGAGCGCCAGGGGCTCGCGTTGGAGAGCCAGGGCTGGGAGGTGTGGTTTCACTGGGCGTGTCGGGCGCCCAGGGCCCGGGGCGGCCAGCGGCGTCACCTCCGGAGAGGTGGCCACGGGCTCGAACTCCCCCCGAAATGTTGGTGATTGATGGTAGTGGGGCGCCGGCTAGGTCAGGATGGCCGCCATGCTCCGATACGCCGCTGACCGCCGGACGATGCTGTGGTGTCTGGCCATGCCCGTGGTGGCCCTGTCGATGTACGTGGTCCCCGCGTGGATTCCCTACCTCTGCCCACTGGCGTGCTACCTGGCGCTTTCGGCAGGCGTCATCGCGCACAACCACAACCATTGTCCTACCTTCCGGAACCGGAAGCTGAACGAGGCGATGGGCATGTGGCTGTCGCTCTTCTACGGGTACCCCACCTTCGTCTGGATTCCGACGCACAACCTCAACCACCACAAGTTCGTGAACAAGGCGGGGGACGCCACCATCACCTGGCGCTACTCGAAGAAGCACAACTTCCTGGTGGCCTTCCTCTTCCCCTTCGTCTCCACGTACTGGCAGCAGGAGCCGACGAAGGCGTTCATCGCGAAGGCGCGCGAGCGCAACCGGCCGTTGTACCGCCAGATTCTCACCCAGTACGCCGTCTGGGGCGGCACGCACGTGGCGCTGCTGGGGCTGGCCATGGCCCTGCACGGCGTGGCTGGCGGCGCGCGCATCTGGGCGCTCGCCTTCCTGGTGCCGGCGCTCTTCTCGCTGTGGACCATCATGTTCTTCAACTACATCCAGCACGTCCACACGGACCCCTGGAGCGAGCACGACCACAGCCGCAGCTTCACCGGCCGGCTCATCAACTTCTTCCTCTTCAACAACGGCCTCCACGCCGTGCACCATGAGACGCCGGGCCTGCACTGGAGCCTGCTGCCCGCGGCGCACGCGAAAATCGAGTCCGCCATGGACCCGGCCCTCAAGCCGGTGAGCTTCTTCGCCTGGTGCTTCCGCTCGTACGTGGTGGCGCCCTTCCTGCCCCGCTTCGGCACGGCGCAGGTGGGACGCGCGCCCTATGAGCCGCCCCCCGGCGTCGCGCTGGACGTGCGCTTCGGTGACGACCTGCAGGCCGTCGACTCGGGCGTCAACGTCGCCCGCGTCTGAGGGCGCTCCGTGGGGCCGCTGACACCGGAGGCGGCCCCGGTCGGTGGCCTGTGTCCTTTATTCCCCATCTGTCTCTCGAAACAGGCCCGGGGTGATTTCCTGCCAGTGGCCGTTTCTCATACTTCGAAGTCACGGGAAGCGAGGGGCGCAGGCGGGGGGACGAAGTCCACGAGGGAGGCATCGCATGATGAGCGCACCCGGACGCGTGCGTCCGTCGTCGGGTCCGGTGGAGGCCATGCCGCGGGTGCTGTGTGTGGGGGCCACGAGCGAGTCCTGGGTGGCGTTGTCCCGGGCGCTGCGCCCCCTTCGCTGTGACGCGCTTCAAGTGCCCTCCTTGGAGGCGGCGTTCCTGGAGGCGCGGCACCTGCGGCCGTCGCTGGTGCTGGTGCACTGGCGGGAGCTGACGCCCGGCGCGGGGTTGGGGCTGCGCGCGCTGAAGCTGCGGCTGGGCGCGGACGGGCCGCCCCTGGTGCTGGTGGCGGAGCCCGAGACGCCGGCCGACATCCTCGAAGTGGGGGACGCGGAGGGCATCGAGGACTGTCTGCAGACGCCGCTGCGGACACAGGAGCTGCGCGCCCGGCTCGCGGTGCTCGGGGGCGCGGCCCTCCCCGTCGGGGCCCCGCGCGAGGCCTCATGCCTGCTGCTGCTGGCCGGCGCCTGTGGCCCGCTGGCCTGGGGTGGGCTGGGCGCCCATCTGGAAGCGTGCGGCCACCGCGTCCTCTACAGCACCACCGTGGCGGGCGGGGTGGCGCGCGTGGTGGAGCGCGGCGAGCGGCCCCGCCTGGTGCTGCTCTCGCGCGAGCACTCGCTGGGCGCGCTGCGGGGGCTGACGGCCCTGCGCACCCAGCCGCTGCTGGAGGGGGTGCCGTCGCTCACGCTCGACCTGGAGGCGCCGGGGCGGCCCGCCGCGCTGCTGTCCCGCATCCACGCGCTGCTGGGGCGCGAGGCCGCGTCGCTGCGCGTGGATGAGCGGGTGCGCTTCTGCTGCCCGGTGTCCTTCGCGGAGGCCGGGCCGCGCGGCGCGGAGTGGCGCTCCGGCATGTCCACCGCGATGAGCCCGGGCGGCCTCTTCGTCCGCACGCTGGTGCCCGCGAAGGTGGGGACGGCGGTGGAGCTGCACATCCTGCTGCCCACGCTGGGGGAGCGGCTGGAGACGCATGGCGTGGTGGCCTGGGCCCACCCCTTCGCGCCGCGGCATGGCGTGTCCCACCCCTACGGCATGGGCGTGCGCTTCCTGGGCATGGGGCCGCCGCGGCTCATGCAGCTGCGGCAGCTCTGTCAGGCGGAGGCGCGGGCGTGACGGCGCGGCGCAAGAAGGTCCTGCTGGCGGATGACTCGGACACCGTCCTTCTTCTTCAGCGCATGTTGCTGGCGGAGCTGGGGCATGACGCCGTCGTCGCGCGTGACGGCCTGGAGGCGCTGGCGCGCGCGGAGCGGGAGCGGCCGGACCTCGTCTTCCTCGACGTGCTGATGCCGCACCTGGACGGCCTGGAGGCGTGCCGGGTGATGCGGGGGCGCGAGCCCACGCGGCGCACGCCCATCATCCTGTGCAGCGCCCGCACCGAGGCCCGCAGCGTGCGGGAGTGCTTCGACAGCGGCTGCAACGACTTCGTCGCGAAGCCCTTCGACGGCACGGCGCTGGTGGCCCTGCTGCGGCACTACCTGGACTAGGCGCGCGGGCCGCCCGCGGGGGGCACGGGCGGCCTCGCCGGCATCGAGCGGCGCGGCAGCGTGACGGTGAAGGTGGTGCCCTCCGCCTCGTCGGAGCGGACCTCGATGGTGCCACCGTGCGCCTGGACGATTTCCCGGACGATGAAGAGCCCCAGCCCGTAGCTCATCTTCAGCGTGCGGGAGCTCTGGGGGCCGCCGCGGAAGGGCTCGAAGAGGTGGGGCAGCAGGTGCTCGGGGATGGGGCTGCCGGCGTTGTGGACCTCCAGCACCACCCGCGTGCGCAGCCCGCGCGCCGTCAACCGCACCGGCGTCTCCACCGGGCTGTACTTGAGCGCGTTCTCCACCAGGTTGGAGGTCACCTGCGCCAGCCGGTCCGGGTCCCAGACGCCCTGCGTGTTGCCCTTGTGCTCCACCTCCACGCTGCGCTGGGGGAAGGCCACGCGGAACTCGTGGGCCACCTTGGACGCCAAGTCGTTCAAATCCACCGGCCGGGGCTCGATGGCCACGCCGCCCATCAGCCGGGTGCGGGTGAAGTCCAGCAGCAGCCGGGTGAGGCGCTCGATGCGCACCGCCGCGGTGGCGATGCGCTGGCTGGTGCGCTGGGCGTCCTCCTCGGAGCCACCGGCCGCCAGCACGCGCGACCAGTTCATGATGGCGCCCAGCGGGCTGCGGATGTCATGGGTGACGATGCCCATGAGCTGCTCCTGGAACTCGGAGTGCCGCCGGGTCTCCTCCTCCGCCCACTTGCGCTGGGTGATGTCGCGGCTGATGCCGAACAGGCCGAACACCTTGCCATCGGCGTCGCGCAGCACGCCCTTGGTGGACAGCCACACGCGCGGGCCTTCCACGCTGGGCTGCGAGTCCTCGTAGGTGACGGTGCGGCCGAAGGCGAACACCTCGCGGTCGTTCGCGGCGTTGGTGCGGGCCACCGCCGGGTCGAACAGCTCGTGGTCCGTGCGCCCCACCACGTCCTCGGCGCGGTAGCCCAGGGCCTTCGCGCCCGCCGGGTTCATCATGGTGAAGCGGCCGTTCAAGTCCTTCGTGTAGACGGCGTCCGTCGTTCCCTCGAGGATGGCGCGGAACACCTCGTCGTTGCGCCGCAGCGCCTCGCGCGCCCCGCGCTCCTCGGTGATGTCCCGGCAGTGCACCAGCAGGCCGCCCTCCACCGGGCGCACGCGCACGTCGAAGCACGTCTCCCGCTCCGGCCAGACGTGCTCGTAGCGGACATGGGGCTGCTCGGAGACGGGCAGCTCGAAGCGCAGGTGGCGCCCCAGCTCCAGCAGCTCGGGGCACGCCCGGCGCACGTCGTCGTGGAGCCCGGCGGCGCCGTCCAGCAGCCGGGCCATGCTCGGATTCACGTAGGCCAGGCACCACCGCGTATCGAGCAGGAAGAAGGCGTCTGGCAGCCCCTCCAGGAGCGTCTGGAGCAGCTCGGGGGAAGGCGCCTCGGCGGGAGGCTCGGCCAGGGGACGCTGGCGCTTCTTGGCGGGGGTGGGGGGCATGCCTCTTCGGTTTCCGCGGTGGAGAGGAAACCATACTCTGCTCTCCGCCGCGCGCGATGCCAGGCAGGCGTCGGCGCACCATGCGTCGTACCCGCCGCCCCGGGAGGGAGGCGGCCTCCCGCTCCAGCAATGCAACTTTGACAGAGGAATGTGACCCGGGTGGATGCGACCCGGGGTGAAACAGGGATTCCGGGGCGGGGCTCAGGAGGGCTCGTCGGCGTGCTCCTCCTCGTCCTTCTCGAAGAGGCTCTCCAGCTCCAGGCGGGCCTGGTTGGCCATCTCCACCAGCTTCTTCTCGTCGCTCTGGAAGCGGGCCGTCTCGCGCAGCAGGCGCTCGTCGTGCTCCCGCAGCCGCTCCAGGGCGCGGCGGCTCTCCGAGAAGGTGAGGCCCAGCTCCTGGAGCACCTGGGTGCCCAGCTCCAGGCTGTCGAGGAAGGTCTCGCGCATCACCCGGTCGATGCCCATGTCCAGCAGCTTGTAGGCGTGCACGCGGTTGCGCGCGCGGGCGAAGAGGATGAGGTGGGGGAAGTGCTCCTTCACCGCGCGGGCGGTGCGCAGCGACGCCTCGACGTCGTCGATGGCGAGCACGAACACGCGGGCCTTCTCCGCCCGGGCCGCGCGCAGCAGGTCCAGGCGCGAGGCGTCGCCGTAGAAGACCTCGCTGCCGAAGCGCTTCATGAAGTCAATCTGCTCCGGGCTGGCGTCGATGGCGGTGAAGCCGATGCGCTTGGCGCGCAGCAGGCGGCCCACCATCTGCCCCACGCGGCCGAAGCCGGCGATGATGACGGGGTTGTCCGCCGTGGGCGCCACGTCGTACGCGTGCTTCGCGAGGACCGGGCGGAAGCGCGGGCGCACCCAGCGCTCGTGCAGCGCGAACAGCACCGGCGTGGCGGCCATGGACAGGCCCACCACCACCACGAGCAGCTCCGACAGGGAGCGCTCCATGATGCGCTGGCCGGTGGCGAGCGAGAAGAGGACGAAGGCGAACTCGCCGCCCTGGGAGATGACGACGGCCAGGTCCAGCGCGGGCTCGCGCTCCCTCAGGGCCACCCGGCCCAGGCCGTAGAGCACCGCGCCCTTGAGCGCCAGCAGCCCCAGCACCAGGCCCAGCACCAGCAGCGGCTTCTGGAGGATGAGGCTCAGGTTCACCGACATGCCCACGGTGATGAAGAACAGCCCCATGAGCAGGCCCTTGAAGGGCTCCAGGTCCGCCTCCAGCTCATGGCGGTACTCGGAGTCCGCCAGCAGCACGCCCGCGAGGAAGGCGCCCAGGGCCATGGACAGGCCCACCGCGTTGACGAGCGACGCGGTGCCCACCACCAGGAGCAGCGCGGTGGCGGTGAACAGCTCCTGGCTGTGGACGGCGGCCACGGCGCGGAACACCGGGCGCACCAGGTAGCGGCCGCCCAGCACCACCGCCGCCAGCACGGCCACGTCCTTGAGCAGCAGCAGCCACACCGGCTCGTGCGTGGGCGCGCCGCCGTCTCCCAGCAGCGGCAGCAGCGCGAGCAGCGGCACCACCGCCAGGTCCTGGAAGAGGAGGATGCCGAAGGCCGCCTGCCCGTAGGCGGTGGTGAGGCGGTTGCGTTCGGCCAGCAACTGGAGCGCGAAGGCGGTGGAGGACAGCGACAGGCCGAAGCCCGCGACGATGGCGGCGCCTCGCGGCAGGCCGAGCAGTCCGCCCACCACCGCCAGGAGCGTGCCCGTCATGAGCACCTGCGCGCCGCCCATGCCGAAGACGGAGCGGCGCAGCGCCCACAGCCGGCTGGGCTGCAGCTCCAGTCCGATGACGAACAGCAGCAGCACCACGCCCAGCTCGGCCACGTGGAAGATTTCCTCCACGTCGCCGACGAGCCTCAGTCCCCAGGGGCCGATGGCGGCGCCCGCCGCGAGGTAGCCCAGCACGGACCCCAGGCCGAGCCTGCGGGAGAGGGGGACCGCCACCACCGCCGCCGCGAGGAACACGAGCGCCTGCTGCAGGAAGGACATGGGGCTTCCTTGCACGGGCGTCCGCGCGGCGGCAATTCGTCGAAGGGTCAGGCGTCCGGCGCGCGGCGCGCGGCTGGCGGGTGGGCGGACAGGGGCGCGGGGGCGGCGGCCGAGGGCAGGGTGAAGGTGAAGACACTGCCCTCGCCCAGGGTGCTCTCCGCACGGATGCCGCCGCCGTGCGCCTCGACCAGGCCCTTGGCGATGGCCAGCCCCAGGCCCGTGCCCCGGCTGGCCGCGTCACGGGCCTGCCAGTAGCGGTCGAAGATGTGCGGCAGCGCGTCCGGTGAGATGCCGGAGCCGGTGTTGCGCACGTGGATGGAGACCTCGCCGCCGCGCGGCCGGGCGCCCAGCGTCAGGTGGCCTCCCGCGCCGGTGAACTTCACCGCGTTGCCCAGCAGGTTGCCCAGCACCTGGAGCACCCGCCCCTTGTCGCAGCGCACGCGCGCGCCGCTGGGGGGCAGCTCCGCGGCCAGGCGCAGGCCCTTGGCCTCCGCCAGCGGGCGGATGGCGTCCAGGGCCTCCGTGAGGAGCCCGCCCACGCCGTGCTCGCCCCACTCCAGCGGCAGCCCGCCCGCTTCCAGGCGGCCCCAGTCGAGCAGGTCGGAGATGAGGCGCGACATGCGCTCGGTCGCGTCCTGGATGCGGCGGGCCTGCTTGGCCACGCTCTCGCCGCCGGGTCTGGCGCCCGCGCCGCGCAGCAGCAGCGCCGCGCCCAGTTGCACCACGCCCAGCGGGTTCTTCAGGTCGTGCGACACCACGGCCAGCAGGTCCTCGCGCGCCCGCGCCGCGCGGCGCGACTCGCCCACCAGCCTCGCGTTGTCGATGGCGAGGCTGGCGCGCAGGCACAGGTCCTCGGCCAGGGCCAGGTCGTCCGGGCCGTAGCGCCGCCCGGAGCCGGAGGACACGAAGGTGACGGCCCCCAGCGTGTGCCCCCGCGCGCGCAGCGGGACAATCATGTACGAGCGCGCCTGCAACAGCCGCAGCAGCGCGGGGTGCGCGGGCTCGGCCGCGGCGGCGCGCAGCAGCGAGTCCGTCACCGCGGGCACCAGCTCCGGCTCTCCGGTGCGCAGCACGCGCAGGAGGCCCACCGGGGCGTCGTCCCGCAGCTCCGTGCGCGTGGGCAGCTCGCCCGCGCGCTGCTGCTGCGTTGGGTCCAGGCAGGCGGCCGCCGCCCGCGTCACCCAGGGGCCCTGCTCCAGGGCGTCCACCAGGCACCAGTCCGCCAGGTCCGGCACCGCCAGGTGCGCCAGCAGCGTGTACATGCCGTGGGGGTCTGGCGGGTGGGTGAAGAGCGTCGTCATCGCCTGGTAGAGGAAGGAGCGGCGCCGCTCGGCCTGCTCCACCTCCGCCCGGGCGGCCAGCTCCAGCTCCATGGCGCGGGAGAACACGGCCTCCGCGTCGGTGAGGGGCCGCGCCGTCACCAGCACACACCCGGCGCCGCCGTCCTCCGCGGGCAGCGGGGTGAGCACCAGCGCGTGGCGCCGGGGACCTGCCTGCGCGGCCCACGGGATTTCCAACTGGGAGGCCTCCCCGGTGGACATCACCCGGGCGCGGGCCGCCTCCAGCCGGGCCAGCTCCTCGGGCGGGAAGCCCAGCTCGCCCCAGTGCCTGCCGACCAGCTCCGCCATGGGCCTGCCCGCCGCGCCTGCCCCCGCCCGGCTGCACGCCAGCACGCGCCCGCTCTCATCCAGGACGTAGGACGGGTCGGGGAGTGCGGTGAAGGCGGAGGCGAGGGATGCGGGGAGTCGGGCTGCCATGAGGGGCTGGCTGGAAGGAGGTCTCCATCATGACACCGCACGTGCTCGGGACCATCCCGGCGGCGTCCGATTCAGGTGGATGATTGAGAATCCAATATTCTGGAGACAGTCATGCCCACTCACGCGGTCCCTCGGAAGGCCGCGGTGAGGCGGGCCGCCAGGTCGGGCAGGGCCACGACCTCGTGCGCCAGGTTGGCGCCCACCACCACGCCGGGCATGCCATAGACGACGGACGTCTGCTCGTCCTGGGCCAGGATGCGGCCTCCGGCGCCGTGCAGCTCACGCACGCCCTCCAGGCCGTCCTGGCCCATGCCGGTGAGGATGACGGCGAGCGAGGCGGGGCCATGGGCGCGGGCCACCGAGCGGAACATCCAGGTCGCCGACGGCCGGAAGCCATTCACCGGCGCGGCCCGGGAGACCTCCGCCACGCCCTCGCTCCGCACGCCCAGGTGGCGATCATCCGGCGCCAGGTACACATGGCCGGGGAGCAGGGGCTCACCGTCCTCGGCGACCTTCACCGGCAGCGGCCCGGCGGTGCCCAGCCACTGGGCCAGTCCCTGGCTGAAGCCGATGGCGATGTGCTGCACCACCAGCAGGGGCGCCGCGAAGTTGGCCGGCAGCTCGGAGAGCAGGCGGAAGAGCGCGGCCGGGCCGCCCGTGGAGGCTGCCAGGGCCACCACGCCGGGCGGCGTGGGCGGCATGGGCGGCGCGGCGACCGCGGGCGGAGGCACGGGCGCGGCGGCGCGGTCCGGCCAGCGGCGCACCACCTTCACCTCGGCCATGGCCTTGAGGGTGTCGCGCAGGCGGCGGCTCTCCGCGTCGAAGTCCGGCGACTCCGGGCCCAGGGGCTTCTGGAGCACCGCGAGCGCGCCGGCGCGCAGCGCGGCCATGGACGTCTGGATGTCGCGCTCCACCAGCGTGGACACCACCACCACCGGCGTGGGCACCTCCGTCATGATGCGGCGGGTGGCCTCCAGGCCGTCCATCCGCGGCATCTGGATGTCCATGGTCACCAGGCTGGGCCGCAGGCGCTGGGCCAGCTCCACCGCCTCCACGCCATCCCGGGCCTCGCCCACCACCGTCAGGGCGGGGTCGGCGCGGACGATTTCCACCAGCAGGCGGCGGGCGGTGGGCGAGTCCTCGGCCACCAGGATGCGCAACGGTTCGTTCTTCATAGCAGTCGTCTCAGCGTCTCCAGCAGGCTCGTCGGGTCGAACGCGCTCTTCACCAGATAGGCACTGGCACCGGCTTGCAGCCCGCGCGCCTTGTCCTCGGCCTTGCCCCGGGCGGTGACGAGCACCACCGGCAGCCGGGAGAAGCGCGGCGAGGCGCGCACGGCCTCGGTGAGCGTGAAGCCGTCCATGCGCGGCATCTCCACGTCCAGCACGAGCGCATCCGCGCCGCCCGCCTGGAGCCGCTCCCAGGCCTCCGCGCCGTCCACGCACGGCACCACCTCGTAGCCGGCGCTCTCCAGGATGCTCTGCTCCAGCGCGCGCGTGGTGGGCGAGTCGTCCGCCAGCACCACCCGCCGCCGCGTCCGCTGGGCGGCCGGCGCGGGGAAGAGGGACGCCGCCGGGCGGCCTCCCGCCGCGCGGACCAGGGACACGGGGTTGAGCAGCAGCGACAGCCGTCCGTCCGGCAGCACCGCCGCGGCCGACACATGCTGGGCCCGGCGCACGCGGTGGCCCAGGGAGCGCACCAGGGCCTCCTGCTCGGCCAGCACCTCGTCCACCACCACCACGG
>JAFAAN010000059.1 GCA_023426545.1 Pseudomonadota bacterium
AAACGCCGGTCCCCAGTCGAGCGGAACGTCTCCTCCAGTTCCGCTCGCGCCTGCTCGCTTAGTATTAGCCCCGCCATACCTGGGTAACACCCAGGTCCTGCAGGATTCTTCCGCGTCCTGAATGAGAGGGGGACTCGCATGAAGAAGCTGGTCAACGCGCCCCGCGCGGTGGTGCGGGAGATGCTGGAGGGCTGGGTCGCGCTCACGCCGGGGCAGGTGCTGCTGGAGGGCGAGTCGGTGGTGCTCCGCGCCGACACCCCGGCGGACGTCCGTGCGCGGAAGGTGGCCGTCATCTCCGGCGGCGGCAGCGGCCACGAGCCGGCGCACGCGGGCTACGTGGGCGAAGGCATGCTGGACGCGGCGGTGGCGGGTGATGTCTTCACCTCGCCTGGCACCGACGCCATCCTGGCGGCCCTCCGCGCCGTCTCGGGGCCCGCGGGGGCGCTGCTCGTGGTGAAGAACTACACCGGAGACCGGCTCAACTTCGGGCTCGCCGCGGAGCTGGCGCGCGCCGAGGGCATCCCGGTGGAGGTCGTGGTGGTGGCGGACGACGTTGCCCTGCACGACACGGTGGAGCCGTCGCGGCGCCGGGGCATCGCCGGCACGGTGCTGGTCCACAAGGTGGCGGGCGCGGCGGCCGCGGCGGGGGCGTCGCTCCAGGACGTTGCCCGTGAGGCCCGGGCAGCGGCGGAGGCGCTGGGCACCATGGGCGTGGCGCTGGGGCCCTGCACCGTGCCCGCGGCGGGCACGCCCGGCTTCACGCTGGGGGAAGATGAAATCGAACTGGGCCTGGGCATCCATGGCGAGCAGGGCGTGCGGCGTATGCCGATGCGCTCCGCGGACAGCCTGGTGGACACGCTGCTCACCACCATCGTCGAGGACCGGCGCATCAGCTCGGGAGACCGCGTGGTGCTGCTCGTCAACGGGCTGGGGGGCACGCCGCCCATGGAGCTGTCCATCGTCGCCCGGCATGCGCTGGCCGCGCTTCGCCAGGGCGGCATCCGCGTGGAGCGGGCCTGGAGTGGGACCTTCCTCTCCGCGCTGGAGATGCCCGGCTGCTCGCTGACGCTGATGCAGGTGGATGACGCGCGGCTGGCCCGGCTGGACGCGGCGTCCAGCGCTCCGGCCTGGCCCGGGGCGGGGCGCCTGCCGCAGGCGCCTCGCGTGCGCCCACCCGCGCCTTCGACGCAGGGGGCGGCGCTCGCGGCGGAGGCGCCACAGCCGGGGATGGACCGCTTGAAACGGGCAGCCCTGCTGGTGGCAGACGCGTTCGAGTGGTCCGAGCGCCGGCTGACGGCGCTCGACAGCGCTGCGGGGGACGGTGACCTGGGCCTCAGCCTGGTGCGAGGCGCCGAGGCGATTCGCGCGCTGCCGGACGCCGTGTGGACGAGCCCCTCCCGCGCGCTGACGGCCATGGGCGACGCCCTGAGGCGCAGCATTGGCGGCAGCTCGGGGCCCTTCTACGCGACGGCGCTGCTGCGCGCGGCGCGTCGGCTGGCGGAGGGGCCCGTGGATGCGCTCGCATGGGCCGAGGCCTTCGACCTCGCCGTCACCGCCGTGGCGGAGTTGGGCGGCGCGCGCCCTGGTGACCACACCATGCTCGACGCGCTACGGCCCGCAGCGGATGCGTTCGCGAAGGCGGTGCGGGAGGGGCAGGCCCCGCGCGAGGCCTGGGCCGCGGCGGTGCGGGCCGCGGAGGAGGGCGAGGACGCGACGTCCCGGATGCAGCCGCGCCTGGGTCGTGCCAGCTACCTGGGGGCACGTGCCGTCGGCGTGGCCGATGCCGGGGCCGCCGCCGTGGTCGTGTGGATGAAGGCGCTGGCGCCCGGGCTCGGCTGAACGTCGTGGCGCGCGAGCGCGGCCCAGGCGGGAGCGGACGCCCGCCAGGGTCGAACGCACGTTGACGGAGCGCAATGCGCCGCGGCCCGGCTCATTGCATCGTCGTGCTCAAGGCCCTGGATGTCGCCATGCCACGGCTTGCGTTGCTGCGCGACGCGCACCGGGGGCACATCATGCCAGGAATGAAAGCATACACTCCTCGGGTGTGCTGCCTCGCTGCCCTGGTGGCACTCGTCTTCATGGCTTGTGCCGAAACTCCGCTCCCACGCACTGCCAACGCTGTCCGGAAGTGGGTCGGGCCGCCTGTCAACGTGCCCGGGGGCGGTCAGTTCCGAACCGTCATCTACTATGGGCCGTGGCAGTGCAGCCTCCAGCTCATGAACTACTGCGAGAACAAGTGCTCAGGGAGCGGCCACGCACTCCAGGGCTGCATGTGGCTCGCGGACGTAAAAATGGATTTCCAGGGCACCGTCATGAGGGCCGGAAGCCGCTTTGGAATGACCCACTGTTGTTGCAACTACGCCAAGCTCAGCCCAGACCAGACCGCCGCAGCCCGTAGCCGCTGGAGTAACGCTCGCTCAGGATTCCGGGATGCGTGGGCCAACCGCTTTGGCGCATGGCCTACTGAGCCCAACGGACGGCACTACGAAGGACACCACGTTCGGGACCTTTGGCGCGGCGGCAATCCCACCGATTGGGACAACATCATCCCGTTCCCCAAGGACCTGCACACGGAACTCTTCGAACTCTATAACGAGTGCTACGCCAACGCCCCTCCTTGGACGCAAGTGGGCGTGGATTACCCCTACGGAGAGTAGCCCAATGCTCATGACCGCCTTGCTCGAAGAGGTGTCCCGCGTTCACCACGCGCGCCCCCCTGCGACGCCAGCACAAATCGAGGCTTTCGAGCACAGCGTTGGATGGCGCCTAGACCCAGACCTCCGCGCCTTCTATCTGCATTGTGATGGCGCGGACCTCTTCGGGATTGCTGACCCCGCCTTCTCCTTCTTTCCGCTCGCGGAGATTCGCCGCGCACGGGTAACCATGAGGAAGAAGGACACGGACAATGCCGGTCCCGCGACCTGGTATGCCATCTGCGACGTGCGGGACAGCAACTACATCCTCCTCGACGTGAGCCACCAGTTGGATGGGCGCTACCCCATTCGCGATGGCTACAACGAAGCGTTTCCGGACCCGGCCTACTGCCGCCAGATCGCGCGCTCCTTCTCGGAGTTCTTGGCGGGCGCGCTCCGCTCGAATGGGCGCTGGTTCTGGCTGCCAGGGCAGTAGGGGCGCGGCGCCACCT
>JAFAAN010000098.1 GCA_023426545.1 Pseudomonadota bacterium
GGGCGCCACGGGCATCGAGCTGAAGGTGGCGGACATCGACGACGCGCGGCGCATCGCCTCCCAGGTGGTGAAGGTGCTGGGCGGCTACCCCTACCGGGCGCGGGACTGGGGGGAGATGAACAAGAACCTCTTCTCCGCGCTGCGCCTGGAGAAGCTGGTGATGGGCATCATCCTCTCCATCATCATCATCGTGGCCGCGGGCCTCATCGTCGCCACCGTCATCATGCTGGTGCTGGAGAAGCGGAAGGAGATCTCCGTCCTCAAGGCGCTGGGCGTCCCGGACGGCGGCATCGTGAAGATATTCCTGGCCGAGGGCCTGCAGATTGGTGTCGCGGGCGGCTTCCTCGGCCTGATCTCCGGCCTCTCCTGGTGCGTCTTCATCGAGAAGGTCGGCATCAAGCTGGACCCCGACGTGTATTACATCCCGGCGCTGCCGGTGCGCATCGAGCCGGTGCAGACCGTGCTGGCCGTCGTCATCGCGGTGCTCGTCACCTACCTCGCCTCCATCTACCCGGCCCTCAAGGCCAGCAGCGTGGAGCCGGTCGAAGGCCTCAAGGCGGAGTAGTCATGGCGCTGTTGTCCATCCGCAATGTCTTCAAGAGCTACTTCCTGCACGGCAAGCGCATCGACATCCTCCGAGGCGTGTCGCTGGACATCGAGCGGGGGGAGCTCGTCTCGCTCGTCGGGGCCTCCGGCGCCGGCAAGAGCACCTTTCTCCACGTGCTGGGGACGCTGGACGCCCCGGCCGCCGGGGAGGTGCTCTTCGAGGGCCGCTCGGTGTTCTCCATGAACGACGCGGAGATTGCCGAGTTCCGGAACCGGACCATCGGCTTCGTCTTCCAGAGTCACTACCTGCTGCCGGAGTTCACCGCGCTGGAGAACGTGGCGATGCCCGCGCTCATCCAGCGACAGGACCGCACGGCCGCCTACGCCTACGCCCGCGAGCTGCTGGAGCGGGTGGGACTGGGACACCGCGTGGACCACCGGCCAGGAGAGCTGTCCGGTGGAGAAGCCCAGCGCGTGGCCCTGGCGCGGGCGCTGGTGCTCAAGCCCGCGGTGTTGCTGGCGGACGAGCCCACTGGCAACCTGGACCCGGCGACGGGCGAGGGCATCCACCAACTGCTACGGGATGTGAACCGCGAGCAGGGAATCACGGCCGTGGTCGTCACCCACAACGAGACGCTCGCCCGTTCGATGCCCCGCCGCCTGAGGTTGGCGGGGGGAGAGGTGTCGGAGGCGTGATGTCCTGGCAATTTTGCATTGAGGGCCTCGGGGACCTTCCCGTAGATTGCCCCGCCTTTTCCTGGCCGGTCTCCCCTTGAGGCTCCCCGTTCTGTCGCGCAAGTCACTGCTCCCGCTGCTGGCGGTCGTCCTGTGGTCCCTCGTGCCTGGCTCCGTGTGGGCCCAGGAGGATGTCGGGACCGCTCCGTCCGAGGCGGCCGCGCCCGAGCTCCCCCAGGACGCCCCGGTCTCCGCCGAAGACGCCAACCGTGTGGTGGAGGTCCGCGTCGAGGGCAACCGCCGCGTGGAGGCCGAGGCCATCCGCCGCGCCCTGCGCACCCGCGTGGGGGACACGCTGAACCCCACCCGGACCGCCCAGGACCTCCGGGCGGTGTGGGCCCTGGGCTACTTCCAGGACGTGGAGCTGCTCGTCCAGCGGCTGGCCCGCGGCGTGGCCTACGTGGTCCGCGTGGAGGAGCGGCCCACCGTCCGGCTCGTCCAGCTCGTGGGCAACGAGGAGCTGAGCAAGGACGACCTGAAGGACGAGATCGACGTCAAGCCCTCCACCATCCTGGACATGGAGCTGGTGCGCTCCAGCGTGCAGAAGATCCAGGCGAAGTACGTGGAGAAGGGCTACTTCCTCGCGGAGGTCAGCCACCAGCTCAAGCCTGTCGAGGGCGGCGCCAACGTGGATGTGGTGTTCAACATCAACGAGCGCGCCAAGGTGATGGTGAAGCAGATCACCATCCTCGGGGCGGAGAAGGTCCCCGCCGACGTGCTCAAGGAGACGATGATCACCCGCGAGGGCGGGTTCCTCTCCTTCTTCACTGGCGAGGGCACCTACCGCGAAGAGGCCTTCCAGCGCGACCTGGCCGTCATCCAGATTGCGTACTACGACCGGGGCTTCATCAACGTCCGGGTGGACAAGCCCACCGTCCAGCTCTCCGCGGACAAGCGCTTCATCTTCATCACCCTCCGGGTGACAGAGGGCGAGCCGTACGACATCGGGAAGATCGACTTCTCCGGCGACCTGCTCGACGACGTGACCAAGGCGCAGATGGCGGCGCTGATGAAGTCCCGCACGGGCGAGCGCTTCAACCGCTCGCAGCTGTCGCAGGACATCCTCTCCGTCTCGGACGTCTACTACGACCGCGGCTACGCCTACGCCAACATCAACCCCATCACCAGCGTCAACGCGGACGACCGCACGGTGGACCTGACCTTCGACGTGCAGAAGGGACCCCAGGTCACCATCGAGCGCATCGACGTGGTGGGCAACTCCAAGACGCGCGACAAGGTCATCCGCCGCGAGCTGCGCGTCTACGAGGGCGAGCTCTACAACGGCAGCGGGGTGCGCCGCAGCCGTGAGCGCGTCACCGCGCTGGGCTTCTTCGAGACGGTGGAGATCACCCAGCGCCCGGGCTCGGCGGACGACACCATCGTCCTCCAGGTGGAGGTGAAGGAGAAGGCCACCGGTACCTTCCAGGTCGGCCTCGGCTTCTCCAACGTGGAGAACTTCATCTTCACGGCGCAGATCTCCCAGAACAACTTCCTGGGGTGGGGCCAGAGCGTCTCCGCGTCCGCGCAGATCTCCGGCCTGCGCTCCCTGGTGCAGCTGTCGTTCTACGACCCGTACTTCCTGGACACGCGCTACCTGCTGTCCGCGGAGTTCTTCCGCATCCAGGCGGACTACGAAGGCTTCATCCGCAACTCCACCGGTGGCACGGTGTCCATCGGCTACCAGTTCGTGGACGACCTGCTGGGCACCATCGGCTACTCGCGCGAGTACGTGAACGTGGAGGCAGGGCAGAGCCTGGGCGCGGTGCTGCTGGCCAACCAGTTCCTGTCGGGCGTCACCAGCGCGGCCCGCCTGTCGCTCTCGTTCGACCGGCGCGACAACCGGCTGTTCCCCTCGCGCGGCTTCATCCACTACGGCTCGGTGGAGTTCGCCCCGGACTTCCTGGGTGGGACATTCCTCTACAACCGGTACACGGCCTACTCGCGCCTGTACTTCCCCATGCCGCTGGGCTTCGTCTTCAAGACGAACGCCACCATTGGCTACATCCAGCAGCTGAACTCAAACAAGCCGCTGCCCATCTCCGAGCTCTATTACGTGGGCGGCATCAACAGCGTCCGCGGCTACTTCCTGCGCAGCATCAGCCCCTCCGTGAAGGTGCCCCGCTCCGGCAGTCCGGACGCCACCATCACTGACTTCCGCGTGGGTGGTAACAAGCAGCTCATCTTCAACTTCGAGCTGGAGTTCCCCATCTTCGAGAAGGCCGGTCTGCGCGGCGTCGTCTTCTACGACGCGGGCAACGCCTACGCCGCCAACGAGCGCTTCTTCCAGGACCGGCAGGACAAGCTGCCTCTGGGCCTCTTCCACGCCGCTGGCTTTGGCTTCCGGTGGTTCTCTCCCATCGGTCCCCTGCGCTTCGAGTGGGGCATCCCGCTCACCAGGCGGCCAGAGGACGACAAGATCCTGTTCGAGTTCACTATCGGCAACTTCTTCTGATAAGCCCTTGGCCCGCCGTCCGGGGTCCGCCCCCGCGGGCGGAGGGAATTGAAGATGCCCGATAGGCGTACGTCGGAGCCTGTACCCTTCCTGAGGAGTCGTTGAACATGTCGCTTCGCACCACCATCGCGGCCGCGGCCGCCGCTCTGTCGCTCAGCCTTCCGGTGGCGGCCTCCGCCGCTGATCTGAAGGTCGCCTACGTGGACCTTCAGAAAGTCATGCTGGAGGTGGATGACGGAAAGGCCGCCAAGACCCGTCTCCAGAAGTGGCTCGACGACCGGCAGAAGGAAATCGACAAGGAGCAGAACGCGCTCCGCGCCGAGAAGGAGACGCTCGACAAGCAGGCCAGCGCCATGAGCGCGGAGAACAAGGCCCAGAAGGAGGCCGAGCTCCAGCGCAAGGTGATGCTGCTCGCCCAGAAGTGGGAGAAGAGCCGCGCCGAGGCTGCCACCAAGGAGCAGCAGGAGATGAAGCCGATCATCGAGAAGATCGACGGCATCATCGCCAGCATCGCCGAGCGTGATGATCTGGGCTTCGTCCTCGAGCGTCGCGACTCGGGCATCGTCTACGCCCGCTCGGTGCACGACATCTCCAACGAAGTCATCCGGGCGTACAACAGCTCGAAGAAGACGGCGGCGAAGGACGCCCCGACGAAGAAGTAGCCGTCCCCCCCCACACTCGTGCAGACCGCTCCCATGCCCCGCCAGCTCGGGGAGCTCGCCGCCCATGTCGGTGGAGAGCTCCTCGGTGATCCTGCATTGCTCATTCACGGACTCAACGGGCTCGAAGAGGCAGGCCCGGGAGACGTGTCCTTCTACGGAAACCCGCGCTACCGCCGCCAGTTCGAGGCCACCAAGGCCTCGGCGGTGCTGGTGGGCGCGGACGCGACGCCCCGCGAGGGCGTGGCGCTCGTGCGGGTGGCCAACCCGCATCTGGCGTACGCGAAGCTGCTGCGCCTGTTCCATCCAGCCGCCCGTCCCTCGGCCGGCGTCCGGCCCGGAGCCTGGGTGCACCCCGAGGCCACCGTGCACCCGGAGGCGGCGGTGATGCCCGGCGCCTCGGTGGACCGGGGCGCCCGCGTGGGGGCGCGCACGGTGCTGTACCCGGGCGCCTACGTGGGCGAACTGGCCGAAGTGGGGGAGGACTGCGTCCTGTACTCCAACGTCACGGTGCGCGAGGGCTGCATCGTGGGCGCGCGGGTCATCCTCCATGCGTCGAGCGTGGTGGGGGCGGATGGCTTCGGCTTCGCCTTCAACCCGGAGGGTGAGGCGGGCCCGGAGCACTTCAAGATTCCCCAGGTCGGCATCGTCCGCATCGAGGACGACGTCGAGGTGGGGGCGGGCACCTGTATCGACCGGGCGACGGTGGGCGAGACGGTGGTGGGGCGCGGCGCAAAGCTCGACAACCTGGTGCAGATCGCCCACAACGTGCGCGTGGGGCCGCTGTCGCTCATCTGCGCCCAGGCTGGTGTCTCCGGCTCGTCGGAGATCGGGACGGGCGTGGTGCTGGCGGGGCAGGTGGGCGTGGTGGGGCACATCCGCGTCGGCGATCTGGCCAAGGTGGGCGCACAGTCCGGCGTGGCCCATGACGTGGACGATGGGCAGGTGGTGAGTGGCAGTCCTGCCATCCCCCACCGGGAATGGCTGCGTGCCAGCGCCGCCGCGGGACAAATGGCGGACCTGCTCAAGGAAGTGCGTGCCTTGCGGCGCCGGGTGGAGGCGCTCGAGAAGGAAAAGGGGCAGTGATGGACATTGGAGAGATTCTCAATCTGCTGCCTCACCGGTACCCGTTCCTGCTGGTGGACCGGGTGGTGGAGATTGTCGCGGGCCAGAAGCTGACCGCCTACAAGAACGTCACCATCAACGAGCCCTTCTTCAATGGCCACTTCCCGGGCCACCCGGTGATGCCGGGCGTGCTCATCCTGGAGGCGCTGGCGCAGGCGACGGCCATCCTCGCCTACCGGAGCGAGAACATGGACCCCGCGCGCAAGCTCACCTACCTGATGGGGGTGGACGGTGCGCGCTTCCGCAAGCCGGTGCTGCCGGGAGACCGCCTCCAGCTGGACATCGAGGTGGTGCGCCACAAGGGCGCCGTGTGGAAGACGAAGGGGCTGGCGACGGTGGACGGCGTGCGCGTCGCCGAGGGCGAGTTCCTGGCAACCGTCGTCGACAAGGACGCCGAAGCGGCTGACAGCGCGGCATCCTGAAGCGCGCCCCGCGAGCAAGAGGAAACTTCATGGCTCAGGTTCATCCCACCGCGGTGGTCCATCCCGGCGCCCGCCTCCACGAAACGGTCGAAGTCGGCCCCTACTCGGTCATCGGTCCGCAGGTGACGCTCGGCGCGGGCACGCGCGTGGGGGCCCATGTCGTCATCGAGGGTCGCACGACGCTCGGTGAGCGCAACCGCATCTTCCAGTTCGCATCGGTGGGTGCGGACCCGCAGGACCTCAAGTACGCGGGCGAGGACACGGAGCTGGTGCTCGGCGACGACAACCAGATTCGTGAGTTCGTCTCCCTGCACAAGGGCACGGCGGGCGGCGGCGGCGCCACCCGCGTGGGCAGTGGCAACCTCTTCATGGCCAACTGCCACGTCGCGCACGACTGCGTGGTGGGCGACGGCTGCCGTATCGGCAACGGGTCCGCGCTGGCGGGCCACGTCACCATGGAGGACCACGTCATCATCAGTGGCCTCGCGGCGGTGCACCAGTTCACCCGCCTGGGCAAGTACGCCTTCATCTCCGGCGGCGCCATGGTGACCATGGACATCCCGCCCTATGCCACCGCCCAGGGCGACCGGGCGGAGCTGGTGGGGCTCAACACCGTGGGCCTGGAGCGCAACGGCTTCTCGAAGGAGCAGATCGAGCGCGTGAAGGAGGCCCACCGCATCCTGTTCCGCTCGAAGCTGACGCTCCAGGAGGCCATGGTGCGGCTGCGCGCGGAGCTGGCGGGCCACTCCGAGGTGGACCACCTCATCCAGTTCATTCAGCAGAGCAAGCGCGGCCTGACGCGCTGACGCCGTGGGCAACGGAGGGGAGTCGGCGGTGGAGCGGATTGGCCTCATCGCGGGTAACGGTCGGCTGCCCTTTCTCTTCGCGCGAGCGGCGCGGAAGAAGGGCCTGGAAGTCGTGGCCGTGGCCCATCGTGGAGAGACGGACCCGGCGCTGGCGTCGGAGGTGGACCGGCTGACGTGGGTGCGCGTCGGGCAGGTGGACCGCATCCAGAAGGCCCTCCGGGAAGCGGGGGTGACTCGGGCGGCCATGGCCGGCGGCATCGGCCGGGTGCGGGCGCTCGCCGAGGCACGGCCGGACCTGGGCGCGGTGCGCATCATCTCCCGGCTGCGCAGCTTCCGGGATGACGCGCTCCTGCGCGCGGTGGCCGCGGACTTCGAGGCGCGCGGTGTCACCATCGTCGCCGCCACGGAATTCCTGGGCGAGGTGCTGTGCCCGGAGGGCCACCTCGCGGGGCCCCGGCTGCACCCGGCGCAGGAGAAGGACGTAGCCCTGGGCCGCGAGGTGGCGGTGCTGCTGGGCCAGGCGGACGTGGGGCAGACGGTGGTGGTGCACAACGGCCACGTGCTGGCGCTGGAAGCGGTGGAGGGCACGGACGAGGCCATCCGCCGGGGCGGCCGGCTCGGCGGCCGTCCGGGCGCCGTGGTGGTGAAGCGCTGCAAGCCGCAGCAGGACCTGCGCTTCGACCTGCCCGCCGTGGGCCCGTACACCCTGGATGTCATGCAGGAGGTGGGGGCGCGCGTGCTGGCGCTCGAAGTGGGGCGCACGGTGTTGCTGGACGCGCCCGACCTCTTCGCGGGCGCCGAGGCCGTGGGCATCACCATCGTCGGCATCCCCTGAGCGTGAGCGGCGCACCCGCGTGACGGACGGGCGTGGCCCACCGCTGGCGGCCGCGCGCGCCTCCGTGTGGGGCGGTCGTATACCAGGGCCCTGGCTCCCTGGCCGGCCGTCCCTGGGGGCCGGGGGCGAGTGAATACCGTCGCACCTCCAACGTCCCCCATGGGGAGCGTTTCCCTGGCCGCCACCTCGTCCTACCCTCGCGGAGGAAACCACCGACCGTGCCGATGGAGGCCTGCGCCGCGCCATGAACGTCCGCCTGTTGCTCCTCACCTTCGCTGTGTCTTCGTCGACGCCTGCGCTCGCGGACGCCATCCGGGTCTCCCTGGAGGGGCGCGCCGTGCAGGGGGAGAAACTCCCGGCGCTGCTCGTCCACATCGAGGAACCCATCGCGGGCTTCGAGCTGAAGCTGAAGCGCAGCGACGGCGAGTCGGTGGAGGTGAAGGGCGGGGGCAACCCGGGCGTCACCCGCCGCATCGAGCTGGCGCAGCCGGAGGGCCGCTTTCGCTACGAGGGCGCGCTCACGGTGCGCTTCCCCGACGCGGAAGCCGGTGAGATGCCGCTGGCCTTCGACACGGAGCTGTACGGCCCGCTGAAGCTGGACGTGAAGAAGGAGGACGTGGACGTGGCGGCGCGCCGGCTTCGCTTCGTCCTCTCCCGTCCGGCGAAGCGAGCGGAGCTGACGGTGCTGATGGACACCGGCAAGAAGGCCTTCGAGGGCGAGGTGCCATTCAAGGGCGAGGCGGCGGGCACGCCCCTGGAGCTGACGTGGCCGGGGGAGGAGGGGCGGGTGATGAAGATCTCCGTCCGAGCGTTCGATACGGCGGAGTTCTACACGGGCGTGGACCTGTATCCCTGGCAGGTGGACATCCCGCACGAGGAGGTGAACTTCGCCTCGGGGCGCGCGGACATCCCGGCGGCGGAGCGGGGCAAGCTGGACAAGAGCCATGCGCTCATCGAGGACGCGCTGAGGAAGTACGGACGCTTCGCGTCGCTGCGGCTCTACGTGATTGGTCACACCGACACCGTGGGGGCGGCGGCGGAGAACCGCGACCTGTCGCTGCGGCGGGCGAAGAGCCTGGCGGCCTACTTCCGGAAGAAGGGGCTGCGGGTGCCCGTGTTCTACGAGGGGCTGGGAGAGGAAGCCCCCGCCGTCGCGACGCCGGACGAGACGGCGGAGGCGGCCAATCGCCGTGCGGAGTACATCATCGCGGTGGAGGACCCGGTGCTCCAGCACGCGCCGCGTCCTCCGCGGTGGCGAAAGCTGTAGCGCAGTCACCGACGTAGGGGAGAGGACGCATGGACCGGATCCACCGGAGGGTGTGGGGGTTGCTCGGGCTGGGAATGCTGGGCAGCGCGGGGTGCGCGCATCAGGCGCGTCTCGCGGAGCGGGAGGCTGTGGAGGCGGAGAAGTGTGGGCTCGTGCACCGGCTGCTTCGGGAGCCGGGGCCGTCCCGGGTGGTCCAGGAAGTCGCCGCGGCTGGACGCGACGAACCCGCGCCCGTGGTGGTGTACGTGCGCCGTCCGGAGCAGGCGATGCTGGAGCGCTTCTTCAGCGGCGATGCGCCGAGCTGCGGCGACGCCACCTTCAAGGTGGTGCAGGAGAACGTGCTCGACGCCGTGGTGGTGTACCTGCAGGAGGTACAGGGCGGGTACGCCTACGACGCGCGGCGCGCCAGCCATGACCAGCTCTCCATCGAGGGGACGCCACAGGGCGTGCTGAAGCGCCGCGGCCTTGGCTGGGTGGCCGTCCCCGGCCCTACCTGAGCAGCTCCTTGCCGCCGTCCGCGATGAACTGCACCGCGATGGCTGCGAGGATGAGTCCCATCACGCGCTCGACGATGGCCACGCCGGACTGGCGCAGCACGCGCTGGATGAGCCCGGAGGCGCGGAGGATGAAGTAGCTGGCCACGAACGTCAGCACGACGGCGGCCAGCACCGGCAGGGCGGACAGGAGCGAATCGCCCTTGGCCATGAGCACCATGGCCGTGGCGATGGCGCCGGGCCCCGCCAGCAGCGGAATGGCGAGGGGGACGATGGCCACGTCCTCCTTCACCACGCCTTCCTGTTCCTCGGAGGGCGTGGTGCGCGTCTCCGCCGGGCGGGCGCGGAGCATGTCCAGGGCGGTGATGAGCAGCAGGATGCCGCCGGCCACCCGGAAGGCGCCCAGCGACACGCCGAACACCTTGAAGATGACGCCGCCGAAGAGGGCGAAGAACAACATCATCCCGCAGGCCACCAGGCAGGCGCGCATGGCGGTGCGGCGCACCTTCTCCTGGGAGTCCCCCGCCGTCATCGCCAGGAACAGCGGCACGACGCCAATGGGGTCCACCACGAAGAAGATGGCGGACAGCGAGACGAGGAATAGCGATGCGTATTCCGGCATGGTGGACCGGCTCTACACCGTCAGCCGCAGCTTCCACACCATGGTGAGCGCCTCGGCGAAGATTTTCTTGCTCATCTTCGAGTGACCCACGCGCCGGTCCTCGAAGACGATGGGCACCTCACGCACGGTGAAGCCCTTGCGCAGCGCGCGGTACGTGAGCTCGATCTGGAAGGCGTAGCCGGTGCTCTTCACCGCGTCCAGGTCGATGGCCTCCAGCACCCGCCGGTGGAAGCACTTGAAGCCGCCGGTGAGGTCCTGGATGCCCACGCCCAGAATCGTTCGCGCGTAGAGGCTGCCGCCGCGGCTGATGAGCTGCCGGCCCACGCCCCAGTTCACCGTGCCGCCGCCCGTGACGTAGCGCGAGCCCAGCACCAGGTCCGCGCCGGCCTCGGCCGCGTCGACGATGCCGGGCAGGTAGCGCGGGTCATGGCTGAAGTCCGCGTCCATCTCCAGGATGTACGTGTACGGCGCCGCCAGCGCCCAGCGGAAGGCGGCGAGGTAGGCGCGGCCCAGCCCCTCCTTCTTCTCGCGATGGAGCACGCGAACGCGCGGCTCATTCGCCGCGAGCCCGTCGGCGAGCTGCCCCGTGCCATCGGGCGAGTTGTCGTCCACGATGAGGACGTCGACCCTGGGGTCGGCCGCCAGCACCGCCTGGACGATGGCCTCGATGTTTTCCCGCTCGTTGTACGTGGGGATGCAGACCAGGGCAGGGTTCATGACCCGGCCGACATATCCTAAACGCGGCCCGGGGGCAGCAGCTCCAGCACGGACTCGGCTGCCCGGGTCGCCGCGCCCGCCTCGCCCAGCCGGCCGCGCATCTCCGCCAGCCCCTCGAGCATCTCCTGCCGGGGGGCGCCAGGGAGCCAGACGCGGCGGACCTCCTCGGCGATGCGCTCGGGCGTCAGATCGCCCTGGAGCAGCTCGGGGACGACGCGCCTGCCCGCAAGCAGGTTGATGAGGGACACGAAGGCCACCTTCAGCATCAGCCGGCCCACCCAGTACGTGATGAGCGACACGCGGTAGACCACCACCAGCGGACGCTGCATCAACCCCGCTTCCAGCGCGGCGGTACCGGAGGCCACCACGGCGGCATCGCTGGCGCCGACGACCTCGGGGGCCCGGCCCTCCACGAGGATGGGCGTCACGCCGCTGCCCTCGAAGTGGGACGTGACCTCCTCCCGGGCGATGGTGGGGGCAAGGGGGACCACCACCTGGAGGCCAGGGCGCTCGGAGGCCAGCCGCTTCGCCGCCTCCACCATGTCGGGCAACAGGCGCCGGATCTCGCTCATCCGGCTGCCGGGCAGGAGTGCCAGCGTGGGCGCGTCCCTCGCCAGCCCCAGCCGCTCGCGGAAGGCGGCGGCGGTGTCGGGAGCGGGGACCTGCTCCACCACGGGGCTGCCGACGTAGCGCGCGCTGACCCCCGCCTCCCGGTAGAAGTCCTCCTCGAACGGGAGGATGCAGAGCATCCGGTCCACCAAGCGTTTGATGGTGCGCACGCGGCCCCGACGCCAGGCCCAGATCATGGGGGACACGTAGTACGCGACGGGCACCCCCAACGCCTTGAGCTTCTTGGCCAGCCGCAGGTTGAAGTCCGGGATGTCCACCAGGATGGCGACGTCCGGCCGGCGCTCGGCGGCGGCCCCGGCCAGACCTTTCAGAATCTGAAGGATGCGGGGGATCCGGGGCAGCACCTCGGTGATGCCCATGACGGACACCTCCCGGGCATCGAAGAGCAGCTCCACCCCCTGGGCGGCCAGGCGGGCACCACCCATGCCGAAGAAGGTGAGGTCGGGACGGCGGGCCCGGAGGGCGGCGACGAGCTCGGCGGCATGGGTATCGCCTGACGCCTCACCGGCGACCACGAGGATGCGGGGGGAATTCGTCATGAGAGGGGCGCGCATCGTACCTGATGCGGGAACGGATGAAGGTGTAGACTGCAGCCCCCTTGAAGACGCTCCTGCTCGCCGAGAGCCATCCCCCCACGCTCGAGCACCTGAAGGGCCTGCTCTCGCAGGCCGGGTATGCCGTGCGCGCGGTGAATGACCCGGTGACGGCGTTGGAGCATTTCGCGGCGGACAACCCGCATGTGGTGGTGCTGTCGGTGGACCTTCCCCGGGTGGAGGGCGCGCACGTGGTGCACCTCATCCGGGGGCACGGCCAGGGCGGGCGGGTGCCCATCGTCGCCATCGACAAGGGGCACCTGGGACGCGCGCGAGGCGTGAGCTCGGTGCTGGACCTCAAGGTGAACGCCTACGTGGCGGACCCGCTCAAGCCCGGCGAGCTGGTGCCCCGGCTGGAGTCGCTGGTGCGCGCCGCGCAGGCCGTGCCGCTCACCGGACTTGCGGCGACGCTGTCCAGGCCCGCGGTGAACTCGGGTGAGCTGAAGGGCTCCCCGCTGCCTGCCCTGTTGCACTCCCTCTACCGGCTGCGTCGGGACGGCGTGCTCGTGGTGGCGCATCGGGGCCTGAGCCGGCGCGTGTACTTCCTGCGCGGCGGGCCGGTGAGCTACGACTCGTCGGCGAAGGCGGACTCGCTCCCCAGCTACCTGCTCGCCCGGGGCGTCCTCAACGCCCAGCAGGCGGAGCGGGTGTTGGAGGCGCTGGACTCGGGCCTGCGCATCGGCGCCGCGCTCGCGGACGCGGGCGTGGAGGCGGTGGGAGACGAGCTGCTGCAACTGCTGCGGGACTACAACCGCGACCGGGTGGAGCGGGTGCTGGGCATGCGCGAGGGGCGCTATGCCTTCTATGCGGGCAACGACTTCACGTCCGAGGTGGCCTCCGTGGAGGTGCCGCCCCTGGCACCGGTGCTGGAGGGCGCGCGGCGCTGCTTCCCGATGAAGGTGATGGAGGCCTCGCTGCGGTCGCACATGGGGGAGTACCCGGTGCGCTCGCAGGAGTTCGGGCGCGACCTCCAGGCCATGGCGCTGGACACGGATGACCTGAAGATCGCCATGCAGGTCAACGGCCGCATCGCGCTGCGCGACCTGCTGGCGCACGGCCGCGGCGAGCTGCGCATGGCGTATTCGCTGCTGTGGTTCCTGACGCTGACGGGGGGCGTGACGTTCTCCCCCACGCCCGTGGCCACGGGCACGGACCTGCTGTCCGCGGCGGTGCTGCCGGACCGGATTGCGCCGCGCAAGCGCAAGGCCCTGCCTCCGGAGACCGCGGCCTCCCTGCGGGAGGAGGCGCTGCGCATCATCACCCGCAGCTACTTCGGCGGGCTGGGGCTGGACATCGCGGCGGACGCGGAGGCGGTGGAGCGCGCCTATCACGAGACGGCGATGCGCTTCCACCCGGACACCTACGCCGAGTTCGACATCTCCGACCTGAAGGACCTGCTGGAGTCGGTGCAGGACCGGCTGTCGGCCTCGTACCGCGTGCTGAGCGTGGAAGAGAAGCGCAAGGCGTACCTCCAGTACCTCTTCAGCCGGATGGACGTGGGCCGGAACACGGCGGTGGTGGTGGAGGCGGAGATCGCGCTGCGGCGGGGCGAGTCCGCCCTCAAGCGCGGCGACTTCCCCGCGGCGGCGAAGGCCTTCGAGGAAGCGGTGGCGCTCAATCCAGGCGAGCCGGAGTACTACCCATTCCTCGCCTGGGCCACATATCAGTCTCATCGGGGGGCGCTGCTCGTGCGGGCGCAGAAGGCGCAGCAGGTGCTGAAGAAGGCGCTGTCACTGGGCCCGTATGTGGAGCGCCTACACATCATCTCCGCCATCATCGACATGGACCTGGGGGACGCGCCGCTGGCGCGGAAGAAGCTGCTGCGCGTGCTGGAGTACAACCCGTACTCCCAGCTCGCGAAGGCGGCGCTGCGCAAGGTGGGACGTTAGTCATGCAGACGGTTCTCTGGCGGTTGTTGCGTTATGCGCGCCCGCATGTCGGTGTGCTCCTGCTCGCGTTCGTGGGCATGGCGGCCGTGGGCCTGACGACGGGGGCGTACGCGTACCTCACGGGCCCGGCGCTGCGCTTCCTGCTGTCAGGCGGTGAAGAGGGCTTCGCCAGCGCACAGCGCGTGCCCTGGCTGGCGGACCTGCCGCGCGAGGCTGCGCTGTGGGGCTTTCCGCTGGTGATGGTCATCGTCGGCGCCGCGAAGGGCGTGGGGTACCTGGCGCAGTTCTATTTCATGGGGCTGTTCGCGCAGCGGGTGGTGAAGGACTTGCGGCGCGACCTGTTCCTGCGGCTCACCGAGCTGTCTCCGGCCCAGCTCGCGCGCGAGCGGATGGGGGATTTGCTCAGCCGCTTCTCCTCGGATGTCAGCGCGGTGGAAGCGGCGGCCATGTACACGGTGGGCTCGTACCTGCGTGACAGCCTCCAGGTCATCATCCTGGCGGGCGTGGCGCTCGCCATGAGCCCTCTGCTGGGAGGCCTCATGCTGCTGGTGATTCCGCTCGCGGCGCTGCCGGCGTCGAAGCTGACGCGCAAGGTGCTCAAGCGCACGCGGGAAGGACAGACGCAGCTCGGCAACCTGGCGGGGCAGCTTCATGAGGGCCTGGGGGGGCTGCGCACCATCCAGGCCTTCAACGGACAGGACGCGGAGCTGGCGCGCTTCTCGGCCTTCGCGCAGGCGCACGAGAAGGCGGTGGTGAGCGCGGCATGGGCCCGGGGCGCGGTGCCGGGGTTGATGGAGGTCCTGGCCGCGGCGGCGCTGGCGGGCGCCCTGGCCTATGCGGCGGGCTCCCGGCTGATGGAGCCGGAGGCGCTGCTGTCGCTGCTGACGGCGGTCATCCTGGTGTACCAGCCCGTGAAGGACCTGGGCCGGGTGACGCAGTTCGCGGTGCAGGCGGGCGCGGCGGGGGAGCGGCTCTTCGCGCTGCTCGACATGAAGCACCCCGTGGAGGATGCGCCGGACGCGGTACCGGCGCCGACCCTGTCGCGGAGCATCCGGTTCGAAGACGTGCGCTTCTCCTACGGCGACGACCGCCGTGCCCTGGACGGCCTGTCGCTGGAGCTCAAGGCCGGGCAGGTGACGGCGCTGGTGGGCGGCAGCGGCGGCGGCAAGAGCACGGTGACGACGCTGATGCTGCGCTTCGAGCGGCCCCAGCGGGGGCAGTTGCTGCTCGATGGCGTGGACGCGGACCTGTACACGGCTGCGAGCGTCCGCGCGCAGTTCGCGCTGGTGACGCAGGAGCCGCTGCTGTTCCAGGGAACGGTGCTGGACAACCTGCGCTACGCCCGGCCGGACGCCACGCGTGAGGAAGTGGAGGCCGCCGCGAAGGTGGCGCACGCGGACGGCTTCATCCGCGCGCTCCCGGAGGGCTACGACACGCGCATCGGCGAGCGGGGTGTGTCGCTCAGCGGCGGCCAGCGGCAGCGGCTGTGCATCGCCCGGGCGGTGCTGGCGAACGCCCCGGTGCTGGTGCTGGACGAGGCGACGAGCAGCCTCGACCCGGAGAGCGAGCGCGAGGTCCAGGCCGCGCTGGCAGCGGTGCTGCCGGGCCGCACGGCGCTGGTGATCGCGCACCGGCTGTCGACGGTGGTGAACGCGGATGTCCTCCACGTCATGGAGGCGGGGCGGGTCGTCGAGAGCGGCTCGCACGCGGAGCTGCTGACGCGAGAGGGCCGCTACGCCGCCCTGTGGCGGATGCAGACGGAAGGCCCCTCGGAGCGAGGCGCGGCGTGAATCGCTGGAAGCTGGCGATCAAGAAGGGGCTCCTGGCGGCGTTGGGACTGGTGCTTTGGATGTTGGGGCTCGCGGGCTTCTTCGCGCTCCCGGCGTCGCTGGCGCGCTATCCGGTGGTGCCGCCCAAGGTGGATGCGCCCCGGTGGGTGCGAGGGGCCTTCCATGTCCACACCACGCGCTCGGATGGGCGGGGGACTGTCGAGGAGGTGGCGGCCGCGGCGAAGGCGGCCGGTCTGGACTTCGTCGTCCTCACGGACCACAACGACTTCGTCGCGCGTGAGCCGCTCTTCGTGGATGGCGTGCTGATGGTGGCCGGCGTGGAGATCTCCACGTCGCAGGGGCACCTGGCCGGCTTCGGCATGCAGCATCCCCTGGAGGGGGCGCGGCAGTGGATGCCCCCGGGGGAGGCAGTCGAGATGGTGGGCCGGGCGGAGGGCACGGCGGTGCTCGCGCACCCGGTGCAGCAGCGCAACCCGTGGAAGGACGAGGCCAGCGCACGGCTGGCGCCGGGCTTCGAGCTGTACTCGGCGGACACCTTCTTCCGCCACGCGGTGCGCCACCCGGTGAGCCGGCTGCTGCCCGCGGTGGGGGCGTCCCTGGCCAGTCCGGTGCATGGGGTGATGCTGCTCGTCGCGCCGGAGTCGGAGCCGGCGACGCGTCTCCTCGAACTGTCGCGCGAGCAACCCCGGGTGGCGCTCTGCGCCCATGACGCGCACGGCCTGCCGTCCTACGAAGCCGTCTTCGCGTCCATGGCCATGTACCTGCCGCCCGGGCAGGCGCCCCATCCGCTACCCAGGGACGCGCGCGCGGCGGCGGCGCAGGTCACCCGCGCGCTGGCGAGCGGACAGGCCCTGTGCGCCTTCCGAGCGCTGGGCGAGCCGGAGGGGTTCGCGCTTGCGGGCACTGCGCCGGAGGGGCGCGAGGCGCGAGTAGGGGACGTGCTGACCGTCCAACTCCCAGGGCTCCCGGACTCCGGCGCGGTCCGCGTGGAGGTCCGGGGGGCAGGCCGCCTCCGGGAGGATGGGATGTCGGTCGAGCTGACGGAGCCGGGCGCGGTGCAGGTCGAGGTGTGGGTGCGAGCCCCGGGCCGCTTCTTCGGGACCGAGTGGCGGCCGTGGATCGTCCCCAGCCCCCTGCGCGTGCTGCCCCGCGGGCCGGGCATCTGATAGAGGGCGCGGGAGCCGCCCATGCGCGTCCTCTACGTCCTCGCCACATATGTCCTCTTCGCGCTCCTGTTCCCGGTGCTGGCCCTGCACCGGAAGACGCGTCATGGCTTGAAGGAGCGCCTGGGCTTCTATGGGCCGGACAGCCTGCTGCCCCAGCGTGACGGCCCCGTCCTCTGGTTGCATGGGGCGAGCGCGGGCGACCTGCTGGCCCTCTCGCCCATGTTCGGCCCGCTGCGGGCACGATTCCCAGGCTGCCGGCTGGTCCTCTCGACGATGACGGACAGCGGCTACGCAATGGCGAAGGGGCGGCTGGCGAACGAAATCGACGGGGTCGTTTATGTCCCCTACGACCTCTGGGGCGCGACGCGACGGGCCGTCAGGGCCATCCGGCCGGACGTGCTGGTGCTGGAGTACACCGAAATCTGGCCCAACCTCATCCGCGCGGCGAAGCGCGGGGGCGCCCGGGTGGTGATGACCAACGGCCGCTTTTCTCCGGCGAACGTCGGGAAGTACCGGTGGTTGTTCCGGCTCATCGGCAATCCGCTGCGGGACCTGGACCTGCTCCTGATGCGTGAGGAGGACGAGGCCGTCCGCGTCCGGGAACTCGGCGCGAGACCGGACTGGGTCCTGGTGACGGGCAACACGAAGTTCGACGCGCTCGCGGCGGGCCCTGTGTCGGAGGATGAAGTCCTCCGCGCGGCGCTGGGCCTGTCGCCGGGCGAGCCGGTGTGGATTGCCGGCAGCACGCACGAGGGGGAGGAGGTCCAACTGCTGGGCGTCTATGCGCGGCTCCTGGAGAAGTGGCCGGCGCTGCGCCTGGTGATTGCGCCCCGATACGTGGACCGGGCGGCGCGCATCGTGGCGCTCGCGCGCGAGGCCGGGCTGAGCGTGGGGCTGCGCTCGCAGGGAAACCCGGAGCGGGGGCAGGTCGTCGTGCTGGACACGATTGGTGAGCTGTCGAGGGCCTACCGGTTGGCGACGGTGGTGTTCGTCGGCGGCTCGTTCACGAAGCGCGGTGGGCAGAACATCCTGGAGCCGGCGGGCCAGGGGAAGCCGGTGCTCTATGGTCCCCACATGGACAACTTCCGGGACAGCGTGGCCCTGCTGACGGGGCACGGAGGGCTCCAGGTGCAGGACGCCGCGGCCCTGGAAATGGCGCTCGAGTCGCTGCTCTCGTCACCGGAGCAGCTCGCGCGCCAGGGCGCCCAGGCGCTGGAGACAGTGGGCCGGATTTCAGGTGCGAGTGAGAGGAACGCCGAGGCGATGACGACGCTGTTTCCGCACGGGAGGCCGGATCCGCGATGACGCTCATCGTCCATCCACACTTCCACCACCGCTACACGGGGGTGACGCGCCACGTGGAGTCAGTGGTGCCCGCGCTCGCCCAGGCTTCGGGCTCGGAGACGCGTGTCATGGGCTCTGGCTTGAGCCAGGAGCTGCCCCGCATCCACTGGCCCGAGCTGCTCCGCCGGCTGCGCCGGGAGCCCGTCGTGTGGCACGCGCACCGGAACAACGAACTGCTGGTGGGCATGTTGCTGAAGTTGCTGGGCCGACAAGTACGTCTCGTCTTCACCCGGCACACGTCGATTGCGCCCAGCGGCTTCACGCGCTTCATCGCCCGGGGCGCGGATGCGCTCGTGTCGTTGACGAAGCAGGTGGCGGACGTCATCGCGCTGCCCTCGACAGTCGTCTCACACGGCATCGACCTGTCGCGCTTCCACCCGCCCGAGGACCGGGACACGGCGTGGCGCAAGCTGGGGCTGGGCGGGCGCTACGGCATCGGCGTCATCGGGCGGATTCGCAAGGAGAAGGGGCAGGGCGACTTCGTGCAGGCCATCCGTCCGCTCCTGCCGGCGCATCCGGAATGGCAGGCGGTCCTGGTCGGGCTCGCGAAGGGGCCGGACCAGGACTGGCTGAACCAGCAGCTCGCGGGAATCGAGGACCGCATCTCCCGGCCGGGAGAACAGTCGGTCATCGAGCCCTGGTACCAGGGGCTGAGCGTGCTGGTGCATCCCTCGTATGCGGAGGGGTACTCCCTGGTGCACGTGGAGGCGATGGCGTCGGGATGCTGCGTGGTGGCGTCGAAGCTGCCCTACCTGGACACGCTCATCGAGCACGGCCGCACGGGCTTCTTCTTCGAGCCCGGTGACGTCCAGGGGCTGCGGGAGCTCCTGGACATGCTGATGCGGGAGCCCGAGCGCGCCAGGGAGGTCGGACGCAACGCGGCCGAGGAGGCCCGACAGCGATGCGGCGTGGAGCACGAGGCGCGAGCCCTGTCCGACTTGTACCGCGCCACCCTGGAGCGCTGAGCGGATGCGAATCCTCCATCTCCTGGCGAGTCCCTTCTACAGCGGCCCGGCCGAGAACGTGGCGCTCCTGGCCCTGGCCCAGCGAGCCGCGGGGCACGACGTCACGGTCGCGGTGGACCGCCTGCGCACGGAGGTGCTCGCGGAGGAGCCCGCGGCGCCTCGCTTCCGGGAGCTGGGCCTGTTGGATGAAGGGGGGCTGGAGCTCTCGGTGAAGTCTCCGCCCTGGCGGATGTGGCGCGACCTCCGCCGCTTGAAAGTGCGGTCGGTGGACGTGGTGCACTCCCACTTCAGCCACGACCACCTGCTGGCGAGGTGGGGGCGGCCTGCGGGCGCGACACTGGTGCGCTCGCTCCACGCACCTCGCTCGCTGCGGGCCTCGCTTCCCGTGGCGGAGGCGTACACGGTCCCCGCGAGTGCTCTGCTCCCGAGACTGCTGGAGCGGGGAAAGATGGCGCAGGTCCTTCCCGCCCTGGTGGATGCCCGCTTCAGGCCCGAGGAGGACCGGCAGGCGCTGCGCCAGGAACTCGGACTCGAGGGCGCGCCGCTCATCGGAATGGTCTCCACCTTTCAGCCATCGCGAAGGCATGGTGTGGGGGTGGAGGCTTTTGCCCAGTATCGGCAGCGGCACCCGGAAGCCCGATTGGTGCTCGTCGGAGACGGGGCGCTGCTGGAGCAGACGCGCAGACAGGTCGCGAACCTGGGGCTGACGGAGGCCGTGACCTTCGCGGGCTATCAGCAAGGGGACGCGTTCGCGCGGTGGCTGCGGGCGCTCGATGAGGTCTGGCTGCTCGGGCTGGGCAATGACTGGAGTGCCCGCGCGGCGGCCCAGGCAAGGGCAAGTGACGTGCGAGTGGTAGCTGTGAGCGAAGGTGCGCTCCCGGACCTCGCGGACGCCCGGGTGGATGCTCCAACGCCCGATGCGGTGGTGGCGGCGGCCCTCTCCGGCCAGCGGGCGCCGGTGCGGCACCCGACGAACGACCAGATTGCCGCGGACGTGCTCGAACTCTACGCACGTGCGAGGCGCGGCCCGTGACATCTCCCGACGCCCCCACCGCCATCGAGCGGGTCTTCTACCCACCTGCGGCGGAGCCCTGGAGCCGCCGACTGCTCCTGTCCCCGCTCACGGTGCTGTCATGGACCTACGCCGCCGCGGTGCAGGTGCGAGGCGCGCTGTATGACGCGGGACTGCTGCGCGCGGAGCGCGTCGAGGGGCTGCGCGTCATCTCGGTGGGGAACATCAACGTGGGGGGGACGGGCAAGACACCCGCGGTGCTCTACCTGGCGGAGCAGCTGGTGCGAGCAGGGCGCAAGGTCGGCATCCTCACGAGGGGCTACGGCCGCGCTTCGACGGAGCCGCTGACCTTCGCGGGCTCGGAGGCGCTTCCTTCCGCGGCGCTGGCGGGCGACGAGCCGCTCCTGCTGGCACGGCGGTGCCCCGAGGTCCGGCTGTTCGTGGGGGCCGACCGTGTCGCGAGCGCATACCGGGCGCGTGACGAGTTCGGCCTGGACACAGTGTTGCTTGACGATGGGTTCCAGCATCGCAGGCTCGCGCGCGACGAGGACTTCGTCGTGGTGGATGAGGCCGTGGGGTTGGGCAATGGCCACATGCTCCCCCGGGGACCGCTGCGTGAGCCCCGAGCCTCACTCCGGCGCGCGACCCTCTTCTGGCTGAGAGCCTCCGCGGCTCTGGACAGGGACGTCTCCGAAGCACCAGCCCTTCCAAGCGGCGCCGAGGTGCCTGAGCCATCGTCCTCCGAGGTGGAACACGCGTCCGGAGGGGCAACCCACCGCCTGGTGCCATCTCAGAGGGAGCGCTTCGCTGACACCCTCGGCGGCTGGCTGCCCGCGAGCACGGGGATTCCCAGGGTCAGGACGCGTTATCGACCAACAGCTTGGGTCGACCCTGCCGGGGGCGTTCATCCCGTGACGGCATTGGAAGGGCAGCCCGTCGTCGCGCTCGCGGGTCTTGCCCGTCCGGGGGGCTTCCTGAAGACCTTGCGAGCGCTCGGAACGGAGCTGCGTGACGCGGCGCTGTTTCCGGACCACCACCGCTTCACCGCCGCGGAGTTGCGCGACGTCCAGTCACGCGCGGCGCATCAGGGGGCAAGGGTGGTGACGACGGAGAAGGATGCGGTGCGCCTTCCACGGGGATACGACGCGTGGGTGGTCCGTCTAGGGGTGGAGGTGCTGGAGGGCGAGTCCCATCTGCGGAGGGCGCTCGGCTTGTTGGACGCACCGCGCGGCTTGTGAGGCGAGGACGCCTGTGGGACAAACCGCCGCCATGGCCGCAGTCTTGCCCGTTCGTCAGAAGCCGTCACTCTCCCGTCTGCCGTCGACCTTCTCGCGCCGCAAGGTGTTGCTGGTGGGAGACCTCGTTGCCGACCACTACATCTACGGACAGACGGACCGGGTGAGCCGCGAGGCGCCGGTCCTCATCGTTCGTTACGAGTCCGCGGAGGTGAAGCTCGGGGGGGGCGCCAACGTCGCGGCCAACGTCCGAGCCCTGTCCGGGCAGGTGACCGCCGTCGGTGCCCTGGGGCAGGACCCGATGGGCAAGGAGCTGCGCCGGCTCTTCAAGGCGTCGGGCATCGAGCTGAACGCGGTGAGCGGGCGCGACATCGAGACGGAGACGAAGACACGCATCCTCGCGGGCGGGGTGAGCACCACGCGTCAGCAGATGTTGCGGCTGGACCGGGGGCTGCGCGGCGCACTCTCCCCCCGCATGTGCAAGGCCCTGGCAAAGCAGGTCGAAGCCTCCGCCCGGGACGCGGACGCGGTCGTGGTGTCCGACTACGGCGCGGGTGTGCTGGGTGAGGAAGTTCGCGACGTGCTCCGCCGCCTGGCCGCGGACGGGCTCCCTGTTTGTGTGGACAGCCGCTATGCGCTGGCGTCCTTCTCGGGATTGACGGTGTGCAAGCCCAACGAGCCGGAGCTGGAAGCGCTCGCCGGGCGTCCGGTGCGGACCCAGGAGGACCTGTTGGAGGCGGGGCGCGCCGCGCTGAAGCGGCTGGAGTGCCGCGCGCTCCTGGTGACCCGGGGGCGGCACGGCATGGCGCTCTTCGACGCGGACGGGGGGGTGGACCTGATTCCTGTCCATGGTGCGAAAGCCGCAGTGGACGTGACGGGCGCCGGAGACACGGTGATTGCGACGTTCGCGCTGGCGCTGGCGGCGAAGGCGTCGCTCGGTGAGGCGGCGCGGCTGGCGAACATCGCGGGTTCGCTGGTCGTGCAGAAGCCGGGCACCGCGACGGTGTCCCGCGATGAACTGGTTGAGGAGCTTCGGAGCACGAGATGAGCACCCTTCAGAAGATCCAACCGCTCGCGAAGGTGGCGGAAGAGCGTGAGCGCTGGCGCTCGGAGGGGCGCACGGTGGCCCTGGCCAACGGTGTGTTCGACCTGCTGCACGTGGGGCACGTCCGCTACCTGGAAGGGGCCCGGGCCCTGGCGGATGTCCTCGTGGTCGCTGTGAACTCCGACGCCTCCACGCGGGCCTACAAGGGGCCCGGCAGGCCCTATATCCCCGAGGGAGAGCGCGCGGAACTGGTCGCGGCGCTCGCTTGCACGGACCGGGTCATCGTGTTCGACGAATCCAACGTGCGCGCCATCATCCGGGCGCTGAAGCCGGACGTGCATGTGAAGGGCACTGACTACACGCCGGACAGCATTCCCGAGGGGGACGAGGTCCGGGCGTACGGCGGGCGTACGGCCGTCTCGGGGGACCCGAAGGACCACAGCACCACGGAGCTCGCCCGGCGTCTGGGGCGTGAGGGCGCGGGGTAGGAGTGTGCCGCCGCTCGCGCCAGTGTTGGTGGGCGTGCTGGGGTGCCCGCTTTGCAAAGGGCCGCTTCAGACACCTTCCGCGCCGTCGCAGCCACTGCGTGTCCATTGCGTGCGCTGCATGCTGAGCTGGCCGGTGGAGGAGGGAATCCCCAGGCTGTTGCCTGAGCGGGCCGAGCCGAAGTCGGCACCGCCCGGCACGTAGGGCCCGAGAGGACCGTCAGGCGAGGCTCGTGGCGAACGCGCGAGCCTCTTCGGCAGCGCGCGCCTCCAGGGCCTGGCCATCCGCGTTGCCGTCCACGAGGGACGTCAGGTCCACCATGCGGTGGGGGGCATACGCGTGTCCCCAGCGCTCCATGTCCATCCGGAGGAAGAACGCCAGCGTCGGCGCACCCGCGGCGACGGACAGGTGCATCGGGCCGGTGTTGTTACAGACCGTCAGGCCGGCCGCTCGCATCAGCGCCGCCAGCTCGTCGAGGTTGGTCGCGGGCGCGAACTCGGCGCCGGGGGTCGCGTCCACCACGCTGCGGGCCAGCGCTTCTTCTCCTGGTCCCCACGTGACGATGGGCACACGCCCCAGCTCGACGAGCGCGCGAGCCGCGGCGGCGAAGGCCATGGGCGGAATCCGTCGCGGCCCCAACCGCCCGCCGGGATTGATGATGGCGAAGGGCTTGCCGGCGTGCGCATCCAGGTACGCGCGGATGGCTGGACCCACGTTGGGCTCGCGGAAGGACAGGCCCCGCGCCATGGCTCCATTCGTGAGCGGGGTGAGCAGGTGCGTCCGCTGTATGGCTTCGTTCCGCGTATCCGTCCGAGCGGGCACGGGCAGGGAGTGGAGCCGCGAGACAGGCCAGAGGTCCGGCCCGATGACGACGGCGCGGGGGCCGGCGAGCCGCGACACGAGCGCGCTCGTGACGGACGGGGATTCCCAGTTGGCGCAGTCGACCACCACGTCGTACCGCGCCCGCCGCAGCGCGGCGATACCAGGGGCCAGAGGCCCCATCCAGATTCGGCGTCGGTCGAACGGGATGATGGCGTCCGCGTCCGGGTGCCCGGTCAGGACGCGAGCGACCTTCGCATGGACGAGGACATGCACCTCGGGCGCGGGCTGAAGGTGCGCTTTGAGTGTCCGCATGAGCGGGGTGGTGAGGAGCGCCTCGCCCACGCGGTTGTCGGGCCGCACGAGCAAGACCTTGCGGGGAACTGGGAGACGGGTACCCGCGGCACGTCGGCGGCCGGGGCGCCATAGAAGGGCGGACGCCACGAACGCCAGTGCCAGCTTCGCCCACAACTCGAGCCGCTTGTGCCAGGCCATCTCGCGGCGGGACCCTACACAGAACTGAAGGCCGCGCAAGCGCGCGGCTTGACCTCGGCCCGGAAAGCCCCTAGCAACCGCCCAATGTTGAAGAGCATGACCGGGTTTGGAGCGGGCCGCGCGCGAGTAGGGGACGAGGAAGTCTCCGTCGAGCTGCGCTCGCTCAACCACAAGTTCTGCGAGGTGAAGGCGCGGCTTCCCCGCGAGATGTCGTCGCTGGAGACGGGGGTAACCAAGCAGGTGAAGGACCGGCTCGCTCGCGGCTCGGTCGAGGTTCTGGTGAAGCGGCAGGCGCCCACGGCCTCGGGAACGGTTCCCACCGTGGACCTGGGGCTGGCGCGAGAATACGTGCGCGCCTTCCGGGAGTTGGCCGGCGAGCTGGGACTCTCACAGGACGTCACCTGGGCCCAGGTCGCGAACCAGCCCGGTGTCGTCCGCCTGGAGGAGAAGGGTGTGGACCTGGAGTCCGCATCCCAGGCGCTGCAGGCGGCGCTCGACCAGGCGCTGACGGCGCTGGAGAAGATGCGCGCCGTCGAGGGCGAGGCCATCCACGCGGACCTCGACGCGAGGATGAAGCTCCTGGAAGGCTGGAGCGCGGAGGTCGCGCAGCTGGCGCCCAGGGCCGTGCAGGAGTACCAGCAGCGGCTCACCGACCGCATCGCCGAGCTCGCGAGTGGCGTCTCCGTGGACCCGCAGCGGCTCGCCCAGGAGGTGGCGCTCTTCGCCGAGCGGACGGACATCGCCGAAGAGGTGACGCGCCTGGCGAGCCACCTGGAGCAGTTCCGGGTGCTCATGGCCAGCAGTGAGCCCACCGGCCGCCGCATGGATTTCCTCGTGCAGGAGATGCACCGAGAGGTGAACACGACCGGCTCCAAGAGTCAGCACGCGGAGATCTCCGTCCGCGTGGTGTCGATGAAGGCCGAAGTCGAACGCATCCGCGAACAGGTGCAGAACGTCGAATGAACGCGAATACCGTGCCCCCGCCTGGCTTGTTGCTCGTTCTCTCCGCGCCCTCTGGAGCGGGGAAGACCACTCTCGCGCACCGCCTCCTCAAGGAGACACCGGGGGCCGTCTTCTCCATCAGCGTCACCACCCGGCGCCCCCGGGGCAAAGAGCGAGAGGGCGTGGACTACCACTTCGTCGATGTGGCGACCTTCCAGGCGAAGATCGAACGCGGCGAGTTCGTGGAGTGGGCGGAAGTCCACGGCCATTTCTATGGAAGCCCCCAGTCGGTGGTGGATGAGGCTCGCACCCGGAAGGGGGTGGCCATCTTCGACATCGACGTTCAGGGCGGGCAGGCCATCAAGCGCAAGCACCCCGATGCCGTGACCGTCTTCGTGCTTCCTCCCTCTATGGAGGAGCTGGAGCGGCGTCTGCGGGATCGCCAGACGGACTCCGACGAGACCATCCGGCGTCGCATGTTGGCCGCTCGCTCTGAGATGGAGCGGGGCATCGCGTCCTACGACTATGTCGTCATCAATGACGATTTCGAGCGCGCGTACAGTGATCTGCGCTCTGTCGTCGTGGCGGAGCAGTGCCGGCGGGGCCGGGTGGACGTGTCGAAGCTCGGCCTTGGGGTTGAGGGCTGAAGGCCGGGCGGGAAGTGCTCGGAATCAAACTTCTTGCCCAACCTGAGCTCTTGGTGGATAAGCGGCCGCACCTCACCGCGTCACACGGCTGTCACATGACTTCCGTGGCGATGGGGGAGGGTTCACGGTGTCGGCACCGCATCATTGCGGAATGGGCACCGTGGGACCTCGGGTTCTCTGAACTGGAGCAATAAGACCGCGGGCCAGTCCCGAGTCGCTCTCCCTTCAAGGAAGCGCTCGCTGGCTCCGGGGCAGCCGGAACGGCTCGCGACCGCGAGTTGACAATCTCCGGAGGGCTCCATAGATGGTCGACCGAAGGCGCAGTGAACCAGCGGACGGGTGGTAGGGGAGTGGGAGCCATCTCAACGGGAGATGGAGCTGGGGTGAATCGGTCGGCAGCTCGGAGCGCGATGCTCCAGGTGGTTGACAGAACGGGCGGCGGTGGTAGAAGCCGCGCCCTCGCAAAGAAGCCCGCGCACTGGCGCGGAAGGCACTTCGAGCGAGGCAGTTGAAAAAAACGGAATATGGCAGTCAACGCAGCGAGTTGACAGGAGACGCGGTGGTGGTAGAAGCCGCGGCCCCGACGAGGAAGCCCGAGAGGTAGGCGGGCAACGGAGTCGAGGGAGTCAACGAAGCAG
>JAFAAN010000122.1 GCA_023426545.1 Pseudomonadota bacterium
TCCGCGCGACGCTGGCGGATGCGGGGGGCTGTTCCTACTCCTTCGACTCACCGCCGAGGATGCGCGGCGCCGCCGCGCGGTGGAAGCCCTCGTAGGGCTTGGAGGCGGTGGTCTCCTCCAGCGGGAAGATCTTCGTGTTGCACGACGCGCCCCCGTCAATCTTGATGACCTCGCCGGTGATGAAGGCCGCGGCGTCGGTGAGCAGGAAGACGATGGCGGCGCTCACCTCGGACTCGGTGGCGAGCCGCTGGAGCGGCACCTCCTTCTTGAGGAGGGGAATCATCGCGCGCACGCCCTCGTCCTTGTAGGTGTCCATGCCGCTGGAGGCCACCCAGCCGGGCGCCACGGCATTCACGCGCACGCCCGAGGCGGCCCACTCCACGGCGGCCGTCTGCGTCAGGTTGAGCATGCCCATGCGCGCCGCGCCGGAGTGCCCCATGCCCGGCATGCCACCCCACGAGTCCGCGAGCATGTTGACGATGGCGCCGCCGTGGCTGCTCATGGACTGGAGATAGACCTCCCGCGCCATCAGGAAGCCACCGGTGAGGTTGGTGGACACCACCGCGTCGAAGCCCTTCTTGGAGATGGCCGACAGCGGTGAGGGGAACTGCCCGCCTGCGTTGTTGACCAGGCCATGGATGGGGCCATGCGCGGCGACGATGCGCGCCACGGTGGCCTTCACGCCTTCCTCGTCGCGGATGTCGAGCACCTCGAAGGACGCCTTGCCGCCGTCCTCCTGGATTTCCCGCGCGACGGCCTCCAGCTTCTCGGGCTTGCGGCCCACCAGGACGACGTTGGCGCCCAGCGAGGCCAGCTCGTGCGCGGTGCAGCGGCCAATGCCACTGCCGCCGCCGGTGACGACGAGGGTGCGGTTGCTGAAACAGCCCGGTGCGAAGAGAGAGCGGTAGCCCATGTCAGCTCCTGATGTGGCGGTCATTCGAGTGAAGCCAGGGGCCCCCGGGCCCGCTGGGAGCGCCGGGCGCTCAGGGCCTTCTCCAGCGTGAGCGCCCAGCGATGGAGGACCTTCTTCCTGCGCGCGCTGTCGTCGCGGAGCAGGTTGGCCAGCGCGAGCCCGCGGATGAGGTCCAGCGTGGCCTGGATGAGCTCGCGCGCCTCCGCGTCGCCGTCATCCACGCCGAGCAGCTGCACCGTGAGCCGGTGGAGTTCGCGGCCCACGCGCGCCTCCAACGGTGCGAGCTGCGCGCGCAGCTCCGCGTCCGCGACGGCGGCCACCCACAGCTGCACCGCGGCGGTGAAGACGGGGCTGAGATAGATGCCGGCGAGCATGTGGAGGATGGTCTCCATGCGCCGCGCGTCGGCCGGGAGCTGGGCGGCCTTGCGGAGGACCGCCTCCACCTGCTGGTGCCCCACGTACTCCACGGCGGCCGCCACCAGGTCGGCCCGGGTGGGGAAGTGGTGCTGGCAGGCGCCCCGGGACACCCCCGCGCGCTCGGCGATGACCGTCATGGTCGCGCCCGCCCAGCCCAGCTCGGAGAGGGCGCCAATGGCCGCCTCCATCAGCCGCTGGCGCGTGACGCGGCTGCGCTCCTGCTCCTGCCTGCCGGGGATGCCGGATGCCTCACTCACCCGCCCAGGATGCGAGTCAAGGGTTAAAAAAGCAAGCACGCTTGCTTTTTTAGGGGCGCCTGCCCAGACTCACGCGTCCTTCGTCGCTGCCGACTGGAGAGCTCATGCCTGCGTCCCCCTTGCGTATCGGCAATGCCTCGGGCTTCTACGGAGACCGCTTCTCGGCGGTCCGGGAGATGCTCGAAGGCGGCCAGCTCGACGTCCTGACTGGCGACTATCTGGCCGAGCTGACGATGCTGATTCTGGGCCGGGACCGGATGAAGGACCCCGCCACCGGCTATGCCAGGACCTTCCTGCGGCAGATGGAGCAGTGTCTGGCGTTGGCGGTGGAGAAGAAGGTCAAGGTCGTCACCAACGCGGGCGGGCTGAACCCGGCGGGCCTGGCCGCCGCGCTGCGAGAGGTCGCCGCGAGGCTGGGCGTGAAGGTGCGGGTGGCGCACGTGGAGGGGGATGACCTCTCCGCCCAGGCGGAGGCGCTGGGCCTGGGCTCGCCGCTCACCGCGAATGCGTACCTGGGCGGGTGGGGCATCGCGGCGTGCCTGCGCGCCGGGGCGGACGTCGTCGTCACCGGACGGGTGACGGATGCGTCGCTGGTGGTGGGCCCGGCGGCGGCACACTTCAGCTGGAAGGTGGATGACTGGGACCGGCTGGCGGGGGCCATGGTCGCCGGCCACGTGCTGGAGTGCGGGACGCAGGCCACGGGGGGCAACTACTCGTTCTTCACGGAGCTGGACGCGCGGCGCCCCGGCTTCCCGCTGGCGGAGCTTCACGAGGACGGTAGCAGCGTCATCACCAAGCACGCGGGCACGGGCGGCGCGGTGACGGTGGACACGGTGCTGGCGCAGCTCGTCTACGAAATCACCGGGGCCCGGTACGCGGGCCCGGACGCGACGGCGCGCTTCGACAGCATCACCCTGGCGGCGGATGGGAAGGACCGGGTCCGCCTCTCCGGCGTGCGCGGCGAGCCGCCTCCGCCCACGGTGAAGGTGTGCCTCAACCACCTGGGGGGCTACCGGAACGAGGCCACGTTCATCCTGGTGGGGCTGGACATCGAGGAGAAGGCGCGGCTGGCGCGTGAGCAATTGGAGGCGGCGCTGACGCGCAAACCCAACGAGCTGACGTGGACGCTCACGCGGACGGACCGCGAGGACGCGGCCACCGAGGAGCAGGCCGCCGCCTTCCTCCGCGTGGTGGCGAAGGACGCCGACCCCAAGGTCGTCGGGCGGGCCTTCAGCGGCGCGGCCGTGGAGCTGGCGCTGGGCAGCTACCCGGGCTTCACGATGACGGCGCCCCCCTCGGACGGCGCGCCGTATGGCGTCTACACGCCGGCCCATGTCGAGGCGGGGCGTGTCGAGCACGTCGCCGTCCTGGAGGATGGGACGCGCGCCGTCATCGCGCCGCCGGGGGAGTCGCTCGCGCTGGAGCCCGTGGAGCCGCCGCCGCTTCCCCCCGCGCCGAAGGGAGGCCCCACGCGCCGCGCGCCGCTGGGGCGCATCGTCGCCGCGGGGGGGGGCGGCAAGGG
>JAFAAN010000159.1 GCA_023426545.1 Pseudomonadota bacterium
GCCGCGCGGCGCCGCGCGGAGTTTCAGTCCAGAGGGAGTTTCATGTCTGTCGTTGGTGACGGAAGACGTTCAGGGCGAGGCGGAGGTCACGGAATGAGGCACTTCACCGCATGGAGTGTGTTGTGCCTGTTGACGGCGGGGGCTTCCCGGGCGGAGCAGGTGGCGTCGCCTCCGACGGAGCGTCTCACGCTGGAGCAGAAGCGGTCCGAGGCAGTGCCGCCGGAGCGCATCACGCTGGAGCAGGCGCTGTCGCTGCTGGACGAGCGGAGCCCGTGGGCGGCGGCGGAGCGCTCGCGCGTGGACGTGGCGGCGGCGGACCGGGTCGAGGCGAGCGTCCTGCCCAACCCGTCGTTCAGCTACGGCACGCAGCTCCTGGCCGCGGGTGTGAACACGGGCTCGTCCGTGGTGCACGAGCTGTCACTGGAGCAGCCCCTGATGATTTTCGGGCAGCGTGGCGTGCGCCGCGAGTTGGCGGAGCGCAACGTGTCCGCCGAGCAGGCGCGGGTGAAGGCCTCGCTGGCCGAGCGCGCGTTGGCGGTGCGCGAGGCCTTCGCGGCGCTGCTGACGAACCAGGAGGAGCTGCGCGTGCTGGAGGAGACGGCGGTGGACCTGGGGCGCGTGGAGAAGGTGGTGAAGGGGCGCGCCGCCGCGGGTGACTCCAGCCGGTACGACGTGGAGCGCATCGAGGTGGAGAGCCGCGCGCTGGAGGTGGAGGTGCTGAACGCGCGCACCAGCGTGGAGGACGCCTCCGGCCGACTGGCGGCGCTGCTTGGCATCGAAGGGTGGCACCCGAGGGCGCAGGGCTCGCTGGGGGCCACCGCGTCTCTGCCGGACCTGCCGATCCTGTGGGAGTCCGCTCAGCAGCGCCGACCGTCGTTGGTGGCGGCGCGGGCGCGGCAGGCGGTGGCGCGGGGCGGGCTGGACGTGGCGCGCAGGGAGCGGCTGCCAGTGCCGTCCGTGGCGGCGGGCGTCATGCTCACGCGGAACGACAAGAGCACCATCGCCATGCTGGGCGTGGGGCTGCCGCTGCCCCTCTTCGACCGGAACCAGGGTGCCATCGCCCGCGCGTCCGCGGAGATGCAGGCCGAGGCCCGCGCGCTGGAGGCGGAGCTGGCGGAGGCGCGCGCGGAGCTGACCCGGGCCCATGCTGTCCTGGAGGGGCGCAAGGGTGCGCTGGCGCGGCTGGAGCACGACGTGGTGGAGCGGCTGCCCACGGTGCGGCGCATGGCCGAGGACGCCTACCGCGAGGGCCGCGGCGGCATCCTGGAGCTGCTGGACGCGTTCCGCTCGCTCAAGGACATGCGGGTGCTCCACCTGAAGCAGCAGGAGACGGTGAAGCTCGCGGAGGCCTCGGTCCTCTTCGCGGCGGGGTTGGACACGGCGCCCTGACGGGAGCGTGCGCTCGCGCCTGGCGGAAATGCCCCGGCATGGGCGGGGCCTGACGCCAGGCGCGGACGCGGGACTCAGGGCAGGGTGGGCACGCGGTCGAAGTCCATGGTGCTCACGGGGGCGAAGGCCTCGAAGCGGTCCTCGCGATGGTCCAGGGCGCGGGCCTTCTGGATGAGGGCGCCCAGCTCGGCCACGTCCTCGCGCGCCTTCAGGGGCTGGCCAATCTCCTCCCAGAAGGACAAGAGGGCGTCATAGGTCAGCGGGCGCACCCAGTAGGAGCCACGCAGCTTCTCGGCGAAGGCGGCGGCCACGTAGGACAGGCGCGTGGGCGGCGTGGCGCGGCCGTAGGCGGGACGGATGACGCTCGACGGCAGCCGCTTTTCGATGAGCTTCGAGTTGCCACCCTCGGGCGCCTTGTAACGGATGCGCAGCGTGCCGAAGGACGCGGAGGGCTCGGTCAGCTTCACTTCGTAGAGCGCGGTGACGGTGTGGCCCGCGCCGATTTCGCCTGCGTCCACGCGGTCATCGGCGAACTGCTCCTTGGTGAGCATGCGGTTCTCGTAGCCGAGCAGCCGGTAGTGGGACACGGCCTTCGGGTTGAACTCCATCTGGAGCTTCACGTCCTTGGCCACCACCTGGAGCGTGCCGGTGAGGTTGCGCACGAAGATGCGGTGCGCCTCTTCAATCCGGTCCACATAGGCGTAGTTGCCCTCGCCCACCTGGGACAGGCGCTCCATCAGCACGTCGTTGTAGTTGCCCATGCCGAAGCCGACGGTGGACAGGGTGATGCCCTTCGCCGCGCGAGCACGGATGCGCTCCCAGATGCTGTCGGCATGGGTGAGCCCGGTGTTGGCCACGCCGTCCGAGCAGAGGATGACGCGGTTGATGCCACCCTTCACGAGATGGGAGGCCGCGACCGAATAGCCCAGCTCCAGGCCCGCCTGCGCGTTGGTGGCGCCCTCGGTGTACAGGCTGTCGATGGCGGCGCGGATGATGTGCGGGTGCGTGGCGCTGGTGGGCTCCAGCACCTGACGCGCGGTGGAGCCGTACACGACGATGGAGACCTGATCTCGCTCATCCAGTTCGTTCACGAGCAGGTGGAGTGCCCGCTTCACCAGGCCCAGCCGATTCTCCAGGTTCATGGAGCCGGACACGTCGATGACGAAGACGAGGTGACTCGGCTTGCGCTGCGGGCGGCTGACCTCCCGGGCTTTCACGCCGACATGGACCACGTGGTAGCCCTTGCGCACCGGAGACGGGAAGCCCTCCACCTGGACGCTGAAGGGGGCGCTGCCCTGGTGCGTGTAGCCGTAGTCGAAGGTGTTGACGAACTCCTCCACGCGGACGGCCTGCTCATTCGGAAGGCTGCCGCGCTCCAGGTAGGCGCGCGTCAGAGTGTACGACGCGGAATCTGTGTCCACGGAGAAGGTGGAGAAGCGCTCCTCCTCCGTGTTGATGGTGGGATTGACGCCGTATCCCTGGAAGTACATGTGGAAGGGGGAGACCGGCGTGGGCGTCACGGCGGGCGCAGGGGACTCGACGACGCCGAGGACGAGCTGAGGCGCGCGCGGAGGCGTCGGCGGCGCCGGACGTCCCACGGGCTGCGCGGGCAGGATTGAGGCCGGTGGACCGTTGATGGACACGCCGTAGCTGGCGCTCTGGGCACCCGGCGCGAGCTCGGCCAGGGACTCGTAGGAGCGGGTCGCTCCGCCCTGACCACCCGGACGCGCAACGGCGATGCGCTTGATGAACTCCTGGTCGACGTTCACCCCCATGACGGTGGAGCCCACGTCGATGGTCGTTGGAGCACTGACGATCTCCACCACCTCATCGGGCGCCTCGCGGAGTAGCTCCACGTTGACGACGACGGTCCGGTTGAGTCGCAGCTGAATGGCGGAGCGTGTGTACGGCTTGAACCCCTGCTTCTCGAACGTCAGCGTGTAATCACCCGGTGGAAGGCTGGAGAGTCGGTAGCGCCCTTGTGCATCGGTCACGGCTTTCAGCCCGCCCTGAAGGCTGGACGAACTCGCGGCCACGGTGACATCGGCGAGGGGAGGCCCGTTGTTTGCGTTGAGGACCGTCCCAATGAGGGTGCTGGTGTTCGGATTCGTGCCGGCATCGGGCTGAGCCAACGCGGGAGGGGCGAACAGCAACAGAAGGATGCACTGCACACTGCGCGCGAAGGAATGCATCGCGAATCACCTCCGAGAAACAAGAGGTGTGCATGTTCCAGAAACCACTCTTCACGAACGTCATGAGGGGTTCGCATCTTCATCACGGTTTCAGCATCGAGCATCCGTGACGAAACGACGTGCGACGGCGGGCGTCACCACGCACCAGGGGAAGAGCCGGTTCTCCTGGTGGAGCTTGCGTCCGCCCTGGGTGAGCACGGCCATCCGCGTTGCCTCCTCTGCCCAAGCTGCTTCTGCTGCCCGTGCCGCGCCGTTCTCAAGCAATGACAGCCTGCGCAACCGCGCCCACCCTCCCATCGCTGACGTTGTGCGCGGCCTTGACGGCGCACCTGGGCGACTCCCCCTGTTGTCGTTACGGCTCGTCGTCGAGGTCTTCGAGCTGCCCGGCTGCGACGTCGCGGTAGAAGGGCACCACTTCTTCGGCGAGCACATCCCGCATTTCCTGGCGGGCGCTGTCGAAGTCACCCGCGCGCTTGTGCTGGTACATGCGGTGAAGCGCACGCATCAGGCGCCAGGAGCCCTCCTTGATTCGGCGCATGGCTTCTCTCAGAAGTTCCGTTGCGCCCGCTTCGGTCTGTAGCGCGGCGTCTGCGTCGCTGATGGCCACCTCTCGCGCGGTGCGCCTGAGCAAGCTCCGCACGTCATCCGTCAGCTCCAGCGGGATGCCTTGATTGAACACGCTATGTGCGAGGGCGCGCACCGGGTCCCAATCGGGGCTGTCGTCCATTATTTCCTCCGCGTCTTTCTTCCGGGCTTGCACATCGACACGGGCCACTCTTCTTGAGCCTCGCAGCGACGCAGACACTCGTAGCAAGGGCCCGTCCACCCAGGCTCCGTCTTGCAGTCGCCGTAGAACCGAATGCACTCGCGCCGCCATTCGGGAAGGTCCGCGTTGTGAGCGTCGTCCCAGACAACGGGTGCCTCTTCTTCCTTGGCGGCCTCGTCCATGGCCGTCTTGACGCCCGCCATGTACAGGGCGGCCTCGCTCGCCGTGAGGCCGCACGCTTCGGGGACACCCGGGTTGCGCTGGATGCAGCACGATACGGTGTCGGAGCAGGTCGCGAGCGCGTACGCATCGCGGCGGCTGGCGGTGCCGGTGGCGCTGCTGGAGCATCCCAGCGCGAGGGTGGCGACGATGCCCATCAGAGAGGCTGGGGTGTTCCGTTTTCGCATGGCGGGCTGGAAAGCACGGCCCCGCTTCATGCGTCTATCACCCTGGTCGGACAACAGGGAGCAACACCGCCCTGGGGCATGTCCAGGGATGCTCCGCTGCGTGCTCGCATCGCGCGGTGCGGGGGCTCCCGCTACTTGAGGCGCCCCAGGGACGTTGGGCACTGACGAGAGAATGAGTCCGCCGGACTGCCTGATTCAGCAGGCCGGGTGAGCCATGCGCCGCCGCGCAGCCCAGCAGCGTTCTGCACGGCGACGTCCTGGCCCGTGCAAGCCGCGACGCCCATCTGCACAAAACTCAAGTCCAACTTGAGTTCTGTGCACCCAGAACCCGCTACCGGTTCTCCCCCTCACGCGTCGTGCGCACCCACTCGCCGCGCTTCTCCGCGCCGGGGCCGCGCAGCATGAGCCACACCTTCCACACGACGTAGACGGGCGCCCAGGCCAGGTCCAACAGCCCCCGGGCCCCCACCCCGGACACCCACCAGCCGCGCAGGACGTACGCGCCCAGGCTCGCCACGCTGAAGCCCGCCACGCCCAGCGCCCACGGCATCGGCTCCCGGGCCCATAGGGCGAGCGCCCCCACGAGCACCGCGCAGCCCACCGCCGCCAGCACCAGCTGGCTCAGCGGCGGCACCAGCACGTCCATGGCCAAATCCAGGAGCGTGCCGTCCCGCTTCCGGAGGCCCTCCTTCAGCAGCGGCCACCCGTGGAGCTTGCGCATCTGCGCGCGCCCGCCCTCCCAGCGCTGGCGCTGAGAGCGGCTCTGCTTCTCCCCGGACACCATCTCCCCCTGCACCTCCGCCTCCCAGACGTAGTGCACGCGGAAGCCGTTCTGGGCCAGGCGGATGCCGTACTCCAAATCCTCCACCACGCTGAAGGCGTCATGCGGCACCTGGGCCAGCGCATGGTGCGTGAAGCACATGCCATTGCCGCGCAGGCCACACGACACGCCCAGCGTCTCGCGGCCCTGCGAGCGCACCTTGTGGAACATGCCCAGGGCGATGGTCATCAGCCGCGTGCGCCAGGACGCCGTGGGGTTCATCACCCCGTAGTGCGCCTGCATGGCGTGCGCGGGCGCTTTTTCGGCCTCGATGCGCATGGCGAAGGCGGTCAGCAGGTTGGGGGACACCACCGTGTCCGCGTCCACCACCACCACCGCCTCGGCGAAGCCGTCCTTCTGGCTGAACTCGAAGGCGTGGGCCAGCGCATAGCCCTTGCCCCGCTTCGTCGTGTCCTGGCGCTCCAGGACGAAGGCGCCCGCCTCGCGCGCCTTCTGCGCCGTCGCGTCGGAGCAGTTGTCCGCCACCACGATGATGCGCCGCAGGTGCGCCGGGTAGTCCACCGCGGACAGGTTCGCCACCGTCCGGGCGATGCCCAGCTCCTCGTTGTGCGCGGGGATGATGATGTCGAACTTCCTCGGCCCGACGCGCGCAGTCGGCGGCCGCGGCCGATAGGAGAGCAGCGTCAGGCTCAGCAGGTAGCCACACGCCACCGCCACGGGAAGCTGCACCACGCACAGCGCCACGTCCAGCCATGTCCAAGATGTCACGACATGCACCCCCGAGCGCGCGCTAGCGGCGCTCCAGCTCCGCCAGCACCGGGAGCTTCAGAATCCGCTCGACCTGCCACTTCTCCAGGATGCGCCGGCGGATGATGTCCAGCGCCAGCGCCGCGAAGATGCCCATGCCGATGCCGCCCACCACGCCCGCGGCGACGATGAGCTGCACCTTCGGCTTGGACGGCCGCTCCGGGAAGGTGGGGGGCGACAGCACGCTGAAGCGGTGCTTCATGGACGCGCGGGAAATCTCCAGCTCCGTGCGCGCCTGGTCCAGCCGCCGCATCTTCTCCTGGTGCCGCATCACCAGCATGCGCACCTTGTCCGCCGCCACCGACACCTCCGGGTCATCCGAGATGGCCGGGCCGCCGAAGGCCGCGCCTCCCAGAGCCGGAGTGGCCAGCCCGGACTCCAGCTCCGCCGGGTCGCCGCCGTTGCGCACGTACTCGTTGATGAGCTCCGTCATCTCCGAGCGCAGCGCGACGAGCTGCGGCGAGTCCTCCTGGAGCGCGGAGATGCGCTGCTCCAGGTCGGTGATGATGGGGTGCTGCGGCGAGTAGATGACGCGCTGCTCGGAGAGCTGGTTGCGCAGCTCCGTCAGCCGCCGCGCGCGGAAGTCCTCCACGTCGCCAATGGCCCGGCGCTTCGTCTGAATCATGAAGCGCATCTGCGCCAGCAGGTGGTCGGTGTTGATGCCCAGCGCGGCGTTGGTGGCGGCCACGGGGTTGCCCCGGCGCCCCTGCTTCGCCTCTTCCTTCTTCCGCCGGGCCTCCACGCGCTTCACCGCCGCGTTGAGCTGGGCAATCGCCTGCTGGATGCCCAGGGCCTCCTCCTCCACCTGCTTCTCCAGGATGGTGATGGCCTCCGACACCGCGCCCATCTCCGCCGCCTGGCGCATGTCCAGGAAGTTCTGCTGCGCCGCCTCCACGATGTTGAGCGCCAGCTGCGGGTCGCTCCACTCCACGCCGATGGAGACGGTGCCCGTGCCGCCCTCCACACCGACGATCATCGCCTGCTCCAGCATGGCGGTGAGCGCGTCGCGCTTGTCCTCGTCCGACATGGGCTTGGGCGGCTTGCGCAGCACCTTCTCCTTCAGCCGGCCGAGCGGCGAGCGCTGCAGCTCCCAGTACTCCACCAGCTTCGCCTGCGCGACGATGGACCGGAGGTTGTCGTGCTTCATCACCATCTCCCACGCGGCGCGCGTGGGCTGGTCCGCGTCCACGGGGATGGAGCGCCCGGGGTTGGCCAGCGAGGAGATGATGAAGTTGCGCTGCGTCAGCATCCGCGTCTCCACGCGGTACTTGCGCGGCATGACCTTGCTGACGCCCACGGCCAGGGCGGACACCGTGCCCATCACCACCAGGGCGAGGAACCAGTGCCGCAGCACCGCGTTCTTCAAATAGAAGGCCGCGTCGATGACGAAGCCCCAGTCGATGAGGTCGGCTGGGGCGTTCGTCTCCGGGCGCTCCGGCGTGAAGGCGGGCTGCGGCGCGGGCATCAACGGGGGGCGCGGCCCGGGAGCCCCGGGCGCGGGGACCGTCACGGCGCCCTCCTCGCCGCGCTGCTCTTGAGGAGCGACTGCACCCGCCGGGTGAACTCCTCCTGCGTGAAGGGCTTGCCCAGATAGCCGTTGGCGCCCGCCTCCTCGGCGTGGGCCTTGTCCTCGGGCAGGTCGCGCGCGCTCACCACCAGCACCGGCACGTCCGCCAGCGTCGGCGTGCGGCGGATGTGTTCGCACAGGTCATAGCCGGAGATGTCCGGCAGCGTCAGGTCCAGGCACACCAGGGCCGGGCGCGAGGCCGTCTCCAGGTGCTTGAGCGCGGCGCGCCCGCTGGGCAGCTCCACCACTTCCTTGAACCCCATGTCCCGCAGGTAGTCGCCCAGCATCTTCCGGAAGAAGGGGGCGTCCTCCACGAGGAGGACCGTGTGCAGGTCGGACTCCATCCTTCGTCAACCTTCTTTCTGAAACTCGCTCAGCCGAACCCGAGCCTTGGCACCCAGACGAGGACGCCATACGTGTATGCCGCGTTGAAGAGGACGAACCAGAGGATGGCCTTCTTCAGCCCCCGCATGGGATGCGGATCTCTCGCCGCCTTGGCTGGCAGGGCGATGGTGAGGATGAGGACGGACATCAAGATGAGCTTCGCCATGTCGCCAGCCCTCAGAGGATACCAGTTTGCCGCACGGACAGGCCCAGCGTCGCCGCCCACGTCAGCCGCGCCGTTGGCAGCTCGGGTGAGCGGCTCCACGTCCCGCGCAGGTCGGTATCCACGGAGACCCACCGTGTGAGAATCCAGGAACCGGTCAGCCCGCCGGAGAGGATGCTGTCGCCGCTGCTTCCGCCTACCGCGGTGGCGCCGCCGCCAATGGCGGACACCTGGACGCGCGGCCCCAGCGCCCACGTGCCCGTCAACGTCAGGTCCGCCCGGGGGTAGACGCGCGCCGTCAGCCGGTCCGTGAAGGGCACGAGCCGCAGGTCCGCCCGGCCGTTGAAGTCCGCCGTGCGCGAGGGAATCCGGTGGCTCACGCCCAGGTTCAGGTTGGGGAGCAGCTCGGTCCGGGGCCCGTCCAGCGGGCCGGGCTCGGGCTCGCCTTCCGCCGGGGGCACGGGGAGGGAGTGCACCACGCTCACGCCAGCCCCGGCCTCCAGCGCGGTGCGCCGGTCCACCCGGTGGCCCCAGGCCTCCCGCAGCGTGACGATGGTGTTGTTCGCCCCGGTGGAGAAGCGCGCGTAGGAGAAGGCCGCGGAGGTGGTGAGGGCGCTCAGGGGGGACAGCGCGTGGCTGATGGACGCGTCGGCGCGCGGGCCGTACTGCAGGGGCACCGCCTCGCGGGCGGGCCCGTCCAGGCCGCCGCTGATGGAGAAGCCGCCGGAGCCGGTGAGGTTCCACCGCCGCCCCAGCCAGCCGGTGTCCGCCGTCAGCGTGGTGGCGGAGGAGAGGAAGTAGACGGTGTCCGCCTGGGGCAGCGGCTGGAGGGGGCCGCCGCTACCCGGGGGGGGCAGTGGCCCGCCCGGGTCCGAGCCCGGGCCGCCGGGCAGCGCGCCCAGGTCCGCGGTGAGGAGGTTGACGCTGCCCAGCACCAGCTCCTCCGTCAGGCGCAGGGACAGGCCGCGCTCGGGTTGCCACAGGCCGGCCAGCCGGGCCGTGTGCTGGAGCTCCGTGCGGGCGCGGGCGGTGACCTCGCGCAGGCTGATGCGCGGGGCGTACTCCACCTGGAGCGCGGCGTTGCCGTCACGGATTTCCAGGCCCAGCAGGGGGGTGACGTCCGTGTCGCCCGCGACGCGGGGCGCGTCCGGCGAGGGGTCCTCGTTGGAGCGCACGCGCGAGTCCACGCGCGCCGCCGTCGCGTAGCTGACCGAGGCGGAGGACACCTCCAGCCACGCGACGGTGAGGGCCGTCCCCAGCACGGGCTACTCCACCACCACCACGTCGCCGGGGCGCAGGCGGAAGGTCGGCGCGCGCCCCTCGGCGTGGATGAGGTCGTCGTAGCGGAAGCGGATGCGCACGGGCGCGGCGCCTTCTTCCTGGCGCATCACGAAGACGCGGTCCTTGTGGGCGTACTCGGTGAAGCCGCCCGCGCCGGCCAGGGCCTGGAGCAGGCTGGCGCCCGGCTCGATTTCCAGCGGCCCGATGCGGTTCACCTCGCCCATCATCGTCACCTTGATGGGGCGCGCCATCTCCAGCGCCACGGTGACGACGGGGTGGTTGATGTAGTCCTTCAGCCGCGTCTGGATTTGCTGCGACAGCAGGGCCGGGGTGTGGCCCGCGGCCTCCACGTCATCCAGGAAGAGCAGGCTGATGCGGCCGTCCTCGCGCACGCGGGCCTGGGTGGTGAGGGACTCCTGGTTCCACACGCGGATGTTGAGCAGGTCTCCCGCGGCGATGCGGTACGCCGCGTCCAGCGGAGGGGGCTTCTCCTGGTAGTCATCCACCCACGTGTACTTGCCCAGGCCCCGGCAGGCGGGCGCCAGCAGCAGCAGCGCGGCGCAGGCGAGCGTGCGCCAGGGGCGGCGCGAGGCGGAGGCGGGCTGGCGGAGCGTGGAAGGCATGGGGGGCGGGACCCTCCTCAGGGGGTAGGCGCGGCCTCGGGGGCCGGCTCGGGCGCGGGGTTTCCTCGGCGGCGGGCGATGCGCACCACCTGGAGCACCTCGCGCGGGCGCACCGCGCCGGTGGCCAGCACCGCGACGACGTAGAGCACCGCCTCCAGGGCCAGGCGCCCCCAGGGGTTCAGCGGGGCCAGCACCGTCTGGTCCAGCACCGCGATGGCCACGCAGATGGCGGCCGTCTTGGCCATCATGGACAGGAGGCGCGCGTCGAAGGCCGCCGAGCCCATGCGCCCGAGCAGGCTGATGGTGACGCAGATTTCCATCAGCAGCATGGACAGCGCCGTGCCCGCCGCGCCGCCCCCGTTGCCCAGGGCCGAGTGCAGCAGCGGGACGAACAGGAGGTTGAAGAGGGGAATCAGCATCACGCTGCCGACGACGCTGGTGATGGTCACCCACCACTCGCGGTTCGTCATCGTGAGCCACAGGCCGGCGTTCATCGTCACGAAGGCCAGCACGAACAGCGGCGACATCAGCCGCAGCGGCATGGCGGACTCGGCGAACTTTCCGCCCATCAGCCCCACCCACAGCGGCGCGCCCAGCACGATGAGCATCATCATGGGCACGGTGACGGCCAGCGTGCCTTCCATGGCGCGGCGGGTGAGCCGGGTCAGCTCCGCCTCGGAGCGCTCGGCGGCGCGCGACGCCAGCGGCATCAACACCCAGCCGAACACCGGGTTGAGGAAGAAGGTGAGGCCCGCGATGTTCCACGCCGCGCCGTACCAGCCCACCTCTTCGTGGCTGGCGCGCATGCCCAGAATCATGACGTCCAGCCGGCCGTTGGCCGTCAGGGCCGCGCCGGTGATGAAGAAGGGCAGGCTGGCCTTGAGCACCTTCAGCGTCGCCGGGATGTCCACCTTGAAGGTGAGCCCCATGTGCTCGCGCGCCAGGTACCAGCCCACCGCGAGCTTCACCGCCTCCGACACCACCAGCGGCACCGCCAGCCACGGCAGCGGCAGGCCCGCCATGGCGACGGCGAGCAGGCCTCCGCCCCACACCAGCTTGGTGACGATGTTGGAGACGGACAGCCCCGCCACCTTGCCCTTGGCGTGCAGCAGCGCGGCCACGGAGGCGTTGATGATGATGAGGGATTGGGCCAGGGCGAAGACCTGGACGAGCCGCTGCACCTCGGGGGGCTCGTCGAAGTGGGCCATGAGCAGGCCCATGACGCCCATCAGCACCACGGTGAGGCCCAGCCGCAAGAGCAGGGTGCTGCCGAAGAAGTCGCTGGCGTGCTCGGGCCTGCGCGACACCTCCTTGCGGATGTACATCTCCAGGCCCAGGTGGGTGGCGATGAAGAAGACGGCGGAGAAGCTGTCGGCGTAGTTGAAGCGCCCGAAGCTCTCCGGACCCAGGTGGGCGGGCAGCAGGAAGCGCACGCCCATGGCGATGGCGTACGTGGCCAGGAGCGAGCCGCCGAGCTGGAGCCCGTTGCGCACCGCGCCCATCGCGTCATGCGAGCGCTCGCGCTCGCCTGCGTCCTGCGAAATGGAATGGCTGGGACTGTTCACGGTGGGAGCGTGCGGCCCCGGCGCCTGCCAGGACTGCCCGGGTGCATAGAAAACGAGCGGGGGCGGCACGTCAATGCCGCCCCCGTGGAGGTTGGGTCGCCTGGTGGCCTGCTAGCTGGCGCCGCGGCCCGTCAGCACCACCGGCACCGTCTGGAGCAGCAGCCGCAGGTCGCTCGTCAGGCTCCAGTGGTCGATGTACTGCATGTCCAGGTACATCCACTCCTCGAAGGAAATCTGGTTGCGGCCGGAGACCTGCCAGATGCACGTGAGCCCGGGCCGCACGGACAGGCGGCGGCGCTGCCACGTCTCGTACTTGGCCACCTCGCTGGGCACCGGCGGACGCGGGCCGACGATGCTCATCTCCCCGCGCAGCACGTTGATGAACTGGGGCAGCTCGTCGATGGAGAACTTGCGGATGAAGCGGCCGATGCCGGTGATGCGCGGGTCGTGCTTCATCTTGAAGACGGGGCCCGTCTGCTCATTGAGGGCGGCCAGCTTCTCCTTCAGCTCCTCGGCGTTCACCACCATGGAGCGGAACTTCAGCATGTAGAAGGGCTTGCCGTTCTGTCCCACGCGCAGCTGCTTGAAGAAGATGGGGCCCTTGGAGGTGAGCTTCACCGCCAGCGCCACCATGGCCAGCAGCGGCAGCAGCGCCCACAGCGCCACCGAGGACACGCAGATGTCGAACAGGCGCTTCATCGCCATCTGGTGCGGCTTGGGGCTCACCGCCGCGAAGTGCAGGAAGCCGTCGGACACCGCGCGGCGCTCCACCGGGCGGGCGCGGTCCAGGCGGAAGCTGTGCGCGGGCAGCGCGAAGGGCACGCCGAAGCGCTCGGCCAGCTTGATGGCCGCCTGCATGGACTCGCCCTGCTTCAGCGTGTTGCCGGCGATGTAGACCTCGTCCACCGCGGTGTTGCGGAGGATGTGCTCCAGGTCGTCCACCGAGCCCATGACGGGGCCGGGCAGCTCGCCCACCGAGCCCATGTCGTCGTGGAAGCGCACGTAGCCGAGGATCTGCCGGCGGCCGCGCTGGGCCAGGTCCTCACCGGTGTAGCGGCCCATGGCGCCCGTGCCCACGATGAGCACCGCGTCCATGGGGCGCTCCTGCGAGGCCACCGGCTGGAAGACGAACAAGCGCAGCAGCAGCGTCACCGGCCAGAAGATGAAGAGCAGCGGCCCCACCACCGGCGTCGTCACCACCTCGGGCAGCGCCACGCTGCCCAGCGCCAGCACCGTCACCACCGCCAGCGTCGTCACCGACACCAGCGCGATGTGGTCCAGCTTGCTGCGCTCGGCGAAGCGCGAGTCGTAAAGGCACAGCGCGGTGCCGGTCACAATCCAAACCACCCACGCCGCCAGCACCAGCCCCGGCACCGTCCAGCCGGACTTCGCCGACAGCTCACCGCTCAGCCACGCGGAGCCCGCGAGCACCGAGGACAGCAGCACCAGGTCGACCGTCAGGTTCAGCTTCGCCGCGAACCCCGGAGCCAGCTTCGGTGGCCCCTGCACCTCTTCTACGACGTGTCCCGGAGCGTTGGCCGACCCAGGAGCACCGACCACCGCCGCACTTGCCGTTGCGCCGCTCATCGTGTCCACCCCCCTCTGTTGACTCTTGTGCAGTCCAGACAGAGGTCGCCGTTGAGGCTAAAAATATTTAAGTCGGAAGGAAACCAGTTTTGCCTGATATTGCGGCGCGTTGCAACCCCTACCGCGTCAGTAAGACGTGACAGCATGTGAAATCTTGCGCTCGCCCTACTCTGGTCGGGGGTCCCCGAATACCACGAACACCTCGCGTCGCGCCGCGGCTCTCCGGCGTCCTGGCGCCGGATGGATTGCATTTACGATGCCGCTCTGACGGAGCGCGTCCGCCGCCGGAGGAGGCCGGGAGGGGGAACTGGAGTTTCAGGGGCTTAGCGCTGCGTCAGGCGCTCCTGCCCGCAGTAGACGTTGAAGCGGCCGTCCCGCACGAACGCCGCCAGCGTCATTCTGGCACGCAGCGCCAGGTCCACCGCGAGCGAGCTGGCCGCAGAGACACCCGCGACGATGGGGATGCGGGCCATGGCGGCCTTCTGGATGATCTCGAAGCTGACGCGTCCGCTGACCGCGAGGAGTGCGGGCTGACGTGTCAGCGGGGGCGGGCGCGGGAGCCGATCTGCGCGCACGGTGCCCGCGAGCACGAGGCTGCCCACCACCTTGTCCACCGCGTTGTGGCGGCCCACGTCCTCGTACGCGGCCAACAGGTGTCCCTCGGCGTCGAGCGCGGCGGCGGCGTGGACACCGCCCGTGCGGGCGAAGTTCCGCTGCACGTCGCGCAGGCGCTCGGTGGCGCGGGCCACGGCGTCGGGCGGGAGCACCGGCCCGGGCAGAAGGGGTGGGCACACCGCGAGCAGGTCGTCCACGTTGCGCCGGCCGCACACGCCGCAGGCGGAGGTGGTGAGGGTGCCCCGGCGGGCGGCGCTCACGCGCTCCACGTCCAGGATGGCGCCGGAAGCGGGGGTGACCTCGATGACGTTGCCCCAGCCCTCCTCGCCAGGCCGTCCGCAGTGCGCCAGGCCACCCAGGTCGTCCACGCTCCGGAGGATGCCCTCTGCGAAGAGGAAGCCCGTGGCCAGCTCGCGGTCATTCCCCGGGGTGCGCATGGTGGTGGCCACGGGCTCTCCGCTGACGCGAATCTCCAGGGGCTCCTCCACGGCGACGTCGTCTTCCCGCGCCGGGGTGAGCGCGGCGCCGGTCCACCGCTGCACGGGGCGGCGCGTGACGCCGCGGGCGTCCCCGGGGGGCAGCGGCGCCCGGCGGCCAGGGCGCAGGTGGGCGAGGACGAGGTCCGTCACGCCGCGCACGTCCTCGGGGCTCAGCACCCGCAGGTGGGGCGGGAAGCCGGGAGGGAGCGCGGGCTCGGCGGACAGCACCGCGAGGACCTCCGGGCGGGCGGGGGCCAGCGGTGGGCCCAGGCCGCTGCGCCAGACCTCCAGCTTCGGCAGGGGGCCGTCCTTCCAGCCCTCGACGAGGACCAGGTCCACCGCGCCGGCGCAGCGCTCCAGCAGCGCCGGCAGCGCTTCAGTGGGCGCGGCGTGGGTGGTGAGCTGGACGCCGGAGGGCGAGGCGAAGCCGGCGAGCCGCGCGCCCGCCTCCTGGTAGCGGGCGGTGTCGCTGCCGGGCCGGTGCAGCGGGTGGGCGTCCGAGGAGTGCTTCACCACGGCCACGCGGAGGCCCCTGGCGGCGAGCTCCGGGATGAGCCGGGTGAGCAGCGTCGTCTTGCCGGCGCCGGACCAGCCCACCACGCTGAGCGCGGGCACGCGGCTCACGCGGGGCGCTCCACGGGGCCGTAGCGGGGCCCGTCGAAGAGCTCCACGTCGACGGGGTCCTCCGCCGCGAAGTCCGCGCGGCCCGGGGGGAGGATGGCCCAGCCCTCGCCGTGGACGTTCTGGAAGATCTGCCCGGCGCCCTGGGGCCGCAGCAGGGCGCGCGGCGCGAGGCCGCCGCGGGCCTCCAGGGTGGTGGTGATGAGGTAGGTGAGGCCCGCCTGCTTGTGGCGCGGCTCGGAGAGGTGGGCGCGGACGCGGCGGCGCGCCTCCGTGACGCCCTGGTACTTGAGAAGGAGCGGGCGGGCGAGCTGGTCGAACGCCACGGTGGCGGCGCCGGGGTTGCCGGGCAGCACGACGACGGCGGTGTCGCCCAGCCGGGCCACGGCCACGGGCTTGCCGGGCTTGAGCGCGACGCCGTCCACGAAGAAGCGGGCGCCCAGCGCGGTGAGCACGTGCTTCACACAGTCCCTGTCGCCCACGGAGGCGCCGCCGGTGGTGATGAGCACGTCCACCCGGGGCGCGAGCCGGGTGAGCGCGTCGCGCAGCGCGTCCTCGTCGTCGCGGGCGTGCGCCAGCTCGCGGATGTCGGCGCCGGCGTCGCGGGCGAGCGCGGCCACGAGGACGCGGTTGCTCTCGTAGACCTGGTGGGGCAGGGCGGGCGTCCCGGGGGGGACCAGCTCGTCGCCCGTGGCGAGCACGGCGACGCGGGGCGCGGGGCGCACGCACACGTCCGTGGCGCCCATGGACGCGAGGACGCCGAGCACGGCGGCGCCCACGCGCTGGCCCGCGTCGAAGAGCGGGGCGCCAGTGACGACCTCCTCTCCGGCGCGGCGGATGTCGTTGCCGGCGGGGACGGTGATGAAGACGTCCACATGGGTGCCGTCTCCGGTGGGGCGCGCGGCCTCCTGACGGACGACGGCGTCGGCGCCGGGGGGAAGGGGGGCGCCGGTGAAGATGCGCGCGGCCTCGCCGGGCCGCAGGTGTGCGGTGGGGAGCGCCCCGGCGAAGACGGTGTCGATGATGCGCAGGCGCGTAGGCCGGTCGCGGGTGGCGCCCCGGGTCTGCTCGGCGCGCACCGCCCAGCCGTCCATGGCGGAGTTGTCGCAGCCGGGCAGCGAGCGCGACGCGATGACACGGGTCGCGAGGAACCGGCCCTGCGCGTCGAGCAGGGGCACGCGCTCGGGGGCCGCCGGGGCGATGGCGTCGAGCGCGGCCTGCCGGGCGGAGCTGAGGGGCATGAGCGGCATGGACCGTCGCAGCCTATGCCGTGGGGCGCGCGCCGTGTCCACGGCGGCACGGGATGCTCCGTCCGGTTTCCTCCCCAGCGGGCGTGCGCCGGAGGAGGGATATGGTGGCGGTGGGGCGCGCGCGAGGCACGGGCATGGAGCGAAGCGGCACGGCATATCCGGACGTGACACTGGCCATCATCGCGGGGGGCCAGGGGCGGCGCCTGTCCGGTGTGCCCAAGGGGCTGCTGGAGGTGGAGGGGCGCACGGTGCTGGAGCGGCTCCTGGCGCTGGCGCCGTGCTTCGGGGACGTGCTGCTGGTGGCGAACGCGCCCGGGCCCTATGCCCGCTTCGGGCTGCGCACGGTGGCGGACGTGGTGCCTGGCAAGGGCGCGCCGGGCGGTGTGCATGCGGCGCTGGTGGCCGCGCGCACGCCGTGGGTGGTGGCGGTGGCGTGCGACATGCCGTTCATCGCGCCGGAGGTGCTCGAGGTGCTGCTGGGCGCGCGGGACGAGGACGTGGACGCGGTGTGCTTCGAGGTCGAGGGGCGGCTGGAGCCGTTGCTGGCGGTGTACCGGTCGGTGCTGGAGGGGCCGTGGGGTGAGGCGCTGGGGGAGGACCCCTCCATGCGCCAGTTGCTGGCCCGCGTCCGGGCGCGCCTGCTGCCAGAGGCCGCGCTGCGCTCGGTGGATCCGACCCTGCGCTCCCTGGCGAACGTGAACACGCCGGAGGACCTGCTGCGTTACGGCATCGCGCTGCCGTCACGGTGAGGCTGAGTCGTCACGGCATGGCGGGGTAGCGCTCCACGCGCCCCTCGGGGGAGACGGCGTACAACTCGAACCAGTCGTACTCCAGCATCACCCCTGGGCCGAACTCCGGGCACTTGTCGACACGGCGGTTGACCCGGACGAAATGCCACCCCGACTGGTAGGCAATGACGAGCTCCAGGGTGCGCGGTGAGAAGGCGCATGTCTTCGCCGCCCCCTTTGGAAAGCGCTTCATCACTTCCTGCAGCACTGCATGCGCGGCGAGGACCGCGGGACCATCCAGCGTGCCGAGCGGCTCCAGCTCCTCTTCGGGCCAGGGAACGGCGGTCGAGGCAGCTGGCGTGGATGGTGGGGTGGCTGCGTCCATGCGCCCGAGGGCTGGCGTCGGGCGGGATGAAGTCGCTTCGGCAGCTGTGCCCGAGTCGCGCGCCAGGACAGGCGGAGTGCCTCCGTCCGCGAGCAGTGTGACGAGCATGATGAGGTGATGGGGGCTCAACATGGGGGCACCGGTAATCAGACTAGTGGCGTGGCGCTGGAGGGCAATCGGGAGGGACACCTCGGGGGATGAACGTGCTGGGACGCCCAGGTCGGCAGGTGGCATGAAACCGCCACTGCCTCAGGGCGTCGTTCCACAGGTAGACCTGTCCCTGCGGGTTCCATTTGTAGAACCGTGGGGCGTGTCGCTCGCCGGTGGCCAGCCAACCCCAGGCGGGAATCAACTCGCCTCGCGCGTCACGTGCCAGCCTCCCCGAGGGCGTCGTTCCATACGTGACCATGACCCAGATGCCGTCACGGGACTTCGCGAGAGGCCAGACGCCGAGGTCCTGACTGCTGGGGCCAGAGCCGCAGGGGTGGTTATGTGCATATCCGAGGATGGGAAGGTCCCGGCCGAAGTCGGCGTCCTCCACGCCACCCCATGGTGGCTGGCACGTCCCGGAGGCATTCGCCACGTTGCGCAGCGGCCAGGACATCCGCCAGTCTTCAGGCGTCCGATAGATGGCGACGCAGTACTCGGTGGCATCCGGGCGGGGCCTCCCGGTGCTCGCATCGCAAGCTCCGGCGCTGCCCGGGAGCTCCATCAATGCCGTGAGCGTGGGGAGCACCAGCGCGTCCGGGACACCCGATGAATCCGAGAGGACCGCGGGAACACGAGGCCAGGGACCTGGAGCCACCAGCAAGGCGTCATGGCCATCGAGCTTCGATACCTCCAGGGGTGTGTAGTAGGTCCGGCCACTCCCGCACGCGATGGCCAGCGCCATCACGAGCATGCAGCCATCACGATAGCCGTGCCTCATGAGCCCCCCACGGCAGTCTTCCGGAATCGGGTTCGCCCCGGCGTCCTCGCGCGAGCGTACCGTCCCGGCGGGCCAGCAGCCAGGCACCCCCTGCGTCACCTTGACTCATGGACCCGGGCGTCCGGGGATGGGAAACAGGCGAGGGAGAATCCCATGCTGAAGACCGCTCTTGGACGTTTCCGTGCCGTGGCGCTCGCGGAGGGCTTGTCCTTCGTCGCCCTCCTCTTCATCGCGATGCCCTTGAAGTACGCCGCCGGCATGCCACTGCCCGTGAAGTACACGGGCTGGGCCCACGGCCTGCTTTTCGTGCTCTACCTCTTCACGCTCATGGAGGTGGCCATCGCCCACCGCTGGTCCATCGTGCGCGTGCTGGGCGCCTTCGTCGCGTCGCTGCTGCCCTTCGGCACCTTCGTGCTCGACGCGCGCCTTCGCCGCGAGGCATCCGCGCCCGCCGTCGAGCCCGCGCCCTGAGCTCCGTCGGCCACCGGACATCTCAGGTGGGTTGCCCCATCACACGCCGTGCGCGTCCCCGCTGGGAGTTCGCGCGGGTGGCGAAGCTGTGCCAGCATCCCGCGCGCTTTCAGACGGGAGGTGCGCATGGAGCGCGGCAAGTGGGACACGCCAGAGGATGTGGAGCGTGAGCTGAGCGCGCGGCTCGCGCTCGTGGAGGCATCCGAGGGGATTCGCGGCATGCACTTCGCCGCCGTCCTCGACACCGTGCGCTTCCTCGGCGGTGAGCAGGCGGTGGCCCGCATCCAGCAGGAGGGAGACTACCCGGCGGAGCTGGACACCACCGAGCTCTACCCCGTCCCGCCCTTCATGCGCGTCTTCTTCTCCGCGGCCCGGCTGCTCGCGCCGCAGCTGGGCGGCATCGAGGAGGCCATGCGGCAGCTCGGCGTGCAGGGCACCCTGGCCTTCATCAACTCCATGTTCGGCGCCGAGGTGCGGCAGCAGGTGGGCGGCGAGCCCAAGCGCCTCATGGAGATGCTCCCCGAGGCCTACCGCATGGCCATCAACTTCGGAGCGCTCCAGGTGTCGTGGACGGGCCCGCGCTCGGGCCGCATCCTCATGCGCCGCATCTTCACCCCCGTGGCCTACAACGAGGGCATGCTCGAAGGCGCCCTGCGGGCCGTGGGCGCGCAGGACATCCAGGTGCGCGGCGGGCAGACCTCGCTGCTCGACAGCGAGTACACCCTGTCCTGGGACGACTGACCTACTTCGTGTAGCGGATGCGGTAGATGCGCCCGTTGCCGTCGTCGGTCAGCAGCAGGCTCCCGTCCGGGAGCTCCAGCAGGCCCACCGGGCGCGCGAAGGTCTCCGGCTTCTTCGGGTCCACGAGGAAGCCGGTGAGGAAGTCCTCGAAGCCGCCTTCGGGCCGGCCCTGCGCGTTGAAGGGCACGAACACCACCTTGTAGCCAGTGCCCTCGGAGCGGTTCCAGCTCCCGCGGAAGGCCACGAAGGCGCCGTTGCGGTAGCGCTCCGGGAAGGCCGTTCCCCTGTAGAAGACCAGCCCCAGCGCCGCCGAGTGCGACGGGAAGAGCACGTCCGGCGTCACCGTCTTCGCCACCAGGTCCGGCCGCTCGCTCTTGCCATTCCGGGTGCGGCGCGGGTCCACGTTCCTGGGCGACAGATACGCGTAGGGCCAGCCGTAGAAGGCGCCCTGCTGGAGGCGGGTGAGATAGTCCGGCACCAGGTCGTCGCCCAGGCCGTCGCGCTCGTTGATGGTGCTGTAGGGCTCGCCGGTGCGCGGGTGGAAGTCCAGGCCCACCGGGTTGCGCAGGCCGCTGGCGAAGACCTCGCGCCCCTGGCCGTCCAGCCCCATCACCAGCACCGAGGCGCGCGGAGACGGCTCCACGCCCACGTTCGTCTCGCTGCCCACGGTGACGAAGAGGCGCTGCCCGTCCGGCGCCACGCGCACGTTGCGCGTCCAGTGCTGGTTGTACCCGAGCCCCGGCAGCTTCGTGAGCGCTTCACCCTTGCCGGTCAGCGGCCCCTGCCCGCGCTGGTATGGGTAGCGCCGCACCTCGTGGGTGTTGGCCAGGAAGAAGTGGGTGTCGTTGAAGGCCATGCCGAAGGGCAGGTTCAGTCCGTTGGCTTCGCTGGCGAACGGCTCGCGCGTCTCGGCGACGCCGTCCCGCTGGGCGTCGCGCAGGCGTTGGATGCGGTTGGCGCGGCTCTCCACGACCAGCACGTCGCCCTCGGGTGAGAGCGTCATCCAGCGCGGTGCGTCCAGCTTCTCCGCGTACACGTTGACGGCGAAGCCCTCCGGGACGCGCAGCACGGCGTCGGGCGGCGGGCGGATGACGGTCGGGCTCTTCGACGCGCTCCGCGTCGCGAAGGGTTTGGGCAGCGCGTCAAGCTTCACCTCCTGGCGCTGGGGCTTCAGGGGCTCGGTGCGCACGCGCGAGGCGGCGGGGGGCTCGCGCGGTGTGGCCTTGGTGGGAGCGGGCGCGGCCGACGGGGCCTGCGCGGCGGCGGCGCCGGGGAGCAGGGCCGTGGCGAGGAGCAGGGCGGACAGACGGGGTCGGAGCGACATGCGGGGCGTCCTTTCGGTACGGAGCCCCGCGTCATGGGGTGGGGGGCGGCGGCTCGCAACGGCCGGCTCCGGCAAGTGCATGGACGTACACATCCGCCGGGTCCCTACAGCGCAGCGGCAGGACTGTTCACAACCATGACGAAATAGTTGATGTTCTGTCGCGCCCATTGGCTAGAAGGGCGCCGAGCACCCGGACATGGGGGCCGGGCCTACGCAACGGAGGGACGTCTCATGAAGGCAAACAACTGGAAGAGCCTGGCCGCGGTGGCGGGCGTCATGGTGTCGATGAGCGCCGGCGCGCAGGAGTCGTCGGGGAGCTTCGGGCAGGAGGGGCAGATCGTCATCAGCACGGACGCCTCCGCGAGCCTGGGTTACACCACGCAGGGCAGCGGTGTGGGCTACATCTTCCTGGAGCCCGGCGCGGACTACTTCCTCAAGAAGAACCTGTCCGTGGGAAGCGGCCTCCAGCTCCGGACCCTCTTCGGCTCTGGTGACACCCTGGCGGCCTTCGGTCTGAACGCGCGTATCGGCTACAACATCGCCCTGTCCGACCGCGTGTCGGTGTGGCCCAAGGGGCAGGTGTCCCTGTACATCGGCGACAACCTGCTGCCGTTCGCCAACCAGGCCCTGTCCGCCGACGTCACCGTCATCCTGGAGGGCTACGCGCCCTTCCTCTTCCACGTGACGCCGCACTTCTTCGTGGGCGCTGGCCCGCGCCTGGCCTTCGGCCTGGGCGATGAGGTGGAGGTGAACTTCAGCGTGGCCTCCACCATCGGCGGCTACTTCTAGTCACCGCGTGGCCCCGTCTCTCGTGGACGGGGCCGCGGTCCCAGGCCCCGGGCGGGGTGGGCGGCTGCCCACCGCGTGCCGGGGCTTGTCGTTTTCCATACGGACGGAGCCGGGCGCGCGTCAGTGGCTGCGCTGCTGGCTGGGGCCGCCCTCGCGCGACAGGTTCAACGCGGTGCCCACCAGCGCGAGGTGGCTGAAGGCCTGCGGAAAGTTGCCCACCATCCGCCGGGCCGCCGGGTCGTATTCCTCGGACAGCAGGCCCACGTCGTTGCACAGGCTCAGCAGGTGCTCGAAGAGCTCGCGTGCCTCGTGCTTGCGCCCCAGCAGCGCCAGGGCATCCGCCAGCCAGAAGCTGCACGCCAGGAACACGCCTTCCCCTGGCGGGAGGCCGTCCCGCGTCTCGTGCGTGTGGTAGCGGCGCACCAGTCCGTCGTAGCAGAGCTCCTTCTGGATGGCCTCCACGGTGCCCCGCGCGCGCGGGTCCTCGGGAGGCAGGAAGCCCACCAGCGGAATCACGAGCAGGCTGGCGTCCAGGGCGTCGCTGCCGAAGGCCTGGGTGAAGGTGTTGCGGCGTGCGTCATACCCGCGCGCGCAGATTTCCGCGTGCATCCGCGCGCGCAGCGCCAGCCACCGCTCCACCTGCGCGCCGCGCATGCCGCGGAGCTGCGCCATCTTCACCATCCGGTCCATGGCCACCCACGCCATGACCTTGGAGTGGGTGAACTGCTGCCGCCCGCCGCGCACCTCCCAGATGCCTTCGTCGGGCTCGTCCCAGCGCAGCTCCACGAAGCGCAGCAGGTGGACGCTCACGTCCCATGCCTCGTCGTCCGCGCTGACGCCATGGCGGAGCGAATGGTAGAGGCAGTCGGCGACCTCGCCGAAGACGTCGAGCTGGAGCTGGCTCACGGCGGCGTTGCCGATGCGCACGGGGCGCGAGCCCGCGTAGCCTGGCAGCCAGCGCAGCTCCAGCTCGGTGGCGCGGCGCTCACCGGCCACGCCGTACAGGATTTGCAGCTCGTCGGGCTCGCCGGCCACCGCGCGAAGCAGCCAGTCTCGCCACTCCAGCGCCTCCTGGGTGTAGCCCGCGTCCAGCAGCGTCAACAGGGTGAGCGTGGCATCGCGCAGCCAGCAGAAGCGGTAGTCCCAGTTGCGCACGCCGCCCAGCCGCTCCGGCAGCGAGGTGGTGGGCGCGGCGACCAGTCCCCCCGTGGGGGAGTAGGTGAGCGCCTTGAGGGTGATGAGCGAGCGCACCACCTGCGTACGCCACGTGCCCTGGTGGATGCAGCGGTGGGCCCACGCGCGCCACCAGCGCACGGTGTCCTCGCGCTGGCGCAGCGCATCCGGCGGCTGCCGGGGGTGGTGGAGGTGGGACGGGTACCAGGACAGGGTGAAGGTCAGGCGCTGTCCTTCGGACACGCTGAAGTCCGCGAGCGCGTGGCTGCGCTCCAGGCGCAGGGGCACGTCCGTGGCCAGGTGCAGCGCATCCGGGCCGGCCTTGGCGCTGATGCCCCCGGGCAGCAGCCGGGCCCAGGGCGTCCGGTCGCCGTAGCCGAAGCAGGGCGCGAACGTCATGTGGAGCGGCACCTTGCCGGAGAGGGACTCGATGATGCGAACCAGCTGCGGCGCGTCCTCGCGCAGCGGCATGAAGTCGCACAGGCGCACGGTGCCGGCGTCGGTGTGGAACTCCGTCTCCAGCACCAGGGTGTCCCGCACGTAGCGGCGGTGGACGCGCCGCACGTTCGCGGTGGGGGTGATGCGCCAGAGCCCGTGCGCCTCGTTGCCCAGCAGCGCCGCGAAGCAGGCATCCGAATCGAAGCGCGGCCAGCACAGCCAGTCGATGGTTCCGTCCCGCGCCACCAGCGCGGCGCTGTGGGTGTCTCCGATGAGCGCGTGGTCTTCGATGGGCGGCGCCATGTCGGAAAGCTAGGGACGCGGGGCGGCGCCAGGTTGGCGGCCCCGGGCCCTCGAAGGGACGCACGGGGGGCGGGCAAGCCCACGGGCCCTTTTCCATGCGGCCGCGGATGAACCCTCCACGTCACGAGACACGCGGCCCGCGCCGTCCATGTGGCGGCGCACCGAGGTGCCAGTGGGGCAAGGTGGGCCTGGCATGACTGCCCTTGCGCGCGGGCATTCGCAGTTGGCGTTGGGAGATGTGCGACCAAGGGCCGGGAGGCGCGTGGGTCTGGTGTTTCAAGCGCGTGTTTCACGTGCGGGGTGGGGGGGTGGAAGGGCCCCACCCGTCTTGCGAGGCCACTCGCACGGCGCCTACCCACGCACCAGGTTGCGCAGAATGAAGCCCAGATTCGCGGGGCGCTCGGCCAGCCGGCGCATGAAGTACGGGTACCAGTGCCGTCCGTACGGCACGTAGACGCGCACCGGGTGACCCTCCCTGGCGAGTCGTTCCTGCAGGTCCCTGCGGATGCCGTACAGCATCTGGAACTCGAACGCGCCGCGCGGAAGGCCGCGCCGCGACCCGTAGTCCAGCGTCGCTTCAATCATCCGCTCGTCATGCGTGGCGATGCCGTGATACACGCCGCTGTCGAGCAGCACCCGCATGCAGCGGATGAAGCTTGCGTCCACCTCGCCCTTGTCTGGAAAGGCCACGTCGGCCTTCTCCAGATAGGCCCCCTTGCACAGACGGATGCGGATGCGCTCGGCGCACAACTCCCTCGCGTCCTGCTCCGTGCGCCGCAGCGCGCTTTGCAACACGGCGCCCACGTGGGGCTCGCCGAACTCGGCGCGGAGCTGGCGGACGAGGTCCAGCGTCACCTGCGTCACCGAGCTGTCCTCCATGTCGATGCGCACGAACGAGCCGCGGGCTGCCGCGTCGGCCACCACGGCGCGCGCGTTCTCCAGGGCGAGGGGCGCGTCGAACAGCAGTCCGCACTGGGTGAGCTTCAGCGAGACGTTGGCGTGTATGCCCACCGCGTCGATGCGGGCCAGCAGCCGCTGGTATTCGCGCACCTCGTCGCGCGTCTCCTCGGGCGTCTGGACGGCCTCGTTGAGGTGGTCGAAGGACGCCAGCAACCCCTGGGCGGAGAGCGCCTTCACGGCGTCTACGGCCTCCTCCAGCGTCTCGCCGGCGATGAAGCGCGAGGCCAGCCGCCGGAAGGGGCGCAGGCGGGTGGCGGCGTCCTCGAAGGCGGGCTTGCGGGCGAGGAACAGCAACGCGGTGCGGGACAGATGGGTGGCGGCGGCCATGACGGAGGGGCGTCCTGTTCAGTCCAGGTGTTGTCGGAGGAAGTCTCTGGCGGGGGCGTCGAAGGCGTCTGGGTGACGCAAGGGAGGGCAGGTGGCTGGCGCCGTGGGCGAACGCCAGCCGGGCCCCGGGGCGGTGCCCGGCCGCGCGAGGGCAGCGCGCGATGGAGTCAGTGGAATCAGTAGGCGACCTGTCCGTTGCGGTTGGTCGGCCGGAAGAGGGCCGCGCGGAGGGCCACGCGCAGCGGCATCAGCAGGTCCTCCCGTCTGCTCTGGCTGACGAGCCTGGGCCGCCGCAGCGCGCGGCGTCGCGGCAGGGCGTCCGTGGCCAGCACGTCCCGGCGGTGGCGTGACAGCGCCAGATGAGGGGCGGGCCTCGGGCGCGACCTCCGCGTGGCCCTCCGGGAAGCGCTGCATGCGAGCCAGGGCAGGGGGCTTCAGGTCCACCGCCAACGTCTCCCGATACTTCGCGTTATCGGACAGGCGTACGCATAGTCGCTCCCCGCCTGGGGACCGCACGGCGCGGATCAGCGGGACGCGGAAGAAACCTTGCTCCGTCAGGCTCAAGGGAGGGCGGCCGGTGCGCGGATGGATCAGCTGAAAGAAGACAGGTGTCTCGTAACCCCAGACGCCAGGGTTGCCCACGAGCACCTCCAGGCCTTGCAATGACAGGTGCTCCGTACCGGACGGCCAGGCCCGGTGGGACCGGGCGGACAGCGCCGCCCCCTGCCCGGTGAGCCGGAACACGACGGACCGGCGCTGGCTGGCGAGCGGGGCTTCCATAGAGGAAGAGGATGGGGATGCCAGCCCTCCCCGGCAGCCGTTGTCTATCTCCTGGCTGGCGGGCGCTCAGGCACACGGCGGCGCCAACCCCGGCGGCGGCGCCAGGGTAGGAGATTGCGTAATGCCCGCTTGCAGGCATACTCAGGTTGTCTGCTTCCCGATGGATGCTGAACGTTGGCTGTATGGACAGCCCCTTCGATAGTCTCGTCGGCCAGCACCGGGAGCTGGAGGCGCGTTTCGAGCGCCTGGCGTCTGGCGCGGAGCCCGAGGCATCGAGGGAGGCGGAGGCGGAGCTGCTGGCATTGCTGCGGTTCCACTCGCGCCTGGAGGAGCGTTGCCTCCATCCGGTGCTGGCGCGGGTGGCGGGCCGAGAGCGCTGCCGTGAGCAGCAGGAAGACCATCTCACCATGCGAGAGTTGATGGATGAGCTGGAAGCGCTGCCACCGGGCCATCCCGAGTGGCAGGCCCGTCTGTTGACGCTGGAAGACCGGGTGGTGGCGCATTTCCAAGAAGTGGAGAATGCGCTGCTGCCCCAGCTCATGACGGCCCTGGATTCCCTGGCGTTGGACGACCTGCGCCGTGATTTATCGGCCACCCGGGAGGAACTGCAGCCGCGTCCCCCGGTGTCCCATGGGGCGGGAGCCCCCCTTCCGGAGTCTCACCATTGAGACGGTCGGGCCTCCGGCGCCGCCGGGAAACAGGTGAGACCTGCGACAACGGGGCGACGGGTCCGTTGTTCAGTCACAACTTTTATCTCTTCCTTTAGACAAAACCTTTTTTGGAAGGTATGGGTATGGGCAGCATCACAAGCATCGAGCATCAGCCCCCCCTTAGTACTGCATTACCCTTGTCGTTCCCCAGGTGAGGATTCAACGAATGTCCGTGGATAAAGCGTTTCGCGACATGATCCGCAATGAGATCGAGGTCCAGCTCAAGCCGCTGCGTGACGTGGTCGCGCGGCTGGAGGAGGGCACGGCGGATCTGGACGCGCTCCGCAACGTGGCCGAGCGCCTGGCGCCCCTGGCCGAGGTCGTGGGCCCCCTGTTCGGCGCGCAGATTCCGGCGGCCGCCAAGGCGGGTCGTCGTGGTCCGGGCCGCCCTGCCGCGGCGCGCAGCACGGTGGTGGCGGCCCCCGCGGCCGCTGGCAAGCGCCGTGGCCGCAAGCCGGCGGCGGGTGCTGACGGCGCCCGCGCGTGCGCCATCATCGGCTGCGGCAAGCCCAGCCGCACCAAGGGCTACTGCGCGGCCCACTACCAGAAGCTCCGCATGCTGGAGAAGACCAACCGCCGCCCGAGCGCCTGGAAGGACTACGCCGACCCGGACAGCGTGGAAGACATCAAGCTGCCGCGCGGACGCGCCGCGTCGAAGGCGCTGGCGGCGGCCGCTCAGGCTGGGCACGCAGGCTAGCCAGCGGCACGCTGCCCCGGCCCGGGCAGAGAGTGACCGCGCCCCCGCCATTCCGCTCTGTTGTCGAGAGAGGAATCGGGGTCCGCCCATGCGGGAGAGACTTGCCCGTGGGGGCTTGCACGAGCATGAATGCCCGGGCCCATGAACACACGCGATTTGGAGCCTGGAATCATCACCGACCTGGCCGGAAGGACCACGTACGGTGACTACCTGCAGCTCGACCGGCTCTTGTCGGCCCAGGTGGCGCGTTCGCAGCCGCCGCACCACGACGAGCTGTTGTTCATCATTCAGCATCAGACGAGCGAACTGTGGATGAAGCTGCTCATCCACGAGCTGGGTGCCTGCATCCGCTACGTGCAGGCGGACCGGCTGGAGCCGTCGTTCAAGAGTTTCGCGCGCGTGGCGCACATCCAGCGGATGCTCTTCGAGCAGTGGAGCGTGTTGGAGACGCTCACGCCCAACGAGTACCTGGAGTTCCGCGACACGCTCGGCAGCGCGTCTGGCTTCCAGAGCTTCCAGTACCGCGCGCTGGAGTTCCTGCTGGGCAACAAGGACGCCCAGGCGCTGATGCCCTTCCGGCACGTCCCGGCCGTCCACGGCGAGCTGGAGCGGCTGTTCGAATCCCCCAGCCTTTACGACGAGTTCCTGCGCCACCTGTCGCGCATGGGACACCCCGTGCCGCAGAGCCACGTGCAGCGTGACTGGCGCAAGCCCTACGAGAAGAGTCCGGAAGTGGTGGAGGTGTTCCGCCGCATCTACCAGGACACGGATGCGCACTGGGATGCGTATGAGATGTGCGAGAAGCTGGTGGACACCGAGGAGCGCTTCCAGCTCTGGCGATACCGCCACATGATGACGGTGATGCGCATCATCGGCTTCAAGCAGGGCACGGGCGGCTCGTCGGGCGTGGGCTTCCTGCGCAAGGCGTTGGACCTGCGCTTCTTCCCCGAGCTGTGGGACGTGCGCACGGAGCTGTCACCGCCGCCGCCACGTCACCGCGGGGCCTGAGCGGCCTCCCGGCGGGAGGGCGGCGTTCCGGCCGTCCACTGCGGCACGGCCGTGCGCGAGAAGTGACGACTGTCGCGCATGCCAGCGGGGAATGGCGTTGCGTGTCATGGCCGAGGGGTAACCTTTACGGACCATGGACGCTGCCGCTCCGCTCCTCTTCGACAAGGCGTACGTCCTCTGCTACCGCACCTTCGACATCGCGGAGGAGCTGGACCTGGAGCGCGCGCGCCGCGTGCTCACCGAGGACTCACGCCGGCTCAAGCTGTCACGGGAGAACAGTCAGTACCTTCAGCTCCCCAACCCGCCGCTGGCGTATGAGCTGGGCCGCCGGCCTCTGGCATTGCGTGAAGGGCCCGTGACGGTGGATGCCACCGCGCGGCTGTTCGACCATGGCGCCGCGTCCATCATCCTCCGCGTGCCCGTCCTCCCGGGGACCCCGCTGGAGGAGCTCACCCGCATGGCGGACGAGCTCTATGACAGTCAGGCCCTGGAGGACCTGGCCCTGGAGCTGGTGGAGGGCGTGCGCCGCACCATCGCCCCCGCCGCGCAGGCGCCCCACCTGTGGGAGCAGAACGAGAGCTACACCGTCATCTTCGCGGAGGAGATTCGCGGCAACCCCACGGCGGAGGAGCTGCTGAAGCAGGCGGACCTGGCCCGGCTGCTGCTGGGTGAGAGCGGCGCGGTGCCGCTGTCCCCGCGTGAGAGCGAATCCGTGCTCCAGTCGCGCTTCAGCTACACCATCCACGACCTGGTCGTCATCGACTGGAACAGCGCCTTCGTCTACGAGCCCTCGGGCTCGCGAGACATTCCCGACCTGCTGGAGATTGCCAACGCGCAGCTCCTGGAGTTCCGCTACTACGACGAGCGGCTGGACGCACACATCACCCGCATCCACGAGAAGGTGCAGACCGCGCGGCACGGCTGGGCCACGCTGTTCCGCAGCCCCTACCGCACGCTGGCGCGGCGGACGCTCTCCACGCTGGTGGACCTCAACGAGTTCATCGAGCGCGTGGAGAACAGCCTCAAAATCATCGGAGACTTCTACCTGGCCAAGGTCTACGAGAGCGCGGTGCGCCGCATGCGCATCCCCGCCTGGCAGGCCTCCGTCACGCGCAAGCACCAGCTGCTGGCCCAGACGTATGGCCTGCTCAAGGGCGACGTGGACATCGACCGCTCCCATACGCTGGAGGCCGTCATCGTCCTGCTCATCGTCGTTGAAATCTTCTTCGCCGTCTTCCGCGTCTTCGAGCACTGAGGCGCCTCGGGAACCCCGTACTTCAGGACGGGTTCTGCACGGTTTCCACGCTTCGCTGGACGTGGGAGGATGAGGCTTCGAGGCAGGGAGGCCGTACGTCCCTGCGGGGGGAGTGGGGCATGAAGGTGCCCGAGACGACCATGGGCGCCGCGGTGGACCGCATGTCGCGGGCCCTGGAGCGGCTGTCGACAGCACCGTCCGTGTTGGCGGTGCTGGAGGAATTGCTTTGTCAGACCTCGGCGGCGCTGGGGGCCTCGGGCGCCTTCATCTGCTGGTGGAGCGGCGCGGGAGACTGGCGCACGCACACCACGGAGGGTGTCGACGCGCAGGCGGCGGCCGTCTGCGGGCAGCGGCTGCTGGAGCGGGCGCCCGGGCCGGGAGCGCCGCGGCAGCCCTCGGTGGTGATGGACCTGTCGCGAGACGCGCTGCTGGCGCCGGAGCCCGAGGCACGCCGCCGGCTGGCCGCGGTGTCGCTGCTGTCGCAGCCGCTCTTCTTCGCGTCCGGCCAGGGCGCGGCGGGCGTGCTGGGCGTGCTCTTCCGCGAGCCATGGCGTCCGGCGGAGGGGGAGCTCCAGCGCTTCGGCCTCTGCGTGAAGCTGGCGGTGCTGGCGCTGGAGCGCGAGCGCATGGCGGAGACGCTGCGCCACTCCGTGCTGGCCGCCCGGGCGGAGGCGGAGGAGGCGGAGGTGGCGCGGCTGCGGCGCTTCCAGGCGGTGACGGAGGCCTTCGGGCGGGCCCTCACGCGGGACGAGGTGGCGCGCGTGGTGCTGGACCAGGGCCTGCCCGCTGCGGGCGCGGTGGCGGGCATGGTGCACCTGGTGGAGCCGGACGGGACGGTGGCGCTGAAGGCGGCGGTGGGCCTGTCCGACGCGGAGCTGGCGCCGCTGCGGGTGCTGCCCGGGACGGGGGCGGGCCCCGTGGATGGAGCGCCTGACGCGCGGCTGGCGCTCCTGCGCGTGCTGTCCGGAACGGACCCCGTTGGCGAGGCGCCTGACACGCGGTGGGCTTCGCCGCTCGGGGTGGCGGAACCGGGCGACCTGGGCGCGGCGCCAGCGGGCGAGCCCCTCTGGTTGGAGACGGCGGCGGAGGCGCGCGATGCGCTGCCCTGGCTGGCGCCGCTGGTGTCGCCCGGGCCGCTGCGCGCGGTCGTGCTCCTCCCCCTTCAAGTGGAGGGACAGGCCTTCGGGACGCTGTGCTTCGGCTTCCCCGAGGCGCGGCGCTTCTCGGCGCTGGAGCGGGCCTCCATCACCGGCCTGGGGCGCGAGTGTGGCCAGGCGCTGGAGCGCGCGCGCCTGTACGAGCGCGAGCGCTCGGCGCGGCTCCAGGCGGAGGCGGCCGGACAGCGCCTGCGGTTGCTGGCGGACGCGAGCGCGCTGGTGTCGGCCTCGCTGGACTGGGAGGAGACGGTGGCCGGCGTGGCGCGGCTGGCGCTGGGGCACTTCGCGGACGGCTGCGCGGTGGACTCGTACGAGGACGGCGTGGTGCGCCGGCTGGCGGTGCTCTACGAGAACCCCGAGGTGGCGCCGCGTGGGCTGGAGCTGCTGCGCTTCGCCCCCGAGGAGGGTCGCCCCACGCTGCTGACGGAGGTGCTCGCCTCCGGCCGCCCCTGGATGATGGCCCGGCCCACCGAGGAGCCTGGGGACGCCGGCTCGCCCGCGGGCCGGCTGTACGCGGCGGCGCGTGAGCTGGGCGTGGGCTCGCTCATCCTGACGCCGCTGGTGGCGCGGCAGCGCACGCTGGGGGTGCTGACGTTCATGCGCGGCGCGTCCTCGCCGCCCTTCGACATCCCGGACCTGTCGCTGGCCGAGGAGCTGGCGGGGCGCGCGGCGCTGGCCATCGACAACGCGGACCTGTTCCGCAAGGCGCGCGCGGCGGAGGAGGAGAGCCGCCGCAGCGCGGCCCGGCTCCACGTCCTGGTGCAGGTCAGCCAGCTCATCGCGGAGGCGGGGCTCGACCTGCCCTCGGTGCTGGAGGTGCTGGTGCGCAAGGTGTCGGAGGCGCTGGGCGACGCGTGCGTGCTCCAACTGCTCTCCGAGGAGCGGACGCACCTGGACGTGGTGACGGTGCACCACCCGGACGCGGAGGCCCGCGAGGTGCTGGACGCGTCCATGCTGCGCGGCCCGGTGCGCGTGGGGGAGGGCCTGTCGGGCCGGGTGGCCGCCACGGGCCAGACGCTCTTCCTGCCGCGCCTGCACGCGGATGATTTGCGCGACGAGCGCGTGCCGGAGGGTCGGCTCTTCCTCCAGCGCTACGGGCCGCACAGCGTCATCATCGTCCCGCTGGGCGTGCGCGGCCGGGTGCTGGGCACGCTGGGCGTCATGCGCGAGGCGCAGGGCCGCGAGTACTCCGTGGAGGAGCGCGCGCTGCTGGAGAGCCTGGCGGTCCGCGCGGCGCTGGCCATCGAGGACGCGCGGCTGTACGGCGCGGCCACGCAGGCGGTGAAGGCGCGCGACGAGCTGCTGTCGGTGGCGGGGCACGAGCTGAAGTCGCCGCTCAACGCGCTCCAGCTCCAGATTCACCTGCTGGCGCGCATGGCCCGCGACGCCGTGGCCTCCGACGGTCTGGCGGAGCGCGCGGAGCGGGCCGCGCGGGCGGGCCAGCGCCTGGGGCTGCTCATCGACGACCTGCTGGACGTCTCGCGCCTCAGCTCGGGGCGGCTGGGGCTGAAGCGCGAGGAGGTGGACCTCGCGGCGCTGACGCGCGAGCTGGTGCAGCGCATGTCCGAGGAGCTGGCGCTCGCGGGCAACGAGGTGCGGCTGGTGCTGGAGCGCCCGGTGGTGGGGCAGTGGGACCGCCTCCGACTGGAGCAGGTGCTGGTGAACCTGCTGTCCAACGCGGCGAAGTACGGCGCGGGCCGACCGGTGACGGTGTCGGTGGACGTGGTGGGGCGGCTGGCGCGGCTGGCCGTGCACGACGAGGGCATCGGCGTGGCGCCGGAGGAGCAGGAGCGCATCTTCGAGCAGTTCGGGCGCTCCGTGTCGGTGCAGCACTTCAAGGGCCTGGGGCTGGGCCTGTGGATTACCCGGCGCATCGTCGAGGCCCACGGCGGCACCATCCGCCTGTCGAGCGAGCCGGGCCGGGGCTCCACCTTCACCGTGGAGCTGCCCCTGCCGGCCTGAGCGCCTGGACAGCCCGCGGGGCCTGCGCTCTGTTCCCGTGGATGACGCGCGCCTTCCTCCGACTCGTCCTGGTCGCCGCCGTGCTGGGCGGACTCGCTCCCGCCTGCCGCCATGGGCCGGAGCTGAACCCCGCGCTCGACGCGGACGGCGACGGCATCCCCAACGGCGAGGACGCCTGCCCCACGGTGCGCGGGCTGGCGCGGCTCCAGGGCTGCCCGGTGCGGGACACGGACGGGGACGGCGTGGAGGACGCGCTCGACAAGTGCCCGCGCCACGCGGGCCCGGCCTCGCGCGACGGCTGCCCCTTTCGCGACACGGACGAGGACGGCGTGGAGGACGCGAAGGACCTCTGTCCCCGCGTTCCCGGCCCGCTGGAGCGCCAGGGCTGTCCCATCGACGACCCGGACCGGGACGGCGTGGAGGGCGCGGCGGACAAGTGCCCGGATGAGCCCGGCCCGGCCTCGCGCGACGGCTGCCCGCTGCGCGACGCGGATGGGGACGGCGTGCCGGACGAGGAGGACGCGTGCCCGGATGAAGAAGGGCTCCCGTCGCTGCGCGGGTGCCCGGAGCGGGACGTGGACGGGGACGGCGTGCCGGACCACCGCGACAACTGTCCGCGCGAGCGGGGCGCGGCGGACAACCAGGGCTGCGCCGCCACGCGGAAGCAGCTCGTCATCATCCGCCCGGACCGGCTGGAGCTGCTGGAGCGCATCGCCTTCGCGCCCGGCCGCGCCACGCTCCTGCCGCGCTCCCACCCGGTGCTCGACAACGTGGCCCAGGTGCTGCTGGCGCACCCGCGGCTCGGGGTCATCGCCATCGAGGGCCATACCGACAACCGCGGCGACCCGGACGTGCAGCGCGAGGTGACGCGGGCCCGCGCGGAGGCCGTGCGCGACTATCTGGTGGAGCAGGGCGTCCCGCCGGACCGCCTGGAGGCGTGGGGCTTTGGCCCCGACAAGCCCGTCGGCACGAACGAGACGTCGCAGGGCCGCGAGGCCAACCGGCGCATGGAGCTGCGAATCGTGGCGCCGCGCGCCCGGCCGTGACGCCCGGGCTCCCCGCGCATGGGGGCCGTGGGGTACGCTCGCCCACCATGAGTGCTTCCAGCCCCTTGTTTGGTGATCTGCTGCTCAAGCTGGGCATCGTCTCGCCCGGTCAGGTGCAGGAGGCGCTCGCCCTCCAGGCCCTCACCGGGCAGCGCGTGGGCGAGGCCCTCATTTCGCTGGGCTACGTCACGCGGGAGCAGATCCAGGACGCGCTGGGCGAGGCGCTGGGGCTGCACCACGACACGAGCCCGCTGCAGCCCGCGCTGGGGGAGCTGCTGGTGGGCCTCAAGTACGTGACGCTGGCGCAGCTCGACGAGGCGCTCGCGCGTCAGCGCCGCGACGGCCGCAAGCTCGGCGAAATCCTCGTGGAGCTGGGCCACTGCACCTACAAGCAGATTTACGAGGCGCTGGGGCTGCAGAACCGCATCGCCGGGCGCCAGGACCTGCCGCGCCCGGCCTCGGACGGACGCCGCCGCGTGGTGGTGGTGGACGACAGCCCGCTGGCGTGCGCCTTCGTGCAGGAGGGGTTGGTGGCCCTGGGCTACGAGGTCCTCTGCTTCCAGGACCCCTTCGAGGCCCTGGAGAGCATGAGCCGCCTCCAGCCGGTCATCGTCCTCAGCGACCTGGAGATGCCGGGCCTGGACGGCGTGGAGCTGTGCCACCGCCTGAAGGAGGGCCCCAGCCACGCGGTGCCCGTCATCATCCTCACCGCCAACGACGTGGAGGCGGAGCGCGTGCGCGGCCTGCGCGCCGGCGCGGACGACTACGTCAACAAGTCCGCCTCCATGGACGAGCTGGCCGCGCGCATCGAGAGCGTGGTGCGCCGCACCGGCGAGACGGAGCGCATGCGCAAGCTGTTCGCGCGCTACACCTCCGACGCCGTGGTGGAGGAGATTCTCAAGAGCGCGGACGCGGTGGTGCTCACCGGAGAGAAGCGCGAGGTGACGCTGCTGTTCGCGGACATCCGCAACTTCACCGGCCTGGCGGACAGCCTGCCGCCGGAGCAGGTGGTGGGGGTGCTCAACCAGGTGCTCGGGCGGATGTCGGACGCGGTGCTCACGTGTGGCGGCACGCTGGACAAGTTCCTCGGGGACGGGCTGATGGCCGTGTTCGGCGCGCCGGTGGCCCGCCCGGATGATGCGCTGCGTGCGCTGCAGTGCTCGAAGATGATGATGGACGCGCTGACGGACCTGCGCATCGAGGCGGAGGCGGAGTGGGCCGCCAACGGGCGCGAGGGCCAGCCGCTGGTGCTGGAGCTGGGCATCGGCATCAACTCGGGTGTGGTGGTGGCGGGCAACATCGGTAGCACGGTGCGCGCCGAGTACACGTGCATCGGGGACGCGGTGAACGTGGCCGCGCGGCTGTGCGCGCTGGCGGGCCCGGGGGAAATCCTCGTGGGTGAGCGCACACGCGAGCTGGTGGACGCCAACGAGACGGCCTTCGAGGACCTCCCCCCCGTGCGCCTGAAGGGCAAGCAGCAGCCCGTTCCGTTGTTCCGCGCGCTCTGAGTGTGTGCAGTCCGGGCGCGCCTCCCGGGCCAAAAGCGGCTATAGGAAGAGTCATGAGAGCCTCTTCCGATGGAGAGCCCCCTCCCTCCCGCCGTTCTCCCGTGTTGTGGGTGGGGTTCGTCTTCGCGCTGGGCTTGCTCGGGACCGTCCTCGTGGGCGCGCTGAACGGCTCCAAGGCGCTGTACGTCGACCGCATCCACCAGGACTTCACGGTGCTCGAAGAGGCCCTGATGCGTTACCGGGCGGACCAGGGCAGCCTGCCGGAAGAGGCGGACCTCGAGGAGCTGCTGGTGCCGGCGTACCTGCAGTCCCTGCCGCTGGACCCGTGGGGCCGGGCGTACCGCTACACCAGCAACGGGGAGCAGGTGTTCCTCGCCACCTTCGGCAAGAGCGATGACCGCGGCGGCGCGGGCGAGGAGCAGGACCACACCAACCACGACGGGCACCTCGCGCCGAAGGTGGCGCGCTAGCGAGCGCCGGAAGCTCGCGGGCGGGCGGGCGCCAGTGCCTGTGTCCGCCCCCCGGGCCTGCGGACGTGTCGTGAGCCGGGCCCCGGGGCGAGCCAGCGTGGCGCGGGCTCCCGCGTCCGGAGATGGCCATGGTCACTTTTCCTTCACAGGGAAGGGCATTCCCGAACCTGGAGGGCGGCCATGGCCATCGTCTGCGTCACCAACCTGTCCCCTGAGTCCCTGGCGGCGGCCCACGTAGCGGCGGCCGTGGCGGGGCGCCTGCAGGAGCCGCTGCTGCTCCTGGGCGTCGCGGAGGGAGATGTCTTCTTCGAAGAGGGCCTGGGCACGGTGTCCCTCACCCAGCAGCACCTGGAGTCGGAGGCCGCGCGCCTGGAGCCGCTCGCGCGGGTGGTGCGCTACCGGCTACAGGCGGGCACCTCCGCGGATGAGGTGCTGAGCGACGAGGAGTGCCGCCGCGCGCGCTGGATTGTGGTGGCGGCCTCCGGCTGGCGCACCCCGGCGTGGCGGCGGGCCACGGTGCCGGAGCGCCTGTCGCGGTACGGCTGCGCCCCGGTGCTGGCCGTACGCAGCGACACGGCGTTGGCGGACTGGGCACGCGGGCGGAGGCGGCTGCTGGTGCTGGTCGGCGTGGACCCGGGCTCGTCCACCACCGGCGCGGCGGTGGCCTTCCTGCGCGAGCTGCGCCGGGTGGGCCCGTGCGACGTGCTGGCCACCTACGTGTGCTCGCCCATGGATGAGCGCGAGCGCCTGGGCATCCACAACCCCGTCCACGTGGAGCTGCTGGAGCCATATCTCCAGGACATGGAGGTGCTGGACCCGATGGTGGAGCGCGTGCTGAAGCGCGAGGTGCGCGAGCAGGTGGGGGAGCTGGTGGGCGAGGGCAGCGTGGAGGTGGTGCTGGAGCCCGGCTTCGGCCGCCCGGCGGACCACCTGATGCACGTGGCGCACACGCGCGGCGTGGACCTGATGGTGGTGGGCACGCACCAGCGCAGCGGGGTGAAGCGGCTGTGGCACGGCTCTGTGTCCGCGGGCGTGCTGCGGCACGCGGCGCAGTCGGTGGTGTGCGTGCCCTCCCTGGTGCAGACGCTCAGGACGGGCCAGCCGCCCCGCAGCGTGCTGGTGCCGGTGGACTTCTCCGAGGCCAGCGCGAAGGCGATTTCCCAGGCGCGCATGTTGGTAGGGCCCGGGGGGCGCGTCCATCTGCTGCACGTCCACCGTCGCCGGCTGGAGGACCGCGGCTTCGTGGACCACTACGGCGTGCTGCCCGAGCCTCCGCGTGAGCGTGACCAGGTGCTCCAGCGGCTGTGGGCGCTGGTGCCGCGCGACGAGAGCGCGCAGACGGTGCGTTGGAGCGTGGAGGGCGTCACCGGAGAGGACGTGACGCTGGCCATCTGCCAGGCCACGGAGCGCGAGGGCGTGGACCTGGTGTGCCTGGGGACGTCCCTGGAGCCCTCGCGCTCGCGGGACGCGCTGGAGGGCGAGGTGGCCCACGAGCTGGTGGCCCGCTGCCGCCGGCCCGTCATGGTGGTGCCATCGGCCTGAGGTCCGAGGGCTCTGTCTCCATGTCGACAGGAATCCCTTTCATCACCTGAAAGCAATGCCAGGTGGCCCCGGCTCCGACGCGCCCGATGGGGCACCTGCGCCGTTGAAGTCAGGACCCTGTGAGGCATTAGAATCCTGAAACCACGTTTTTCCAGGCGCAGGGGGGCTGCCGGTGACATCGAAGGGTTATCGCGAAGTAGAGCTCGTCTGTAATCGTTCCTCGCTGCTCCTCCATGGAGGCACGGAGGAGGAGCGGCGAGGCTGGGCGAAGGAGGCCGCGCACAACTTCGACGTGGAGTTGGTGGAGGTGCGGAGCGCTGCGGAGCTGCCGCAGGCGCTCCGGCAACCCAACGGGGTGGTGTTCATCGCGGATGTGGCGCGGCTGGGCCGGGACGCGCAGTTCCTGCTGCTGCGGTGTCTGCAGACGCAGGAGGAGCGGCCGAAGCTGGTGCTGGGCGTCTCGGGCTCGGCGGACGCGGCGCTGGCGCGAGGGATGCTGCGCGAAGACCTGCACTACCGCCTGCACCTGGCCCAGGTGGACCTGCAGAAGGAAGGGCTGCGCGACGTGCTGAAGCGCCGCTGGGCACAGCAGGCGGAGCAGCTCGCGATGAAGGCCGCCGCGGCGCGGGCCGCGGAGGAGCAGGCTCGCGTGGCGGCTGCCGAGCGGCGCCCCGGCACGGTGACGCGCATCGCGCCACGCGCGAAGAGCATGGGCGCCGCCGCCGCGCACACCCAGGTGGTGTCGAGGAACGCGGCCCGTTGAGCGAGGCCCCCGGCACGGAGCGCTCCGTGCCTCGCGGGGCCGGTTCGCGAAGGTGCCTGCCACCTCGGCGTGTCGCGGCGTGAGGCCAGGCAAGCCCCGGCACGGTGGGACTCCCCTCCCTGCCGGGCGAAGCTCCCGAGCCTGGATTCAGCGCAGGCTCTGCTGCCCAGGGCAGCGGGCGGGGGCGTGCAAGGCGACGTGTCCTGCACGGCGAAGCTCCCACGCCTGAACTTGGCGCAGGCTCTGCTGCCCAGGGCAGCGGGCGGGGTCGTGCAAGGCGACGTGTCCTGTACGGCGAAGCTCCCACGCCTGAACTCGGCGCAGGCTCTGCTGCCCAGGGCAGCGGGCGGGGGCGTGCAAGGCCACCGCCCAAGCTCCCGAGCCTGGAGTCAGTGCCGGTGCTTCTGCCCGCGCTTCGCCTTCACGGGGCGCGCCTGCTTCGCCATGCCGCGTCTGGCGGCCGCGGACTGTCCCGGGACGGACTTGCGCCCCGTCTGCTTGTTCGCGGCCGCAGGGGAGACCGCCTTGGCGGGCGACGCGCGCCGACGCGTGGGCACCTTCGGGGGCGTGCCACTCTCGATGACCCCGCGGGCCGCCCTGGCGGTGCGCCGAGTCCGGGAGGGAGACGCGGCGCGGCCGCGCGCCTTCTTGCCTCGAATCATCGACTGGAGGGAGACCACCCCGTGCGCCGTCAGCAACGCGGTGCCCAGCAGGACCTTCGCTCCGCGCGTGCCGGCCTGGACGGCCACCTCCTTCACCCTGTCCATCAGCCCTTGCTTGGGAATCGCCATGGCGCGCCTCTTCTCTCTTCGGCTGAGCTTCGATGCCGCCAAAGGTAGTCACGGGCGCACGCGCGTGAAGCACCCTCCGCCAGTTGCTGTCGTCCGTTCCAAGGTGGGCGGGAATGTGTGAAGTCGGGAAACTGGGCTAGAGTCCGGCGCACTGTCCCATTTTCTCCCCGGAGCAAGACATGTCCCAGGACACCGCTGGAAAGCCGAAGCGCGGCCTGAAGCGACCCATCGAGGTCGTTCGCGCCGAGCTGCTCAACGACCCGGAGACGAAGAAGATCGCCGAAGCCGTGAGCATGAAGCTCGAGGACTACGTGGAGCTGGTCCTCAAGTACGCCCAGGACAAGGACAAGGAAGCCGAGGTCGCCGTCATCTCGGACGAGGAGCTGCGCCGCAACGGCTTCAACCCGCTCTCCGCCGAGGAGGCCGCCAACATCCTCATCAAGGGCATGAAGGGGGAGCTGCCCGGCTCACCGCCCGACTTCGAGGCCTCCAAGTTCACCCACGACAAGCCCTCCACGGCTGGCAAGCCGTCCCTCACCACGCCCGAGGGCGCCGCCCCCATCGTCGGTCCGCAAGATCCGGCGGCCCGCCAGGATCTGATGGATCAGCTCAAGAAGGGCGGCAGCGGCGGTAACCGCTCGTAACCCCTCGTCCTCGAGGGAAATACCGCGAAGAAAATCCGACGGAAATCAGGAGGAAACAATTCCTCTCCATGTCCGACAATCCCCTTGAGTTTTTCTTCCGGCACAAATCACAGCTTTCCACAAATTAAGAATTCGAGGAGTACGACCATGGGCGGCCCGCTGAAGGCGATCACGAACACGATTGGCAAAGTCGCGAGCACGGTCAGCAAGATCGCTGGCGGCATCGCGAACATCGGCGGCAAGGCCATGGAGTTCCTCCAGAAGCCGCTGAGCTCCCTGGTGAGCCCCATCGCGAAGCTCATCGGCGACAAGGTCGGCAAGCTGCCGCTGGTGGGCAAGTTCCTCGGCCCCATCGCGGAGAACCTCGTGAAGCAGGGCGCCTCGTCGTTCCTGGGTGAGGCCTCGCTGGGTAGCATGGGCTTCCTGTCCAAGATCGCCCCCAAGGTGCAGGACATCACCAACATCGCCACGTCCGTGAAGACGGCGGCGGACAAGGTTGGCGCGTTCGCGAACAACCCGCTGGGCCTCCAGAACTTCCAGAACATCATCGCGCAGAACCACGCCCGCTTCGTGGAGTGATGTGCCGCGCCCTCCGGGCGCGCCCATGCAGGAAGCCCAGGGGCCGGTCTCCCGTGAAGCAACGGGGCCGGCCCTTCGGCTTTGCGGGGAAGCCACCGCGGACGTCCTCAGTGCCCCGTCGCCGCCAGGCGCCGCGTGTCGCGCAGGAGCCGCTCGGTGGAGTCGCTGTCCGCGCTGTCGTAGTAGCCGCGAATCTGCCCCGCGTCGTCCACGAGCACGAAGTGCGTCCCGTGGAAGATGGAGAGCAGATCGTCCTCCGGCGCGCCGGCCTCACGGCCCATGCTGATCTTGAAGCCCTGGACGATGGTCTCCTTGAGCTGCTCGTAGTCGCCGGTGAGGAAGCTCCAGCGGGAGAAGTCCGCGCCGTGGCGCTCGCCGTACTCCGCGAGCCGCTCCGGGGTGTCGTACTTCGGATCCACGGAGAACGACACCAACTGGAGCCCGGCGCCGAAGGACGTGGTGGCGTCCTGCACGCCCACCATCTTCCGGGTGAAGGCCGGGCAGATGGTGGGGCAGCGCGTGAAGATGAAGTTGGCCACGTAGGGCCGGCCCCGGAGCTGCGCGCTGCCGAAAGGCGTCCCGTCATGGCGGGTGAAGGAGAAGTCCGGCAGCGCGCCCAGCTGGGGCAGCGGGGTGCTCCGGGCACGCAGCAGCGTGGTCCCCGATACGGTGGCGACACCAATCGCGGCCACGGCGACACCCGCCCAGAAGCCAGGGCGCTGCGTGAGACGGGCCCGAGGGGCCGGAAGAGCGGATTCAGCGGACATGCACCCCGAGCTAACGGAACCCGCGAGGTCGCACAAGCGCGGTCCGTTTCCGCGCTCCACGCCTGCTACTCGGGGGAGAAAGTCACGAGTCTGTAACGACCCAACCCTCCGTCACAATTTCGTGAATTCAGTGGTTTTGGATAAGTTTGCGCATAAATAACTGGTCTGGCGGGGAAACTTCCTCTCAGTCGTTACGAAAATGTGGGTACGCCTCCTCTCTGTTTTCAGGAGTCTTTCCCCCGTGAAGACCTACTCCGTTCGACGTGGCGATACCCTCAGCGCGCTGGCCCAGCGCTTCAACACCACCGTGTCGTCGCTGGCCAAGAGCAACGGCATCTCCAACCCGGACCTCATCTACGCGGGGCAGACGCTCCGCATCACGGACGGCTTCGACGCGCCTCGCGGGGCCGGTGGCTCCTACACCATCCAGTCGGGCGACACGCTGACCGGCATCGCGGGCCGATACGGCACCACGGTGGACGCGCTGGCGAAGGCCAACAACATCTCCAACCCGGACCTCATCTACGCGGGCAATCGCCTCACCATCCCTGGTGGTGGCGGCGGTGGTGGCGGTGGCGGTGGTGTCTCGTCCCCGTCCCGGCCCGCCGCGCCGGACCAGCCCTCCGTGGGCGGCGTGGGCGCGCCGAAGCCGCCCACCGGTGGCTCCGCGGGCGTCACGGTGCAGCAGCTCCGGGCGGTGATGCCCAACCTGTCGCAGGCGAAGGCGGAGCAGTACCTGCCCCACCTGAACCGGGCGATGGCCGAGGCGAACATCACCACGCCCCAGCGCAAGGCGGCCTTCATTGCGCAGCTCGCCCACGAGAGCGGCCAGCTCCGCTACATGGAGGAGATTGCCTCCGGCGCCGCCTACGAGGGTCGCCGGGACCTGGGCAACACCCAGCCGGGCGATGGCACGCGCTACAAGGGCCGTGGCCCCATCCAGCTCACGGGCCGCGCCAACTACCGCGCCGCGGGCCAGGCGCTGGGCATCGACCTGGAGGGCAACCCCCAGCGCGCGAAGGACCCGGACGTCGCCTTCCGCATCGCCGGCTGGTACTGGTCGACGCGCAACCTCAACACCTACGCGGACGCGGGCAACTTCCGCGAGGTCACCCGCCGCATCAACGGCGGCTACAACGGCATGGCGGACCGCGAGATGTACTATCGCCGCGCGCTGAGCGTGTTCTGAGCCCGCGCCTCCCCGCCGGGGCGTGGTGATACGAGGACCGTGGGCCCGGGAGGCCACGGTCCTCGTCGCGTTATGGGGGCGCCATCCCATCCGGGAGATGCCGCGTCCGCCGTGAGCGACTTCGTACAGGGGTGTGTCCGGAGGTTCCCCTCGGAAGGGCCGTGGTGCGCTGGCTGCATCGCCGGGGCCGTTCCCTTCCGGAGCGCGCCTCATGTCTCGTATCGATTCGTCCGGCAGTTCCTCGCTTCCCATCGAAACCACCCCGGAGTCCGGGCCACCGCCGGCCAGTACGTCCGGCGCGGCGCCGCCCCGCGCGCCGGCGCCCGCCGTGGCCCGCAACGAGGTGCGCGCCTTCGACGGGCCCCCCGCGCGGCCGTCCGACGCGCGGGCGCGGACCTCCACCTCCACGCCGCCGGACGCGGGCCCGTCCCTGTCCGCGGGTGCGCTGGCCGTTCTCGGAGGTCCGCTGCGTCAGCCAGCGTCGCCGGAGGTGCCCGCGGAGGTGCTCGAAGACGTCCGCTCCCGCCTGAAACAGTGGAGGGTGGGCGCGGAGGACGTGAGGGCGGTGCACGTCTCGCTGGGGGCGTTGCCACCGGGGACGTACAGGGCGGCGCTGGAGCACCTGCAGCGCGATGGCCTCCTGGGCGAATACGTGAAGGCACAGGACGCGGGCTCGCGGCGCGCCTTCCTGGAGCAGGCGGAGTCGAAGGGCATGCTCCAGCGCGGCAAGGGGGAGGTGGGCCCGATGGACCCCCTGGGCTACCCGCCCGTGCCGGACTTCTTCGTCAACGACAAGCGGCTGCCCCAGGCGATGCGGGACGCGGTGAACGCACACGCCATCGACGTGGGCGCGGGTTTCTACAAGGCTCACACCGAGTACCTCGACCGGTATGCCCGCGCCGTGGACCAGGCCCAGAGCGTTCGGGAGTTGGGGGCCCTGGGCCCGCCGCGCGCCGCCCACCTGCCCGAGTCCCTGCTGGGGCTCGAATGGAAGGACCCCGCGCGGAAGGACTACGAGGCCGCGTGGAAGGCGGGCATCGGCCGGCCCCGGTCGCTCAACCTCGCCATGCAGCACGTGAGTGCCCGGGAGCGGGAGCTCTCCGGGGCGCGCGCCGCGGGCTCGGTGCGGCTCCACGGCAAGGTGGGCATCGGAAATGACAGCGGCCAGTGGAGCGCGAAGGCGTCGCTGGACACGCGCGGCCAGCGGGAGCTGAAGGGAGAGGTCGGGGTCACCGTGCGCGACGGTCCCGTGTCGGTCGAGACGTCACGCGACACGGCGGGCGGGAAGGAGGTGAGCGCCAAGTTGAACCTGGGGCCCGTGGAGCTCAGCGTCGACTCGGCCGGAGAGCAGCGCGTCGCGGTGGGCATCGGCCAGATGTTCCAGGTGCATGCATCGCTGAACCCGAAGAAGGCGGAGCTCGGGGGCGGCGTCTCCGCGAAGCTGACCGCGGACGGGGACCAGGCCGGCCTCGAGGCCGGCTTCTCCATGAAGGGGCTGACGGCGGAGCGCGCGCGGCAGGCCGTTGCCCGCGGGCATCGCGGCGTCTTCCAGCCTCCCGCCGAGCTCGAGTCCGGGACGGCCTGGGACGCGCTGCCCAAGGCGGCGCGGGCGGCCTATTCGAAGGAAGGGTGGAGTCGCGAGACGTGGACGCAGGCCCTGCCGCGCGGCGTGCCGCGCTGAAGGCAGGACTTCGCTCAGGGCGCGGTGTCTGGCGGGGGCCGCTCCGCCTTCGGGTGCATCAGGTATGCGGACAGCAGGGGCATGTACCAGGGGAACACGAGCCACAGCAGCGGCCGCTCGTCCAAACCCGTCACCAGCACGGTGGCCACCAGCCAGATCAGCCCCTGGAGCCCCATACCCAGGGCCCCGAACCGCTGGAGCGAGGATGACTTCTTCCGGGCTCCCAGGATGGCCAGCACCGGCGGCGCGCTGGCGGCGAGCAGGGCTGGAAGCGCGACGAAGCTCGACGTTCTGAGCGACACGATGCCGAGCAGGCTCAGCATCAGGAGCTGCAACAGCACGGTGATGACGGTGACCACGATGGCGGAGGTGGGGGCGTTGACGTCCGAGGCTCGCGCCTCCTTTTTCCTGCCCCGTCTTCCCCGCTCCTGGCGGGCGCGCTCCAGGGCGTCCGGTGGAACCTCCAGCGCGTACGGGTAGCCCAGCTCCAGCAGGGCCTCCACCGCGGCGGTGCGAACGGTGATGCCCGCGCTCCCCGTCTGCAGGCCGGCTTCGCCCGGCATCGTTATCAGCGACAGGAGGAAGTCCGCCCGGTCGCGCGGCGCCTCGTCCCCGCCCGGAGGCTGGTCGATGGCCGCCAGGAGCGCATCCACCTCCGCGGGAATGACGCCGGGCGAGGCCATGGCCGCTCGCAGCTCGGCCAGCGGGAGCGCTGCCGCCGGGGGGGCCAGGGCTTCCGGGTGGGAATCCGTCGCGACGGAGGGAGGCCGGACGAGGGTGGAGGTCATGGGCGGAGGCTGTGGATGCTACCACCGGGCCGCGCCGCGGGGGCCTGGAGCGATTGTCCGGGGAGCGAGGGGCCGGGCGCTCCAGGGGGCCGCGCCGCCGGGTCATGTGCACCCTTCCCAGCAGGGACTCTTTCAGCAGGAGCGAGGCAGCGCATGGCGATGGAGCGAGCGCAACGGTTCGTGGAGGCACTGGCGAAGCTGGAATCGAGCGGGGACATGGAGCCGCTCGTCGCCCTCTTCAGTGACGACGCCCAGGTGAGCAACGTGGCCTCACGGCAGGTCTTCTCCGGCAGGGAGGGGGCCCGGCGGTTCTGGCGCGAGTACAAGGGGACCCTTCAGCGCGTGAAGTCCACCTTCCGGAACATGATTGAAGCCGGCTCGCGCGTCGCGCTCGAGTGGGAGACGCAGGGCACCGCCCACAACGGCGCGGCGGTGGCCTACGAGGGCGTGTCCATCCTCGAATGGGACGGCGACTGCATCCGCCGCTTCTACGCGTATTTCGATCCACACGCGCTCGGCATGGAGCTGACCCAGGGCACCGCGCCGCGCTCGGAAGTCCCCGCCACCACCCCCGCGTGAGGCGTGCGGCCGCCCGGCGGCGTGATGCGACAACCCCCGGCCCCTGCGTGCAGGTGGACGCGCGCTAGCGGCGTGGCAGCGTATGGCCCGGGCGCAGGGCCGCTGGCGCGGACGTCAGCCGCCTGCCCTCCGTGGCCGTTGCCCGACAGAGGGCCATGACCTTCAGGCACCTCCCGATTCGTCACACCGGACGCTACCGTCAGCCGCCGCGTCCCCGAAAAGAGAGGTCCGTCCGGACTCGGGGAGGCACAGGAAATTTTGCCGGGGCGTGACTTTCAGGTCGGCGCCGCTCGACGCGGTGCGTTTCCGGGAAGTCCTGGACACGGTAGCGTTCGCGAGGTCCTCGGAGAGGGTGGTTGGACATGGTGCGGCGGAGGACTCGACCTTGGATGACCGGTCCTGACCCGGCAGTCTGCTTTGCGTCTACACGGAACAACCCGATGACCCGCTTTGCTGCCTTCTTCGTCGTCCTGTCCCTGATTGCCGCACCCCACGCCGCCTGGGCCCAGCAGCGGCAGGCCGAGTCCGCGAAGAAGGCCCGGGTGGTGAAGGCCTCCTCGAAGTCCAAGAGCAAGGCCACCCCGAGCAAGGCGACGCGGACGTCATCGAAGCGCACGCCCGCGAAGAAGGCCACGTCCAGCCGGAAGAAGGCCGCGCCCGCGGTGGACTCGCGGAAGGCAGGCAAGCCGGAGGTCCAGTCCGTGCAGCCCATGATGCAGGTGGAGCCCGCAAGCCCGCTCTCGCTCACGGACGACGCGCCCACGGTGGGCAAGCCCGAGAAGTCGTCGGCGGGCGACGACTTGATGGACTTCGACCTGCTGGAGCCCGCGGAGGCCGCGGCCGCCGCGCAGGTGGACCCGGAGCTGGAGAAGCGCATCGGCCGCCGCCGCACCATGCTGAAGCTGCACCAGGGCCTGGGCTTCGCCATGGCCGCCGGCCTGGTGGGGACCACGGTGGTGGGGCAGCTCCAGTTCCACGACTCGTTCCGCGGGGGCGGGGATGACCGCAACCTGCTCGGTCTGCACCGGGGGCTCGCCATCGGCACCTCGGCGCTGTTCGCCACCGTGGGTCTGCTGGGCGTGCTGGCGCCGGAGCCCTTCGAGAAGGAGTTCCGGTGGGACACCATCACCGTCCACAAGATGTTCATGGCGCTCGCCACCGCCGGCATGGTGGCGCAAGTCATCCTCGGCATCATGGCCACGGACCGCTATGGCCGCTTGTCGGAGACGGACTTCGCCACCGCTCACCAGGTCTCTGGCTTCGTCACGCTGGGGGCGGTGACCGCGGGTGTCATCACGCTGTTCTTCTGAAGCGCCTGCCTTTGTCGTGGTTTCCTGGAGGTTGACGTGATTGCTCGACGAATCGCCCTGATCGCCACCCTGGTGCTCGCGCTGCCCGCAGTCGCGCAGTCGCAGGCCCGCACGTATACCGTGAGGAAGGACTCCAGCTCGCTCACCTACAAGCTGAAGCACAAGCTGCACGAGGTGGTGGGCAAGGCGCCGCCCAGCGATGGCAAGGCCCGCCTGCTGCCGGATGGCACCCTTCAGGTGGCGGTGCGCGCCAACGTGAAGGACTTCGACTCGGGCAACGCCAACCGCGACGCCCACATGCTGGAGACCACGGACGCGGCGAAGTACCCCATCATCGACTTCAAGGGCGTGGCCACCGGCGTGAAGCCGCCCAGCAGCTTCCCGGGGAAGGTGCCGGTGAAGGTGAAGGGCCAGCTCACCTTCCACGGCGTGAAGAAGACCGTGGAGATTCCGATGACGGTGCTGTTCAAGTCGGAGAAGGAGGCGGTGGCCGAAGGCACCTTCGACATCAGCCTGGATGCATACAACGTCGACCGGCCGTCGCTGCTGATGGTGAAGGTGGATGACGTCCTGGTGCTGGAGCCCAAGCTGGTGTTCGAGGTGGAGGGTACGTGAGTTCGACGCGACGAGGGTTCCTCAAGGGCATTCTGGGAACAGGCGCGGCGAGCGCGGCGGCTACGACGCTGCCGGGCTGCGCGCCGGACATCAACCCCGCTCCGGTGACGGACGTCACGGCCAGCGAGCAGGGGACCGTGGACATCCTGGTGTCGCGCTATCCGGATTTGGAGCCCGTGGGCGGCGCGCTGACGGTGCGCGTCCCGGGCGAGCAGGTGCCGCTGCTGGTGGTGCACTCCAAGGATGACGGAGCCCCGGACGACTTCTCCGTGCTGTCGTCGCTCTGCACGCACGTGGGTTGCCCGCTGGGCTACGACGGCAGGGACGTCATCTGCCCCTGCCACCTGTCGCGCTTCAACGCCCGGGATGGGGCCGTGTTGCAGCGGCCGGCCACCGTGCCGCTCCAGACCTACGCGGCGGAGTACAACCCGAACACGGGCGTGCTGCGCATCAACCTGCGCGCCGGGCAGAGCGACTTCCCGTCCGCGGTGAACGGGGAGGTGGTGCTGCCGCTCAGCCAGTTCCCCGAGCTGCGCGACGTCGGCGGCTCGGTGACGGGCGTCCCGTCGGGCTACGGCAAGCGCATCTTCGTCTTCCGGCTGCAGGATGGCTCGGTGTCGGCGGTGGACTCGGTGTGTACCCACGCCTTCTGCGAGGTGGGCTACCGCGAGCAGGAGGCGGACCTGTTCTGCGCCTGCCACTCGTCCATCTTCACGCGGGAGGGCTCGGTGACGCAGGGGCCGGCCACGCGGCCCCTCAAGAAGTTCCAGGTGTCGGAGACGGCGGACGCCATCGTGCTCACCGGCGTGGCGTGAGCCGCGTCCGGGGCGCGGATGAGCCTGACGCCGGGCTCGACCGCGCCACCTCCTGGAAGGCGGCGCGGCCCCTGGCTCAGCCGAGCCGGCTCCAGAAGGAGCGCCGGGCGGAGATGCGCTCCAGGGCCCGCTGGAGCGCCTCGTCCTGGTCGGCGCGCAGGGCGATGTCCCCCAGGGAGATGATGCCGACGACGTGGTCGTCGCGCTCCACCACCGGGACGCGGCGGAGCTGACGGCGCCCCATCAGCGCGATGACGTCCAGGAGCGAGTCGTCCGGCGTGACGGCCTCCACGTCATCCGTCATCACGTCGGAGACGCGAAGCTGCTCGGGCGCGCGGCTGCCGGTGAAGGCGCGGACCACCAGGTCGCGGTCGGTGACGATGCCCGCCAGCCGGCCCTGCCCGTCGACGATGGGGACGGCGCCGCAGGACTCGTCCTTCATGATTTGCGCGACGTCTCGTAGGGGGCTCTCCGGGCGGGCCGTGCGCACGTTGCGCGTCATCACCTCGCGGGCGGTGAGGGGCTCGGGGTGCCAGCGGCGGGCGCGCTCGCGGCGGACGGGGGGCGCTTCCGGGCGCCCCGCGATGGCGGTGTAGACGGACGTGCTCGCGCCCTCGCGGCGGTGGGTGCTCGCCTCGTCAGGGCCTCCGCTGGCGGAGGCCGTGGCCTCGTGCCACCCGTTGGAGTCGGCGTGGCTCCGGTCCATCCGGTAGCGAGGACGCGCGGCGCCGTGGCGCTCCTCGGCGCGGATGCGGGGGGGCTCCCCTCGCGGGCCTTGTGCGCGCGAGGGCGCGTCACCGGCTCCGTAGCCGAAGCGGTTCCAGGGGCGGTAGTCGGCGCGCTGGCGGGGCAGCTCGACGTCCTGCTCGCCCGTGTCATGCAGGGGGCCCCAGCCCGTCGCGTAGCGGCTGTCCCGGTCATCCCTCCCGTAGGGGCCGCTATCGCTATCCGTCGGCGGCGCGCCGTACAGGCCCGTGTCGGGCGCGTCATCCACCTGCGTGCGGGGCTGGGACATGCGCAGCGTGGCCGCGCGGTGGTAGCGGCCCTGGCGCGTGGAGGACTCCTCGTCGCGAGCGGGATTCCAGCCGGTGAGGTCGGACTCGGCGCGCTCGCGCGAGCCCGGGGGCGCCACGTCCACCGCGCGGGGGGAGGAGGGCTCGGTGGGGAGCGTGCGGCGCGCGCCGGGCGTCTCGTCCCGGCCGTTGTCCATGCTTCTGTGGGCCATGTCTGTCCTCGCGCGAAGTTGGCTTCAAACTGCAACGCTGGTGTGGAGGGCGCGAGCCTCCAAGGGACAGGCGTCCGGGCGGGCGGGTGTCCGCCCGGACGGGGCCTCAGGCGCGGGGCTACTGGTCCAGCACGTACGCGAACACCAGCGGCGCGACGATGGACGCGTCGCTCTCGATGATGTGCTTCGGCGTGTCCACGCCCAGCTTGCCCCAGGTGATCTTCTCGTTGGGGACCGCGCCCGAGTAGGAGCCGTAGCTCGTCGTCGAGTCGCTGATCTGGCAGAAGTACGCCCACAGCGGCGCGCTGGTGCGCTGCAGGTCCTGGTGCAGCATGGGCACCACGCAGATGGGGAAGTCCCCGGCGATGCCGCCGCCCACCTGGAAGAAGCCGACGGGCGACTTCGGCGCCGTCTCCGAGTACCAGGCCGCCAGCGTCTGCATCGCCTCGATGCCGGTGCGCACCGTGTGCACGTTCTTCACGTCACCGGAGATGCAGTGCCCGGTGTACATGTTCCCCAGCGTCGAGTCCTCCCAGCCCGGCACCCAGATGGGCAGGTTCTTCTCGCACGCGGCCAGCAGCCAGCTGTGCTTCGGGTCAATCTGGTAGCTCGCCGCCAGCTTCCCACTTCGGAGCACGCGGTACATGAACTCGTGGGGGAAGTACCGCTCACCCGCCCGGTCTGCCGCCACCCACTCCTCCAGCACCGCGGACTCGATGCGGCGCATGGCCTCCATCTCCGGGATGCAGGTGTCGGTGACGCGGTTCATGTGCCGGGCCAGCAGCGCCTGCTCGTCCGCGGGCGTGAGGTCGCGGTAGTGGGGCACCCGCTCGTAAGCGTCGTGGGCGACGAGGTTGAAGATGTCCTCCTCGAGGTTCGCCCCGGTGCAGCTGATGGCGTGCACCTTGTCCTGGCGAATCATCTCCGCCAGGGAGATGCCCAGCTCCGCCGTGCTCATGGCGCCGGCCAGCGTCACCAGCATCTTCCCGCCGCTGTCGACGTGACGGCAGTAGCCCTCGGCTGCGTCCACCAGCGCGGCGGCGTTGAAGTGACGGAAGTGCGTCCGACAGAAGTTCCGGATTCCCATGTGAGCTGCTCCCGGCGACCAGAGAGGACAAGCGTGGGGACAGTCGCCACGGGAGCACACCACGCTTGAACGCTCTACGGCCCGGGTGGTGGGACCGCCATCGAAGCGTTGGGTGGCTCAACGCGGCCGCATATAGCGTCCGGTGTCTGTCACCGCAACCCGCAATGTCGCGGCCAGCTTGGGCGGAAGCCGCGAGCCCGGTCTATCAGGTACCCGCCGGCGCACACTCAGTGGACGGACCAGCGCTCGGCAATCTCCTCGCAGGCGAGCACCACGTCGCTCAGCCGCCGGATGTGGGCCCGCGGCGCGGTGAAGACGGTGCCCGCGAACACATCCACCACCTGGATGAGGCGGTAGTCACTGGGGCCGAGCGGGCACAGGTGCTGCTCGGTGAAGCGCTGGAGCAGCGTGCCGATGTACTGGCCCGAGCGCTCGTCCAGCGGATGGTGCTTGGAGAAGTAGAGCTTCATCAAGCCCACGCGCGCGTTGCCATGTCTGTCCATTCGCTGGAGCACGACCTCCGGCCGCACGCTGATGGTGACGCCCGCAACCTCCAGCACGGGCGGCTCGGCGCCCACCGCGCTGATGAGCGTCTCCTCCAGGTCCAGCCAGGGCACGAGGTCCGCGAAGCGCTCGAGCGCCTCCGAGCACAGTTGCAGCCGCTGCGCCTCGAACTCCGACTGGGGCACGCTGCACGCGAAGCGGCGCTGGTGCTCGCGGAGGATGGACAGGTCCATGCCCCGGCAGAGGAAGTCCGTAATCGCATGCGACGCCTCCGGATAGCGCAGGTATTGCTGCTCCGGCGGGTGCTTCTGGTCGTGGATGATGCGCTTGCGGCGCGCGGGCGTGGCGATGAGGTACTCGCCCAGCTTGTTCACGGACACGCGCGGCAGTTCACGGATTTCCGCCATGGAATCGCTCCCCCTGAGTGCTGGCGAACGAGCACACAGTACACAGGGGGGCTGACATGCATTGGACACCGCGAGCGGCATCCGTGCTGGGCGCGGAGGCCTCATTCCCTCTGGGGCTCGCCCTCGGGGTAGGCGCTCCAGTAGGTGTCCGGCAGCGGGTTGGTGCCCGCGTCGCTGCGGGGGCCATCGCCGTCGCCAATCTCATCCAGGATGGCGCCGGGCGTGCGCTCCGTCGGGTCGATGGTGCGCATGCGATGCGTCACCTCGGCCTCGACGAACTCCACCGTGTCCGTTTCCCGTTCGCTCGCTTCCTGCTCCGGAGTGGGGTGCCGCGGCTCCGCCGTACGGCCGTAGTAATCCTCGGGTGGCTGGATGCCCGGCTGGTGCTGCTTGTCGCGCTGAGCCATGGTGGATTCCCTCCGTCGGATTATGTTTGTGATGAGGAATGCAGTCGGCAACGCGCCGCCTGGGCCCGGAAGTCTGGAGGGCGGCCGGGCGGGCGTGGCGGCTTCCCGGCAGGCTCTGCGCAGGGCTTCCCCATCACGCCATGGACGTCCCAGGGCGGATGCGCCAAGACTCACCGGCAATGCCCGAGCAATCCCATGACATGCCGTCCGAGGTGACGGAGCCGCGCCTCCACCTGGGGTGCCAGTCCTGTGGCGCGAGGCTGGTGTTGGAGCCCGCGCTGCGGACCACGCGCTGCCCCTACTGCGCGGCGCCCGCGGTGGTGGAGCGCCCTCCCGCCCCCGGTGTGCCCGAGCCCGTCTTCGCGCTGGGCTTCGCGCTGACGCACACCGCGGCGAAGGAGCACGTGGCGCGGTGGTTGCGCTCGCGCAGCCGCTTCACGCGCTCGGGCATCCGCTCCGCGTCGCCGGGCGAGGTGCGTGGCGTGTACGTGCCCGCGTACCTCTACAGCGTGCTGGCGCAGGCGCGCTACCGGGCCTCCATTGGTGAGAACTACCAGGAGACGGAGACGTACACGACGGTGGAGAACGGGAAGACGGTGACGCGCACGCGCACGGTGACGCGCACCGAGTGGCGCTCGCTGGCGGGCGAGCTGTCCGGCTACGTGGCGGACGTGCTGGTCACCGCGTCCAAGGGCCTGGAGAACGCGGAGCTGGAGGCGCTGGAGCCTTTCGACTTGCGCGCCCTGGCCCGCTATACCCCGGCGCTCGTCTCCGGGTGGATGGCGGAGGAGCCCTCCCTCACGCTGGAGCAGTGCCAGGCGCTTGCCCGGCAGGAGGCGGTGGAGCGCGTGGGCGGGCAGTTGTCGCGCTTCATGCCAGGGGACTCGCACAAGGACCTGGAGTTCCAGTCCCGCCTGGAGTGGGAGGCGCTGGACGTGTGCTTGCTGCCCGTCTGGGTGCTGGCGGTGAAGTACGCGGAGGACGCGCCGCCGCTGCGGGTGCTGGTGAACGGGCAGACAGGCGCGGTCCATGGCAAGGCGCCCATCTCCACCTGGAAGGTGCTGGTGGCGGTGGTGGTGCTGCTGGCGGTGCTGGCGGTGGGATGGCTGCTCGCCTCAGGAGGTGGGCGATGAGCGCCGTGGCCTTGAAGGTAGCGCCCTGTCAGCGCTGTGACAGCGCCCTGGAGGCGGAGGACCTGCGCTGCCCCGTGTGTGGGCTGACGGCGCCGCCTCCGTCTCGCGCCGCGGTGGAGCGCGCGCGAGCCCGCGTGGTGCGGTGCGACAGCTGTGGCGCGGCGGTGGAGTACTCGGTGGAGGCGAAGGCGCCCCGATGCGACTACTGCGGCTCCGTCACCCGCGTGGAGACGACGGCGGACCCGGTGGAGCAGGCCCAGGTCTGGCTGCCCTTCACCGTGGACCCGGAGGCCGCGCGGGGCGCGCTGATGGGCTTCCTGGGGCGGGGTGGCTTCTTCCGCCCTTCCGGTCTGGCGCAGGAGGCCTCGCTGGAGACGCTTCGCCCGGTGTGGTGGCCGGCGTGGATGTTCCACGCGGGGGTGGATGTGAGCTGGACGGCGGACTCGGATGCGGGCTCCCGGCGCTCGAGCTGGGCGCCGCACGCGGGGCAGACCCGCTTCGACTTCGACGGCATTCCGGTGCCCGCGTCGCGGGGGTTGGAGGTGAAGGAGTGCGAGGCGCTCGCCCCCCACTACCAGCGGGGCTCGGAGCGGGACACGCCGGTGGGGCCCGAGGGCGCGCACGTCGAGCGCTTCGAGGCGACGCGCTCGGGCGCCCGGCGCAGCGTGCTGGAGGCGGTGGAGCGGCTCTCCCGTGAGCGGCTTCAGCAGGGCGTCATTCCGGGCCACCGCTTCAGGAACGTCCACGTCGCGGTGGCGCTGTCCAGCCTGCGCACCACGCGGCTGGCGCTGCCCGTGTACGTCATGGCCTATCGCTATCGGGACAAGGCGTACCGGGTGCTGGTGCATGGGCAGGACGCGGAGGTGGTGCTGGGCCATGCGCCCATCTCCGCGTGGCGGGTGGCGGCGGTGGTGGTGGCCGCGCTGCTGGTGATTGTGGGCGTGCTGTTCGCCGCGGGCGTGCTCTGAGCGACTGGGGCAGGCGCGGAGGCATGGCGCCTGTTGGTGTGCGCTGTGCCTTGAGTGGCGGCCGGTGACGCAACATGCGTCATGGGACGTCAGGCTTTTTGTGCTCAGGTGGTAGGCGGGTGGGCTGTGATTGCGCAGAAGAGGCGTCTTGAGCCGGAGCGCCTTGGCCGTCCAGCGGGGCGCTTTCGCCGGGTGCTTGTGAGAGGGGCTCCACGGCGGAAGTGGGGAGTGGCGTCCGAGCGGGCATCGGCGCCTCGATGCGCCGTTGTTCTGCTGGGAGGCCCGCCGCTTCAGTGTGTCGTGATTCCGCTGTCTCGAAGGACTGAGGGCGCGTCACAAGCGTGGATGCTTCAATGCGCCTTGCTTCCGTCGGAGGCTGCACCGCATCGGCCAGTGGAGCTTCCACGTCCGTCATCAGCGCTTCGGGGCGCTCTGCCTCCACCGGAGGAGGTTGCACCGCATCGGCCGGTGAGGGCTCCACGGCCGTCGCCAGCGCTTCGACGCGCTTTGCCTCCATCGGAGGTTGCACCGCATCGGCCAGTGGAACCTCCACCTCCGCCCCCAGCACTTCTGAGCGCTGCGCCTCCACCGGCGGCTCCATCGCCTGTGTGATGCGCGCCTCCAGCGTCAGCTCCACGACCTGAGAGAGCCGCACCGCGGACCCCGCGTCTTCCCCGAGGGGCCGTTCGGATGCCGGCTCGCCGGCCAGCGCGGCCTCTTCCACCGTCAGCCCTTCCGGATGCAGGCCACCCTCCAGCAGCTCCGCCTGGTTCCGCCGGACCGTCGCCTCCACGGCGGCTTGCTCCACCTCCTCGGCGATGGCCTGACGTCCCCGATGGAGGCCCTGTATCTCCAGCCACATGCGGAGGGCCTTCGCCATCTCCGCGCCCGTCTGGAATCGCTCCCGCGGTGCCTGTCGCAGCGCCCGCTGGACGATGGCCACCAGCGGCGCGGGGATGCCCGCCGCCAGCCGCTCCACCTGCTCCGGTCCGAGCTGCGCCATCCGCGCGGCCACCTCCTTCACGGGCATCCAGGTGGGGCCCTGCGACTGGAGCTCCAGCGCCTCCGGCTCCACCACGGGCGCGAGGTCATCCACCATCAGCGGGTGCCTGCCCGTCAGCAGCTCCAGCAGCACCAACCCCAGCGAGAACAGGTCCGACCGGGCATCCACCTTCCGCCGCCGCAGCGCCTCTGGTGATGCGTACGCGATGTCTCCCTTCACCAGCGCGCGGCTCGTCACCTCGCGCCCCGCGAGCGATGAGGCCGCCACCGTGAAGTTGGTCAGCTTCACCTCGCCGTGAACGCCCACGCGGATGTTCCGGGGGCTGACGTCCCGGTGGACGATGTGGAGCGGCCGGCTCCATTCATCCGTCAGCATGTGGGCATGGTGCAGTGCCTCGGCCACCTCCGCCGTCACGTGCGCCGCGAAGGCCGCGGACAGGGGCCGCCGCCGCATGGCCGCCAGGTTCAGAACCGTATCCAGCGACCGGCCCTCCACATACTCCATCACCACGTGGGGAACACCGCGGTACAGCTTCAGCAGCATCACCTTGGCGATGGCGGGGTGGTTGAGCCGGAACGTCAGGTCCACCTCCTCCACCAGCCGGCGCCGCTCCACGAACGTGGCCGGGTTGCGCAGCCGCTTCACCACCACGGGGCCGCCCAGCCCGTTCCGGTAGCGCCGCTGCGCCAGCATCAACAGCTCCCCCGTGGAGCGCATCTCCAGCTTGCGGACGAACTCGAACACGGTGCCCGCCACGGTGAACAGCACGCGTGGCCGGCGAGGACCGCCGGGAAGCTCCTCCGTCGTCGTGTCAGGCGTCATCATCTGCCAATGGACCTCTGAGGTGGTGTGGCGTGTAAGGGATTTCCCAGGTAGCACGAACATCTGCCCGCAGGGAATGTCCCAGGTTGAATCGAAGTGAATGGATGTCAGGGGTTCAGTCGCGCGAGTGAGCCGTCAGGGTCCACGGCGCCAGCTGCGCAGCGCGGCGCGCCAGCGGGCCAGCCAGCGCGGAGGCCAGCGGCCCGCTCGGGGCCTGGGCGGGGTGAGGGCCCCGCGCGGGGGCGAGCCCGGCTCGGTCGAGGGCATGGCGGAGCGCTCCGCTTCCGCTGGCGGCGTCACGTAGCCCGGCCACTCGGGTGCCCGCATCCAGCGGCGCAGCTCTCGGGCGTCTTCATCCCCGTCGAAGAGCTCCTGGGCCTCCTCGGTGATGGCGTCCTCGGGGGCACGCGGCGGAAACAGGGGCTCCTCCCAGGAGGCGTCCGCGCAGGCCAGGGCTTCGCTCAGCGCCTCGAAGAGCGCTTCGCCCGTGGGGTAGCGGCCCGCTGCGTAGGGGGACAGCAGCCGGGACACGATGGGGTCCAGCACCGCCGGGGCGCGCGGATTGCGAGCGGAGGGTGGAGCGAAGCGGCCGGCCTCGATGCTGGCGAGCAGACCGGAGGGAGGCAGGTGCGCGGGATAGGGGAAGCTCCCGGTGAGCACCTCGTAGAGCACCAGCCCCAGTGAGTACAGGTCATCCGTGGGCGCGAACGCGTAGCGGGAGTTCGGCGGCCGGGGCTGGGCCCAGAAGCGCAGGGCTTCCGGGCTGCGGTAGCTGGGCGTGCCAGGAGGAAGGGTGTCCTCCGTCAGCACCGGCGAGCACACGTGGTCGCCCGAGCCGAAGTCCACCAGCACCGGCTGACCGTCGGACGCGCGGATGATGATGTTGTTGCCCTTGATGTCGCGGTGGAGCACGCCCTCGCGGTGGACGGCGCCCAGGGTGAGGGCCAGCTGCTGGAACACCTCCACCGCGCGCCGGGGCGAGGGCTGCGCGTGCAGCGCCCACTCGGACAAGGTGGGGCCATCCACGTAGCCCATGATGAGGACCAGGTAGCCGTTCTTCACGTCCGGCCACCGCCGGTAGCCCAGCAGCTCCACGACGTTGGGGTGCTCCAGGCGCATGAGGACGTGGGCTTCCTTCCACGTCCGGGCGTCCGCGCCGGGGCCGTCCTCGGGAGAAGGGCCCTGGAGCGCGAACTTCAGGGCCACCGGCCGGTGTGTCTCGGACTCGGCCAGGAAGATGGCGCCAAAGCCTCCCGTGGCGAGCCGCCGCACGATGCGGAAGGCGCCCACCTCTTCCGAGTCCTGGAGCATCAGCGGGTGCAGGTCCTCTCCTGGCATCACGGACGAGCTCCCATAGGACCTCTGAGGTCCAAATCAGACGGGATTCCAGCGGATGTCATTGCAGATAGCGTCATGACTCAACCTGGGAGGTCCATAGCATGACGTCTGCCCTTTGAGGTAGTGTCCTGACTTGGGAGGTAGGAAGATGGGGAGGGAATGTGCCGGGGCGGCGGACGGAAACTTGCAGGACCCGGAGAGCGTGCAACGCTCCGCCGCCATGCGTGAGCCCGTAGACCACAAGCTGGCCGTCCTCCTCGGGGCGGCTGCCCGCGACGCCCGCATGCGGTTGGGGCTCACCCAGAGCGACGTCGCCGAGCGCATGGGCATGGCCATGGAGGTCTACAGCCGCCTGGAGCGCGGGAAGATGCTGCCCCGGACGCAGACGCTGCGCCGGCTGTGTGACGTGCTCCAGGTCTCCGCGGACACGCTGCTGGGCGTGGGCCGCGCGGACGGCGCTCCCATTACGCCGCGGAAGAAGGTGAAGGAGGACCCGGTGGAGCTGCGCAGGATGACGCGCAAGCTGCGGGACCTGGAGCCCGGTCAGCTCCGCGCCGTGTCCCGGGTGGTCAACGCCGTCGTCACGGTGTTGCCTCGTCCGGGAGCAGCACCGGCCGCCGCGGTGAAGCCCGCAGCGCGGGCCGCGCGCAAGCGCCGGGCCACGGGGTGACGGGGTCGCGCTGCGGCGGTTCGTGGCGCGGAGTCTCGCGAACCCGTGCCCACGGCGTCGCGGTCCGTCATGCCGAGTGCTACCGCCGCGCGGGTGTGCTGGGCGCCGGGCAGGGCAGGCGCACCGTGAAGGTGGCCCCCTGGCCCAGGATGCTCCGCACTTCGATGCTTCCTCTCATGGCCCGCACGTTCTGCCGGGTGACGTACAGCCCCAGTCCCAATCCGCCGTAGTGCCGCTCGGACACGGCGCGCTCGAACTTCTCGAAGATGCGCCCCAGGGCCTCGGGGGGAATGCCGATGCCCTCGTCGCGGATGGCGAACCAGGCGTATCCGCCCTCCTCGCCGAACTGCACGTGGACGGGCCGCCCCACGCCGTACTTGAGGGCGTTGGAGAGCAGGCTCGCCACCACCTGCTCCAGCCGCCCCCGGTCCCACTGTCCCACCACCCCTTCCGCCATTGTGACCTGGAGGGGCGTCGCCGTCCGTCGAGACTCTCCCTCGAAGCGCGCCGCCACCTCGCGGATGAGCGCCCCCAGGTCCACCGGCTCCAGCTCCAGGCGCAGCTGGCCCCCACTGATGAGCGTGACGTCGAGCAGCTCGCCCACCAGCGAGGACAGCCGCTTCACCTGTCGCTGCATGATCTCCAGGTCCGCGGGCAGCCGCTCCAGCAGCTCCGGCCCCCGTCGCTCCTGGGCCGCCCGTGCCAGCGTCTGGAGCTTCAGGTTGAGGGGTGTCAGCGGCGTCTTCAGCTCGTGGCTGGCCACGGCGAGGAACTCGTCGCGCAGCCGGATGGCCTCGTCCATGCCGGCCAGCAGCCGCTCGCGCTCCTGCTCCGCCCGCTTCCGGTCCGAGATGTCGATGACCGAGCCGATGTACCCCAGGAACTCGCCTTCCGGCCCGAAGCGGGGGCTGGCCGAGTCGATGGCCCACCGGTACTCGCCGTCCTTGCGCCGCAGCCGGTAGTCGAGCCGGAAGGGGGCGCGCCGGGCGTTGGCGTCCAGGAAGACGTGCTCCGCATGCGGGGCGTCCTCCGGATGGACGGCCTGGAGCCAGCCGAAGCCCAGGCTCGTCGCCTCCGTCTGCCCGGTGAACTCGTGCCAGCTCCGGCTGAGATAGACGGCACGCCCGGTGACGTCCGTCACCCACAGCATCACCGGCGCATGGTCCGCCATGTTGCGGAAGCGGGCCTCGCTCTCCTGGAGTGCCCGCCGCGACGCCGTGCGCGCGGTGACGTCCACCATGGTGACGAACACCCGCTCGCTGCGCTCCTTCGATGGCCGGGTCAGCGTGAGCACCACGTCGATATGGCGGCCGCCCAGCGTCTGGAGCGCCGTCTCCAGCTCCAGGCGGGTGCCGCCTTCCCAGAGCAGGAAGAGCTCGGCGGCGAAGGCGCTCGCCGTCTCCGGGACGAAGAAGCGGGCCAGCGAGCCCCGCAGCTCCTCCCGGGAGCGCGCTTCGAGCAGGCGCACCGTGGCCTCGTTCACGTCCACGACCTTCACCTTCTCCGCGGCCTCCCGCACGAAGCCGGGGTGCTCCGCGAGCCAGGCGCGCAGGTCCCGGACACCGGAGGTGCGCAACGCGTCGAGCGCTGCCGTCACGGCCGAAAAGTCCTCCTCCCAGAGTGAGACAGCCGCTCCGTTGAACAGCTCCTGGTCGAGGCAGTCTCCGACTGTTCCAGCCCCACCCAAATCTGCCTCCCCCGTACCCGGCTCGGGATGGACGAGTTAACAGCGCGGGCGCGTGTGACGCGTCACAGGGATTCTGGAGTCGTCGGGAGTCAACGAACAGGCATCCTCCTGGAGGCTGGCGTTCGAGCGCTTTCCCGGTGGGCCTGTGACGCCCGCCCGGGGGCCCGCCAGCCGAGCCATCCGCGCCTCGCTGTGCCGCGGCACCATCGTCCTCGCGGGGACGGGATAGGCTGGGGCCACAGGAGGCGTCGAGGTGGGAGGGAGACTCAGTCCGGGCATCTACCGGGTCCACAAGCCGGTGGGCGCCACGAGCTTCTCGGTGGTGCGGCGGTTCATGGAAGAGGTGCAGGCGGCAGGGCCGGGCAAGCGGATGCCAGTGTGCCACGGCGGGACGCTGGACCCCTTCGCGGAAGGGCTGCTGCTGGTGCTGGTGGGGCAGGCGCCGCGCTTGTTCGAGCGACTGCACGCCGTCCCGAAGACGTACGAGGCCGAGGTCGTCTGGGGCACGGAGACGGACACCGGGGACCTCCATGGCCGCCCCGTGTTCCAGGCGGACGCGGCGGCCCTGACGCCAGCGCGCCTGGACGCGGCGCTCGCGCCCTTCGTGGGCTGGCGGGAGCAGGTGCCGCCCGCCACCAGCGCGAAGAAGGTGGGGGGAGAGCCCGCGTACCGGAAGGCGCACCGGGGCGAGGTGGTGGAGCTGCCGCCCTCGCGCGTGTACCTGCACGAGGCGCGCTGGCTGTCCCACGACCTGCCACGCCGCAGCCGCCTGTGGCTGAGCTGCCGCGGCGGCTATTACGTGCGCTCCCTGGCCCGTGACGTGGGGCGCGCGCTGGGCTGCGGAGCGCACCTGTCCGCGCTGCGGCGCACGGCGATTGGCCCCTGGGAGGATCCGGGCTCCGGGCCGCGCGGGTGGCTACACGGGCGCGAGCTGCTGCCCTGGGCCCGCGTGCGGGCGCTCACGGACGCGGAGGTGGGCGAGCTGCGCCGCGAGCGCCCCATCCCCGCCAGCGGCGTACAGCCCGCGGACTGGAAGCTGCCCATGGGCTTCCCGGACCCGGAGGCCCCCATCCGGGGCTTCCACCAGGGGCGCCTCACCTTCCTGCTGCGGGAGCGCGAAGGCGCGCTCTGGAGCGAGCTGGAGCTACGCGGAGGGCTGTAGCGCGAAGCGCGGAGCCAGGCCCGTGGCGGCGCGGACTCCGTGGGGCGCTGCCTGCCGCTTCATCCACGACACGAGCCCACCGGAACTCGGGCGCCATGGCCGTGCGCGTGAGCATCGGGCTGCCGTCCCGCTTCATCCACGAGCCTCACCGGAACGGGGGCCTGCCACCGCGCTGCTCCGCTCGACCCGGGACGTCCAGCGTTGGCGGGGCGCGGAGGTGATGCAGGGCTGCGCGGCGCGGTGCTCCCTCCCTGCACGGCCACTGGTGACAGTTGTCACCACCTCCGGGCCGCCCTGGTGATGACGGTTGTCATCGGTGGTGACAACCGTCACCACCCCGCACGCTACGGCAGAAGCGGCCCTCGGGTTCTCCAACCCATTGAAAAGACGTGGGGTGTGAAGGTGGGCCCACCAGGGCGGGTGTGTGGCACGCCACGCGCAATAGGTCAGGGCATCACGCTCCAGCACGGAGCGGGGCTCGAAGCACGGGGGCCTGGCCTGGGGGGGCCGGGAGTCGGGGGGCACCGGAAACGACGCCGAAGTGACCTGATGGGCTCATGGCGCGGAAGAACCCGGCCGGGGGGCTGGGATGCGACGGGGGTCGCGCCTTCCGCGTCATGAGTCCGCCAGGACGAGAACCTGGATGCCGAGAAGGCCCGAGGGGCCTCGGACCATTGGGGGATGGTCCGAGGCCCTTGCTTTTCGCGGGCTACGGCCGCGTCTTCGCCTTCTTCAGCGAGTCCTTGGCCTGCTGGGCCACGTGGTCCGCCGTGAAGCCGAACTTCTGCTGGAGCGCCTTGATGGGCGCGGAGGCGCCGAAGCTGCGCATGGCGACGATGTTGCCGTCATGCCCCACGAAGCGCTCCCAGCCGAAGGCGGCGGCCTTCTCCACCGCGACGCGGGCGCGCACGGACGGCGGCAGCACGCTGTCGCGGTACTCCTGGGACTGCTGCTCGAACAGCTCCCACGACGGAAGGCTGACCACGCGCGCCCGGATTCCGTCGGCCTTGAGCTTCTCCTGCGCGTCCAGGCACAGCGACACCTCGCTGCCGGTGCCGATGAGGATGACCTCCGGCGTGCCGCCCTCCGCCTCGGACAGCACGTAGCCGCCGCGGGCCACGCCCGACGCGGGCGCGTACTTGCTGCGGTCCAGCGTGGGCACGGGCTGCCGCGTGAGCACGAGCACCACCGGGTGCTTGCGCTGCTGGCCAATCACCCGCCACGCCTCCACCACCTCGTTGGCGTCGCCGGGGCGCAGCACGATGATGCCCGGGATGGCGCGCAGCGACGCCAGCTGCTCCACCGGCTGGTGCGTGGGGCCGTCCTCGCCCACGCCAATGGAGTCGTGGGTGAAGATGTGGATGGCCGGCAGCTCCATCAGCGCGGACAGGCGGATGGCGGGGCGCTCGTAGTCACTGAAGATGAGGAACGTGGCACCGTAGCCGCGCAGCTTGCTCAGGCACAGGCCGTTGACGATGGAGCCCATCGCGTGCTCGCGCACGCCGAAGTGGATGTTGCGCCCGGCGAAGTCGCCCGGCTTCATCGCCTCCGAGCCGGTGATGTACGTCTTCGTGGACGGGTTGAGGTCCGCCGAGCCGCCCACCAGCCACGGGTGGTGCTTGGCGATGGCGTTGAGCACCTTGCCGCTGGAGTCGCGCGTAGCCAGGCCCTTGGCGTCGGCGGGGAAGGTCGGCAGCTCCGCGTCCCAGCCCTGCGGAGGGTCGCGGCGCTGCAGGCGCTCGACCTGGTCGGCCAGCTCGGGGAACTGCTTGCGGTACTCGGCGAACTTCTGCTCCCACTCCGTGCGCAGCTGCTTGCCGCGGTTGCCCATGCGCTCCTGGAAGCGCTCGCGCACGCTGTCGGGCACCAGGAACTTCGCGTCCTCGGGCCAGCCGTAGAAGCGCTTGGTGCCCTTGATTTCCTCCTCGCCCAGCGGCTCGCCGTGGGCCTTGGACGAGCCCTGGAGCTTGGGCGCGCCGTAGGCAATCTGGGTGGTGACGATGATGAGCGTGGGCTTGCCGCGCATCGTCTTGAAGGTGCGCAGCGCCTCGCCCACGGCGTTCAAGTCATTGGCGTCGGGTACGCGCAGCACCCGCCAGCCGTAGGCCTCGAAGCGCTTGCCCACGTCTTCGGTGAACGCCAGGTCGGTGCTGCCGTCGATGGAGATGTGGTTGCTGTCGTAGATCCAGCACAGGTTGGGCAGTTGCAGGTGGCCGGCGATGGAGGCCGCCTCGGACGCCACGCCCTCCATGAGGTCGCCGTCACCGCAGATGGCATAGACGTCGTAGCCGAACAGGTCGAAGCCGGGGCGGTTGAAGTAGCTGGCGAGCCAGCGGCTGGCCATGGCCATGCCGACGCTGTTGGACACGCCCTGGCCCAGGGGGCCGGTGGTCGTCTCCACGCCGCTGGTCCACCGGTACTCGGGGTGGCCCGGGGTGGACGAGTCGAGCTGCCGGAACTTCTTGATGTCATCGAGCGACACGGTGGGCGCGTCCTCGACGGTGTACTCCCGCGTGACGCGCTTCACCCCGGTCAGGTGGAGCAGCGCGTACAGCAGCATGGAGGCGTGGCCGTTGGACAGGATGAACCGGTCGCGGTCCGGCCAGATGGGGTGGGAGGGGTCGTACCGCAGCTCCTGCTGCCAGAGCTGGTACGCCACGGGGGCCAGGGACATGGGGGCCCCCGGGTGGCCCGAGTGCGCCTGCTGCACCGCATCCATGGCGAGGGTGCGGATGGTGTTGATGGCCAGCACGTCCTGCTTGTCGGTTGTCATGATGTCCTCGCGGTTCCGCACGCGTGTGCGCGCGCACCATGCCGCAACTGGCGCTCCAGGTGCTGCACCAAATGTGTGGGGTCGCGCCGGGCCGTCCGCCAGTCCACGGGCGCGCCGGGAATTCCTGCCCTGGAGGGCACGGGAATGAAGCCTGCGCGCGCCCTACCGCCGCGCCGCCGCGCCCCTCACGGTGCGCCCGCGCGTCAGGTGCGTGACGGCTTCACCCAGGCCCTCCACCGTCAGGGCGAACATGGGGAAGACGCGGGCAATCACGGCGATGGACCCCGAGCGCCACGTGCCCATGGGCTCCGGGTTGAGCCACACGTTGCGCTCGAAGTGCTGCGCCAGCTGCATCAGCCACGTCAGCCCTTCCTGTCCGTCCGCCTTGTAGTGCCCGTTCGCGTCGGTGCGGATGCCCAGCTCGTACGGCGCCATGGAGGCGTCGCCCACCATGACCAGCTTGTGGTGCCGCCCCACTTGGGCCACCAGCTCCGGCACGGTGAGGCCGCCGGTGAGCTGCGGCGTGGCGTACAGCTTCCCGTAGACACAGTTATGGAAGTAGTAGGTGCGCAGCTCCTTGAAGTGCGTCGCCTGGCTGGCCACGCTGAACAGCCGGCTCACCAGCGCCGCATACGGGTCCATGGAGCCGCCCACGTCCATGGCCAGCACCACGCGCGTGTTGGGCCGGCGCGGCGGGCGCGTCACCACCTCCAGCTCGCCCGCGTTGCGCGCCGTGGCGGCGATGGATTCCTCCACGTCCAGTTCGTCCGGCGCGCCGTCGCGAGCGAAGGCTCGCAGCTTGCGCAGCGCCACCGCCATCTGCCGCGTGTCCAGGATCAGGTCGTCGCGATAGCCCAGGTACTTCCGGGCGCCGGCCTGCATCAACGCGCGGCCCTGCTTGCCGCCCGCGCCGCCCACGCGAATGCCCTCGCGGCCGAACCCGTTGTTGCCGAAGGGGGACGTGCCGCCGGTGCCCACCCAGCGGTTGCCGCCGTCGTGGCGCTCCTTCTGCTCGCGCAGGCGCTCCTCGAACAGGCGGCGGAGCTCCTCCGGGTCCAGCTGCTCCAGCAGCGCGACCTCCTCGGGGCTCAGGTCGGGCCGCTCGCGCGCTTCCTCCAGCCAGCTCAGCAGCTCCTGTGTCAGCTCCAGGCTGGCCGTCTCCACGCCCTGGAAGTGCGCGAGGAAGGCCTGGTCGAAGGCGTCCAGCTGCGTCTCCGAGTGCACGAGGAGCGCCCGGGCCACGTGGTAGAAGCCGTCCAGGTGGCTGTCGTGGAGGCCCGCTCGGAGCGCGCCCCCCAGCGCCAGCGCCTCCTGCGCGCCGACCTTCAGCCCGCGCCGACGCAGCTCGTAGAAGAAGGGGAGGAACATGGCAGCGCCTCTTCAGGCCCGGGGGCGGCGCCCGCGTCCGACGGCCTCCGCCACGGAGACCAGGTCCTGCTCCTTCTTCAGCAGCGCGCCCAGGAAGGGGAGCTGCTCGTCCAGCTTGATGTCGTGGACACCCTGGGCCTTGAGCACGGAAATCCAGTCGATGAGCTCGCTGGTGGAGGGCTTCTTGCGCAGGCGGCTGAGGCTGCGCAGCTCGTAGAAAATCTTCAGCGCCTGCTCCGCCAGCGCGCGGTCCAGGCCCGGGTGGTGCACGTCGACGATGCGGCGCATCAGGTCCACGTCCGGGAAATCGATGAAGTGGAACACGCACCGGCGCAGGAAGGCGTCAGGCAACTCCTTCTCATTGTTGGACGTAATCACCACCACGGGGCGGTGCTTCGCCGCCACCTCGTCGCCCGTCTCGGTGACGCGGAAGCGCATCCGGTCCAGCTCGTGGAGCAGGTCATTGGGGAACTCCAGGTCCGCCTTGTCCACCTCGTCGATGAGCAACACCACGCGCTCCGGGGACGAGAAGGCCTCGCCCAGCGGCCCCTGGCGGATGTACTTGCGGATGTCGCGCACGTCGCCGTCGCCGAAGCGTGAGTCATACAGGCGCTGCACGGTGTCGTAGACGTAGAGCCCGTCCTGCGCGCGGGTGGTGCTCTTCACGTGCCAGGTGATGAGGCGGTGCCCCAGGGCCTCGGCGATGGCCTCCGCCAGCAGCGTCTTCCCGGTGCCGGGCTCGCCCTTCACCAGCAGGGGGCGCTGGAGCGTCAGCGCGCAGTTGACCGCGGCCTGGAGGCTCTCATGGGTCAGGTAGGTGTCGGTGCCTTTGAAGCGGACGGGAGTGGGCGCCTGGCTCATGGCCCGTCCCTTTAACACCCACCGCGCCGCAGTGGGGGCTGACGTACCCGGGGCTCGGGAAACGTCAGACCCGGACGGTAGACTCGCTCGTATGTATCGGGCGCGGGCGGCCGGAGGTCCGGCGGGCATCAGGACCCGTGGGGTTGCCGGGGGCCAGGCCCGACGCCGGCGTCGAGGAGGCATCATGGGGCACTTGTTCGTTCCAGCACTGTTGCTCGTGGGGGCCGTCTCCCTGGCGGTGCGTACCTGCGGGACGGCTCCCGTCGCCCGGGCGTCCGAGCTCCAGCGGGAGTCGCCGGCGCCGTCCTCGTCAGGGCACGAGCCGCCGGCCACCGTCAGCAGCCGGGGGTAGGTGTCTCTCTGCAGGGTGGGGCCGACCTCACGGGATGTATGGCTTCGCCCTCCGGTCAACGATCGGTGTAAGCCAAGCACAGGTTTTCACACCGGTTTCCCGGGGCCCCGTGTATTCTCCCGAGCAATGTCCATTGCGAATGCTCTTGGCGAAATCTTCCGGCGCGAACTCGATGCGCAGCTGGTCCCGTTGCAGGAGGCGGTCCGGCGCATGGAGGAAGGGCTGGAGGCCCTGGAGTTGCTGCGCTCGGTTACACACCGGCTGGCGCCGTTGACCAGTCGCCTGGGAGCCATGGCGGGAGTGAGGGCGCCCTCGGCCCTGCCTGCGCCCGCGCCGGGGCGGGGACGCCAGAAGCAGGCGCGCCTGTCCACGCGAGGCCGGCCGTCCATCGGGAAGGTCGCCACGGCGAGGACGGTGAGCGCGCGGGATGAGGGCGCGCGGGCATGCGCCGTCATCGGGTGCGACCGGCCCAGCCGCTCCAAGGGGTATTGCTCGGCGCACTACCAGAAGCTGCGGCTGCTGATGCGCACCAACCGCCGGCCCGCGGAATGGAAGGACGATGCGCCGCCGCAGTCGGTGGAGGACGTGACGCTGCCGCGTGGCCGCGCCGCCAGCAAGGCGCTGCGTGAGGGCGTCGAGGCGCCGCGGGCTCCTGAAGGCGCGACGACGGCTCCGGCCAAGGGTGGGCGCAAGGCGAAGAAGGCCGCCAGCGCGAAGAAGGCCCCCCGGACCACGGGCAAGCGCGCGAAGACCTCCAGCGCGAAGGCCGCCGGCACCAAGGCTCGGTCCAAGAAGGCCCCGGCGAAGAAGGCGCAGGCGAAGAAATCCCCGGTGAAGAAGGCCCCGGCGAAGAAGGCCGCGAAGGGGACGAAGGCCAGGGCGGGCAAGCGCAAGAAGGGTGGCGGCGCGCAGGGCTCCCTGTTCTAGGCGGGCTTCTCCACGCGCCACGCCTCTAGCGCCCGCGCCCGGGCCCGCCCGTAGCGCATCGCCATGGTCGTCCGGTGGCGGAGGGACGGACCCGCCGAGCGCTGGGGCTGTCGCGAGGCGCCACCTCCCGCAGCCGGGCGGGCGGCGGGGTGCCGGACATCGGCGTTCGGGTCACCGTTGACAGTAGACGGGCGGGATGGGATTCGGCCCGGCATGAGCGAGCAAGGTTATCCAGTCACCGTGGCGGTGCGTCGTCCCGACGGGCGAGTGGAGCAGGTGCGTGTGGGCACGGCGTTCAAGAGCGGCGAGGGCTTCACGCTGACGCTGGGAGAGATGTCCATCGGCGGCACGCCGGATGCGGCGGTCCCGGCGGCGCGGCGTTCGGCGCCCGCGAGCGGCGGCGGGGGCGGCGGCGACGGAATGGTCTTCCCCAACTACGGTCGCAGCAAGGGCGCGCCCATCGTCGGCGCGAGCATGGGCGACCTGGAGTTCTACGCCAACGGCGCGCGCCGCTCGCTGAATGACGCGAGCAAGTCGCGGTGGCACGACAAGGAGCGCCAGCTCCTCGCCGCCATCGAAGCGGAGATCGCGCGTCAGCGAGGCGGCGATGCGGGCGATGAGGGCGGCTATGGCGGCCAGCAGGGCGGCGGCTACGGCGGCGGACGGGGTGGCGGCTACGGCGGGGGGAGCTACGGCGGCGACGACATCCCACCGCCGACCGACGACGACAACATCCCGTTCTGAGCTGTTCCCACGGGTGAGTGGCCGCCCGGCCTCGGGCGGCCTTCCCGGTGTGTTGAATTCAGCACGGATGTCTCATCCAGACAGGCAGTGCTGACGCTTTTGCGCCAAGACAGGCACTCGCAGTGAGATGCTCAGCCCTCGTGTGTTGCATGGGTCCTGATTTACTCATGCATGTATCACGGGGTTTCACTCAAGGCGAAGTCAGCTGAGACACCTCCGGTGACATACTCAGTCACCAGGAGAGAATTCTCAGCGCCGGATGCTTCATTCTCGCGAAGCGCTGCTTCATTTGTGAAGCACCGGAAATCCCCAATAATCCCAGGCGGTTCCTACGAATTCCGGCAGGGTGATGATTCACGAGTGAATCCACCTGGCAGGTCGGGGGTAGTCGTTTCAATGACTTCGTAAGTGGCCTGAATCCTGCTCAACCCCCGCTTGCCAGGGAATCTCTCCCATGTGGTGAGGCTGTGAAAAAACGGGGCGATTAAATGACACCCAATGTCTGTGTCGTCGGAGCAGGTGCCTTCGTTCCTTCACGCGTTGTGAGCAACGAGCGCATCGCCAGAGCCATCCCGGGATGGTCGGCGGAGCGCATCGAAGAGAAGATAGGGATTCGCGAGCGCCGCTTCCTCTGGGACATCGACGAGGCCTCCGGCTGCGCGGTGCCTCCGCCGGACAACGACGGGCACATCTACCCGGCCAGCAACACGGACATGTGCGAGGTGGCGCTCCGCAAGGCGCTCGCGCAGTCCGGCGTGGACGCGAAGGAGCTGGACGCGCTCTTCGTGGTGACGTGCACGCCGGACGCGCCGCACTTCAATCATGACGCCATGGAGCTGCACCGGCGGCTGGAGCTGCGCGAGGACGCCTTCGGCCTGCTGGTGGACGACGGGTGTGGCGGCACGCCGTACGTGCTGGACATGGTGAAGAAGATGATGGACGGGGGCCGCTTCCGCACGGTGGCGGTGGTGGCCTCGGCCTTCACGTCGCCGCTGGTGAACCGCGAGGTCTACACGGACGAGCTGCCGCCCGGGCCCGGCCGCGCGAAGACGCTGCAGGGCTACCTCTCCATGTACGTCTTTGGAGACGGCGCGGGCGCGGTGGTGCTCCAGGCGAAGCCGGGTGAGGAGGGGACGCAGGGCATCCTGGCCTCCTTCTCCGGCAATGCCTATGGAGACCTGGTCATCCGCAAGGGCGGTGGCCTGTTGAAGCTCCCGTACCAGCCGGGGCGCATGCGTCTGGCGGACATGGCCTTCGTGGTGGATGGCTTTCGCGTGGCGCGCAGCTATCCTGAGTACATGCAGAAGTGCCTCGACACGGTGCTCGGGCCGCGTCCCGAGCTCCGCTCGCAGGTCCAGCGGTACTACTTCCATCAGCCGAACAAGCGCGTGATGGACGCCTTCGTGGAGCGGGCGGGGCTGCCGCGCGAGGCGGTGGCGTGCAATGTGGATCGATATGGCAACACCTCGGCGGCGGGGATGCTCATCCTCCTTGCCGAGGACCTTGAGGCGGGTCGCGTGCGGCTGGGAAGTGGCGACCTGGTGGTCGTGGCCGCGGTGGGAGCGAACATCCACTACGGTGCGCAGCTCGTGAGGTTGTAATGGACAAACTGGATGCGAACATCGCCAGGGAGCTGGAGGCGCGGCTGGCGCTGGCGACGAAGGACGACACGGCCCGAGGCCTCTTCTTCAACGGAGTGGTCTCCGCCGTGCGGACTCTGGGCGGTGACTCCGCGGTGGCGCGCTGTCTGGAGGCGAGCGGGGAGACGCGCTTCATCGACTTCTTCAACTACCCGGTGTCCTCGTTCTTGAAGATGTCCTTCACCGCGGCGCAGGTGATGGCGTCCCAGCACGGAGGCTTCGACGGGGCGCTGCGGCGCATGGGCGTGGTGGCGACCACGGACTTCCTGTCATCGGCGGCGGGCAAGACGCTGTTGCTGCTGGCGTCGGACAGCCCGAAGCGGCTCGTGGGCAACCTGCATTCGGGCTATCGCGCGGCGGTGAGCTACGGCGAGCGCAGCGTGAAGTGGACGGGCGACACCAGCGGCGTCTTCACGATGAAGCGGGACTTCATGCCCCCCTCGTACCACGAGGGAACGCTGCAGGCGGTCATCGAGGCCGTAGGTGGCAAGCAGGTGCAGGTGCACGGCCGCCAGACGGGGCCGCTCGACGCCGAGTACACGCTGTCCTGGCAGTAGCCCACGTCACGGGGCCCTCTCTCTCCGCGTTGGAGCGGCACGGGAGAGGTGTGCCCCGGTGTTGAAGGCGGAGCGGTTGGCTGAACCCAGCTCGTGGTCCGGATGGGGAGGAGCGCATGTCGCGGCTGTATGGGAGCGCGGTGTGGGTGGTGGGAGCGCTGCTGCTGTCGGCGGAGGCTCACGCCAGTGAGGTGGTGATGCAGTTCCGCACGCAGGAGGACCCCGCGGTCCCGGCGGACGCGGCGGTGTGCGCGGCGGCACCCTTCACGGCGAACGTGAAGCTGGGCGCGAGCGTCTACGTGCCACAGCACGAGCCCGCTGACGGCAAGGTGGTGGACGCGGGAGGTCGGCGTGTGGGCACGGCGACCGCGTGCATCGAGATGACGGACGCTGCGTTCCCCGCCGGGCAGCAATTGAATGTCTACATGCGCTACGTCCTCCCGGAAGGCGGCTTCACGGCGAGGGGCACGTGCACGGTGGTGAGCAACGACGTGCCGGCGGACGGGCTGGTACTGGCAGGGTGCGCGATGCGGCTCGTGGACGTGCCAAAGGGCTTCGTGGGCGGAACGGTGTCGAGCACCAGCGTCTTCAACCCCCGGAGGTTGCCGGGCTACGCGACGGGCTCGTACTACACGCTCTACGCCTACCGTGACGGCAAGCCGGGCGACACGCGGAGCCCGAAGAAGGAGGTCCGAAAGGCCGGTGCCGCCGCGAGCGGGCGACAGTAGCTCCGGTCCGGTGCCGACATGGGGGCGTGGAGCGGCGCCCATGCTCCACGACACTCGCAGGGGACCTCATCGACCGCGCACATCCAGATGGGGTGGTATCGGGCACCACGGTGGTGTCCCGTCCTGCGTACTTGGATGGTCGCGCTACAGGGCGTCGCATTCGCCTTGTCGCTACCGCGCGGCTCGATGGCATTCGCCAGTGCAAGACATGATGGGCACGCGGCGACAGGCATCGCATTCATCCTGCCGCTACCGCGCATCCAGATGCTCCTGCCCAGAGGTGGAGGGGCGTAGGCACGCGGTATCGAAGGGGGCATTCCCAGCCGTGCCTCGTGGTGCCTCTCCATTCGTGTCCCGGTGGACGCCGTCTCCGGCGTTGCATTTCCAGCGTCGGGCCACCGGGCCATGATGCGCGCATGGACCGCAAGCGGATGGAGCTCTACGCGGCGCTTGGCTATCGGGCGCCTTCCACCTCCAGGGCACGAGTCGGGCATGCGCGCGTTGGCGTGGAGCAAGAGGGCGCGAGCGCGGAGGTGCTGGAGCTACCGCCCCTCGGGCTGGAGGACCTGTGCGCCCTGCGCGAGCGCTTCCTGCATGAGCCGGAGGCGGTCCTCGCGCTCATCCGCCAGGGCCTGGGCGCGCCCGTATCGGAGGGGGCCTTCGTTCATGTGCTCCAGGAACTGGAGCAGTTGCTACGCGAGCCCGAGGCCGCGCTCCAGGCCATGCAGCAACCAGCGCTTCGCGCAGGGGCCGCGGTGTGGCTTCCCCCGAACTTTCGCTTCCCGCTGATGACGCATGAAATCCCCATCGACCCGGCGCGAACGAAGTTCGAGCCGATCGCGGACCTGCGCGGCTGGTTGCTCTTCAGCGGGAAGGCCTGGCTGCACGGCGCCATGCACCGGGCCCCCTTTCGCCGGCACGACGACGTTCATCACGCCAGCCGGTTCCGCTACGCGCTTCGCGAGCCAGCGCCGGGGCGCCCGGTGGAGGTTGCGTTGTTCTCCGGCTTTGGCACGGGGGAGTACCCCGCGCGCTACGTGGCGCGGCAGCTCGTGATGAGAGGCGAGCGCCTGGAGTACGCGGTGCACCTGGGCGGTGTGTACTACGCGGGCCGGCAGGGGGAATTCGATGCGCACGTGGCCGAGCCCCTCGAGCCGCTGCTCCCAGTGACGACGCTGATGACGCTGAACGCGAGCGCGGAGATGCGCTCGGGAGGCACGCCCTTCTTCCGCTACCTGGACGAGCGCCGGGGCGCCTCGCGAGCGAAGCAGGTCCAGGAGGGCAGCTACTTCTGCTTGGCCTCGGAGCGTTTCCAGCTCATCGGCCTGGACACGGCGTACTTCGAGCCAGGGAGGCACCGGGAGCCCGTGCTGCTGGGCTGGCTGGAGTCCGTGCTGGAGGAAGGCCGCGCGCGGGGCGCAACGAACATCCTCATGAGTCACGATGCGCCCTATCGCTATGGGGAAGCCCGTCCCTCCACGCTGTTCGAGGACCTCCGGACGCTGGCGGTCGAGCGGGCGCTGGTGGACGTCTGGTGCTGGGGCGGCACGCCGCACGGAGCGCTCTTCGACCGAAGCGCCGCGCTCCCCTTCCTGGGCGTTAGCCTGGGCTCGGCGGGGCTGCCGGTGCCCGTGGCCGAAGCGGGGCTGCCGTCACCGGCACCGCTTCGGTTCCTGGAGTCGCGCTCACGTTTCCCGTCGTCGACGGGCATCAGGCCGGAGCTGGGAAGCAACGGCTACGGCTCGATGTTGTTGCACGCCGACGGCACGCTGGAGCTCCAGCTCCTGGATTGGATGGGCTGCGTGTGCTGTACGGCCACCCTCTCCCGAGAGGGCCAGGGGCCACTTGGCTTCGAATCCCTCGAAGCGCTCGGCGAGGAGCGGTGAGCGCGCGCCTCACGGCATGGCGTCACAGCCACACGCGCGTGTACCAGGGTGGGCGGGATGGAACGCTCATCAGCCGCGCGACATCTCGAGGCCGGGGCACGGTGGTGTACCGGAGCCGGTAACCGTGAGGCAGCGTCTTCCAATAGTTCAGCTGCCACGGCACCAGTGCCTCGCCGCGCTTCGACTCGACGACGGGTTGGTTCTCGTCTCCGAGTGACTCGTGGAAGCGGAACTCCGCTTCAGCGGCTTCGAGACTCGCGGCCTCGATGACCCACGTGTCCGGCGCATCATCCGCCGAGGGCTCCTGCCCGGCATTGACGTATCGGCTCCAGTCGGGTCTGGCGTGGCGCTCCCAGACAGCGCCACCGGCGGGAGTCAGCTCGTAGCCGAAGAAGGAGCGGGGCTGCCAGGCGTCGATGGCTCGCGATATCTCGTCGGGGGAGAACAACTCCTGGAGCCCGTTGGGAAACGCATGGACCCGGATGAGCCCGCGCTCTGCGAGCAGCGACAGGCGCTCACACAGCTCGTGCCGGGACATCCTCGGGTCGTCCGCCATGTTGAGCGCGACATGGGGAAGGGGGGCGACGAGCATGTGCAGCGGCGTGGGCAGCTCCATGACGACCTCCAGCAGCCAGAGGTCCAGGACATCCACGTTCTCGGTGTCGTTCGAGGGCATGGGACTCACACGGTGGGAATGCCATGCTCGCGCATGAAGGCATCCAGCGATTTTCGAGCCTGGGCCTGGACCTTCTTCTTCAACATCGGCGTCCACCCGAGCACCAGCCCCGCGGGGCCGAGCGCCTGACGGGACCAGGCCCAGAAGTCGAAGTGGTCGCGGTGCCGGACAATCTTGCCGTCGCGGAACTCGAACTCGGCGTCGATGCGGTTGAGCACCTTCCTGCCGGTGGCCCCGAAGGTGTAACGCGCATCCCAGTGGGCGCGGCCCTGTCGGTCATCGGCCTGGACGTCGCGGAAGGTGACCTCCAGGTCCTTGCCGCGCTCGCAGAGCATGAGCCACATGGCACCGGGCTCCCGGTGATGGAGTCCGACGAAGGCTTCGTCCGTGAACGACACCTCGGGATGGTAGCAGGCCGCCATGGCCTGGGCGTCACGTCGTTGGAATGCCGAATAGAAGTCAGTGATGAGCTGGGCGTGCGCGTGCATGGGTTGGGTGTAGCAGAGCTGTCAGTGTGAGTGCGTCCACTGCATCGCCGCCAGGGCGCACCGAAGACGCATGGTGATGGGGTGGGCACCGCGCTACCCCGACGATTCCGCGTCGTATGCCATGGCGCTGGGGGTGGTGCATGAGCAGTCTGAATCTCGGCGGCGTGGTGGGGGGGCTGCTGGCGGCGCTGCTCATGGGCGTGAGCGCCCTCCCAGGGAGCGCCCACGCGCAACGCTTCTCACCCGCGCGGACCCTGACCACGACAGCGGTGGGGTTCCAGGCCCCCCAGGTGGGCACCTGGGAGGGGGATGTCCACGTCGTCTGGGTCGACGGGGCGGCGGAAGGGACGGAGGTGCGCTACCAGCGCAGCATGGATGGAGGGCTCTCCTTCCAGCCGGTGCACAGCCTCAGCGCGCCGAGCGCGGTCCCCAGCGCGAACGTCCGAGGCGTCAAGGTGTTGGCCAACGGCTTGCGGCGCAGGGGGACCACGTCTATGTGCTGTGGAACGGCGCGGGCAGTGAGGAGGCATCGAGCCTCTATTTCCGGAGGAGCACCGACGGAGGCCGCACCTTCGAGCCCATCCAACAGCTCAAGGGGCTGGGAGAGAGCGCTCGGGACCACACGCTGACGGTGCAGGGCCGTGACGTCTATGTGGTGTGGACGGAGTGCGGCACGGGGCTGTCGACGTGCGAGGTGCTGCTGCGCCGGAGCGCGAATGCGGGGCGCTCCTTCGGCCCGGTGGTGAACGTCAGCAAGGACGGGAATGCGTCCACCCGGCCCCAGGTCGTGACGCGTGATTCGCGGCTCTTCGTCGCATGGCAGGACCTGCCCCCGGGGAGACTGGGGCCGGACATCGCTCTGGCCATGAGTGTCGACGGCGGCACCACCTTCACGCCTCCCCGGACGGTGACGCCGACGCAGGTCCAGTCGCTGTCGCACCGAATGGTGGCGGCGGGGATGGGGGTTCGGCTGGTCTGGACGGACGGCTTCAATGGCGAGCGGGAGGTGCTGACGCGCGCCACGGAGGGGCTGGGCCTCGGCCTGGGCCCGGTGGAGAACCTGAGCCGGAGCCAGGAGGACTCGGGTGAGGCGTCCATGGCGTCCTCCCGCTGTGGCGCCCAGGCGCATGTCGTCTGGCTGGAGGGGGGCGCACCCCATGGCAACGCGGTGCTGTACCGCCAGGCGACGCTGCCTTTCCCCGGGCTCTACTGCCTGTTGTGGCCGGACGCCCTATGAGTGAGGCGCGAGGACGGGCTTACGGCAGAGGGGGCGAGGTGTATGCAGGTGGACCGTTGGCGTGCGGAATCGGGCGGCGTTGAGCGGGCGTGCGTGGCAGATTGCGGCCCATGGCTCGCGACATCGTCATCTGGCCCCATAAGGTCCTCACCACGTCCACCAAGCCCGTGACTGACTTCGGCCCTCCGCTCGAGAAGCTCCTGGAGGAGATGGCCGAGTCCATGAAGGAAGCCGAAGGCATCGGCATCGCCGCCAACCAGGTCGGCGAGCCCCTGCGCGTGGCGCTGGTGGGGCGGGAGGACGGCACGTCCTTCGAAATCATCAACCCGCAGATTCTGGAGAAGAAGGAACCGGTGAAGCTGGAGGAGGGCTGCCTCTCCGTCCCGCGCGAGTGGGAGAAGTGCCCGCGCTTCCACAAGGTGAAGGTGCGCTACCAGGACAAGACGGGCGAGTGGCACGAACTGGAAGCGGAAGGTCGGACCGCCCACATCCTTCAGCACGAAATCGACCACCTCGACGGGCACGTCTTCGTGGACCACCTCTCCAGCCTCAAGCGGACGCTCATCCTGGACCGGATGAAGAAGCTGCAGAAGGTGATGGCCCGCCAGAAGGGCTAGAGAGGAAGACGGAATGAAGGGGGCCGCCACACTCACGCGCCCGGTTCCCAGGCGTGTGGCGGAGTTTCGCGAGGAATACCGTCGCGAGCAGGTGGGCCCCCGCTACTCCGGCCGGGCGCACCTCGCCTTCACGAGCCTGGGCTCCCTGGCGGTCATCGGCCTCACCCTCTCATGTGTCCATTCGGGACGGCCCCTGGAGTGGCTGACCCTGCCCGGGGTCTTCCTCCTGGGAAACGTCGTGGAGTTCCTGGGCCACCGGGGCCCCATGCACCACCGCCGGCCGGGCCTGGGACTGCTCTTCCAGCGCCACACGGAGCAGCACCACCGCTTCTTCACGCACGAGGCCCTGGCCTACGAGTCCTCCCGAGACGTGAAGATGGTGCTGTTTCCCCCAGTCCTGCTGCTCTTCTTCCTGGGAGCTATCGCCGCACCACTGGGCGCGCTGTGCTTCGCGCTCATCTCTCCAAACGTGGGCTGGCTCTTCGTCGCGGCGTCCGTCGGTTACTACCTGACCTACGAGTGGCTGCACTTCTGCCACCACCTGCCTCCCGAGCACCCCGTCGCCCGTCTCGCTGTGATGCAGCAGCTGCGGCGCCACCATGAGGCGCACCACGACCCCTCGAAGATGCAGCGATACAACTTCAACATCTCGTTCCCGCTGGCGGACTGGCTCTTTGGTACGTGCTGGAGGCCGGAAGGGCGGCGCAGCGCCGGGCGAAACGGCCTGCGCTCCTGACGCCATGGCCCGTCTGGCGGGGAGCTGACCGCCAGCGAGCCGCGGAGTCTCCGAAGGGAAGTGCCGCACCGAACGGGCATTGCCGCCGAAGCAGCTGCAGCCGCCCCCGGAGGCGCCGCTGGCGTTTGCTGGGGCGCCGATCAAGATCCATTGACGTCCAGGAAGCGACGCGTTAGTAAGTGAACCCCTGCTCGCCGCCTCGGTGCCCGTCACCCAAGCGACGAACGGAAGAAAGGGTCGACGAAGTTTGTTGACCCAGAAGGCAGCGGTGGTAGAAGCCGCGCCCTCGCAAAGAAGCCCGCGCACTGGCGCGGAAGGTACTTCGAGTGGGGTAGTTGAAAAAAAACGGAATATGGCAGTCAACGCAGCGAGTTGACAGGAGACGCGGTGGTGGTAGAAGCCGCGGCCCCGACGAGGAAGCCCGAGAGGTAGGCGGGCAACGGAGTCGAGGGAGTCAACGAAGCAG
>JAFAAN010000164.1 GCA_023426545.1 Pseudomonadota bacterium
CTCCAGCCCTGGCCTGCGCAGCCGCCCCGGCAGCGACGGTGGACGGCCGGGCAGTGACAGCGGCCGCCCCGGCAGCGAGGGAGGGCGCCGCCCCACCGCGAGCGCCCCGGGCACGCGCCGGCCGACAAGCAGCGGCATCCGGCGGATGACGAATCCCCAGCTCCCCCGCGCCGAGACCGGCGCGCGGCGGACCTACACGTCCGAGCGCCCCGCGCCCGCGCTGGACGCGGAGCCGAGGACCGACGCGGGCGACGCGCCCGCCGACGGCGACGAGCCCACCACCCAGGCGCATCCCGCCGTGGGCACCTATGTCACGAACGGCTATCGCACCTCCGTGGACGAGGCCCGCGACGCGCTCGCGCGCGAGGAAGCCGCGCGCGTGGCGCAGGGCCAGGAGAAGGCGCGCACCCTGACGATGCGCGTCTTCGTCGTCGCCGGGGTGCTGCTCTTCATCGGCGTGCTCTACAAGCTGGTCATCGCGCGCGAGTCGACGTTCGAGGACATGGACGCGTCCACGACCACGCTCTGGCTCTCCTCCAAGCCGCCGGGCGCCTCCGTGCGGCTCAACGACCGGACGCAGCAAGGCGTCACGCCGATGATGGTCGAGGTGAAGCTCGGCGAAGCCAACACGCTGGTCCTGACGCTCCCCGGCCACCTGCCCTGGACCAAGCGCTTCACGCCCACCTCGAGCCTGGTGAAGCCCCTGACGGCGGAGCTGACGCGCGCCCTCGAGGCCGAGCCGCCCCCGCCACAGGCACCTCTGGCCCAGGCCGCCCAGGCCGTCGCGCCGGCCGCCGGGGACGACGCCTCGGCAGAAGATGCCAACGTGCCCCCGGCCGAGGACGGCGAGAGCGCCACGCAGGTGGCGGCGGAGCAAGCCGCGCTCCCCGCGTCACGGCCGATGAACGAAGAGGACTACCCCACCCGCATGCTGGTGCTGCGGCCCCGGTACAACGCGGCTCCGCTGGGCGAGTACCCCACCGCGAGCATCGAGCTGAACCCCGGCACGACGTACTCGGTGTGGACGCAGGGCAGCGCCGCGCTGGCCGAGGGCCGGGGCGCCGCGTCCGGCACGCTGGCCTACTTCATCGAGGGCGACGCGCCGGTGGACAGCAGCTTCGGGCTGCTCGGCGCGTCGATGCGCACCATCAAGGGCGCCCGGAAGCTCCACGTCTTCGCGCTGGACGACAACGGCCCGGACGACAACAGCGGCACGGTGCGCATCAACGTCCGTCAGTCCGCCTACGTCCCGCCGCGCGCGTTCAACTTCGACGCGAAGGAGAACGCGCTGCAATTGAAACCCGAGCACCAGCTGGTGCTGCGCGGCCTCAACCCCGCCTCCACCTACCTGCTCACCGTGCGCGACGACTTCGCGGAGCTGCGCCCGGGCCCCCAGGGCCGCGTGCGTCAGGTCCTGTGCGTGGAGCGCGGCCCGGAGCCCGCCTCCGTGCGCGCCACCCACCGCATCCTCCAGACCGGCAAGCGCTACCAGCTGACGGGCGCCGAGGACCTGCGCTGCACCTTCCCGGACACGCAGGTGAGCGACAACCAGGGCGCCTTCGAGGTGGACATCGTCGACGTGACGGACCTGTCCCGCAAGGAGCGCGCCGAGGCGCTGAAGGGCGCGCGCCGCTCGGAGCGGTAGCGGCCACGCGCGCGAGCCACCTGCCCAGGGTCCGGCAGGCTGGTGGCCCGGCTCGACAAGGACGGGAAAGACACGTGGGCGCGGGGCCCACGCGTCTCTCCAGCGGACGGGACTCAGATGTCCAGGTTCTGCACGTCCAGGGCGTTGCGCTCGATGAACTCGCGGCGCGGCTCCACCGCCTCGCCCATCAGCAGCGAGAAGATTTCGTCGCTCTCCACCGCGTCCTCCACCCGCACCTGGAGCAGCGTGCGCGTGGCCGGGTTCATCGTCGTCTCCCAGAGCTGCTCCGGGTTCATCTCGCCCAGCCCCTTGTAGCGCTGCAGGCCCAGGCCCCGCTGCGCGTCCTTGCGCACGGCGGCGAGCACCTCCTGCACCGAGAAGACGGTCACCTCACCGGCGTCCACGCGGACCTTGTACGGCGGCTTGCCCAGCGCCGTGAAGGCGTCGCGCAGCGCCGCCAGCTCCACGTACTCCGGCGATGACAGGAAGGCGTGGTCGAACACCGTCTCCCGCATGGCGCCGTTCACGTCGGAGTGGAACACCAGCTTCCTCGTGTCGTGCTCGGCGTCCTGCACCACCTCATGGCGCACCCGGCCCAGCACGTCCGGCATGCGGCGCTCGAAGGTCTCGTAGGCCGCCTTCACCGCCGCCTCCAGGGCCGCCTCGTCCGTCAGCGCCTCCGCCGACAGCCGCGCGCCCTGCACCAGCGCGTCCACCACCCGCGCGTCACGGCGCTTGGCCTGCTTCTCCAGGCGCTCCTCGTACGTAATCACCTTCTCCAGCAGCGCCTTCAGCTCCGCGCCGCCCAGCTCGCCCGCGGGCGTCAGCACGCGCGAGTGCTCCGAGGCAATCTTGAGCAGGTACTCGTTGAGCGCGTGCTCGTCCTTGACGTACTGGTCCTTCTTGTTGCGCGTGACTTTGTAGAGCGGCGGCTGCGCGATGTAGAGGTAGCCCTTCTGGAGCAGCTCCGGCATCTGCCGGAAGAAGAAGGTGAGCAGCAGCGTGCGGATGTGGCTGCCGTCCACGTCGGCGTCCGTCATCAGGATGATGCGGTGGTAGCGCGCCTTCTCCGGGTCGTAGTCCTCCGCGCCGATGCCCGTGCCGAGCGCCGTGATGAGGGTCACGATTTCGGCGCTGGTGAGCATCTTCTCGAAGCGGGCCTTCTCCACGTTGAGGATCTTGCCGCGCAGCGGAAGGATGGCCTGGTTGCGCCGGTCGCGGCCCTGCTTGGCGGAGCCGCCTGCGGAGTCACCCTCCACGATGTAGAGCTCGCTCTCGTTCGGGTCGCGGCTCTGACAGTCCGCCAGCTTGCCCGGGAGCCCGCCGCCGTCCAGCACGCCCTTGCGGCGCACCGTCTCGCGCGCCTTGCGCGCGGCCAGCCGCGCCCGGCAGGCGTCGCCAATCTTCGCCACGACCTTCTTGGCGACCCCCGGCGTCTCTTCCAGGAAGGAGCCGAGCTGGTCGTTCACCATCTGCTCGACCAGGCCCTTCACCTCGCTGTTGCCCAGCTTCGTCTTCGTCTGCCCCTCGAACTGGGGGTTGGTCAGCTTGACGGAGATGACCGCGGACAGGCCTTCGCGCGCGTCCTCACCGGTGGGCGTCTCCTTGAGGTCCTTCCAGAGGCCGCCCTTCTCCGCGTAGCTGTTGAGCGTGCGCGTCAGCGCCGCCTTGAAGCCGGACAGGTGGCTGCCACCCTCGTGGGTGTTGATGTTGTTCGCGAAGGTGTAGATGCGCTCATCGTAGCCGTCATTCCACTGCATCGCGATTTCGAGCGTGACGCCCTCGCGCTCCGCCTTGAAGGCGATGGGCTTGTCGTGGAGCGTCTGCTTCGACTTGTTGAGGTACTCCACGAACGAGGAGATGCCTCCGTCGAACTTGAAGTCGTGCTCCTTGTTCGTGCGCTCGTCGCGGACGACGATGTGCAGGCCCGCGTTGAGGAAGGCCAGCTCGCGCAGGCGCTGGCTGAGCGTCTCGAAGTTGAACTCCACCAGCTCCATCACGGTGGGGTCCGGCTTGAAGGCGATGTACGTCCCGCGCTTGTCGGTGGTGCCCACCTCGCGCGGCGGCGTATCCGGGATGCCCTGCGCGTACGACTGCTCGTAGACCTTGCCGTTGCGGTGGTGGACGCGGACCCGGAACCACTCCGAGAGGAAGTTGACGCAGGTGACGCCCACGCCGTGGAGGCCACCGGACACCTTGTAGGCGCCGTTGCCGAACTTGCTGCCGGCGTGCAGCTCCGTGAGGACGACCTCCAGGGTGTCCTTGCCGGGGAACTTGGGGTGGGGGCCCACGGGGATGCCGCGCCCGTTGTCCTGCACGCTCAAGGAGCCATCCACGTGGATGACGACCTCGATGTCGGTGCAGTACCCGGCGAGCGACTCGTCCACCGCGTTGTCGACGACCTCGTACACGAGCTTGTGGAGCCCGTAGGCCATCGTGTCGCCGATGTACATGCCGGGACGCTTCCGGACCGCCTCGCGGCCCTCGAGCTTGGTGATGCTGTCCGTCCCATACTCCACGGGCGGCGGGGCAACCGCCGGGCCGGTAGCGGGGGTCTTTTCCATGTGAAACTGTCCTTGGGAAAAGGAGCCTTGCAACAGGTCCGTGCGTACCACTTCAAGGCACGTCGAACAAGGTTAACGAGGACTCGCAAGGCTGCGTAAACATTCGTGAAATCCACCCGGCCGCCCGCTTGGGAGGCGCCCCCCGCGCAAGGGGGGTTCAGGCGTCGAAACGGGGCGGCGGGAGGCGGTCCTCCAGCGCCGCGATCAACTCCTCGAAAACAGCCTTGCGGGCAAAGAGATGCCGGGTGACGAGCACCCGGCCCTCCTCCTTGAGGAACAGGGCGAGCACGCCCCCCTTGCGGCCAATCCGGCGCACGGAGTCAATCTGCCCCCAGTGCAGGTCCAGCTCCCGCGGGCTGAAGGGCCGGGCCACGCGCACGCCCCGCGCGTCCAGCGTGACGCCCCAGCCGGAGCGGGGCCGCAGCCGGTGGAAGGACACCAGGAAGGCCAACATCAGGCCCGCGGAGACACCGGCGCGGGCCATGGCCTGGACGCCGCCCTCGGCGCGGGCATCGGCCAGGGCCCAGGCCGTCAGGACGGCCAGCGCGCACGCCCCCGCGAAGAGGGCGATGCGGGTGGCTCGGGGGTCGAAGGCATAGAAGCGCGGGCTGCTCATGGGTGTGCCCCTGCACCCTAATCCTCCCGGCGCGCGGGTGCGCGGTTTTGAGCGCCGCGTGTGTTCTCCGGCGGGCGGAGCGTGCCCTACGCTTCGCCGTCCCATGACGAATGCCGACCTGAGCGCGCGCCTGCTGACGAACGTCATCGCCTTCAAGCACCTCCAGCGGGAGCGGAGCACGCTGCGCCACCTGGGCCTGCCGGGCGTGGACGCCTTCTGCCTGCCGGAGTCCCCGGAGCGCCTGCGCAACCAGCAGGCGTACTTCCGCGACGCCGGGGCGCTCGCCGCCGCCCTCCCCGCCCTGGAGGACTTCTTCCGGGGCCTGGGCGTCACCGCCTGGCGCGTCGCGGTGCTGCCCGGAGACGCGGAGGGCCGGCGGGTGCTGGCGGGCGCCGGCTTCCACCCCGACGCCGTCCGGCTGGACGCCATGGGGCTGGCGCTGGAGGACGTGCCGGACACCCCGCCCGACCGGCCCCTGGAGGCGTCGGAGACGCAGGACGACATGGTCGCCATCAACAAGCGCACGTGGAGCCAGATGGCCGACCAACTCGACGTCTGGACGCGGCCGCCGCGGCTGCCCGTGTACACGCTGGTGGCGAAGGAGGCCGGCGTCCCCCTGGCCTGTGGCATGGCCCGGGACATGGGCGACACCGCCGGCATCTACATGGTCGCCACGGTGCCCGAGGCCCGGGGCCGGGGCCTGGCCGCCCAGGTGATGCGCGGGCTGCACCACCACGCGCGGGCGCGGGGGATGAAGGCCGCGGTGCTCCAGGCGACGCCCGAGGCCAAGCCGCTGTACCAGCGCCTGGGCTACCGGGACCTGGGCGCGTGGGAGAACTGGGGCCGCCCGGGCGCCTGAGCCCGCGGATGGCCACCGGCGCCCATCACCGCCGCCCCGGGACGTCCTATTCCCTGGCCCCGGCGCGAGCGCCAGGGCCGTGGAGCCCGCCCACAGGTGGCGCGGCTCAGCGCAGCGCCTCCACCTCCGACAAGGCGGCGAGCACCTGGGCCGGCTGGTGGAGCTCCAGCAGCCGGTCCGCCAGCCCGTAGGCGGCCAGCCGCGCCACGTGCGCCAGCCGCACCAGCCGGGCGCTGCCGTGCCCGCCGTCGAGCGCCGCCACCACCAGCCGCAGGGGCTGGCCGTCCGGGGTGTCCCCCTTCAAGGGCTTCGCCAGCGTCACCAGGGCCGCGGTGGGCACCGCGCCGGGCACGGAGACATGCGGCACCGCCACCCCCGCGCCCACCGCGCACGAGGACTCCTCGCCGCGCTCCCGCAGGCCCTTCACCAGCAGCGCCGCGTCCACGCCGGGCCGGGCCGCCGCCAGGCGCTCGGCCACCACGTCCAGCACGTCGTCCCAGCCCGCGCAGGACAGCTGGAGCACCACCCGCTCCGGCGCCAGGAGCGGCGCCAGCGGGGGCACGGGCGCGTCCGCCCGCGCGCCGCGCACGGGGAACTCCGCGTCGAGGAAGTCGCGCACCCGCGCGAGCTGCGCCCCGGACAGGCGCCGGCGGGCAATCTCCAGGAAGAGCGCCCCGGCGCCCGGTACCTCCTCCAGGTAGCCCGCGACGTAGGGGCTCACGCGGTTGGCGACGTCCATGAGCAGCGCGGGCGGGACGTCCAGCTCGCGGGCAATGGCGGACAGGCGCTCGGGCGTGGGCGCCGCGTCCACGCCGTTCTCCACGCGGCTGAGGTAGGCGCTGGACACGCCGATGCGGCGGGCCAGGTCCCGCAGGGACAGGCCCGCGTCCACGCGCAGCAGCCGAAGGGTGGCTCCCAGGTGCATCAGCTCCTCACAGGCAGTGCGCGGGCCGCGTGGGCCCCCGCGCCAACGGCTTCCGAGGTGGCCTCCGCCGCCGGCTCCGGCGTCGCGTCGCACACCACCAACATCGAGCCCGGCACGTCGCGCACGATGCGCTCGCGCTGCAGGCCGAACACCTTGTCCTCCAGGCCCCACTGCGCGCCCATGCCCACGATGACCAGGTCATAGCCGCGGCGCGCCTCGTCCAGCGCGGCCTCGTCCGGCGCGGCGCTGCGCACCGCCTTCAGCGTCACCCCGCCCTCCGACTCCGGGAACAGCGCGTCCACCTGCGCCTGGGCCGCGCCATGGCCGTCCCCGTCCGACGTCACGTGCAGCACCGTCACCTCCGCGCCGGACTGCCGCATCAGCCGCCGGGCCAGCGCCAGGGCCGCGCGGTCATGCTGGCTGCCGACGAAGGGCACCAGCACGCGCCGCACGTCGTCCGCCAGGCCGCGGTCCACCAGCACCGCCACCGGGCCACACGCCTCCTGCATCACCTGGCGCACCGTGCCCCCCAGCACCGTCTGGCTGAAGAGCGGCTTGTGCCAGCCCAGCAGCACCAGGTCCGCGCGCCGGGCCTTCGCCGTGCGGCAGATGTCCTGCGCGGGCTCGGCGGAGACGAACGACAGCGGCCGCACGGAGAGCCCCAGGCTCTCGGCCCGCCACAGCAGCGGCGTCAGGGCGCTGTCCTCCTCCGGGTCCCGCTGCTGCTCGGGGCGCAGCGACGCGCGCTCCGGCGACACCAGGTGCAGCGCGTGGAGCTGCGCGCCCTCCTCCCCGCCCGTCAGCGAGCGCGCCAGGGTGGCCATGCCCGGCCCCGCCTGCCCGTGCGACACGCACATCAGCACGCTGTAGGGCGCGGGTCCCGGCTCCACCGGCAGCGGCAACACCACCCTGTCCCGCGCCAGCTCCTCCGTTGGATACATCCAGCGCAGCAGCGGCGTGGTGACGAACGTCGTCACGAGCGCCATCAGCACCATCATCGTGAAGAGCTGGGGCGAGATGACTCCCAGGTCCAGGCCGATGTTGAGCACGATGAGCTCCATCAGGCCACGCGTGTTCATCAGGATGCCGATGGCCCCCGCCTCGCGCCACCGCAGGCCCGTCAGCCGCGCCGCCACCGCGCTGCCGCCGAACTTGCCCACGCAGGCCAGCAGGATGATGACCCCGCACGTCACCCAGGCCTCCGCGCTGTCCAGCAGGCCAATCTGCGTGCGCAGGCCGCTGAAGGCGAAGAAGATGGGCAGCAACAGCACCACCGCCACGTCCTCCAGGCGCTCCGCCAGCGACTCCGCCAGCCGGCCCTCCTTGGGAATCACCGCGCCGAAGAGGAAGGCCCCGAACAGCGCGTGGATGCCGATGAGCTCCGTCACGCCCGCGGAGGCCAGCAGCAGCACCAGCGTCCCGGCCACCACGTTCTGGGTGAGGCCCTCGCGGCTGGCCACCCGCGCGCCCAGCCTCGCGAGGAAGGGACGCACCACCATCAACATGAAGGCGATGTAGCCCAGCGCGAGCACGGTGGTGAGCGCCGCGTGCGCCAGGTCCGCCGCGCGGACGATGGAGACGACGAAGGCCAGCAGGCACCACGCGGTGACGTCGTCCACCGCCGCGCAGGCGATGGCCACCGTCCCCACCTTCGACTGGAGCAGCCCGCGCTCGGTGAGGATGCGCGCCAGCACCGGGAAGGCGGTGATGCTCATCGCCACGCCCATGAAGAGCACGAACGACGTGAAGGGGACCTCCGGCGACGACAGGCTCTTGTAGAGCCACAGCGCACCCGCGGCGGCGCCCAGCGCGAAGGGCACGACGATGCTGGAGTGGCTGATGGCCACCGACGCGTGCCCGCGGCCCTTCAGCAGCCGGGGGTCCAGCTCCAGGCCGATGAGGAACATGAACAGCACCAGGCCCACCTGGCTGAGCATGGTCAGCACCGGCATGGACGAGGCCGGGAACAGCGCGCCCATGACGTCCGGCGCCAGCCACCCCAGCAACGACGGCCCCAGGACGATGCCCGCCACCACCTCCGCGATGACCAGCGGTTGTCCCAACCACCGCGCGCCGCGGCCGATGAGCCGCGACAAGCCGATGATGACGATGAGCTGCAGTATCAGCAGCGCGAGCGCGTTGGTGTGCATCCGGCCTCCACGTAAAGTGTTAAGCTGGCACTTACCAATGCCCTTTTGAGGCGTCAATATGTGGGGGACGCAGTGCGTCACCGGGCACACGCCTGCCTGCTTCAGGCCGTCACGTAATGGCTGACGGCGTCCAGCAGCGTCTCCACGTCCACGGGCTTGCGCAGGTGTCCACAGGCGCCAATCTCGTCCGCGACCTGGCGCGAGTTGGCGGACGCGGAGAAGACGAGCACCGGGATGTCGCGCCAGGCGGGGACCTGCCGCATGGCTCGCGCGAAGCCGCCGCCGTCCAGGACGGGCATCATCATGTCCAGGAGGACCAGGCCCGGCAGCTCCGCCGCGGCGCCCAGCACCTCCAGGGCATGTTTGCCATTGCTGGCCCCCAGGACGGTGTAGCCCGCGTCACGGAGCACCTCCTCCAGGGCTTCACGAAGGTCCGCGTCGTCATCCACCACCAGCAACGGCCGGCTCACTCACGCCTCTCCTTTTCATCCAACGGCCCCCCCCGGGTGACACACACCGCGACCGTCGCGCGCACAGTAGCGGGGTGGCGTGCCCGCCGACGCGCGAAGCGGCGAGGGGCCTTCCCGAGCGATGGATGGTGAACGTCCAGGGATGGCCGCGCGGGTGCTCCAGGACTCCACGCAGTCAACGGGCGGTCCCCCGCGACATCATCCCGGCCTCGGCGTGGAGGCGGCGCCTGCAGGGGGCTACTTCCAGGAGAGCTCGTACTCGCTGTCGAGCAGCCCCACCTGGCGGCCGTGGACCCGGACCTCGCGCGCGCCCACAGCCTCCAGCACGCCGTGCAGCACGCCTTCATGGTAGGCGGCCGGCATGAAGTCGCGCCGCATGATGAAGCGGGCGCTCGTCTCCCCCGTCCAGACCGGGTAGCGCTCGCCGTACGTCACCGCGGACAGATAGGCCTCGCCCAGCGACTCCAGCAGGAGCCGCGGGTTACCGATGGCCGTGCGCAGCAGCTCCCGGCCGAACACGGACGCCACGAAGTCCACCGTCGCCTGCGTGCCCATGCGCCGCAGCACGCCCTCGAAGCCCTCCAGCTGCGGCGCCAGCAGGCGGGCCGCCGTCGACGACATCCGGAGGTAGCGGGAGATGGGGTACAGGTGGAGGAGGTTGATCTCCCACATGCCGGCCACGCCCTTGCAGCGGGCCACGGCGCCCTCACCCCCGAGGAAGCCCACGACGTCCAGGGTCCCCTGGAAGAACATCCCTCGGGCCATGTCGTCGTCAGTGGCCGCCAGCCGGCGCAGCTCCAGCTCCCAGGCCGCGCCACCACCCGCGCTCGATTCGTAACCCGCGTACATGGTCTCTCTCCCCGAGGGGACCCACCCGGGCGCCTGGGGCATATCCCGCAAACCCACTTCGCGGATGCTTCCTGGCTCCCCTGATTCCCCCCACTTCCGGGAAGCCAACAGTCGCATATTTTTACGGTGCTGTCGAAGCAAACTCGTTTCGCCCCGCGGGCGGAGCGAAGCATCCAACAGCCAACGTCATCCGAGGGAAAAGGCCCCCTGTCCGCTCAACCCGCGAGCAGGGAGGCCTGGGCCGCGGCCACGGCAGCGCCGGGCTCCGAGCGGTGTCCGGCCGCCAGCAGGGCGCGCTCCACGGCCCCCACGGTGGACAGCACGTCCGCCGGCCCCACGCGGTTCATGTGGCCCACGCGGAAGTAGCGCGTCTTGAGGTCCGGGTGCAGGCCCCCGGCCACCACGACGCCCTGCCCCTTCACGCCGCCCACCAGCGCCGCGTCCACCCCTTCCGGGTAGTACACGGCGCTCAGGGCGTTGGCAGTCACGGCGTCGGAGGTGGGCACCAGGCGCAGGCCCAGCGCCTTCCACCCCGCGCGGAAGGCCCGCGCCATGCGCTGGTGGCGGGCGAAGCGGGCGTCCAGGCCCTCGGCGAGGATCTGCCCCAGGCTCACGTCCAGCGCGGCCACCAGGTTCACCGGCGGCGTGGCGAAGTAGGCCGGCTTGCCTGACTCGTACGCCTCCATGATGGGCAGCCACTCCGCCCAGTCCGAGTAGACGCTGGCGACCGGCGTTGCGCGCTTGCGCCACGCCTCCATGGCCCGGGGGCCCGCGGTGAGCAGCGCCAGGCCGGGCGGCACCCCCACCGCCTTCTGGCTGGCGGTGAGGTACACGTCCGCCTCCCACGCGTCCTGGCGGAAGACCTCCGCCGCGGTGGCGCACACGCCGTCCACCACGGACAGCACGCCGTGCTTGCGCGCGGCCCGCGTCAGCGCCTCCACCGGCGCGAGGACACCGGTGGACGTGTCCACGTGCGTGACGGCCATCAGCTTGAAGCCGCCTCGCGACAGCTGCGTCTCCACCTCGTCCAGGGAGGGCACGTCCCCCGGCGGCGCGCGCACGTGCGTCACCTTCGCGCCGTGGCGTTCGAGAATCTTCGCCATGCGGTCGCTGAAGTAGCCGGTGTTCACCACCAGGGCCGCGTCACCGGGCTCCACCAGGTTGGCGACCGCCATCTCCATGGCCAGCGTGCCGGAGCCGGACACCACGAAGGGCTGCGAGGAGGGCGCCAGGCACACCTCCCGGAGCCGCCGGAGGGCGCGGCCGAAGACGGCGATGAAGGCGGGGTCCGTGTGGCTGAGCGTGGGCGCGCCGAGCGCCTGGAGCACCTCCGGCTCGAACTCCACCGGCCCGGGAATCATCAGCAAGTCTCTCAAGGCGTCACCACTCCTCTCGCGCGGCCGGCGCGGGCGGAGGTGCCCGCGTCCCGCGCTGACTGTGGCGGCCCCCGGCCGCGCTGTCCACGCACATGTGCGCCAGGCGCGTGTCCGCTGGCCCGCTGTCCGGAAGGCGGCGTGCCGACACTTCCGGACAGCGCGCGGCCTCAGAGACGGACCAGCAGCTCGCGCAGAATCGCGAAGCCCTGCCGGAAGTCCTCCAGCCGGGCCTGCTCGTTGGGCGCGTGGTAGTACTGCATGTCCCCGAAGCCCGTAATCTGCACGTCACACCCCTGGCGTTGCAGGTCCCGCACCAGCGGCAGCGAGCCGGTGAGCGAGAAGGGCGTGGCCGCCGCGCCGCGCACCGCCTGCATCGCCTCCTTCAGCGCGCGCAGGCCCTCTGAATCCAGCCTGCAGGCGATGCCCTCCGTGCCCGCGCCCACGAAGCGGAACGCCAGCGCGCCGCGCTTGCCGCCCTCCGTGCGCGTGCGCGGGAAGTGGGCGGGGGCGTCGCCGCGCTCCAACCGCGCGTCCAGCTCCCGCATGAAGCCCTCCACCTCCTGCTGCACCTTCGCCATGTCGTAGAAGGGCGTGAGGCGGATGTCGCCGCGGAGGACGACCTCGGCGGGCACCTTCGTCTCCTTGGTGTTGGGGGCCTCCACCACGGTGGCCTTGAGGCTGGAGGAGGACAGGAAGCCCCAGCGCTTCTCGTCCTCCGTGGGCGGGAAGCGCTCGTGGAAGAAGCGGGCCAGCTCCAGCGACGCGGCCATGCCCAGCTCCAGCGCGTTGACGCAGTTCTGAGGCATACCGGAGTGGCCGCCCACGCCCGTCACCTTCAGCTCCCACAGCGTCACGCCCGCGGTGCCCAGCGTGGGGCCGAAGTTGGCGCTGTCCAGCCAGTACACGGGCTGGCCCTCCAGCGGCTTCAGCTTGCCCTGCTCCGCCACGTAGTTGAGGCCCAGGTCCGGCAGCTCCGTGGACTCCTCGTTGGAGATGAGCACCACCTTCAGCGTGCGGGTGGGGCGCACCTTGCGCTCCGCGAGCTGCGCGAGCAGGTCCGTGAGCACGGCGACGTGCCCCAGGCAGTCCGTGACGCCGCGCCCGTAGAGGACGCCGTCGGGCCCCTCCCACAGCGCGAAGGGGTTGCGCTCCCAGCCCTCGGCCTTCTCGTCCGCGGGCACGACGTCGAAGTGCGCGCCGACGAAGCCAATGGCGCCCTCCCCCTCGCCCGGGATGGTGAGCACCAGGCAGGGGCGCGCCTCCTGTCCCGGGCCCGCGATGGACTCCGCCTGGATGAAGCCGCTCTCGATGTGCGGCGCCAGCGCGTCCAGCACCACCCGCGCGGCGAGCCGCTCCTCGGGCACCAGCCCCGCGCCAGGGTTGTTCTGAAGCCTCGGCGTCAGGGCGATGAGCCGCCGGAGCACGTCGAGGAAACGGTCCTCACGAAGGGAGAGCGCTTTCATGGGCCGGATTGGAGCCCAGACACCCGGTGGAAGTCACCGGAAACGACCGCTGCCGGCCGCGGAGCGCAGGGTGCTCGACACCCGCGGCATGGGGGCGCCCCGTACCCACCCGGCGCGTCGTGGCGCGGAACGGCGCTCAGCGGCGGCCGAGGAACTGCGGGTCCTTCCAGTCCCAGAGCCGCTCCGGGTGCGCGTCCACGTCGAGCGGGAGGCTGTTCCAGCGGTACACGGCGCGCGAGCTGGCGCCGTGGACATGGAGGACCAGGCTCAGCACCGCCAACACCGCGAAGGTGGCCGTCAGCCCACGCCTTGCCTGCGGGCCGCGCCAGCGCAGCGCGCGCACCACGGGCACGAGGAAGAAGACGAGGAAGGGCACCATGTCCGTGAAGAAGCGCGGGCCATACGAGTGCCCGGCCCACCAGTGCGGGAAGGTGGAGATGGCCCCCCAGTGCAGCACCACGGCCGCGAGCAGGAAGGCGTGCAGCCGGGTGAAGGCGCGGGCGCGGACGTCCAGCCACAGGCCCCAGGCGCACAGGAGGAGCACGGGCGTGAAGACGAGGAGCCCGCGCGCGGGGGACACGAGGTTGCCGGCCAGGGCCTCGGCCACGCGGGGCACGGACAGCGCCAGGCGCTGCGGCTCGTAGTAGGGCGCGAGCACGGTGCCGTAGTGGGCGAGGTTCACCGCCACCCAGGGAATCGCCACCGCGAGCGCGCCCGCGAAGAACCTCCAGGCCTGACGCGGGTACGTCCACAGCACGTAGAGCGACAGCAGCAGCACGGAGATGCTGTTGGTGGGCCGCATGACGTAGGCGAGCGCGAGCGGGATGCCCGCCCAGGCCACGTGGCGCGGGGCCTCCCGCGCGCGCACGAGGCACAGCAGCACGAGCGTGAGGCACAGCAGCGAGGGGCCGTGCTGCCACAGCGCGCGGCTGGCGGTGGAGAGCAGCGGCGTGCAGAAGACGAAGACGGCGGCCAGCAGGAGCGCGCGCTGGCGGGACAGGCGCAGCGCGGTGCCGAGCACGTACATGACGACGCCCGCCAGCGCGGTCAGCGCGGACGCGAAGAGGCGCTGCGGGCCGTTCCACGCATCCAGGTCCACCTGCCCGGTGGCGTCGTAGATGTGGCGCCAGTGCGCCAGCGGCTCGGCCAGGTCAGGGTGGAGATTGCCCACGGGCGTGGCGAGCCGAACGAAGCCATCCACCAGCGCCACCATGGGCAGCGCGGCCAGGGAGGGCCCCAGGGGGAAGTAGTTGTAGAGGTGGCCGTCGCGCTCGTAGAGGCCGTGGCGGTACGACGCGAAGGTGGGGGCGTACTCGTCCAGGTCGAGGTTCCCCTCCCGCAGCAACGACAGCGTGGTGGGGAGCGTCAGCTTGGAGTCGAAGGGCGTGTAGACAGGGAACGCCGCCAGCGCCGCGAAGAAGCCCATGAAGAGCAGCACACGCCCGGCCCAGGCCCGAGACGCGGGAAGCGTGGGCGCGGCGGCGGAGGGAGTGGAGACGGCAGGTGAGCTCATCGCGGCGAGTGCCCCCTCGCGCTCCGGCAGCGCCGAGGTGAAGGGCCGCCGTCTTAGTGGCTTGGGCGCATGAAGGCCAGAGGCAGCCATTCCGTCGAATCACACCAGCCACGCGCCAGACACCTGCCCACCACATACCCATCTCTGCCCATCCGAGCAGCGCTCGACAGGGTTCCAAGCAATCGGCACACTTCCAGGCCGCGAGCAGCCAGGGGAGGAGGCATGGGATTGACCATCGTAGCTACCTGCACGGAGCACATGCCACACCTCAGACACGACCATCAGACGCTGAGCGAACACGAGGCTCCCCTGGCGAGTGGCAACGTCCGGTCTTCCGCCGAGCACGTAAAGGACCCCGGTTGAGCATGTGGGCATTCCGTCCAGACCCGAGCGCACGTTGGGACCTCCTGGAGGAAGCGTTCGACGAGGCGCGCTACCAATGGCAGCAACGTGAGTTCTTCTTCCAGTCGGCAATCCTCCTGCCTGCCCAGGTCGCGGAGCTCCATGAGGAGCGGCTGCGCGCATTCATCGACATGCTCGCGCACAGCACCTCGCGGGTGGCCGAGCGGCTGCTGCTCCCCAATCTCCAGGAGGATGACCGGGAACGAATGAGTGTGGCGGCACTGGCCCTGCTCGCGAAAGAGGCTCCCCAGGGTCTGACGGCGGTGCTGAAGGAGCTGAGGGAGGGCACTCCCGAGCGACGGGGCTGGGTGGCCGAGGCCTTGGCGCTCAGTGAGCGTCCCGGGCTGGCCCACCACCTCATCTCGCTGCTCGGCCCCAAGGAGCAGCCCGAGGTCCTGGCGGCAGCGCTGGAATCCCTGTGTCTCCAGGGGCATTCCCCCGGAGGCGTCATGCTGACGGAAGCGCTATCACATTCAGCCCCCGGGGTCCGGCTGGCGGCCCTGCGAGCAGCGCGGCGCTGGCCACGAGACGCAGAGACGGAACTCGTGCGTCAGGGACTGGAGTCGGGTGTGCCCGAGCTCCGCGCGGCGGCGCTGGAGGCAGGGCTGGTCCAGGCCCAGCGCCCGGTCTGGCAGACCTGCCGTGCGGTGGCGGAGGCGCCGGATGCGATGGGACGCACCGCGCGGCTGCTGCTCGCGATCGGAGGGGAGGACGAGGACATCTCCCGGCTGGTGAAGCTCTTGGACACGCCGGCCCTGAGACCTGACACCCTGTGGGCGTTGGGCTTCTCCGGACGGACCGCGGCCGCGGAGGCATGTCTTCCCTGGCTGGAGGCCCCGTCGTTGGGAGGCCGGGCGGCGGAAGCCTTCTGCGCCATCACCGGCCTGGTGCTGAAGGATGGCCTGCTTCGGGAACGCGAAGAGGAGGATGACCCGCTGCCGCCCTTGGAGGAGGACCTCCGAACGCCACTGACACCCGGGCCCGATGATGCGCTCCCGCTGGCCCGCGCCTCCGAGGTGGAGCGCTGGTGGAGCGAGGCGCGCAAGCACCTCCGGCCGGACTCGCGCGTCCTGGGCGGCCGGCCGCTCACCGCCACGCGCCTCGTCGAGTCGCTGGAGACACAACCCATGCGGCGCCGGCCTCCTCTGGCGCTGGAGTTGGCCATCCGCACCGGAGGCCAATACGCAGTGGAACCCCGCGGATGGTTACATGTGCAGCGCCGGCAAGCAGCGGAAGCCCGCAGCTGGAACGGCGGGGCCCTCTTGCGGCCCTTCGCCACCTGGATGAGCCGCTGAGAGACGGATTGGAGGCAGAAGATGGGCAATACCGTTGGCGTGAACAAGATGTCCGTGGTGACGAAGGACAGCAACGGCACCACGGTGGCATTCCCCGACGTGTGCAAGACGCCCAGTCCGGCGGGACCTGTCCCCATTCCCTACCCCAATGTCGCGCGCTCGGCGGACACCGCGCAGGGCAGCAGCACCGTGTCCGTGGAGGGCAATCCCGTGTGCCTGAAGGACTCGAACTTCAGCACGAGCACCGGAGATGAGGCCGGCACTGCGGGAGGTGGCGTGATTTCCGGGAAGACGAAGGGCAAAGCGGAGTTCGTCAACTACTCCTTCGACGTAAAGTTCGAGGGGAAAAACGTGGCGCGAGCCTTCGACCTGATGATGCACAACGACAAGAACACGCCCCCTTTTCCGCTCATGCAGCCTCCCGTGGTGGCGATGGGGAAGGATGCTGAAGACCCGTGCTGCCTCATCTGCAAGAAGAAGGTGGAGTAGCCGGACACGGCAGGAAGGAACGCCATGGGGAAGAGCACCGACGAACACGTTGTCAATCCGGACGGCACCTGTCCTCACGTGGTGGTGAAGGAGAACACCGAGGGTGGCGCGTGCCTGACAGGACACGACTCCAGCCTCGCCCCCACCACCTGCTCCTATCGCTGGCAGGCGCTCACGGAGTCCAGGCGGAACCGCACGGCGCTTTACGACAAGACTCCCTCGGCCGGGAAACGGCAGAAGCCCGCGCCTATGGGACTGCTGGCCACTTCGGCGTACCTGAGCAACCGGGGGAACCTCTACCCGGGACAGTACGGCGCCGTCATCCGCTTACCGGAGCCAGGTGACTGGCACCTGGACGGCCCCACCCGGGACGACATGGAGGATGCGGCGGGAAGGCGCGTTCCCCGTGGGCAGAACTTCTCGAAGCATACGTGGCCGTACTGGCACAACTCGCACCACTTGATTCCGAAGGGACTCTTCAACGAGACCATCGCAGAAATCGAAGATGCCGACTGCCAGACGCTGATTCGCTTGGCACTGCTGCGTGCCGGCTACAACATCAACCACCACATCAACGTCATCATCCTGCCACAGGACCTGGAGGTCGCCCGTGTTCTGGGTCTGCCCCGGCATCTCATCCTGGAAGACGATTCCTGGATGATCGAAGACAGCCCCAAGTTCGACCACCTGGGCTACAACTGGAACGTCCAAAACAGGCTTGAGCCCATCATCACCAAATACACAGAAGCGTGCGACGACGAACTACGCAAAAATTGCGACACCTCGACGTTCAAGCTCTCCAAGGAGGAACTCGAGAGACTCTCGGCGATTTGCTACAGAAGCATCACGGCTTTCGGAAAAACAAACCCAGGCGAACCCATTTCCGACATGCCCAAACTCCCTAGGCGCTAGAAACCCATGGATTACTTCACCCTCAACAACGGCGCGCTCGTCGACCGCGAACTCTGCATCCTATCTGGCGCCCCCAAAGGCCTGAGGATGTATAGCCACCGCATTGGGAAAGGCCACCCCATGGGCGACAAATACCCCCCCGACGCAGAGTGGCAGATGAGCGAGAAATATGGCGGCACCAAGCTGGCTTCGCTCATCACCTCTCACTATGTCGTGGTGGAGCGAGCCCTGAAAGAAGTCTTCGAGCGCACTGACATCCCTATGGAATGTCTCAATTTCACCCTGCTCGACCACAAGGGGCAAGTGGCCAGCCGTGAATATTTTATCATCAATCCAATCGGAACGTTCGACTGCCTCAATCTCGAAAAGAGCGAAATCGAATATTCAAAAGAGGTACCCGGAGAAATCGTTGGCATTGATAAATACGTTCTCTCTACGGAAAAGCTGCGCTCAGCCCCAGACTTCTTCCGCATCAAGGAAGACCCTTACGTCTACGTCCTGAGTCACAAGCTGGCGGACGAATTGCAGCAACTCAACCCCACCAACATCTATCTCACCAAGCTGGAACAAGCCTGAGTTGCTCCGGCAAACGCGCGATCCCAAGCCATCCCCATCATGGTGCGAACGCCCCTGCCCCTCATCGAGAAGAACAGCCTCATCCAGCTTCAGATGGTCCTGCCGCGGGTCCTCGCCCGTCAGGTCACCCAGGTCCAGATGATGAGCGTCTGTGCCCTCTACCGGCGTATGGGCATTGCCCAGCTCTTCCTCTCCGGGCTGCCGGACGGTCTCTTCGAGGAACTCTCCCGCTCGGCTCGCGCCTTCCTCTTCTTCCTTCAGGGCACTGACGACTCCGCCAAGACGACGAGCCGCTCCGAGCCCTACTTCGACGCCATCGCCTGTGGTGACGCCGACGCGGAGCGCCAGATTGCCCAACACTCCCGCGCCACCTGGAACCCCAGCGAGGAGTACGAGGACGACTTCGTGTATGTGCGCGTCCTCATGGAGCGCTTCACCCTGGCCGCATCCACCGGCCAACTGGACGCGACCATGAAACGCTACGAGAGCCTCCCTACGGCGGGCGACGACGTGCGGTTCACACTCTGTCAGGCTCTCGTCGCCGCGGACGCTCAGCGCTTCGAGGAAGGCTTGGGTCTCCTGCTGGAGGTCCGCACCCGGGAGTTGCGCAAGCGCATCGAGGCCGAGCGCCTCTCTCCTGACGACGCATCCACCACCGCCCACCTCTCCGTGGAGGTGCTCGCGCTGCTACGGCTGGCCGAACGCGCGAGGCTTCCCACCGAGATGCACTACCCGCTGGCGCCCTCCGTGGCCCGTCGGCTCGACCGTGCCCGACTCCCGCCTCCAGCGTCCTGGCATCAGCGCATCACCTCCATCCAGGGCACGGCGAACGCCCCAGGGCGGGAGCCATGAAGCTCGCTGTCACCGGGCTCGGGCTCGTCACCTCCGTGGGCCATGGCGTCGTGGGGACCTGCACCGCGCTGCGCGCGGGGCTCGCCCAGCCCAGGCCCCTCGCGGCCTTCACCGTCGAGGATGAGCCAGGCGAAGCGATTCCGGTCACCGGCTTTCCAGCCACGCCATTCGCGGACGGGTTCTTCCAGACAGGCGCCTGGGTGCGGCTGGCGTCCGGCGCTTTCGACGACCTCAGAGATGCCGCCGCGCTGCCTTCCCGCGCGGAGGCCCCGTTCTGGCAACGCACCGGGCTCCTCGCACTGGCACCACTCATCGACGAGGAGCGCTTCGGCTGGTCGCTCCAGACGATGCCCAAAGCACTCGAGTCGTTCTACCTACGCTCCCTCGTGTCCCTCATGGACGTTCCCATCCAGAACGACCATGCGCGGACGCTCGCGCTGGGACACTGCGGACTCGCGGCGGCGCTCCAGCAGGCGGACGCCATGCTCACATCCAGGGCCGTGGACCGGGTGCTCGTCCTTGCTGCGGACTCCTACGTGGACCCAGAGAGCCTCGCGTGGCTCGCCCGCCGACATCGGCTCAAGTCTCCACAGCGGCAGGTGGGCCTCATGCCCGGTGAAGCCGGAGCCGCCATCCTGGTGGAGCGCCCCGTGGCGGCTCGCGCGAGGGGCGCCTCCTCGGCAGTGCAGGTGGAGGCCGTGGCACTTGGCGTGCTCCCGGAGGCAGGCGCGACGCTCGCGCAGTTGGGACGCGCCCTCGCGGAGTCAGTGCAGCGCGTCCTACCCGCCCCCGCCGCGACCCCACCCGCCTTTCAAGGTGACCTCTACCTCGACCTCAACGGCGAGGCCTGGAAAGCGCAGGCCTGGGGCCACGTCCAGGTGATGCTCGCCGAGCAACTGGACCTTCCCCGCTGCCGCATCCTCCACATCGCGAGCTCGCTGGGAGAAACGGGCACGGCCTCCGCGCCGGTGTCGCTCGCTGCGGCAGCCTGGGCCTTCTTCAGGGGCCACGCGACCGGTGAACGCGCGTTGCTGAGTTCGCTCTCGGACGCGGGACAGGCCGCCAGCGTCCTCCTGACACGCGGCGAGGAGGCACGCACTGTCTGAGTCGCGGGCCGTCTTGTCCACGCCAACCCCAGCGCGGTCCAACAGCCCAAACCAGCCACGCGCTCGCCAGACCGCCTCCTGCACCCCGGGGTTGGCGGACGTGAATCCGCTGCCCCCGTTCGTCAGGAGCCCCCGCGCCTCACTGCGATGGGGCCGCCGTCCTCCCAGAAGCGGCTTGTTCCGCACCTTCAGACGCCGCGGATTCCACCTCGCCCCGCTGCGCCGGGGCGGGCGCCTCCGACCGCGGCTCCACGCGCTCCACCTTGCCCACCTGCTCCAGTCCCTCCCGGTTGCTCAGGGAGAAGCGCACCAGCGCGCGCAGGATGCGGTTGCGCTTCACGTTGCCAATCACCTCCCGCAGGTCCTCGTACACCGTCGGGTCGCTGATGAGCCCGCCCACCGTGCCGTCGCCCTTCGCCACGGTGGCCGTAATCTTCTTCAGGTCCGCCGCCGCGCTGCCCAGGTCCGCGAACATGCCGCGCGCGTCTCCGTACACCAGCTGATGCACCGCCCCGTTGGGGCTCTTCTTCGCATCCTCGATGAGCCCCGCGAGCTGTCCGGCCGCTGACCCCAGCTCACTCAGCGCCTTCGCCCCCTCCTGGCCATAGATGAGCGCGTGCGCGGTGCCGTCACCCGTGCGCACCTCGCGCAGCAGCACCTCCAGCTCGCCCACCGCGCCGTCCACCCGCGCCGCGGCGCGCGACGCGTTGGCCAGCAGGCCCCGGACCTCGCGCCCGGCCTGCTTGTCGTAGATGAGCGCATGCAGCACGCCCTCGCCCTTCTCCACCTCTTCCAGGAGGGCCCGCAACGCCGCCACGCCTCGCGTCACATCGCTGGTCAACTCCGGGTTGGCGTACGTCTCCACCGCGGCCCGCAGCGACTTGCTGATGGCCACCGAGTTCTCCATCACCTGCGAGGCGCTGCTGAGCAGCGAGGACAGGTCCCCACCGGCGGACGACAGGAGCACCCCGCCCGGCTCCACCGGCGGCGACGAGGCGCTCCCCAGGGAGATGTCCACCGCCTTGTCCCCCAGCACGCCCATGCTGGAGAGCTGCGCCACCGAGTCCTGCCGCACACGGTCCGTGTAGCGCGAGGACACCTGGAACCGGACCTCCAACCGCGGGTCGTTCGGGTCGGGCGAGAAGTTGATGCCCGTCACCCGCCCCACCTGGAGGCCGCCGAGCCAGACGGGCGATTCGTCGCTCAGCCCCTGCACGTTGGCGAAGTAGGCGCGGTACGTCGTCTTGCGCTCGAAGAGGCGCGACTGCTGCCCGATGACCATGACGACCACGCTCGCGACCGCCAGGCCGATGGCGACGAAGAGCCCCGCGCGCATCGCCAGGCGGCGCTCGTCCGAGGCGGGAGAGAACAGGCTCATGGCGTCCCTCCGGGGAACAGCTCCACGCGGCGCGCGTCGAGGAAGGCCCGCACCTCCGGGACGGTGGAGTGGAGCATCTCCTGCGGAGCGCCCACCTGCACGATTCTCCGATTGGCCAGCATGGCGATGCGGTCTCCCACGGTGAACGCGCTCACCATGTCGTGAGTCACGACGATGGAGGTACAACCGAGCCGGGTCTTCATCGAGTTGATCAGCACGTTGATGGACTGCGTGGTGACGGGGTCCAGGCCCGTGGTGGGCTCGTCCCAGAGGATGACCTCCGGCTCCGTGGCGATGGCCCGCGCCAGCCCCACGCGCTTGCGCATGCCGCCCGACAGGTCCGCGGGCATCAGCCGCTCGGTGTTGGGCAGGTCCACCAGCGCCAGCTTCTCCGCCACGCGGGCGCGGACCTCGTCCGCCGGCATGTCCGGGAAGTGCTCGCGCAGCGGGTAGGCCACGTTCTCCCCCACGCTCAGCGAGTCGAAGAGCGCCGCGCCCTGGAACACCATGGCGACGTGGCGGCGCACCGGCATGAACTGCTCCTCCGTGAAGCGCGCCAGGTCATGCCCCTGGAAGAGGATGCGCCCGGTGTCCGGCGTCAGCAGGCCGATGAGGCACTTGAGCAGCACGCTCTTGCCCGTGCCCGAGCCCCCCATCACCACCAGCGTCTCCCCGGCGCGCACGTCCAGGTCCATGTCGTCATAAACACGCTTGGCGCCGAACGCCTTCGTCAGGTGCTCGAAGTAGATGAGCTGCTCGCCCGGTCGGGGGGGGCGGAACTCGAACCCGGAGGATGGCGGACGGGAGGAGCGCATGGCGCGTCACAGGCTCAGCGTCAGCTGGGTGATGAAGAAGTCGGCCAGACACACGGAGACAGAGGTAGTCGCCACCGTCTGCGTGGTGGCGCGGCCCACGCCCTCGGTGCCGCCCTCCACCGTGAGGCCCCGGAAGCAGCCCACCAGACCGATGATGAGCCCGAACACCGCGCCCTTGAACACACCCGAGGCGAAGTCCTGCATCAGCACCGCGTCCAGCGCGCCCTGGAAGAAGAGGTTCAGCGTAATCGCATACTGGAAGTTCACCACCAGCGCGCCCGCCACCAGGCCCACGACGTCCGCGAACACGGTGAGCACCGGCAGCACGATGAGGCAGGCCAGCACGCGGGGCACCACCAGCTTGCGCAGCGGGTCCGCGCCCAGCGCGCGGATGGCGTCCACCTGCTCCGTCACCGTCATGGCGCCCAGCTCCGCGGCGATGCCGCTGCCGATGCGCGCGCCCACGGTGAGCGCGGTGAGCACCGGCGCCAGCTCGCGGAACAGCGTGAGGATGACCACGCGCCCCACCGTGTACTGCACGCCAAAGCGCGCCAGGAAGTAGCCGAACTGCAATGAGATGACGAGCCCCGCGAACATCGCGGTGAGCAGGGCGATGGGGAGCGAGCGCACGCCCAGCGATTCGGTGTGATACACGAGCCCGCGCCAGTCATAGGGCGGACGCACCGCGCGGCTGAACACCTGCCCCGTCATCCGCGACAGCGCGCCCAGCGACTCCAGCCGCTCCTTCACGCGGTCCATCAGGCTGGGCGACTCGTGCGCTGGCACCGCGCCCGTCTCGGGCTGCCGGGTCGTCATCCCCGGCGCTCCGCTTCGAAGCCGGCCAGCACGCCGTCGAAGTCCGCCATCCGCGCGTCCGCCAGCCCGGGCGGCGCCACATAGGTGAAGTCGAACACGCAGTTGTCCTTCTTCAGCACCACCAGCTCCAGTTGCACGGGCACGCCGTCCATCTTCGCCAGGTAGCGGCTGCGCAGCGCCTCACGTCCCGCCAGGGGGATGCGCCATGAGGCGACCTCCTGCCGGTCCGTGAAGCCCGCCAGCAGGTGGCGCGTGAGCACCTCCAGCGACGGGTCGTCGTGCCCCTTGCACGTAGCGTTGATGGAGAGCGCGCGGCCGGTGCCTTCCTCGGCGAAGGCGAGGTCGTTGTCATCCAGCCACACCCGCTCCCAATACGCGGGGAGCGGGCCAATGCGGTAGCGCACGGCGGGCTTGGTCAGGACGGAGTCCTTGAACGTCGTGCGATGGCAGCCCATCAGGGGCATGACCGCCAGCAGGCACAGCAACGTCTTCCGCAGCATGGCACCGTTCTTCGTGGCTCTCTCCCGGCCCTGCGTCCGAGTCATGCGTCACAAGCATCGCCCCTGCAAGGACTTCCATGCCGTGCGGTAGGCGGCAAACGTCCACTGTCACACCTCTGAACGTCACGTCCGCGACACATTCCCGCCAGCTCCGGTGAGCGGCCGTCCGCCACGACAGCAGCCAGTCTTCACAGGCGCCCCGCGCCCGGCAGTCCCGGTCGGCGCCACACCACCCCAGCTTTGTCGCGACCACGGCGCGCGCCCGCGCGGGACAAGGAGGACGGACATGGACGGCGGACTCGGGGTACTCGGCTTGGGCCTCTTCCTGCTGGGAATCGCCAACCTGTATACGCGCCACAGCTACTGGCTGGCGGTCTCCATCCTCCTGCTGTCGGTGGTCTCCATGGGGATGGCCTTCAGCGAATCGAAGCGGCTGCGCGAGCTGTCGCTGGGCCTGGGCGCGGCCTTGCTGGTGCTCACCATCATCGCGCTGGCCGTGGGCACGTCCTGGTGGCTGCCGCTGGCGACCTTCCTCTTCGCCGTGGCCTACGGCGTGCTCTGGGCGGAGTACCGCTTCCCCTTCTTCCAACACGTGACGGAGGACGAGGTGCCGCACCACACGGGCAAGCGCTTCCACATCCACTGGCCATGGCACCGGCGGCGGGTGTCGCCGTGACTCAATCAGTGGGCTGCGCAGCGTCCGCGCGCACCGCCACCTGCCCGGCGTGCACGTCGAGCCACAGCGTGTCGTTCGCCGCCGCCCCGCGCACCAGTGAGCCATCCGTGGTGGTGAGCACCACCTGCGCGCCGCTCTGGGCCAGGTAGCCCATGAGGTACGCGTTGCGCTCGGGGTCCAGCTCGCTCGACACGTCGTCCAGCAGCAGCAGCGGCAGGAAGCCCATCGCGGCCTCCAGGTTCTCGATTTCGGCGATCTTCCAGCCCAGCACCAGCGCCCGCTGCTGGCCCTGGCTGGCGTAGGCCCGCGCGCTGCGGCCGCCCAGCGTCACCGACACGTCATCCGCGTGGGGCCCCACGGAGGTGAAGCCCCGCTCCATGTCCCTGCGCAGGCGCGCGGACAGGCACTCGCGCAGCAGGGTGGCCAGCGTGTCCTCGTCCGCGCTGGCGAAGTCCCCGTCCAGGTGCGCGGGGCGATAGCCATACACGGCCGGGTCCACCGTGCGGCCAATGGAGGCGAAGGTCGCCTGGGCCCGGGGCGCCAGCTCCGCCATCAGCGCGCGCCGCCGCGAGTAGATGCGCGCGCCGGCCTTCGCCAGCGTCTCGTCGTAGGCCTCCAGGTACGCCGCGTCCACGGCGTGTCCCTCGCGCAGCAGGCGGTTGCGGTTCTTGAGGGCGCGCGCGTACTCGCGGCTCTCGCGCAGGAAGGCGGGGAAGCGGTTGAACACCGCCCTGTCCAGGAAGCCGCGCCGCGAGTCCGGCCCGCCCTTCACCACCTCCAGGTCATCCGGCGTGAAGGCCACCACGGACACGCCGCCGAAGTAGTCTTCCAGGCTGGAGGCCTTCTTCCCATCCACGAAGGCCTGGCGCGAGCCCCCGCCCACCTCCACGGAGATTTCGCGCTCGGCCCCCTTGAGGAGGAAGCGGCCCGTCACCCGCGCGCCCTGAGAGCCCCAGCGCACCAGCTCCGACAGGCGCCCCGCGCGCAGGGGCTTGAGCGTGGCCAGGAAGTAGAGGGCCTCCAGCAGGTTCGTCTTGCCCTGCCCGTTCTGCCCCACGGCGATGGTCGCGTGGGCGCTGGGCGTGAGCTGGACCTGGGGGAGGTTCCGGAAGTCGTGGACGTGAAGCGCGAGGAGGCGCACGGCCCCCTCCGTATAACCTCTCCGCCCTCCGGCGGGGGACCTATCTCTCCGGCTGGAGCGGCAGCTCCACCCTGAAGGTGGCGCCCTCGCCGGGCTGGCTGACCACCTGGATGGAGCCGCCCAGGGCCTCCACCAGCGTGCGCGTCACGTAGAGTCCCAGTCCCATGCCGCCGTAGTTCCGCTCGGACACGGCGCGCTCGAACTTCTGGAAGATGCGCGCGTGGGCCTCCGGGCTGATGCCGATGCCCTGGTCCCTCACCCACAGCCGGGCGGACGACCCGCCGGGCGCCACGTCGATGTGGACGGGCGCGCCCGCGCCGTACTTGAGCGCGTTGGACAGCAGGTTGGAGACCACCTGCTCCAGCCGGAGCCGGTCCCACGTCCCGCTGAAGCCCTCCACCTGCGTGACGTGCAGCTCGCAGCCGGCGCGCCGGGCCTCCAGCTCGAAGCGCGCGGCCACCTCCCGCACGAGCGCGGGCAGGTCCACCGACTCGTACTGGAGCTTCAGCCGCCCGGTGCTGATGCGGGACACGTCGAGCAGGCCGTCGACCAGCTCGGACAGGCGTGTCACCTGCCGGCGCATGGCCTCCACCTCGCGGCCATGGCGCTGCGCCAGCGCGGACGTGGGGTCCGCCTGCACGGCGCGGGCGAGGGATTGGAGCCGCAGCGCCAGCGACGTCAGCGGCGTCTTGAGCTCGTGGCTGGCGACGGACAGGAACTCGTCGCGGGCGCGCACGGCCTCCTGGAGGTGCTGCTCCACCGTCTTCAAGCGGGTGATGTCCAGGAAGGGAATCACCACCACGGAGGGGTGGCCGTGCATGGCGGGCAGCGTCTCCGAGAAGATGCTGAGGAAGTACTGGCCCGCGGGCGTGTGCCAGTGGACCTCCATCCCCTCCAGCCGCTCGCCCCGCGCCGCGCGCTGGGAAGGGAGGTCCTCCGCGCTCAGCCGCCGCCCCTCCAGGTCGGTCACGTGGAAGTGTTCGCCGTACGCGGTGGCGGGCATGCTCTTCGGAATCCGCAGGCCGTAGAGCCGGTCCGCCGCGGCGTTGGAGAAGTTGAGGTCGCCGGTGTTCGGGTCGGCCATCACCACCGGCATGGGCATCAGGTCCAGCACGGCCTCCAGCCACTTCTGCTGGCTCTCCACCGCCTGCCGCGCGAGCACCTGCTCGGTGACGTCGAAGGCGAGCGTCACCAGGCCATCCACGAGGCCGCGCTCGTCACGCAAGGGCTCGAAGATGATGTTCCAGAACTTCGTCTCGACGTGCCCGTCGCCCTCGTAGTCGATGGTGATGGGGTACTCCTGCGCGACGGCCCGCTCGCCCGTCTCCAGCACGCCGCGGTGGAGGCTCAGCAGCTCCGGAGACAAATCCGGGATGGCCTCCTCCTGGGTGCGGCCCGTCAGCTCGCGTCCCCCCATGAGCTTCTGGAGGAGCGGGTTGGCGAACTCGTAGCGCAGCTCGTAGCCACGCAGCACGCTGAGGGCCACCGGCGACTGGGTGAAGACCTGGAGCAGGTTGCGCCGCTCCACCTGCGCCGACTCGCGGGCCACCAGCTCCGCCGTCATGTCCTTGTAGGCCACGGCGATGTGCGTGACGCCGCCGCTGGAGGACACCAGCGGGAAGCCCGTGCAGGAGATGGCGATGCGCCGCGCCTCGGCGGGCGCGCGGACGTGCTCCAGCTCCTTCACGTCGTACCAGAAGACGGGCGTCTGCACGCGCTCGCCCGAGACGGCGCGCATGAGCAGCTTCGCGTACCCCAGCTTCGCGAGCAGCTCGTCGCGGAAGAGGCTGTACTCGGGGGGCGGCACCGCGCCGAACATCCGCAGGAAGGCGGGGTTGGTGAGCAGGCAGTGCCCATCCGCGGTGAAGACGGCGTAGGGCACCGGGGAATGGGTGAACAAGCCTTCGAGCAGCGCGAGCGGGTCTGGCACCGCGGCGAGCTGCTCGCGCAGGGAGGGAGCTTCCGGGGCCACCGGCCCGCCGCGGGTGTCCTGACTCCAGTGTTGACCCATTCGCGTCGCCACGAGGCCACGGCGTAGCAGAGCCACCGCGAGCTGCCCAGCCCGCCTTCGACGTCTGCCCTCGCCTGCCCACCGGCCCCTCCTGGGACGTACATGGGACTGGTGCGCCCAAGCGCCCATGCCAGGATGCGCGCGCCATGGCGGACTCCCTGAAGACCTTCTTCGATGCGCGCCTCGTCGAGCGGCTCGCCGCGTCACTCCACGAGGCCTCCCCGGCCTTCCCTCGCGCGGCCTTCGTCCGGGAGGCCGCGGCGAGCCTGGACGGCCGCGAGCTGATGGACCGGGCGCGTCATATCGCCACCGCGCTGCATCGCGCCCTGCCCCGCGACTACCCGGAGGCCGTGGGCGTGCTCCTGCGCTCGCTCGGCCCCCAGGCGGAGCCGATGGAGGGCGGCGCCATGGCCAACTTCTTCTACCTGCCGCACACGATGTTCGTGGCGGAGCACGGCCTGGAGCACTTCGAGGACTCCATGCGCGCACAGCACGCGCTCACCCAGCGCTTCACCGCGGAGTTCTCCATCCGCCCCTACCTGGAGCGGCACACCGGGAAGACGCTGGCGCGCCTGCGCGAGTGGACGAAGGACCCGAGCGTCCACGTGCGGCGGCTGGTGTCGGAGGGCACGCGCACGCGCCTGCCGTGGGCGTCACGGCTGCGCGCGTTCCAGCAGGACCCCACGCCCGTGCTCGCGCTGCTGGAGCGGCTGAAGGACGACGCGGAGCTGTACGTGCGCCGCTCGGTGGCCAACAACCTCAACGACATCGGCAAGGACCACCCCGCCCTGGTGGTCCAGGTGGCGAAGGCGTGGATGAAGGGCGCGACGCCCGAGCGTGAGTGGCTGGTCCGTCACGCGCTGCGCTCCGCCATCAAGCGCGGTGAGCCGGAGGCGCTGGAGGTGGTGGGCGCGGGGCCGCCGTCAGGCATCGAGGCACGGGCGACGAAGCTCCCCCGCCACGCGGCCCTGGGCGGCACGGTGGAGGTCCACTTCGAGGTGGCCAACCGCTCGAAGCAGCGCCAGACGCTGGTGGTGGACCTGGCGGTGCACTTCCAGAAGGCGAACGGCGAGGCGCGGCCCAAGGTGTTCAAGGTGCGCGAGCTGGAGCTGGGCCCGGGCCAGACCGAGGTGCTGAGCAAGCGTGTCTCCTTCGAACAGCTCTCCACGCGCAAGCACTACCCGGGCCCGCATCGCTTCGAGGCGCTGGTGAACGGCCAGGGCCAGCCGCTGGGCGTGGTCGAGGTCGGCGGGGAGCTGGGCAAACGCGGGAGTGCGCCGCGCGGCATGTGATGCGCCGGACAGACTCCCTTTTCGTCATGAATTGAGAGTCCACCGGCAACTCTGCCTCACGTGAAGCGATACCTGAGCTGGGGGTTTCAATCCGCCACCAGGGAGCGCGCACATGACCATCAAGGGTACGAAGCCGATGACCACCGCGTCCACGGTGGGGGCGCTGACGCGAAAGCAGCCGGAAGCCCCTGCTCGGGCCACGGCGAACAAGCCGGCCGCGAACGCGGGGCACCCGGCGCGGTCCCAGTTCGAGCCCACGCGCCCCCCGGCGATGACGGCCCGCCTGGACGGCGCCGCGGCGTTCGTGCCCGCCGCCACGCCACAGGTGGCGCCGCGACTGGAGGCGCCCCTGTCCGCGACGCAAGCGGCGCGCCTCTTCGACACCACGCCGGGCGCGCCCGAGCAGCGGAGGGCCTTTGGGCAGAACGCCAGCCTGCAACGCGCGCTGACCTCGAAGGCGCAGGTCCAGACGCTGACGGGCGGGGCGCCCGCGGCCACCCGGGAGCTGGACGCGGGCTCCAAGGCACAGGCAGAGGAGGACTTCCAGCGGTTGATGGATGCCCACCACCTGTCGCGGTCCTACCTGACGGCGACGCTCCTCCAGGAGCACGCCGATGACCCTGACTATCAGGCGCACCTCATCGGCCTGCTCGCCGAGAGCGGCCCCGAGGGAGAGCTCCAGACGGTGGTGGCCGGCTTCGAGGGGCTCTTCATCATCAGCGGCGCGGGTGAGTACCGAGGCACCGAGGCGCAGCGCGAGGCACTGCTGGGCGCGCTCCAGGCCGCGCGCGACGCGGGCGTCATCAACGACGCGGACCTCCAGGCCTTCTCCCAGGTCGCGCCAGGTGTCTGGCAGGAGGTGCTCGACACGCTGGGCGTGCACGTGGCCCAGCGGCCCGCGGGCGCGGACGCCGCCGTGGACGCGGTGGAGCAGGCCACGAGCGACTACGAAGCCGCGAAGGAAGCGGCCCGGAAGAAGGACGAGTGGCTGGCGCAACAGCTCGCGGGCATGGGGGACCTGCTCACGGAGGAGCAGAAGCAGGCGTACATCAACGCGTACCGCAACGACCCGGAGAACAAGGCCGTCTACGACGACCTGGAGGCCAAGGCAGCGCGGCTCGCGGAAGTGGTGGAGACCCATGCCTCGGTGATGGAGGCCGCCGCGTACGCGGACCCGCAGGGGGATGGCGCGGCGCTGCGCAAGGCGCTCGAGCTGCTGGCGGACTCCAGCCACGCGGCGGTGGCGCTGGAGATGGGCGCGCGCTACCTGGCGGACCCCACCAGCCCCATGGGTCAGGTCGCGGCCCACTGGGGTGACTTCGAGTCGAAGGTCCTGGAGAAGGCCATCGCCAACGCGACCGCGCAGCTGCTGGCGGACGAGGACCCGGACACTGCGTTCGCCCGGCTCCAGGAGCTGCTCGAGCCGCTGATGAACGCCAAGGGCCCCGCGGCGACGGCCTACCGGGACCTGAAGGACGGGCTGGAGGCCATCCAGCAGGCGCGAGCGGGCAACTACGACCGGCTGACGCAGTTGGCGAAGAACTGGGACACCGCCCATCCCCTGATGCGGGGCCTCGCCGTCGCGGGCGTCGCCTTCGGCGCGGTGGCGGCCGTCCAGGCGGGCCGGGAGGGCGACTTCGCCGGCATGCTGCAAGCGCTGGCGAGCGCTGGCGAGCGCGGCGCCCAGCTGACGGCGGGCGTGCTGCAATCCATGTCCATTGCCGGAGGGGCCTCGCGCGCGGCCTCCTTCGCGGCGAAGCTGGCACCGGCCCTGGGACTGGTGGCCAATGCCACCGCGCTGGGCATCCACCTCAACCAGTTCGCCCAGGAGCAGAATCCGGGCTATCTCATCTCCGCGTTCGGTGACGCGGTGGGCGTCCTGGGCTCCGTGCTGGAGATGACGCCCGCGGCCCCCGTGGGGTTCGTCATCAGTGGCATCGGCGCGGCCATCAGCGCGATAGGCGAGCTCGCGGTGGCGCCCTTCGAGGCGGCGAAGCTGAATGACGCCCGCAAGCGCTACCTGGATGCGATTGGCGTGTCGCCCGAGCTGAGCGAGACATTGCGCGACGCCAACCCGGAGCGCATCGAGGAACTCCGTCACGAGCTGGGCATCTCGGCGGAGGACGTGCAGGCGCTGGCCCTGCAGATGCCATGGCTCCTCACTCGGGGCACTCACAACGGGCTGTACTTCGACCCCGTGGTGGACATGCTCAAGGCCTACGGCATCCACGGCGACGCCGCCTACGCCCTGCTGTCGACCATGGGCAACGGCAACGAGGACCCATCAAACAGCACCGCCGTGGTGCTGATGAACATCTCGAGAAGGGCCGGCTTCGCGAAGACGCCCGAGGACTTCGACCGGCTCCTCCAGCAAATCCGGGCGGATCTCCCTGAACACGCCAGCACCATCGACGCGATTCTGGCCGCTCGCGCCGAACAGGCGTGACGCGGCGCCCTCGCGCAATACCTCCCGGGAGTGAAGGCAGCGCGGTGCCGGTGGGCGGTACCGTCATCGCCATCGCCAATCCCAAGGGGGGCGCATGGCGGCGAAGAGCCCGACAGGAAGTGGATGCGGCGGCAGCGTCACGCTGGTGCTCCTCATCGGAGGACTGGCCGCGTTCTGCGGTGGAAACCAGGGCACACGGCCCACGAGTCCGCCTCCAGAGGCGCCTGGCGCGGTCGCTCCTTCCGCGCCGCTCCCCGTGGCGGCCGAGCCACCTTCGCCCATGCCGAGCCCCTCCCGCCCGGAGCCCGTGCCGCACCGGACGACGACGCCTCCCGCCACCACGCCCTCCAGGAGCTGCTGCAAGGTGTGCAAGCGTGGCTGCCCATGCGGGGACTCCTGCATCTCTTGCAGCAAGACGTGCTGGCAGCCCCCCGGCTGTGCGTGCTGAGCCGGCCCGGCGCTCACCGCGACCCGAAGATCTTCACCAGCTTGGTGTAGACGCCCATCACCAGCAGGGGCGCCACCCACTGCCCGACGAAGCGGCTCGGGCGCGAGTGGCCCGCGACCTCCAGCGCGAGCGACATGCCCATCGAGACGAGGCTCGCCGCCAGGAACACGTGGGAGGGCACCTTGGCCGCCTGCTGCTCGATCAATCGTGTCAGTGAAGGCTCGGCGTGCTGCGCGCGCACCACCGGGGGCACGCCCTTGTAGTCACGCTCCGAGGCCCTGCTCGCCGGGTTGATGTCCATCGACATATCCCCTCCCTGGGCGGGCAGACAGGCCCGCCGTCCGCCTCGTCCTCCCGTGGGCGCTCCATGCAGCCCGGGAGAGAGGTCCCCATCATGGTGTGACCGATGGAGGGAAAGAGCGAGATGGCTCCCGGATTCATTCACACAGGCACCGACCCGTCAGGCGCCCTTCAGCTCCCCGAGGCGGGCGCGGGCCCCCTGCTCCAGCGCGACTACTGGGCCGTCATCAAGAACAGCCGGGTCTCTCCATCGGAGCTCATGCGCTGGGTGGCCCTGCGCTTCCCCGAGTTCGCGCCGTCGGAGCTCTGCGTCTTCGAGCACAAGGACCCGTCACACCTGGGCGCGCCGCTGGCGCCGGGGGACGAGCTGACCGTGAAGATCATGGGCGCGGGCACCTTCAGCGTGCGCGTCATCCACCAGGACGCCCAGAGCCTCACGATCGGCACGCTCCATGGACACCCGGAAGCGGGCCGCATCACCTTCGGCGCTTACCGGAACGCGCATGGAGATGTCATCTTCCACATCCGCAGCCGGGCGCGCTCCGGCTCCACGTTCCACTACCTCGGCTTCGTCACCGCGGGAGACGCGATGCAGACCAACACCTGGACCGAGTTCGTCCTGCGCGCCGCGCTCACGGCCGGCGACGGGGTGCTGGGCGTCATCCACGCGGACACCATGGAGCTGGTCGACGAGCCTTCCGGCGGCGACGTCGCGCACGGGCCCACCTTCCTGGCGCAGGGAGACTGAAGACGATGATTGAGTGGCGCTGGTTCTCCGGCTGGACGGAAGCGGAAATGGTGCCCCGGCTGGCCAGGGCCCGCACGCTGGAGCGCAACTTCCCGGAGGTCTCCGGGGAGATGACGCTGGAAGCTGGCTGGAGTCAGGTCCAATCGGAGAGCGTGCTGGGTTACGAGCCTCGGGGCCTCCCCGTCCCCAGCGGCCTCTTCGAGCGCGCCCAGCAAGTGCTGGAGTCCTTCGACTTCTCCGACCCGCGCATCGTCGCCTGGCACTTCTCCGCGCGAGAGCCCTTGCAGGGCCGCACGGTGCTGCTGGAGCTGCGCGCCCTGGGGCAGCAGCTGCGCTACCTGTGCGGCGCGCGGGTGGGCGACACGCGCCGGGAGCACGACGCGACGTGCAGCGTCTACGGCTTCAGCTTCGAGACGCTCCAGGGCCACATCGAAGCCGGGCGCGAGTGGTTCCTGCTCCGGAAGGACCATGAGAGCGGGGCCGTGCGCTTCCACATCGAGGCGAGCTGGCGGCCCGGCCAGTTCCCCAACTGGTGGAGCCGGCTGGGCTTCGCGATGGTGGCGCCACGCTATCAGCGCGCCTGGCACCGGCTGACGCACGTGCGGCTGCGCGAGCTGGTCCGGAAGCACCCGGAGCTCGTCGGCCAGCCCGCGCACCGCGGCCAGTTGGAGCACTCCGGACACACGCTGCCCACCGCACCGGTGCGGTTCTTCGCGCAGCGGGCGCGAGGGCGCCGTGAAACACAACTGGAGGAGGAGATAGAGGCCATGAATCGAGGACACGGTTTGACGGCCCTGGGGCTGGGCGTCCTGGCGGGGATGCGGAGCATGAGCGCGCCGGCGCTCGCGAGCACGTGGCTGGCGCGGAAACCGCCTCGGCGTAAGGACAGGCTCTCCCGGACACTGGCCCGCCCCTGGGCACCGCGCGTGCTGGGCCTGCTCGCCGTGGGCGAGCTCATCGCGGACAAGCTGCCGAAGACGCCCGCGCGGGTGGCGGCGGTGCCCCTGGCGGGGCGGATGGTCGCGGGCGCGCTGGCCGCGGCCTCCGTGACACCGCGGAAGCGCCAACACAACAGAAGGCGGCTCGCCGCGGCGGCCCTGGGCGCCGTGGCGGCGTTGGCGTCGAGCTGGGCCTTCTACGCGCTACGGCGCGGCGCCACGAAGAGGCTGGGCGTTCCAGACGTGGCGGCGGCCCTCACGGAGGACGCCCTCGTCGCCGGACTGGCCTCGCGGCTGCTGCCCAGGCTCGAGTCCCCCTCGGGCCGGGTGGCCATCCTTCCGGGGTGACGCTCGGGGTGCTACCGCCCGCGCCACGCAGCCGCGCGGGCGGCATGCACCAGCGCGGGCAGCTCCTTCAGGTCCGGCCCCACGCCCGCGCCCAGCTCCGCCGTGGGCACGCGCGCCCGCTCCGGCGAGAACAGGCGCGCGGGCGTCTGCCCCTGGCCCCTGAGCAGGATGAAGAGCCGGAGCGCATCCCGCAGCCGCTCCACGTCCGGCCCCTGCTCGTCCCGGGCCCGCCGCGCGGCGTTCCACAGCCGCGCCCATGCGGCCTCCTCGTCCCAGGTCCCCACGGGCCGCTCTCGGGACAGCGACGCCAGCTGCGCGGCCAGCTCGAAGAGCCCCGCGCGGCCCTCGCCGAAGGCCTCACAGGCCGGGAGCCGCACCTCCCCGTCCGCCTCCACGTCCAGCCCCAGACCGCGCCCCGTGCCCGGCGCTTCCCGCGCGGCCAGCCACACCAGCAGCGCGGGCACCTCGTCATCGCGAGGCACCACCGGCGACAGGCGCGCCTCCAGCAAGGCCCGCAGCCGCGCCCACGCCACGCCCCGCCAGAACGCCGCGTGCAGCAGCAGCTCCGGCCCGCTGCGCGGCACCCGCCGCGGCGCACGGGAGGCACGGCCCTCCAGGAAGCGCTTCACCTGCCCACGCGTGTCGAAGTGCTCCAGCCGCCGCCACAGCGCCGCCAGCGAGGACTCCGCCAGCGGCAGGGCGCGCTGGAGCGCCTCCGCCTCCTCCACGGTGAAGGGCAGCCGGCCCTCCGGCGCGGGCCGCTTGAACACCTGCTCGAAGACGTCCGCGGCGGCGCACGCGGCGCGCAGCTCCGGGAGGTTGCGCGGCAGCAGCTCCACCGCCCGCGCCCAGATGTGGCGCCCCAGCAGCGGCCCCGCCTCCAACACCGCGTCTTCCAGCTTCAGCAGCGCCTCGCCCAGCGTCGCGGGCCGCGCGGCCTCGGCCAGGCGCTTGAGGGCCACGCGCCACACGGCCTCGCGCAGACGCTCCACCTCGCGCATGAGCTTCATGGGCGCGGCGTTCTCGGGCCACCCCTCCGCGGCGGCGCGGCGCTTCAGCGCGGCCAGCGTGGCGTCTACCTCCGGCTGCGCGCGCGCCACCTCCAGCAGCAGCTCGAACTGCGCGCGCACCCGCTCCTTCCAGAAGAAGGACGTCAGCATGCCGCGCAGCGCGCGGTAGCGCAGGCGCGTGGCCTCCAGGAGGTCCGCGCGGTCCTCCAGCCGGGCGCGCAGGTTGTCCGGGTGCGTGGCCATGCCTCCACGATAGGGAGGCGCCATCCGTCTGTCAGGCCCCCAGGGGGCCCCTCACCTCACGAGTGAACGATGCGGGGCCGGGGGCCGGCTCATACCCGCATGGGCATGACGACGGCGGTGAAGCTGCGGTCGCCGGGGGCGTGGAGGACACCCGGGCTGTGCTCGTCGCCCAGCTCGAAGGAGACCTCGTCCGTCTCCGTGACGGAGAGCACGTCCATCAGGTAGCGCGCGTTGAAGCCAATGGTGATGCTGTTGCCGCGGTAGGCCAGCTCCAGCACGTCCTTGGCCTCGCCCAGGTCCGGGTTGCTCGCGGTGATGATGAGCTGGTTCTCCTCCAGCCCGATGCGCACCGCGTTGCTCTTGTCCGCCGACAGCAGGGCAATGCGCTTGAGGCTCTCCAGCAGGCGCACCTTGGGCACCAGGACGACCTTCTCCCCTTCCTTGGGGATGACGCGCTGGTACTCGGGGAACTGGCCGTCGATGAGGCGCATCACCATGGTGAGGCCCGGCTTCTTGAACAGCGCCGAGTTCTCCGCGAAGCCCAGGTGGCACTCCGCGTCCGGCGCCTCGTCCAGCAGGCGCTTGAGCTCCATCAACCCCTTGCGGGGGATGATGACGCCACCCTTGAGGTTGAAGTCGCCCGGCAGCTCGCGCTCCACCAGCGCCAGCCGGTGACCGTCGGTGGCCACCATGCGGACCTTGCCGCTGGCCTGGGGCTCGAAGAAGACGCCGTTGAGGATGTAACGCGTCTCGTCGGTGGAGATGGCGAACTGCGTCTTCTTGATCATCTCCAGCAGCGTGTTGCCGCCCACCTGCACCAGGGGCGCGTTCTCCTCCTTGGGCAGCTTGGGGTACTCCTCGGCCGCCATGCCCACGATCTTGAAGTGGGCCGAGCCGCTGGAGATGTCCACGTAGTTGTTCGCCAGCTTCTTCAGCGTGACCTGGGCGTCCGGCAGGTTCTGGACGATGTCGAAGACGTACTTGGCGCTCAGCGTGACGGCGCCCGTCTTGATGACCTCGGCCGGGTGCTCGGAGACGACGCCGATGTCCAGGTCGAACGCGGTGACCGTGATGCCGCCCTTGTTCGCGTTGACGAGCACGTTGGCCAGGATGGGCATCGTCGTCTTGCGCTCCACGATGCCCTGGGCGCGGTAGAGGGCCTTCTTCAGCTCGTCGGCGGCGATGCGGAATTCCATCGGGGGGCGTCCTTACGGGTCTCGGCGTCGAAGGCCGATCTAAGAGGCCGGATGTAGCCCCTGCACTCCTCTCCGTCAACGAGCGGAGCGCAGCGATTCTCCTCACTGCTGGAGGCCTGCCGCCCCACCTCATCCACCTGCAAATGACCGCCAGTCATCAATATGAGAGAGGGGCTGGCCCCGCGCGTCGAGCCAGAGCACACTGGCGCCTCTTTCCTCCTTTGGAGCCCGTCATGCCCCGCCGCTTGCTGCTCCTCGCCGCCCTCGTCCTCGGCCTCGCCTCCGGGTGTAGCAAGCCGCCCGCCGCGACATCCGCGTCACCCGCGAGCGAGAATGGAACCCCTTCCCTGGAGCCGGCGGTCCGCGCCGCGCCCCAGGACAGTGAGAACGGAACGCCCACCATGACTCCACCGCCCCCCCATGATTCCCAGCCCAAGCCGGGTGCGAGTACTGTCTACATCGTCAAGGACAGCGGCATCCGCTGCTTCGCCCCGCCCTGCCCCACCTACAACGCCTTCCCGGTGGACAAGCCGGACGCCGAGCCCATCCCGGTTCATGAGCTGGAGCTGTCCGCGGTGACGGAGGGCTCGAACGAGAAGGCGGAGTCGCTGATCCGCAAGACGGTGGACGGCACCGGCCTCAAGGTCCAGGGGACGCTGGAGACGCGGCCCAACGCGGGGCCGGCGGGCGCGGCCACCGTCCTGCGCGCCAGCAAGGTGGAGGACTGAGCCCCACCTGCCGGGTGGGGCTCAGATGTGGAGCCCCACCTGGATGCCGGGCCAGTGCTGGAGGCGCTGATCCGGCTTCGGGTTCGTCTCGGTGATGGGCAGCCGGGTGATGCTGTCGAAGTCCGACTCGCCCCAGGAGAACCACGCGTTGTAGGTCGGCCCGGCGAACACGGCCAGCCGGGGCAGGAGCTGGAGGCCCAGCATCAGCCGCGCCTGCCCCAGCACGTTGCCGCCATCGCCCTCCAGCGGGTTCCGCACCGGCTGCACGGCGCCCCCCGTGACGTCCAGGTCCACCCACACCCGCGGGGCGAGCGTCAGGTGCCCGCCCACACCCACGGCGAAGTTGAAGCGCGCGTCGCGGCCCGGCTCCAGGCCCGCCATCAGCGTCAGGTAGACGGGCCCGCCGCCCAGCTTCACGCCCATGTTGGCGACCTGGATGTCGCTGGCCCAGAACTCCACGTGCGCGGTGCCCCGGCGGAGGCCCCGCGAAGGCGGCTCTGGCACCTCGTCGCCGGCCCGTTGCGCGAAGCTTCGCTCACTCCCGTCGAGGAGCGAGAAGCGGTGCGCGGACAGGGACTCGGCGGAAGCCGCCCCCGCCCACAACCCGAATGCGAGGAGCGCAAAGGATTTCATCACTCATGCTTTTCCAGCGTGAGGGATACCTGCGTCAAGTTCCCGGGCAGCGCCAGCGGTGCCGTGGAAGCGTCGGGTTTCCCCGACAGCTCGCGCGCGGCGGCCAACACAGGCTCCACCTCGAAGGGCACGTCGGCCGCGACGAAGATGAACCGCTCGAAGTGGGGGGCGTCGTCCAGCTCGTAGGCGCGGGAGAGCGCCTGCGTCCCCGACGGGGCCAGGGGCATGGACCGGGGGCCCTCCTCCGGCGCGTGCAGGGTGACGGCGCCGTAGCCATCCAGGGAGAGGATGACCCCGTGCGAGCGGCCCGCGGCGATGTAGGCCACCTGCACCACGTCACCCGCGGCGGCCTCGGCGCCATCCGCGAGGCGCTCGGGGCGGGCGGCGGCCTGCCGGTGGATGACGAGCTGAGGCGCCAGCCCCTTGATGCGCGTCACTTCCCCGGAATCCCCGGGAGCCACGCCCGGAGACACCTGCCCCGCCGGCCGCGCCACCAGCACGACGAGCGCCACCGCGGCGAGCGCCGGGACGAGGCCCCACGCGGGCGACAGCCGGAAGAAAGGGCGGGGCGCATCCGGGCGGGACGCCGCGCGCGCCTCCACCTCGCGGGCCACCCGCGCGGGAGGGAGCCGCTCCAGGGTGGCGCGCGTGTCGGCCTCGAGCGCGGCGAGGCGGGCCAGCCCGTCGGGCTCCTCGGCCAGCCGGGCGCGGGCGGCGGCCAGCTCCGCGGGCGGCAGTTCCCCCAGGGCGATTCGCTCCAGCAACCAATCCGGGGTGCGGTGGGCGGATGTCATGCGGCCTCCAGCTCCAGCTCTTGCAGCACTGCGGACAGCGCGCGCAGGCGCTTGCGCACGCCGGACACGGACAGACCCACCTCGCGGGCCGTCTCCTCCAGCGTCATCCCATCCACCAGGTGCAGCACGGCGATGTCCTGGCTGGAGGCGGGCACACGGCCGAAGAGGCGGTCCAGCAGCCCCCGCGCGGCGGTGCGCGCCTCGGTGTCCTCGGCGGAGGCAATCTGCAGCACCAGCTCATCCTCGCGGTCCTCCGGGCGCCGCTTCGCGCCACGCAGCTTGTTGAGGCACACGGTGGTGGCGATGCGGTGCAACAGACTCGACGGCGCCGCGTCCTTCAGCGCGCCCTGGTAGCGAAGCAGTTGGACGAACACATCGTGCATGGCGTCCACGGCCTTCTCCTCGTCACGCAGGAGGAAGCGGCAGCGCCGGAGCACCTGGGGGCCGTAACGCCGATAGTAGGCCTCCACATCGATTGACACCGGTTTCGCGCCTCCCTCGTTTGCCGCGGAAGTGGAAACACCACGGGCCCGCGGAAATGTCACCCGGACCTTCCGTTTTCCGCTCCGCGGCCGCCCCTGGCCTGTCCCCAGGTACAATGCGGGCACAGGATTCGATGAAAGCGGCCAGCGGCCGGGCACACGAGCGCGTGGGCGAGGGGCCGGGCACTGTCGGGTTGGCGATGAAATCGGGGTGCGTTCGCTGTAACTGAGAAACACACCCCCGTTACCTTGCCCCCTTCCCCCCGGCGCCCGTGCTGACCTCCAACGACTCCGCCCTGACCGGGCCGCAGAACGCGCATCTGGCAGCACGGCTCGCCGAAGCGATTCGGCCGGACCTCGCCGCCCTCTCCATGACGATGACGGACCACCTGCCCTTGGCGCACATGCACGGGACACGCCCCGGCCTCCCCTTCGCCATGGGGGCCTCGCCTTCCGCTGCGCGCCCGGGCCAGGCGTGGACTTCCCCCAGCAGGGACGCGCCGGCGTGCGCGGCGTCTCACCCGCCGGGTCCTGGGAGTGTGAGAGCACCATGGACAGCGTGAGCAAGAGCGTGGAAGCACGGGCAGAGCGGCTGGCCACCGCCTCGCAGGAGGCGCTCCACCAGGACCCCTTCTGGGCGGCCCGCTACGGCCAGGAGCGCGCCCCGCGCGTCAACGACGAGGACGCGCGCGACCACGTGCGCTACCTGGTGCGGGCCCTGGACGAGCGCCTCCCCTCCGTCATGGAGGGCTACGCCCGCTGGCTGCGCGCGCTGCGGATGTCGCGGGGCCTGTGCTCGCGGCACCTGGACCGGCACTTCGCCGGGCTGGCCGCCGCGCTGGAGGCGGAAGGCTGGGGGCCGGGCACCGAGCCCCATGACTACGTGGGCGCCGCGCGCCGGGCCCTGCGCTACCTCGATGGGCCCGCCCACCTGCTGGAAGAAGACGCCCCCGAGCTCGCGCGCGCCGCCACGTCGCGGCTCACGCTCTACATCATCCCCGAGGACCAGCCCCGCCTGGAGGAAGAGCTCCAGTTGCAGCTGTCCTACCTCGCGGACGCGCTCGCCGCCGGGAAGCCGGAGCTCATGGGTGACCATGTGCGGTGGTACGTCGGCTTCTGGCCGAGGCGCGGCTTTGGACTCCTGGCATTTCCCAGCGTGCTGGGCATGTTGAAGTCGGTGCTGGGCTCACGTCACCCCGAAGCGCGAGCGCTCCTCGCTGAAGCGGGGGTGTCCTGGGAGGAGACGCGCTCATGAGGCGCCCCGCCTCCGGGATGCCCTTTTCTTGGCAGGGGCAGGCGCACGAGCCGTGCAGGAGGGAAGCCGCCGTGGTTGAGCCCCGTCAGGCCACCGTCCTCAACGTCAACGACGACGACACCCACCGCGACCTCGTCAACCGCATCCTGTCGCAGGCGGGTTACGACGTGCTGGAGGCCGCCACGGGCCTGGGCGCGCTGCGGATGGCGCAGCAGCACCTCCCAGACGTCGTCATCCTGGAGGTAAACCTGCCGGACCTCAGCGGCTACGAGGTCTGCGCGCTCCTGCGCGCCGACCCGAAGACGTCCGCCATGGCGGTGCTGCACACCTCCGCCACCTTCGTCACCTCGGACAAGAAGGTGCGCGGCCTGGACGGTGGTGCGGACGCCTACCTCGTCCAGCCCTTCGAGGGCGCCGAGCTCATCGCCACCGTGAAGTCGCTCCTGCGTCTGCGCCACGCGGAGCAGGTGGCGCGCCAGCGCGCGAACGCGCTGGCGGAGATGGACCGCCGCAAGGACGCGTTCCTCGCCATGCTGAGCCACGAGCTGCGCAACCCGCTGGCCGCCATCATGACGGCCATTGGCATCCTGGAGCGCAAGCCCGCCGGCGACGACAAGGAAGCGCGCATGCGCGCCATCATCCAGCGCCAGACGGACCACCTGACGCGGCTGGTGGATGACCTGCTCGACGTGAGCCGCATCACCCGCGACAAGGTGGAGCTGCGCCCCGCGCGGCTGGACCTGGTCTCCATACTGAGGCACGTGCTCCAGGTGGCGCAGCCGCAGGCGGAAGCGCGCGGTCTGCGGCTGGACGTCTCACTGCCCCAGGGACCGCTGTGGGTGGACGCGGACGCCACGCGGCTGGAGCAGGTCTTCACCAACCTGCTCGACAACGCAATCAAGTACACCGACCAGGGCGTCATCTCCCTGCGGGTGGCGCAGGAGGGCGAGGACGACGCGGTCCGCGCGGTGGTGCGGGTGAAGGACACCGGCATCGGCATTCCGCCGGAGGTGCTGCCCCACGTCTTCGAGCTGTTCGCCCAGGCGGACACCTCGCTGGAGCGCTCGCGCGGAGGTCTGGGCATTGGCCTGACGCTGGCGCGCAAGCTCATCCAGCTCCACGGCGGCGAGCTGGCGGCGCACAGCGACGGCGATGGCCAGGGCAGTGAGTTCGTGGTGGAGCTGCCTGGGGTCCACGCGGAGCGCCTGCCCATTCCCGTCCGCAGCGGCACGGACGTCCATCAGGGCCGCCGCATCCTGCTGGTGGAGGACAACCCGGACGCGCGCCACGCCGTGCGGGACTTGCTGGAGCGAAGGGGCCATCAGGTGGTGGTCGCGCCCGACGGCCCTCGGGGCGTGGCGCTCGCCTTGTCGCACCCGCCCGAGCTGGCGCTGGTGGACATCGGCCCGCGGGGACTGGACGGCGACCGGGTGGCGAAGGCGCTGCGCGCACAGGCGGGCAGCGCCATCCGGCTGGTGGCGATGACGGGCGGCGATGAGCGGGAGGGGCAGGCACAGGCGATGCGCGCCGGCTTCGACCGCCACCTCGTGAAGCCCGTGAAGCCTGACGAGCTGGACGATATCCTCTCGGAGCTGTGAGGGATTGACGGCGCGAGCCCGGGCTCAGCGGCGGATCAACGCGTTGGCCACCAGGCCCAGCAACTTCACCTTCGCGGGCTCCAGCGGGCGCACGGTGCGAAGCAGGCGCCGCACCTCGGGGCGCTCCTGCGGCGTGGCGGGCGGATCGCCTGGACGCGGTGCGCCATTCGTGGAGAGCCCCAGCAACTCGTCCGCGGAGACATGCAGCTCGTGGCACAGCTTCAGCAGCGTCTGCACGCTGGGTAACATCCCACCGCGCTCCAGGCGCCCGTAGACCTCGGTGGCCACATCGATACGCTCGGCCACGTCCGCCTGGGTGAGTTCCAGACGGGTGCGAGCTATGCGCGCAGCAGCCCCGATTGTGGTTGCGAGTTTCTTGTCCATGCCTTACCGACCCGAAACGTTTGGCCGCTGGCATAGGACGTACGGGGGCAGACAGACAGAACTTGCCGGGTTAGCCTCCAACTGTTCACCCATAGGGTTGCTGTGCACGGAGTGGACGCGCGGGGTCCATCCGCCGTGCGGGGCCCACGCGTTTTCTCGACTGAAAACGCCTGCGCCGGGGCCTCCGCGAGCCCCCCGGAGGCCCCCGTGCTTCGTGGAAGCCAGAGAACCTGATACGTTGGGCGGCGAATTTCCTACGGTTCCGCCGAGTCCTGCGCGACGGCCCGCCCTCTAGGGTTGGTTCATGTTTTCAGCGTGTGCGTAAGTGCTCCACAGGGCTCCATATCTATCTGGAAATACAGGACCCGGATCATCCGGGAAGACCTCACCGGGTGTGTGGAAAGCGGTTGGAGCCAATGCCGGGGTGGTTTCCGACTCAGGCAAACGAGCGCCGGGACCTACGCCGCGAGTCGATATCCGCCGGCCGGAAGCCGCGGGCGGAGCAGTGCGTGGTGGCGCTTCCGTCGCTGGGGGCGTCGTCGGAGTCGTGCCGCCGCGGCTCCGCGAGGACCGAATCCTGGGACCGCGGCAGGCGGTGGAGACGCCCCTGGCGTGTTGGGGGGCCTACGAAGCCCACGCGCGACCAGCACGCTGATGCGGCGGAGGGCGAGGGATGCAGGCGGCGCAGCTGAAGCAACTGCGCGCCCCGGGCGAGAGGGACAACCTCGCGTCAGCGCTGGCTGCCCGTTGGTATCCTGCCGGGAATGCCCCGCGGACGACACCTGCTCCTCGCCAGCGCCTGCCTCTTCGCGTGCTCGAGTGCTCCGTGGATGCCTCGTGAAGCCGAGCACTATGGCTATACGAGCGCCTCCAACCCGCGGGTCTGGGTCCGAGGGCCGTGGGATGCAGTGACGGAATGAAGCCTAAGGTGCTCGCCCTCTGCCTCCTGCTCTCAGGTTGTGCCGTTCGGCCCACGGCGCCCCCTCGCGTCCCTCCAGCAGAGGCCGCGTGGTTCAAGTTTCCGGAGACCTTGCCCGTCAACGGCAGGCGTGAGGTCCCTGCGGCGACCGCAGCCGCTATCCAGTTGGCCATGAATGACTTCCGGCCAAGGCACACTCGCCTGCCAGACGACGCCTCCTCGGTGGAGGTTTGCTTGAATCAGCGGCAGTCCTACGACGTACGGACGTCCCCCCTCCCGGACGGAGTCGTCCTCATCCGCTTCTCGGTCAGCCCTGGCGCTTGCACACAGGGAGGTGCGGTCATGGACATGGGCGCAACCTACGCAGTGGATACGCGAGCCTGGCGCATCCTGGCGGTGCAGCAGCCATGATGCGTGTCAGCTCGATTTCTCTTCTCGCGCTCGGGGCCACGGTCCTCGGCTGCGCCACAACTCCCCCCCGACCTCCTCGCGCGCCGGAAGAAGAGGCGGCGCGCTTCGCCTTCCCCCTCGAACTCCCGGCCGAAGGGATGCTCCACCTCGATGGGAATACGGCAGCCGCCATCCAGCTCGCGCTGGAAGACTTCCTTCCACGGGGCACCCCCATTCCAGTTGGCACCCGACCAGACGAAGCCTGCCTCTACCAACAGCAGTCATATGACGTGACTTCCGCACCGGGACCGGAAGGCGTGGTTCTGGTCCAGCTCACCCAGAACGATGCGGCCTGCCCTCACTCTCCCGAGCTTTCGGTGGAGGCCCGCTCCGGAAAGCCGCTTCTGGACGTCACTACCTATGCCGTGGACATTCGCACCATGCGAATCCTGTCGGTGGGCCTACAGGTCCGTCCGCGGCCCTGAGGCTTCGCCGAAGGCAGCGGACACATCAATTGCCAGCGGGCCCTGTCGCCCCCGCTCTTGGGCTGGGGAGGACTTGTGGACAACTCAAGGCGCTCCGTGCGCGGCGCTGAGCGCGCGCCGATCGACCTTGCCCGCCGAGGTCCTCGGCAGCGCCTCGATGAAGCGCACCGACTTCGGCGTCTTGTAGCGGGCAAGCCGGCCGTCACAGAAAGCCAGCAGCGCCTCGGCGGACAGCGCGGTGCCAGACCGGGCGACGACGAGCGCACGCGGCGTCTCTCCCCACCTGGGGTCCGCGACGCCGATGACGGCGACCTCCGCCACCTCGGGATGGCCCGCGAGGACGCTCTCCACTTCTGACGGGTAGATGTTCTCTCCTCCGGAGATGATGAGGTCCTTGCTCCGGCCGACGATGCGAAAGCACCCCTCCGCATCGCGCACGGCCAAATCCCCCGTGCGCAACCACCCTCCCGCGAAGGTGCGCGCGGTGTCCTCGGGACGACGCCAGTAGCCGGCGCACACGTGCGGGCCGCGCAGCAGCAGCTCGCCCACGTCTCCCGGCCGCGTCTCTCCGTCGATGCGTGCCTCGACGTGGAACAGCGGCACCCCCACCGCCCCCGGCTTGCGACGCACGTCTTCCGGCGGCAGCCAGAAGTTGTTGGGCCCGGCCTCGGTGAGGCCATACCCCGTCTTGAAGTCCACGCCCCGCGCGAAGAAGCGCTCGAAGACAGGCCCGGGGCAAGGCGCTCCGCCACTGATGAGCAGCTTGATGCGGGACAGGTCCACGGCATCGAAGCGCGGGTGGCGCTGCATCTCGATGAACATGGTGGGCACGCCGAACACGAGGTTCACCACGCCTCGCTGGACGAGGTCGAACACGCCCTCCACGTCGAAGCTCCGGCACACCACCGACGCGCCGCCCACATACGCCAGCGGCGCGGTGAAGACGCTCAGCCCTCCGGCGTGGAACAGCGGGGCATTGAGCAGCGCCACGTCATCCGCCGTGAGGCCCCACCCCATCACGGTGTTCACCGCGTTGGCGGTGATGGAGCCATGGGTGAGCACCGCCGCCTTCGGCAGTCCCGTACTGCCGCCCGTGTAGCAGAGCACCCACGGCGCATCCGCCTCCAGCTCCAGCGGAGGAAGGGCCAGCTCCTGCTGAGCGCTCCGCTCGGAGAAGGCCCGCGCGCCCGGGCCCGAAGACGCGAGACTGAGCCAGTGCCGCACGAAGGGCGCACGCGGCCGGACGGCATCCACCTGGGCACAGAACTCAGGCCCGAAGACGAGGACGGAGGGCTCCGCATCCGCGAGCAGGCTGCTCAACTCCGTGGCGCTCAGCCGCCAGTTGAGCGGCTGGAGGATGGCGCCGAGCTTCGCGCACGCGAAGAAGAGGTCGAGGAACTCGACACAGTTGTACGCGAGCACGGCGACCCGGTCCCCCTGCCCCACGCCCAGCCCATGGTGCAGGAAGGCGGCGGTGCGAGTGGCCACCTCGTTCCACTCGCGAAAGGTGATGCGCCGCTCGCCGTGATGCGCGTCGATGAGGGCGGTACGCTCGGGAGCCAGCGCGGCGCGGCGGGCCAGCCAGTCATGGACGATGGGCATGGCCTCAACGCTAGCTGACCCCTGAGCCGCGGTGCCCCCGCATCGTCGCGCCTCCACCTCGACGCCATGGAGAACCGCTCGCTCGATGGCCCGGCATGGCATTGGAGGCCTCCACCGATGGCGCCCCGCTCCCGCGCCGAAGCCCCCAGCCCTCAAGGCACCAGCACGAGCTTGCCCACCGTCGTGCCGGACTCCAGGGCGCGGTGCGCGTCCGCCACCGCGTCCAGCGGGAAGCACGTCACGGGCTGCGGCGTCACCTTCCCCTCCTCCACCCAGCCCAGCAGCCGCGCCATGGCCTCCTCCAGCACCGCGCGCTGCTCGAACAGGTACGACAGGTTGAACGCCAGCACGCTGGTGTTGTCGTTGGTGAGCGAGAGCGGGTCGAAGCGCGGCGTCCGCAGCCAGTCCCACGCGAGCTTCGCGTAGTTCGGCCGCCCGCCCGTGCGCGGCAGCATGGAGTGGAAGCCGTAGATGACCAGCTTCCCGGGCGACGCCAGGTGCTTGTAGCTGTCGCGCAGCGTGGACGGCCCGTTCGCGTCGAGCACCACGTCATAGCCCCGGGGCGCCGCCCTCTCCGCCGCGGCCCACAAGTCCTCCCGGCTCTTGTCGATGACGACCTCCGCCCCCTGCGCACGCGCCGCGTCCACCTTGTGCGCCCCGCCCACCACGCCCACCATCCGGCACCCGGCGATGCGGCCCAGTTGCAGCAACGCGCCCCCCACGCCCCCCGCCGCGGAGTGAACCAGCACGTGCGCGCCCGGCCGCGGGTGTGCCAGCTCGAAGAGCGCGTAGTACGCGGTGAGGAACACCGTGGGGAAGCCCGCCGCCTCCTCCATGCTCAGCCGGGAGGGCACCGTGAACAGCTGATGACGAGGCACCGTGACATGCGTGGCGTAGCCACCGAAGCGCGTCACGCCGAACACCCGCGCCCCTGGTGCCAGGTCTTCCACGCCCGGTCCCACCGCGTCCACGTGGCCGGAGAACTCGAAGCCCGGGGTGATGGGCCAGCCCACGAACTCCTTCGCGGAGGCGTACAGCCCCATGCGGATGACGCAGTCCGCATAGTTCACGCCGATGGCCTCCGTGGCCACCCGGACCTCGCCCATTCCAGGTGAAACCTGATTCACCTCTTCAAGGTGGAGCTGCTCGTACCCACCGGCATTCGGGATGACGACCTTGCGTGCGCGCATGTGCCGCTGCTTACCACGCGACGCAGCGCGACAACGTCCGGACACGTCCAGTCGATGGGAGACGTTCGTCAGAGATGTCTCTACACTGTGTATCGCGCTCGCGGACTCGACGTGTTCCGAGCGCGTCTTCCAAAAACAAACGACGGAGTCTGCCCATGCGACTGAGGCCTTCGCTGTATCTCGCGAGCACGCTGCTGCTTGGCATCACCACTGGCTGTGGCGAGGACTTCGCGCCGCACGACGAGACGCTCGGCGCGGTGGAAGCCGCGGCGGTCTCCACCTCTGGAGCCACCACGCACTTCCGCGACTGGCTGTCCGCCAACGGCTACAGCGGCTACGACTTCGTTCGAGCGGACCTGACGGGCGGCAGCTACGGCGGCAAGAGCAGCGGCACCGACACCGTGACGAAACAGCCCGTCATCTTCATCCACGGCAACTCCGACAAGGCGGTGGGCTCGGGCGTCTTCGGTCAGACGGGCTGGACGAACTCCATCGAGTACTTCCACTCGCGGGGCTACAAGACGAGCGAGCTGTACGCGACGACGTGGGGCCCGGCGAACGCGGCCATGTCTCCGTACCAGTACCACTCGAAGCAGAACGTGATGAAGGTGCGCAAGTTCATCGAGGCGGTGAAGGCCTACACCGGGGCCTCGAAGGTGGACATCATCACCCACTCCATGGGCGTGACGCTGGCGCGCAAGGCCATCCTCGGCGGGTGGGCCAATGACGCGGCGGATGGCGGTGACTACTACGTGGGCGAGCCGCTCACGTCCTCGGTGGACACCTTCGTCGGCATCGCGGGCGCCAACCTGGGCCTGACGTCGTGCTACCTCTCCGGCCCGTCGACGCCCACCTGCGGCGCCACCAACGGCCTCTACCCGGGCTACCTCTACTGGGGCAGCGTCATCGGCCGCTCCGCGTACCTCAACGACTTGCGCTCGAAGAGCGGCTACGAGGGCGCCTACCGCTACAGCATCTACTCCACGGCGGACGAAATCATCGGCTACGACGGCATCGTCTACGGCGAGTACACGTCACGCATCCCCGGGCAGACAGGCGAGAAGCGCTACACCGGCTACCCCTACGGCCACTTCAACACAAAGGACCTCACGGCCGAGGTCCAGTACGGCATGGTGGTCAACCACACCATCCCCTAGCCAGCTCCCGCCACCTCCACCCGCGTGAAGGGGTGGAGGTGGACCGGGCGGCTACGGCCTCGGCGCGGCGCCCGGCGTCGGCTCGCCTTCCTGGCCCGGCGTGGGCGGAGGCAGCAGCTCCGGCGTGAGCGGCGCGGAGGACGGCGTGGAAGGAGACTCCGGTGTCGGCGTCTCCTCCTTCGCGGGGGCGGCCGGCACCGTGATGCGCCCCGCCGCCGCGTCGCGGACGAAGGCGAAGGCCGCCTCGTTGAAGCGCTCCGGGCAGTCCATCTGCACGGTGTGGCCGCAGCCCTCCAGCGCCACGAGCTTCGCGCCCGGGATGTGGGACGCGCCGTACGCCATGATGCCGCGCGCCTCGCCGCCGTGGAGGAAGGGGCTGGGGATGAGCCGGTCATCCGTGCCGTAGATGATGACGGTGGGCACGGTGACGCGGTGCAGGTTGTCGCGCACGAAGTCGTTGTTGGACAGGCCCCGCACCGTGCGCACGTTGGCGTAGGCGTAGGCGTCGAACTCGGGCGACTTCGCCAGCCGCACGCGCTCCTCGATCAACCACTCCAGCTCCGGACGCCAATGCATGAAGTTGGCCTGGCGCACGCTGCCCCAGATGCTGGACTCGGGCGCGGACTTGATGAACTCCGAGCTCATCGCCCGGGCGAACCACGCCTTCTCCTTCCAGCTGAACTTCTCGAAACCGGCAGGCGACGCCAGCACCAGCGCGCTCAGCGAGTCCGGGTAGCGGATGGCATAGGAGAGCGACGTCTGCCCGCCCATGGAGTGGCCAGCGAGCACGGGCTTGTCCAGGCCCAGGGTGTCCACCAGCTCCAGCACCGCGTCCGCCATGGCCTCCATGGTGTACGGGAAGGTGCCCGGCTTGTCGGACTTGCCGTAGCCGGGCAGGTCCACCGCGATGACGCGGTAGCCCTGCTGCTGGAAGACGTCGAGCTGCGCCCGCCAGAACTTCAGATACGAGCCCAGGCCGTGGATGAAGACGACCGTCTTCGCGTCCGGGCCGCTGCCGGGCATGTCGACGTAGGCCATCTGAGGCACCACGGCCATGCCGTACTGGTTGGCGGTGCGCGGCAGGGGAATCCGCTTCACCGGCCAGGGCTGCTTCGAGCCCTCGGAGGTGTAGTCCAGGTCCTGGAAGGACAGCGCGGGCTGGTGCGCGTACGAGCGCACGCAACCGGCAGAGGAGAGCCCCGCCGCGAGGAGCAGGGCCGTGAAGGCGCGGGAGGTGCTCATGGTCAGAACGCGTACCAGGTGAAGGTGGTGAAGACGGAGAAGGGGTTGGTCCGGATGGTGGGCGAGCCGTCGTAGAAGCTGCCCCGGAACAGGTAGCCCGCGTGCAGGCCGGCCGTCATGAGGTAGCGGATGTGGTAGCGCAGCTCCGCGTTCACCTCGGTGCCGATGTACCGGCCGCGCTCGACCTCGGGCGTCCACCGGAGGGGCGTCGCGTCGGAGGTCGCCGTGCCCACGCCCAGCTTGAGGTTCAGCTTGTTGGGCACCATGTCCCACGCCGCGGTGGCGATGGCGGCGCGCAGGCCGTAGCCCTGGTTGGAGATGTCCGTCACCGCGCCCGTGTAGTTGTTCACCGTGCTGGTGAACGGGAACAGGATGAGCATCTTGTGGTTGAACCACACCGCGCCCGGCAGGCCGTACTGGTTGAGGGTGAAGGCCCCGGTGTAACGGCTGTCGGAGAGGTCGTCGTCACCCGTGGTGTACATGCCCTCCAGCGTGAGCACGTCCGCGGGCCCGCGGCCCCACTGGTACATCAGCTCCAGGTTGGCGGAGAGGCCGGAGATGGTGAGCTCGGCCAGGGCGGAGCGCTCCGGGTCGTCGCTGACGTACTTGCCGCCGTTGTACATGACGAAGCCGGACGCGCCGAACCGGCCCGTGCGGAAGTCGATGTTGTGGTTGAAGTTGGCGCCCGCCCAGATGACGTTGCCCGTGGGCCGCGCGATGTCGAAGCGCGCCGTCCCCGTGAAGGAGCTGAGGCCGTTGGAGGACGGGCCGCTCTTCACCAGGCCCTCGAAGGCGTAGGCGTCACCCTTCGTCTGGTCGTTGAGCAGCCACAGCGACACACCCACGTTGGTGTTGGGCCGCACCGGGTACACGTAGTCACCGGTGATGAGCCAGATGTACTTCAGGCGCGGGTCGTTGCGAGACGCCTTGTCCGCCTGCGCGGTGCCCAGCGGCAGCAGGCTCAGCTTGGCCAGCCCCTTGTAGCCGCTGAAGATGGAGATGCCCGTGGCGTCGCTGCCCAGGAAGCTCATCTTGTAGCCGGTGCGGGTGATGTCCGACAGCGGCGTGCGCGTGGGGTCGTAGACGTTGTCGTAGACGGGCTGCGTTCCCACCAGCAGCGTCAGCTGACGCGGGTTGCGCGTGGGGTAGAGCGCGACGTTGACGTTCTTCGTCTGGATGTTGACCTGGTCGGCGTTGAAGCCGCCGCCCTCGTTCTGCTGGAGCGCGTTGGCCGACCGGCCCCACATGTAGTCGATTTCGAACTGCGCCCGGAACGAGGCCAGCCCGTCCACGAAGTGGGGGCTGTACTCGAGCACCGGAATCCACCGCTGCTCGATGAAATACGCGGAGAGGCCGGGCTCGGCGCGCACCGCGCTTCCGGCAGGCAGGCCGATGGGGCCCAGCGCCACGCCGCGCAGGCCGGCGGGGTCACCCACCTGATTCTGCACCGAGACGCGCGTGAAGAAGTAGTTGATGAGGTTGAACTCGCGCGGCTTCGCGTCCTCGTCGCGGTTCTCCTCGTCGTTCCATTCACCGTAATACAAGCCGGGAACCGGCGTGCTCTGCGCCGCTGCCGGGAGGGCCACACCCGCCAGCGCCAACGCCAGCGCGCCCGCGGAGCGCCGCGCCGTCCTGCGTGCCTCGGACAACCACCACCGTGCCATAAACACCTCGGCCCCACGCCAGGGGGCGCTTCCGGCCACACGGCCGGACTGCGAACGCCTGAGAGCTCGTTGCTTCCATGGCCCGCGGACTGCCCGCCTCGCGAGGCCGTTTCCCCATCTCCCCGCGCCGCACGGCATCCCGCCGGGCACGGGCCCCACGCGGAAGGGAGGAGGAGCACGCCTCCCTTCCGAAGGGATTTACGTCAGCTGCCGCTGATGACGTAGCTCTGCACCGCGTTGCCGTCGAACGGCTTCGATTCCCCGTTGATGACCTGGTTCACCGAGGCCGAGCCCACCGAGCCCGCCGCGCAGTTGGCGCCCGTGGCGCCGCCCTCGAAGAACAGCTCCAGGTCCAGCCGCTTCTGGTCCGCGGTGAACGAGCCGCGGCCCACCTGCCGGAAGCCCGGGAAGGTGAACGCGACGTCGAAGCACTCGCCATGCGCCTGGACGTTCTCGATGCTCACGACGGTGGAGGTGAAGGTCAGCGCGTTCTGGGGGACATCCGGATTGCAGATTCCCACCTGGCCCGGCTGCGTCGCGCCCTCGATGGTGCCCGGGATGCTGTCGACCCGGAAATTGCCGCCCTGCACCGTCATGGTGACGCTCTGATAGCACTGCGAGCTGGCACCGAAGTTCATGTTCTCATTGAAACCGTTCGGATGGGTGGGGATGTCGTCCCCCCGCATCGTCAGCGTCTTGCCCTCCAGGTACGACAGGATGCCCTGCGCCGTGCTCAGGTTGGGGGTGTTGTCAGGGCCATTGTCCACCGGGTCGCTCTCGCCACAACCCACCAGACACAGCGCAGACGTCATCACCGCGGACAGCAGCTTCTTCTTCATGGTTGCTCCTCTTCCTCCGGCGGCATCGCCGGGCTGACGCGACAGTCGACAGGCTGCGAGCCACCGTTGGCGTGGCCCGTCCATCAAGGTGCGTTCACACTCAAGGACGCGGCTTGTCTGTGTCCGAGGCGACCGCCGCCTCGCGCAGCTCGCGCTTGAGAATCTTTCCGGCCGCGGAGATGGGCAGGCGCTCCAGGAGCTCCACGCGCTTGGGAACCTTGAAGCGCGCCACGCGGCCGCGCAGGTGCTCCAACAATGCCTCCGCCGAAACCTTCCCATCGGGCTTCAGCACCACGAAGGCCCGGCCTACCTCGCCCCATTTCGCGTCGGGCACGCCCACCACAGCGCATTGCGCCACGTCGGGGTGCTCGTACAGGGCGGCCTCCAGCTCCAGCGGGTAGACGTTCTCGCCGCCGGAGATGAACATGTCCTTCTTGCGCCCGGCGATGGTGAAGAAGCCGTCCGCGTCCTTGCGAGCCAGGTCGCCGGTGTGCAGCCAGCCGTCCGCGTCGATGGCCTCGCGCGTGGCCGCCTCGTCCTCGAAGTAGCCAGAGCACATGGAGGGCCCCTTGAGGAGGAGCTCTCCCACCTCGCCCGTGGGCACCTCGCGGCCTTCGTCGTCCACCAGCTTCGCGGCGATGAAGTAGTTGGGCCGGCCGATGGAGCCCGCCTTCGACACCGCGTGCTCCGGCCCCATGCTGAAGAGGCCCGGGCCGAACTCCGTCATCCCGAAGCCCTGCTTGAAGGGCACCGGGTGCACCGCCTGCCATGCCTGGATGAGCGGCACCGGCAGCGCCGCCCCGCCGCTGGTCATGAAGCGCACGGTGGAGAAGTCCGTCGTCTGGAAGCGCGGCGACTCCAACAACTGCTGATATTGCGTGGGCACCGCGAAGAAGAGCGTCACCTTCTCGCGCGGGATGAGCGTCAGCAGCGCGTCCGGCTCCCAGCGCCGCATGAGCACCACGGTGCCACCCACGGTGAGCAGCGGCAGCGTGTACACCAGCAGTCCGCCGGTGTGGAACATGGGCGTGTGCGTCACCGTGACGTCGCCGGGCCGCACCTCGTGGATGAGCGTGTTGAGCGTGTTCCACGCCACCATGCGGTAGCTGACGCGCGCGCCCTTCGAGCGCCCGGTGGTGCCGCCGGTGAAGAGCAGGCAGAGGATGTCCTCCTCGGACACCGCGTCCTGCGTCACCGGCGTAGTGGGCACGTGCGCCAGCGCCGCCTCGTAGGCGTCCGCGCCGGGCAGGCCCTGGGGCTCCAGCGCCACCAGCCGGGGGCCACCGCCGAGCCGCTCGCGGACGTCCGCCACGGCGTCGCGGAAGTCGTCGCCGAAGAGGAGCACGCCGGGGCGGATGGCGCGCACCAGGTCCGCCAGCTCGGCGGCGTGCAGGCGCCAATTGAAGGGGACGAAGACGGCGCCAAGCTTCGCGCAGGCGAACAGCGCATCCAGGTACTCCACGCCGTTGTGGGCCACGAGGCCCACCCGGTCCCCCTTCTTCACGCCGGCCACGTCCCGCAGCCAGCCGCCCAGGGCGATGGCGCGCGCGTTCATCGCGCGGTAGGTGAAGCGGCCCGCGTCACCGCGGGGAACGTCCACCACCGCGACGCTGTCGGGCCAGTACAGGGCGCCACGGCCCATCCAGTCGCCGATGAACATGTCAGCGCCCTCCGCCATGACGTGGCTCAGGCCGTCCAGCGGTAGAGGGCGGAGGCCATGGCGAGGCCGCCGCCGCTGGCACACAGGGCCACCAGGTCGCCGCGCTGCACCTTGCCCTGCACCACCGCGTCATCCAGCGTCATCGGGATGCAGGCCGAGCCGGTGTAGCCCCACTTGTCCATGGTGTAGTGGGCCTTCTCCATCGGCTGGCCCAGAATCTTCATGGTGGCCTCGATGGTGCGCAGGTTGAGCTGCGTGAAGACGAACTGCTTCACGTCATCCAGCCTCAGGCCCTGCCGCTTGAGGAGCTGGTCCAGCAGCATGGGCCAGCGCTCGGTGTTGAAGGTCGCCGGGAACTTGCGGACGAACTGCACCGCGGGCTTGCCATTGGTGAGCTGCAACGACTCCGCCGTGGCCGGGCGGTTCGTGCCGCCGGTGTAGACGCCGAGCGCGTCGTGGTACTCGCCGTTGGCCAGCAGCTTCGCGCCCATGAAGCCCGGCGTGTCGCCCGCGCCCAGCACCACCGCGCCCGCGCCGTCCGCGAACAGGGTGCAGGTCTTCTTGTCCTTCCAGTTGATGTAGCGCGACATGCCGTAGGCGCCCACGACGAGGATGCGCTGGTAGCTGTCGTCCGCGGCAATCGTCTTGGAGCCCACGTCCAGCGCCGTCACCCAGCCCGCGCACGCGCAGTTGAGGTCATAGGTGCCGGCGTTCACCGCGCCCAGCTTCGCCTGCACCACGGAGGCGGTGGCGGGGCTGAGGTAGTCGGGCGTGTCGGTGGCGATGATGATGAGGTCCAGCTCCTCGGGCTTCGTGCCCGCGCGCTCCAGCGCCTGGCGGGCGGCGCCCACGCAGAGGTCGGAGGTGGCCTGGTCATCCGCCATCATGTGGCGCTCGCGGATGCCCACATTCTGCTGGAGCCACTCGTCCACCTTCTCACCGAGAATCTTCTCGACGTCGGCGTTGGTGAGGACCTTCTCGGGAACGTAGCGGCCAGTGGAGAGAATCTGGGCGTATCGCATGGGTGTTCGTCAGCTCCGGGCGCCGCGCGCCGGACGGCGGGCGGAACGCAGGGTGTTCTTCTTCGGGGTCTTCGACTTCGGCTTCGCTTTCGGCTTCGAAGCGGTGGTGGACTTCACGGTGTTGCGGACCGGGGCCCCACGGGCGTCCAGGCCGTGGGAGATGAGCGTCATCGCGGTGTCGAGCACGCGCTCCAGCCCCGGGTCCTCCTCCCAGAGGACCCAGCGCATGCCGAGGAAGTCGCCGATGCCCATCAGGCAGTAGGCGAGCACCTCCGGGTCCATGCGGCGCACCTCGCCGGCCTCCATGGCGCGCGTGAGGCCGCTCACGTAGCCCCGGGCGAAGCGGTCGTAGTAGCGGCGGTAGCAGGCCTCGTCGACGAACTCCGCCTGCCGCACCACGCGGTAGAGATTGGGGTGCTGGCGCACGAACTGGAAGAAGGCCCGCAGGCCCTCGCGCTCCACGTCCACGCGGCCCTCGCACTCCGCCGTGGACTCGGCGATGAGGCGGCGCAGGCGCGTGCCCAGCTCGTCCACCACCTCCACGAAGATGGACTGCTTGTCGGGGAAGTAGACGTAGAACGTCCCGAGCGCCACGCCCCCCTTTCGCGTGATGTCCGCGATGGAGGCACGCTCGTAGCCCTTCTCCCCGAAGACCGACTCGGCGGCCTTCAACAGCTTCGCACGCGTCCGCTGGCCTCGCGGCGTGACGGGTCCGGAGCGGTCTGGAGAAGCTGAAGCCCGATTCATGTTTCACCTAGCGGTAGCACCCGGCTGGGAGGGTGTCAAAGCACGGTCGATGGCCTCGCGCGTCAAACCGGACGCTCGACGCGCGGCGTCAGCGTTCGTGCGGCGCTGACGGGCGCGGAGCCTACTCCGAATGTTCAGGACCCACGGGCGCACGGCACGTCCCGACACCTCACCGAACCCACAGGCCGGCCCGGCTTCGAGCGCGCCTTCTACGAGCGCAATGTGCGGAGGGTCGACGCACCGGACACGATGCGCGCGCGGCGCCTCCAGCGCCATGAGCCGCCGCACGCCGACCGTTCACCCGAGCACGACTCGCGGACTCCATCCGCGCGGTCAGTGACCTCCCGCCGACGTCTCGCCCGGCGGATCCGTACACCTTCGGCTGCGGATCACCCACACAGTTGGCGGCCGCCACCGCACGCCGTCCCAGGGTTGCATCCTTGGAACATCAAATATAAATTATCTGCGCCCTTGTCGAACTGCCTATAAATTCAAGCCAATGCGCCACATGCACCTGGATGAACAAGACCTTCGCATCATCGACCTGTTGCAGCGCGATGGCCGCGCCACGCAGCTGGAGCTGGCGCGCGCGGTCAAGCTCTCCCAGCCCGCGGTGGCGGAGCGCATCCGCAAGCTGGAGGAGCGCGGAGTCATCACCGGCTACTCGGCGCGTGTGGACGCGGCGAAGCTCGGCAAGGACATCACCGCCTATATCGGGGTGAGCATCGAGCACCCGAAGTATTTCGACGACTTCGCGAAGAAGGTGTTGTCGCTGCCGGACGTCCTGGAGTGCCACCGCGTGGCGGGCCTGGACTCATACCTGCTGAAGGTGAAGACGGCGAACACGAAGTCGCTCGACTCTCTGTTGGTGGGGACGCTGCGGACCATCGCGGGCGTCACTCGCACACAGACCACCATCGTCCTGACGTCCATGAAGGAGGACACGCATGTGCATGTGCCTCCAGAACCCCCCAAAGGAGCGTGAGCCATGAGCGCCGACGCGATGAGTGCCCCCCTTCCCCCCTCGCCCGTGTGGCGGCTGGCCCAACGGATGTCCCGCGTCAAGACGTCCGCCGTGCGTGAAATCCTCAAGGTCGCGGAGCAGCCGGACATCCTCTCCTTCGCGGGAGGGCTGCCCGCGCCGGAGCTCTTCCCGCTGGAGGCCATCGCCGAGGCCCACGCCGAGGCGCTGGCCACCGACGGCCGCGCCGCGCTCCAGTACAGCACCACCGAGGGCTTTGGCCCGCTGCGCGAGTGGATCTGCGGCCACCTCCAGAAGCGAGGCCGCCAGTCCAACGCGGACCAGGTGCTGATCACCAACGGCTCGCAGCAGGGCATCGACCTGGTGGCCAAGGTGCTGCTGGACCCGGGTGACCTGGTCATCGTGGAGAACCCCAGCTACCTCGCGGCGCTCCAGACGTTCGGCGCCTACGAGGCGCGCTTCGCCACCGTGAGCAGCGACGACCAGGGCATGCGCACCGACGACCTGGAGCGCCTGCTGGCCACGCACCGGCCCAAGCTGGTGTACGTGGTGGCCAACTTCCAGAACCCCAAGGGCACCACCCTCTCCCTGGAGCGGCGGCGCGAGCTGGTGCGGCTGGCCCAGCAGCACCGCTTCCTCATCCTGGAGGACGACCCGTACGGCGAGCTGCGCTTCCGCGGCGAGCACCTGCCGTCCCTGGCCGCCTTCGACGACGAGGGCGTCGTGGTGTCGCTGGGCACCTTCTCCAAGACGTTGGCCCCGGGCATGCGCCTGGGCTGGGTGGCGGGCCCGCGCGACTTCGTGCGCAGCCTCGCCATCGCCAAGCAGTCCACGGACCTGCACACCGCCACGCTGGCCCAGCGCGCGGTGGTGAAGCTGCTGGCGCGCTTCGACTACGCGGCCCACCTGGAGTCGCTGCGCCCCATCTACGGCGAGCGCGCCCAGGCCATGCTGGAAGCCCTCCAGGCGCACATGCCCGCCGGCACGCGGTGGACCCACCCCGAGGGCGGCATGTTCCTCTGGGTGGAGCTGCCCGGCGGCCTGGACGCCCAGGCGCTGCTGCCCAAGGCGGTGGAGCAGAAGGTGGCCTTCGTCCCCGGAAGCCCCTTCTTCGCCAACACCCCGCGCCCGGAGTTCATGCGCCTCAACTACTCCAACCGCCCGCCCGAGCTCATCGCGGAGGGCATGCGCCGCCTGGGCGGCGTGATTGCCGCGGAGCTGAGGTAGGCCGCGCCGTCCACGGCGAGCCCATGCCGCGGGGGGGGGGGGGGGCCGCCGGGGGGGGGGGGGCGGGGG
>JAFAAN010000087.1 GCA_023426545.1 Pseudomonadota bacterium
CCGGGGGGCTGGCCTGAGCCGGGGCCGCGTCCGAGCCCCCCTTCAGGAAGAGCGCCGCGGCACCACCACCAACGATGAGCAGCCCCACGGCGATGCCCGCGAAGAGCCCTGTCTTGCCCTTCCCACCACCCTGCCCCGCCCCGGGCGGAGGATAGGCGACTGGGTAGCTCGGCTGCGGCGGATACGGCGCCGCCATGGGCTGGCCGTATGGTGCAGCGGGCTGCTGTCCATACGGCATCGGCGCGGGCTGCGCGTACTGCGGCGCGGGCGGCTGCCCATAGGGCATGGGTGCCGCCATCGGAACCTCTGCCCCACGAAGGGACGGCGAGGACCCAGGCTCCGGGGGCGGCATGGGCACATCGAGCAGCCGCGACTGAGACACCGGCTCCTTGCCCAGCGCGGGCGCCGGCGTCGGCGGAGGCTTGGACAGGGCCTCGTTCTCCTCCTTCACCAGCGAGGCCAGCACGCTCGCCGCGGACGGCTTCCAGCCGACGGGCTCCTCGGACGCGCCACTCGCGGCCCCGGTCTCACCACGCGCACTCTTGCCCGCGCTGAACGCGGACTGCACCGGGCCGGAGGCCACCGCGGGCGTAGAGCCGGACACGGGCTCTGGCGCGACGATGACGGGCTTGGAAGGCCGCGGCGCCAACACCGAGGCCAGCTCGGCCGTCTCCGACAGCGGAATCCAGTCACTGAACCCCGAGCGCCAGCAGAGGCTGTCCGGGCCGACCTCGCCGCGGTCCCAGAGGTCCTTGACCTTCTCGACGCCGAAGGGGCCCACCTGCTTCTCGTCGATGGCCACGTACCACTCGTGCGCGGCCGCGTTGGGCTTCGCCTCCTCCTTGTCCGGCTCGGCCTCGGCCTCGGCCAGCTTGCGCACGTTCTCCGCGGAGGCCTCACGCGCAGCGGCTTCGTTCGCGGCCTCCGTGGGAATCTTGTGCGTGCCGGAGCTCAGCACCTGGTCGAAGACGGCGCCAATCTCGTCCTCTTCCACGTCCGTGAAGAGGCCGCCTTCGGGCGGCGTGCCCAGCGTCGCGGGCATGGTGGCGGCCGAAGCATCTCCCCCCTTGCCCGCTTCACTCGGAGCGGCCGTTTCGGAGGAGGCGGACTCAGGCGCGGAGTCCTTCGCGGCCGGCGCGCCGGCAGGACGCACGGTGATGGTGTGGCCGCACTTCTTGCAACGCACCTTGACCCCTTTGGGGCCAATCTTGTCGTCGCTGATCATGTACTGCGCGCGGCAACTGTCGCAGACGAAACGCATCGTTCCCGTAAGCCTCGGAAATGACGGGAGAAATCCCGCTCGAATCGTAGAAGTGGCAGCCGGAGGGGTCAAGGTTCGGAGCCAAGTCCGCCCGACTGCCTTTTAACGCATGAACCCAGCCGCGGGTTCTGTCGCTACCTGCGCACCTGGACCTCCACGTGCGTACCCACGGCGATGCGCAGCTCGTGCAGGTCCTCGGAGGTGGCGAACACCAGCAGTTCCCGCAGCTTGTCGCGCACCGGGACACGGAAGGCCGAGCCCGTCTCGCCCTGGACCATGCGGCGCACCTGCTCCATCTCTCCCGCCGCGAGCAGCCCCGCCCGCGCGGCGGTGAGCTCCGCGCCCTCCAGGTATTGACGCACGGCCTGCGGCGTGGCGGTGGGCAGCCACGCGCGCGCCGCCTTCGCCAGCGCCGCGCGGTCCGGCTCGCTGAGGCTCCTCTCCAGCAGCCGGCGCTCCGGCTCCACCAGGTGCTGCGCCTCGGCGATGCGGACGTTGCCCACGACGAGGCTCAGCGCCGCCTGGAGGATGGCCTCCAGCCGCTCGGGGGCCACGCGCTGGCTGAAGGCCAGCTCGGGGCGTGCCAGCGCGAGCGTGCGGCCGAGGAGGTAATAGACCTCCTTCTGCCCCTGCTCGGCGAAGTACTTGCCGCCCACCCGCAACGAGGCCGGGTGCGTCTGGAGCAGCTCCACGTTGACGAGCGGCTCGGGTGCCGGCTCGTTGGAGCGCTTGGCCATCCGCTCCCGCGTCGCCACGAGGAATGGCGAGTAAAGCTCCACCGCCTCCATGCCGAGCAACCGCGCCACGTACCGGTAGTGGTGGACGTGGTACTCGGGCGCGGTCGCCACGTCGATGCGGTGGCGCTTGGGCACCAGCTGGTACTGCGGGAAGGGCACCGCGTACAGGTGGCCCACCTTGGCGAAGAGCAGGCCCAGCAGCTCCGCCAGCGGCCCCCGCGCCTTCGGGTGGAAGAGGTGGTTGTGCCACAGCTGGTCGTTCAGCGGCCGCGGCTCCACCTTCTCCTTGTACTTCGCGTGGCCTCCCAGCTTGGTGAGGATTTCCTGCTCGTCCTCGCCGGCCTCGCCCAGCAGGCCCGCCACTGCCTGTGCCGCGAGCCAGGCGCCGTCGTAGTCCTTGCGCAGCGCGGCCAGACGCACGAGCGCGCCCACCACCTTGCGCGGATTCGCCGTGTTCGGCAGCGCGCGCCTCAGCGCGGCGATGGCCTCGTCCTCCCGGCCCGGCATCTGCTCCGCGAGCTCCGCGAAGGCCTCCTGCACCGACGCGTCGTCCGGCAGGCCCTTGGCCGCGACGCCGTAGGCGGCCACCGCGCCCTCGGGGTGCTTGAGGACCTGGAGGTACAGGTCGCCGAGCGCGCGCCACAGCGCCATGCGCGCCACGTGCGTCTCCGGCGTCTTGGGCAGCCGGCCCAGCATCTTCGTGTAGTTCTCCTCCAGCTGCTTCCACTGGCGCGCGGCGCCGAGCATGGCCTCGAGCGCGCTGAAGGCCTCGACGAAGCGAGGGTCCAGGTCCAGCGCGGCGTTGAAGGCCTCGGCGGCGCCCTCCACGTCCTTCAAGTCATCGCGGCGCAGCTCGCCCAGCGCGAACCAGACGCGCTTGGCCTTGTGCGGCTCCAGCCCCAGCGCGGGGAGCGCCAGCATCCGCGCCAGCACGTCCGCCGCCTTCTGCCCCTGACGCGTCTCGCGCAGCAGCACATAGAGCTGGTCCATCACCTCCGGCGCATCCGGCTGGGACTTGAGCGCGTTGGTGAAGGCGTCGATGGCCATGTACGGGTCGTGCAGCTCGTCGCGAGCGATGCGCCCCAGCTCCAGGCACACCTTCGCGCGGGCCTCGCCTTCCAGAACGCCCACCAGCTGCTGCCGCAGGTCGGCGGACTTCTCGTACTGCCCCTGCTTCTCCAGCAGCGCGATGAGGGCGCGCAGCGTCGGCTCATGACCGGGGTCGATGGCCAGCGCCTTCTCGAAGTGGTTCTGCGCGCGGTCCGTCTGGTTCAGCGCGGCGTGGATGTCACCGAGCTGCCAGTACACCTCCACCACCTCCAGGTCCGTCAGCTCCTCGCGGTGGTGGATGAGGATGGTCTGGAAGACCTTGAGCGCGCCCTCGTACTGGCGCGTCTGCACCAGCAGGTTGCCGTAGCCCTCCAGCGCCGGGAGGTACGTGGCGTCCAGCTCGTAGGCCTTCTCGTAGCTCCCCAGGGCCTTGTCCCGCTTGCCCAGCTTCTCCGACACGTAGCCCAGGCGGTAGAGCTGGCGGCAGAGGTCCGCGGCGGAGACGGACTCCTTCGCCGCCATGGCCATCTCCGCCATCTTCCGCGTGACGATGTCCAGCATCCGCTCGCCGGACGACCAGTCCTCACGGGCGATGTAGACATCCGACAGCGGGCGGGCCGCCTCCAGGCTGTCCGGGATGTGCTTGAGCGCCTCCTGCCAGTAGCCAACGGCCGTCTCGCGGTCCTCGCGCGTCTCGGCGTGGTAGCGCGCCACGTCCAGCAGCGCGCGGCCCTTGGCGACAGGGTCCTCGGTCTGCTCCGCCTCCTGGCGCAGCGTCTGCTCGTAGCCGCTCCAGTCCTGCTCCTGCTCCTGGATGCCCTTGAGGGCGCGAATGCTGGGCAGGTGCCCCGGGTCCACCGCGAGGGCCTGCTGATAGGCGGTCCGGGCGCTGCCCGTGTCCATCAGCATGTCCTCGTTGATCTTGCCGAGCCGGTAGTACAGCTCCACCGCGTCCTTCGACTGCCCCGCGAGCTCCGCCTCCTTGGACAGCATCTCCAGCGCGAAGGGCCAGTTGCCGCTGCGCTCGTACATCGTGCCCAGGGCGTGCAACGCCGGACGGCACTCGGGGTCCGCCGCGAGCGCCGCGTGGTAGTTGTTCACGGCCTTATCCAGCGCCTTGAGCTGCTGGTACTGGACGTTGCCAATTTCCACGTACAGCTCGGCCTGCTCCTGGGCGCTGACGGCCAGCGCGAGCTGCCGCTCGTACGCCGCGATGAGGTCCTCCCACCGCGCCTGCGCGCGCCGCAGCCGGATGAGCGTCTTGATGGCCTGGACGTTCTGGGCGTCGATGGCGAGCACGCTCTCGACGCACACGTCCGCGTTCGCGGGGTTCTGGTACTTGTCCTCCCAGATGGTCGCGCTGCGGAAGAGGACGCGAATCTTCTCGCGCCAGTCGTCGCTCAGCTCCAGCATCCGCTCGTAGATGGCGAGCAGGTCGGCCGGCTGGTCCAGCCGCGTGTGGAGCCGCTCCAGCGCGTCCAGCGCCTCGCGGTTGACGGGGTCCAGCTCCAGTGCCTGGCGGTACGCGGCCACGGCCGACTCGTCGTCGCCGATGTCGCGCTCGTAGACGCCCGCCACCTCCACCTGGATGCGCGCGCGCTCCTCGATGCTGTCCGCGAGGTCCCGGGCTCGAAGCAGCGTGGACGCCACGTCCGGCCACGACCGCTGGCGGCGGTACAGCGCGGTGAGCACGCCGAGCGTCTCCGCGTCAGGCTCGAGCTCCAGCGCGCGCAGCAGCGCGCTGGCGGACTCCACCGGGTCCTCCAGCTGCTCGTCCCAGACGCGGGCAATCTCACGGAGGATGCCCTTGCGCTGCTCGATGGAGCCAGCGGCCTCCAGCTTCTGCTCCAGGGCCACCACGTACTCACGCTGACGGCCCCGGCGCTGGAACACGGCGGCGAGCCCATCCAGCGCGGTGGCGTTGGTCGGGTCGAACTCCAGGATCTTCCGGAACGCCGCCTCCGCCGCCTGCGGGTCGTCCAGGTGCGTGTCGTGGACGCGCGCGAGCGTGGCGTAGAGGCGCTCGGCCAGGGCACCGCGCGGCAGCTCGTCAGCGACCTCCTCGTAGACGGCCGCCAGCTCCTCGTGGCTGCCCGTCTCGTCGGCCAGGCGCTCGACCTCCTCGCGCAGCGTGTCGTCGGACGCGTCCAGTTGGAGCGCGCGGCACAGCGCCAGGAAGGCCACGTCCTTCTGGCCCAGCCGCGACTCCTGCACCCGGGCCAGCTCGCGCAGCGCGGCCAGCTTCTCCTCGTCGGTGACGAGGTGGGGCATGTAGCGGTCCGTCACCTGGGCGTAGGCGCGCCAGTCATTGTGCGTCCGGTACAGCTCGCAGGCGCGCTCGTAGGCGGTGCGGTTGGCGGGGTCCAGCTCGAGGACCTTCTCCAGCGCGCCCGAGGACAGCTCCGGCTTGCCGCCCTGCCCCGCCCACAGGTCCGCGACCGCGAAGTAGGTGGCCACGGCCTGCTCGCGCTCCTCCACCAGCAGGTGGACCTGCACCTTCAGCTCCAGCGCCCGCACCGCGTCGTTCCACGCGCGCAGCGAGACGAAGAGCGCGTGTACGCGCTCCAGCTCGGCCACCTGGTGCGGCTCCACTTCCAGCGCGCGGCGGGCGGCATCCAGCGCCTCCTCGCGGCGCCCCATCCCCGCGAGCACCTCCGCCAGCCGCAGGCGCAGCGCCTTCACGCCCTCGCTGCTCTCCTGGAGCGGAATCAGCCGGCGCAGCACGCCCACCAGCTCCTCGGCCTGCTCCGTCTCCTCGTACAGCTCGCGCAGCGTGTCCAGCACGCCGCGGTGGCGCGCGTCGCGGTCCAGCGCGGCCTTGAAGTACGGCACCGCCTGCTCCGGCTGCTTCAGCAGGCGGTACACCACGCGGCCCAGGCGCTCGTTGAGGCGCACCACCTCGCGCGGGTCCAGCGTCACCGCCAGCCGGCCTTCGAGCAGCTCGCGCAGGTCCTGCGGCCGGTCGGCGCGCTCGTAGAGCGACTCCAGCGCGGAGAAGGCCTGCTCGTTGCGCGCGTTCTTCGACAGCAGCTCGCGGTAGAGCTCGATGGAGCCGTCCAGGTCCGCCAGCCCCTCGGCCGACACCTGCGCCATCTTCGACAGCACACGGTCGCGCTCGGCGCCGGACACCTTCTCCGACTGGAGCTTCAGGATGCCGTAGAGCTTCTCCGACGCCCCCGCGGCCTCGTAGATGCCCTCCAGCAACCGCGCGGACGCGAGGTGTTCCGGGTCCAGCGCGAGGATGCCCTCGTAGGCGCCGGCCGCGCGGTCCGGGCTGTCCAGCCGCTCCTGGTAGAGCTGGCCCAGGCGGAACAGGTAGCCCACCCGGTCCGCGGCCTCCGTCACGCCCGCGACCAGGGACTCCAGGATGCCCGCCAGCTCCGGCCACGCCTCCAGTTGGAGGTACAGCCGGTCCAGCGCCACCAGCGAAGGCTCCTGCACCGTGGGGTGCAGCGTGCGCGCGCGCTCGTAGTACGAGATGGCGCGGTCCGAGTCGCGCAGCTTCGTCTCCAGCATCTGCCCCAGGCGGAGGCAGACCTGCGCGGCGTCCGCGGCCTCGGCCACGCGCGGCAGGGCCTCCTCGTAGGCCGCCAGCAGCTCGTCGTAGCTCGCCGACGCGTCCGCCGCGTTCTCCAGGCGGGCGCGAATCGCGGCGTCGTTCGGGTCCTCCTTGAAGGCGCGGAAGAGGGCCAGGAAGGCCAGCTCCGCCTCCTCCTGGGACTCGCGCAGCGTGGCCAGCTCGCCCAGGAGCGCTTTGCGCTCGAACGCGTCGCCCGACACGCCCACGCGGGTCTCGATGACCTGCGCCAGGCGAGGAATGTCGCCGCTGGACCGGAGCGCGCGCAGCAGCGTCTCCACCGCGAGCAGGTTCTGCGGCTCGCGGGCCACCAGCGCCTCCATGCGGCCCACCGCGCCGGCGTGGTTGGGCTGCACGGACAGCACCTCGCCGTACAGCGCCAACGCGCCCGTGCGGTCCAGCAGGCGCGACTCGCGCACCGTGGCCAGCCGGAACTTCAGCTCCAGCGCTTCCTCGGGCGGCAGCAGCGCGATGCGGCGGGCGAGCGCGTCCGCCAGCTCCGGCCAGCGCTCCTGCTTCTGGCAGAGCGCCTCCATGCGCTCCAGCGTCGGCAGGTCATCCGGCTTGAGCTCCAGCAGGCGGCGGAAGGTGGCGAGGGCGCCCAGCGCGTCCTGGAGCTCGTCCTCCTGAAGCGTGCCCATCTGGAAGAGCACCGCGGCGCGATGCGCAGGCTCCTCCACCACCGCGAGCTGCCGGCGCAGCACCTCCAGCAGCTCCGTCGGCTTGCCCTGCGAGGCCACCAGGCGCACCGTGCCGTCCAGCGCCTCGGTGTCCGTCGGCCGCAGCTCCAGCACGCGCTTCCACGACGACAGCGCCTCCGCGGGCTCCCCCAGGTCCGTCTGGATGCGAGCCAGCGCGCGGTACAGCTCGGCGCGGGACGCATCCCCCGCCTTGCCCACCACTTCCGTAAGGATTGCGGCCAGTTCCTCGGGCGCCTCCGCCTTGTCCACCAGCGAGACACACAGCTCCAGCGAGCGCAGGTCGTCCGGCAGCTCGCGCAGCGCGCGCGTGGCGGCCAGGAAGCCCATCTCCGCGTTCTCCAGCGAGCCGGCGTAGATCTCCGCGATGCGGCGCAGCAGCGCGGCGCGCTCCTGCGGCACCGCCTCCGCCGAGACTCGCGACTCCAGCATCTCCACCTGCTTCAGGTGGTTGCCCACCGAGGCGAAGATGGGCTCCAGCGCGCTGGCTGCGGCCCCCCGGAGCGGGCTCTCCGAGCGCGCCATCTCCTCCAGCGCGCCCACCGCGCCGGCGTGGCCCGCCCGGCGCTCCAGCACCGCCTGATACAGCTCCAGCGCGCCACGGGGGTCGTCCAGCCGCGACACCTTCAGGCGGCCCAGCCGCACGCGCAGGTCGGACGCCTCTTCCTGGGCGCCCCGCTCGTCCGCCAGCTGGATTTCCCGCTCGATGTGCTGCGCCAGCTCCGGCCAGCGCTCCGTCTCCGCGAGCACCCGGCCCAGGAGCTTCAGCGCGTTGGCATTCTCCGGCCGCAGGCCGAGAATCTCCCGGTACGCCTGCGCCGCCAGCGACTTGTCCGCCAGCGTCTCCTCGGCCAGATGTGCCAGCTCGAACAGCAGGTTCACCTGCGAGGCCGGGTTCGACTCGGCCGCCACCTGGCGCCGCATGACGAGCGCCAGCTCACGGTGCGCGCCCGTGCGGCGGTGGACCCGGGCGATGGACTCCAGCACTGTCTTGCTCTTTGGATCCCTGCGCGCCATCTCCTCCAGCGCGCGGACCGCCAGGTCGTACCGCTTGAGCCGGTTGTCGTAGATGCCGGCCAGGCGCCGCCACAGGTCGCCGGCGAGCGGCTCCGGCGCGCCGCGCTCCAGCTGGTCCTCATAGGCGGCCGCCACTTCCTCGAACGCGCCGGAGTCGGCCGCCAGCCGCTCCAGCTCGTCACGCACCGGGGCCTCCTGCGGCGCCTCGCTGAAGGCCCGCAGCCGCGCGACGAACGCGAGCGACGTCTGGCCGAGCGCCTCGCGCAGGGTCGCGATCTCCTGGATGTGCTCCAGCCGCCGCTCGGGCGCGACGCCCGGCAGCAGCACCTCCATCACGTCCACCAGCTTCCGCGTGTCGTTGACGCCGCGGTACACGGGCTCCAGCAGGCGCGCCGCCTCGGCCCGAGGCGCCTCGTGCGCCATCAGCCGCTCCAGGCCCGCCACCACCTGCCCGTCACCCGGCGCGAGCTCCAGCAGCCGCCGGTAGACCGACAGCGACTCCGCGGGCCCCACTTCCTTCTCCAGGAGCTGGGCGCGCTTCAGCAGCCAGTTCCGGCGCACGGCCTCGTCCGCCGCGCCCTCCGCGAGCTGGTCCAGCACGTCCGCCTGCTCCACGAAGCGGCGCGCCTTCGCGTACAGCTTCTCCAGCGCCAGCAGGCCCTCGGGCACCTTCCGGAGCGCCAGCGCGGAGCGGTAGGCCTCGATGGCCTTCGCGTCCTCACCCGCGTTCGCGTACGCCTCGCCGGCCTTGAGCAGCAGCCCCACGCGCTCCTCCGGGTCGGTGGAGAGCTGCGCCTGGCGCGTGTAGACCTCCGACAGGCTCTTGGCGTTCTGCCCCTTCTCGTACAGCCGTGACAGGGCCTCCAGCGCCTGCCGGTCCTGCGGCGCGTCCGCCAGCAGGCTCTTCCACAGGCGCGCGGCCTCTTCCGGCTGGTCCAGCGACTCGCGCAGCTCCGCCGACCGCCGCAGGAGCTCCAGCGCCGCCGGGTCGCCCGAGGTCAGCTCCGTCGCCGCCGTCTCATAGATTTCGGCCAGCACCTCGTGCGAGCCCGTCTCGCGCGCCAGCCGCTCCAGGTCCGGCTGCACGCCCTCCCGGTCCAGCCCCTGCGCGAAGGACTTCACCGCGGACATGAACGCCAGCGAGGGCTGGAGCATGTCGCGCTCGTAGATGCGGCGAACCTCCCCCGCGAGGTGGATCTTCTCCACCGTGAGCGCGGAGACCATCCGCGCCTCGCGCAGCGCCACGCGGCGGGCATGATCGCCCACCTGCACGAGCACCGGGTCGAGCACCTCCAGCGCCGCGCCGCTCGCGGGCACCGCCGCCTTCACCCAGGCTTCGAGCGCCGCGCGCGCCCCCGGGTGACCCGGGTCCTCGGCGAGAATCTTGCGATAGAGGCCCAGCGCCGCGTTCGCGTCGTCCAGCACGGTGCGCTGCAGCTCGGCCAGACGGAAGGAGACCTCACGCCCCTGCGGGCTCTGCCCCTCCTGGTTGCGGCGCAGCGCCAGCGCCCAGGCCAGGTCGGTGTGCCGGCCGCTCTCCGTGTAGAGCCGGTCCAGGGTCGCCGCGGCCTCGCGGCTCGCCGGATCTCTCCCGGCGATGATGCGCCAGGCGGCGGCGGCGCTCTCCTTGTCCATCAACTTCGTCTCGTGCAGCAGCGCGGCCTCGCGCAGGAACGCCAGCTGCTCGGCCGGCTCCGGGGACGCCGCAGCCAGCTTCTCCAGCACCTCGGCGAGTGCGGCCCACTCCTCGCCAGCGCGGTGCAACCGCTGGAGGGCGCGCAGGCAGTCCAGGTTGCCCGGCTCGATGGCCAGCAGCGCGTGCAGCGCGCTCACCGCGCCGGCCTTGTCGTCCAGCTTCTTCTCCTGCACCTCCGCCAGCTCGCGCAGCAGCGCCATGCGCGCGGAGCCGACGTCTCCCTCCTCGGCCAGCTCGGAGAGAATCTCCGCGTAGCTGTCCAGCGAGTCCGCGTCCTCCGCCGCCTGCCGCGCCGACGAGCGCAGGCCCGCGTCACCCGGCGCCAGCCGCAAGGCGCGAGCGAGCGCGGCGAAGGCCAGCTCCGGCTGCCGCAGGTGCGCCAGGTGGACCTGTGCCGCCTGCCGCAGCGCCTGCACGCGCGCGGAATCGTCCCGCGCCACCTCGGCGAGCACGTCCAGCGTGGCCACCAGCTTACGGTGGTCCTTGGTGCGCTCGAACGCGGGCACCAGCACCCGCGCCGCCGCCTCTCGCGCGGGGCCCGAGGCGAGCATCGCCTCCAGCGCCGCCAACGCATCCGGGTCCGAAGGACGCTGGAGCAGGATGTCCGCGTAGCTCTGCACCGCCTCCGCGCTGCCGTCCTGCGACTCCTGTAGCAGCTGCGCGCGACGCAGCTTCAGCCGCGCAACCTTGTCCGCGTCCCCCGCGGACTCGGCTAGCGCGATGAGCCGCGCCAGCGTGTCGCCCAGCTCGCGCGTGCGCCCCGCCTTCTCGTACAGCTCCGCGAGGCGCGGCAGGTGCCGGCCCTCCTCGGCCCCGTGCGAGAGCGCCGCTTGCAGCGCCTCGGCCGCCTGGGCGTCTCGGCCCAGCTCCGTGTTGAGGTCCACCAGCTGGAGCAACAACTCCAGCCGCTCCGGGCCGCGCGCGCCCTGGATGCGCTTGCGCAAGAGCCCTTCCGCGTCCGCGGAGCGGCCCACGCGGCCGTACAGCCGCACCAGCCGCTGCAGCAGCCCGTTCGACTCGGGTGCCCTGCTGACCGCGGCCTCCAGCGCCGCGACCGCCTCGGCCGCCAGCGCTCCCTCCTCCGCGAGGCTCGCCGCCTCCAGGAGCAGCGGCACCGCCACTGCGGGGTCCTCGGCCTCGGAGGCCAGCGTGCGCAGCACCCGCCCCAACTCCGCGTGTGCGGACAGGTCGCGGGCCAGCCGCAGCGCTTCTGCGCGGGCGGCCTCGTCCTTCGTGTCCTCGCGCAGCGCGCGGACGCGGACGTCGAAGGCCGCGCGGCTGTCGGCGAGCTGCTTCTCGTGAATGCTGGCCAGCAGCGCGAAGAGGCGCTTACGAGCCCCTGGCTCCGTCGTCACCTCCAACTGCTGGTGGAGCGCGGCGACCTGGCGCTGGTGGTCGCCACTGCGGCCGTAGTGCGCCGCCAGCGCCTCCGTCACTTCCGCCGTGCGAATGCCCGCCGCCGCCAACCGCTCCAGCCCGCCTACCACCACGCCGGTGGAGACGTTCTCCGCCAGCAGGCCGAGGAACAGGTCCGTCGCGTCCTCCTGACGGCCCAGCCGCTCCGCGTAGAGCTTGGCCTGGCGCGCCGTCCACTCATTGCGCTCCAGCTGCGTCTCCGCCAGCCCCACCAGCCGCCCGGCCAGCGTCGCGGCCTCTTCGAACTTCGACAGCGCCACGCACAGCGCCTGAAGCTTCTGCACCGCCGCCGGCTCGTCCGGGGCGAGTTCCACCAGCTTCCGGACCAGCGGCTCCAGTTCCTCGGACGCAGCGCCAGCCGCCTCGCGCCGCGACAGGTCCGCCTCCAAGCGCGTCTTCGGATTGTCCGCGATGGCGGCGGCCGCCTGGAGCGACTTCACCGCCTCCAGCGCCGCGGCGTCTCCGGGGAGGCGGGCCAGCACCTCCCGCCATGCGGCCTCCGCGCGCGCCGGGTCCGCCAGCGGCCCCTGGAGGAGCTGGGCGAGCTGCCGCCAGAGCGTGGCCGCCACCTCCGCCGCCGGCGCCGCCAGCGCCGCGCGTTGCAGCGCGAGGGCCAGCGCGGGCTGCACCTGCGCCTTCTCCGCGTGCTCCACCACCGAGCCCAGCAGCAGGGGCCGGCCCGGGTCCAGCTCCAGCGCGCGCGCCAGCACCTCGAAGGCGCCCCGCGCGTCCTCCTTCTCCTCGAACATCAGCGCGAGCGCCTCACAGAAGGCCACGCGCTCCGGACGCGGACGCGGCGCCAGCAGCGCCAGGTCCAGCAGCGGCACCACCGCGTCCAACTCCTCGTCCTCCGCCAGCAAGCGCGCGAGCTGGAAGGCCGCGAGCGCCTGCGTGGGGTCCAGCTTCAGCGCCGCCTCCAGGTGCTCACGCGCGGCGTCCGCGTCCTTGAGCTGCGTCAGGAAGAGGTCGGCCAGGCGCAGGCGCATCGCCGCCTGCACCGAGCGGTCCTTCACCGTGCCCAGGTAGCGCTCCAGCACCGCCACGGCCTCGGGCCCGCGGCCCTTCTCCAACAACTGCTCCGCCGTCAGGCTCGCCGCGTCCGCTCGGGACGGGTCCGCCGCCACCGCCTTCTCGAAGGCCGCCAGCGCTCCGTCCGCGTCGTTCAACCTGCCCAGCCGCAGCGTGCCCACCCGCAGCCACAGGTCCACCTGCGCGGTGCGGTCCTTGACCTCGCCCGCCATCGCCTCGATCTGCTCGATCGCCGCCGCGAAGTCGCCGCCCTCGCGCTGCGTCAGCTTCTCGATGAGCGACAGGCCTTCGGGCATGCCCGGCCACAGCAGGAAGCAGCGGTCCAGCGCCTCCTTCACCTTGCCGGTCGCGCCCGGCTCGTACCAGGCGAAGAGCTTCGCCACGAGCAGTGACAGCCGCGCCGCGCTCTTCCGGTCGCGCTCCTCCAGCGACATGCTGCGCAGCATCCGCACGCGGTCGCGCCACGTCTGCTCGAAGCGCTGCAGCGCCCGCGCGGCCTTCTCCAGGCGCGCGTTCTCTGGCTCCAGCGCGCGGGCGACGTCCACCACCTTCTGCGCCAGCTCATGCTCGGTGGGGTCATCCACCAGGCGCTCGGCGAGGGCCGCGTACTCGTCCGCCATGCCCTCGTTACCCAACGCCGCGCGCTCACGCTCCAGGGCCTCGAACGTGGGTTGGAAGCGCTCCTCCGACAGCAGCAGCTGCCGCACTCGGCGGAAGACAGCCTGGTCCGGCTTCGCGCGCGCCGCGCGCTGCAAGCACAGCACGGCACGGTCACGGCGGAACAGCTTCTGCTCGTAGACGTCCGCCGCCTTCAGGTAATGGCCCGCGCTCTCCTCGCCCTGCGTGACGCCGCCCAGACGCTCCAGCACGTCCGCCAATGCGGCGCCGTCCTGCCGGGACTCGTGCAGCCGCTTGAGGCCACGCAGCGCGGGGAGCGGATCCTTCGCCACCAGCAACGCGCGCTTGAGCAACTCCTCCGCGCGCTGCGTGTTGCGCTGACGCTCATGCGCGAGCTCCGCGGCACGGCACAGCAGACGGACCGCCTCGTCGGCGGCGACATCGCGGGAGCGCCCCTCGTAGAGGCGGATCAACTCCTCGACACGTCCGGCCTTTTCGAGGGCCGCTTCGGTTTCGACGAAAGTGCGGTCATCGGACACGCGCAGCGTGGGACGCGACGAGGGCGTGGGCTGTTGCATGGAGGGGCGGGCCTTGGAATGGAATAGAAAAGCAGCGAGGGCGCCAGTGACCGGAACTCTACCGGTCGCCAGCGCCCCCGAGCAATCATGCAAAACCCGCCAAACGGCGGGAATCATTGACCTTCTCGCTACCCTGCCGAGGGGGCGTCAGGGGACGCCTCGTCAGCCGCACTTTCGTCCGCCGCGTCCGCCGTGGGGGCAGGGGCAGCCGCGGTCGTCTCCGGAAGCGCGTTCGCCCGCTCCACACCGGCGCTGTCGTTCAGCTGGGTGTAGAGCGCGATGGCCTTGTCACGCTGCTGCAGCTCCTCCGCGAGCTGGGCCGCGCGAGGCAGGTTGCCGAGCTTCTCGTGCAGCGGGAGCGCCTTGTCCTTGCGGCCAGCGGCCTCCCAGGCCTCGGCGGCGGCGGTGATGTCACCCAGCAGCTCCAGCCAGCGGGCGCGTCCCGCGGGCTTCTGCTCCTGCTCGGCGCGGGCCAGCTCCTTCTGCGCCAGCTCCTTCGCCTCGTCGTCCAGCTTCAGACGCTGCATGAAGTGGAAGGCCTTGGGCGGAGGCAGCGGGCTGAGGACCTCGACGGCCTCCCGTCGCTGCCCCACCGCGGCCAGCAGGGTGGCGGCGCCGAGCCGATCCCCCCGCTCCACCAGGCTCTTCACCTCGAGCCCGCGGATGCGATTGGCGCTCGCGATGTCCCGGGAGCGCTCGTACGACTTGCGCGCCAGGGTCAGCTTCCCTGCGCGCTCGTACGCGAGCGCCGCCTGATCGAACTGACGCGCGCGCTCGTAGAGGCGGGCCACGTTCTCGAAGTCGCCCTTGCCGACGTAGTGCTCCATGAGGAGCTCGTAGGCACCGGCCTTCTCCAGCGTGGGCGCGAGTTGCTCGGGGGGAAGCGTGCCCACCAGACGGCGGGCCGCGTCGTTGTCCCCGCCGGCCAGGGCGCTGCGCAACGCGCTCTTGAGGTCGCCCCCCGCCTCGAACAGGCGCGTGGCCTCGGCGAAGGAGTTGTTGCGCTCGTGCATCCGGGCCGCGTCACGCGTGCGGCCCATCCCCTCGAGCTGCTTGGCCTGCTCGTCCCAGGTGCCGGTCAGCTCCGGCATCGGGCGCTCGCCCCGATCCGGGCGCTCACCCCGAGCGGGACGCTCACGGCGCTCGCCCCGCTCACGACGCTCGCCCGCGGCGGCGCGCTCCCCCCGAGGGGTCCGCTCGCGGCGCTCGCCTCGCTCACGGCGCTCCTCGCGGGGCGGCGCGACGGGCTCCTCGACCTCGGGCCCCGGCTGGCGCCCGCTGGTGGCGAAGGCGGCCTCCGCGCGCTCGCTGTCACCCGCGGCGCGCCACGCCTGCCCCACCAGGAAGATGACGTCCGTCCAGGCATCGAACTTCTCGCGCACAGGGTCCACCGCGGGCGCGGCGGCCTCCGCCGGAGCGGCCTCGGCAGGCGCAGCCGTCTCAGCGGGCGCGGCGGCCTCTCCCTCGGCGGGCGCGGCAGGCGCTTCGCCTTCGGCGGCCTCGGCGGGCGCAGCGGCCTCCGCCGGGGCGGCCTCGACCGGAGCAGCCGCTTCAGCCGGTGCTGCCTCCTCGGCCGGCGCGGCGGCCTCGGGCGCGGGCGGCTTGGGCTGACGCTGCACGCGCAGCAGCGTGGTGATGAGGCGGCCACGCGTGTTGAGGTCCAGGTCGTCCAGGGACTTCAGGCGCATGGGCCGCAGCGCGCGGACAATGGCCTGGAGCGGCGCCTTCTCCGCTCCGAAATCCGTCTTGGAGAGTGCCTTCTCCAGGAGGCTCAGCTCGGCGATGACGCGCTGTCCGGGGCCGACGGAGCCCTCTTCCCGGTCCCTGCCACGGCCACGACCATCGCCCCGACCACGGCCCGGCCCACCACGGCCGCCGAAGCCACCACCCGGCCCGTCACGGCGCGGACCCTGGCCCGGTGCACCCCCGTCACGACCACGCCCACCCGGGCGCGGCCCACCGCTTCCATTCTCCTGAGGCACGTCTTTCTCCCGCTAGAACGCGTAGCGAATGTTCGGCGCCACCGCGAATCCGAACGAGCCCCCGCTGACGAGGTAGTTCCCCGTCACCTCGAGCCCCACGGAAAAGTGGCGCAGCCGTGTGTAGTACTCCACTCCGGGCCCGGCAAACACAAGAATGTCGGAATCGGGGAGGAGTCGCTGCGGCGAGAACATCGCATAGCCAGCACCCGCGCGGAGATAGAACCAGGTGCGCTTCACTTCCTGACTGTCGGCGAACCCCACCAGGCGCGCCCGGAGCACCGCGCCGGGAATCAGGGCGGAGAAATCACCGGAAACCGCGCCGCCGGAGTTGCCCACGTAATCGGCGGCCGTACGGACGCTCGAGCCCATGATGAACAAGCCGACGGACAGCCGCTCCCCCAGGTCCACGCCCACTTCCACCTGGGCCATGGGACCGGAGGAGAACGGACGCGGCGTGCCCTCGGGCGCCGGAGGGTTGGTGATGAACAGCGGCCCACCCAGCACCGCGAAGTAGATGCCTCGTTCGATCTCATCGAACGTGACGGCGGGGCGATCCCCATGGGCAGTGGTGGACGTCTGAGCGCTCGCGAGCGAGGGAGCGAGGAACGAGGCGCACAGGGCAAGTGAGGCGAGGGCTTTCATGCGGTCCTGACGTTGGCCCGGCACCCGCGGGGGAGTGGGCGCCGGGGAAAGGCGCGGTGGGCGGACCCTCATCAGGCCCGCCCACCCGGAGAAAGGCCACCCGGCGCTATTCGCCGGACTGCTTGAAGATGAACGGATACGTGACGACCACCACGCCGCCGCCCTTCGGTTCGGGGAACTTCCAGGTGCGCACGCGGCCGGCCACGCACGTCTCCAGCTCCGCGTTGCCCGCCGTGGACTGCGCCACCGACGACGTGGCGACCGAGCCGGTCGCGGTGATGACGAACTTCACCGCCACCTTGCCACCCAGCTTCGGGAAGCGGTTGAGCAGGCTCTCGAAGCAGTAGCGGATCTGCCCACGGTTCCGGTGGATGACCTGGCGGATCAGCTCCTTGTCCAGCGAGCCCATGACCTCGGGATCCGACGAGGTGATGCCCACATCGACGCTCTGCTTGCCGCCCAGCACGCCCACGCCGCTGCCGTAGGAGCCGGTGCCGCCGCCACGGCCCTTGGTGCCGATGCCGCCGATGCCGATGGTGTCACCCGTGCCGCCGCCGCCGCCGCCCGAGCCGCGCAGCCCCAGGCCGCCGAAGCCACCCGAGTTGCCCGCCTTGGCGCCAAACATGTTGCCCATGGCGCTCTTCAGGTCGCCACCGAGGCCGCCGCTGCCGAACACCGTGGAGATGCCACCCTTGCCGCCGCCGAAGATCTTGGCCGTCAGCGCACGCGCCTCATCCTTCTTGTTCGGGTCGCCCTTGGGCGCGGTGCGGTTGTTCGTCTTGGGCGTGTCCTTCTTGCCCATCTGACCTTCCTCATTGCGGCTCTTCTGAGCCATCTCCCCGCTCTTCTTCTGCTCCTTCTGCTGGTTGAGGCGCTCGAGGAACTTGTTCTTCTGCGTCTCCGGCGGCTTGATGATGAGCTTGGCGATGCGGGCATTATCGGTCGTCAGCTCGTCCGCGTACTCATCCCCCGCGCCCGTGCGGTTCATCGCGGTGATGATGAACGCCGTCGCGATGAAGAAGAGCACCAGGAAGATGTTGAGCGCGGTGTAGTCCACCGATTCGCCAATCGGCACCACGACCCGCTTGACCACCGGCTGGAAGGCCACCTCGAGCGCCACGCCGCCCAGGTCGACCCAGATGAAGTCGTCCGCTTCGAGCGTGAGCGTGTACGAGTCACCCTCGTGCGACGCCTTGCCGGACTCGATGACGGCCTTCAGGTCCAGCGTCTCGCCCTTGCGGAACAGCTCGCCCTTCATCTTCCCGGTGAAGCGGACCATGAAGTTCTGGCCATCCGAGCGCACCGCCTCGAACTTCGGCCCTCCCAGCCGGGAGTCGCCCATGATGAAGTCCACGCCCTTCTCGCTGCCGACGAAGAAGGACTGCTTCACGTTCGGGGCCATGAAGAACTCGCCCACGCGCTGGTCGCCCCACACGAAGCGCAGGCCCACGCCCAGCGGGCCGCTGGACTTCGTACGGCGCACGACGCGCACAGCCGGCGCGGCCTCCACCGGCGCGGCCGCGACAGGCGCCGGTGCGGGCGCGATCACCGCGCTCTCCTGCGTGGCGGCGAAGGACGGATCGATGGCACCCGCGGCCGGCGCGGCGACCACGGCCTGCGCCAGTCCCTCCGCGGGCGCGGCGGCGGCGACCACCGGGTTCTTCTCCGTCTCCACGTCCGAGCTGGCGGCCGCGGCGGCCAGGTTCACCGCGGCCACTGCGGCCGGGTTCTCCAGGCGGATGGTCGTGCCGCCCACGCGAATCTCGTCCCCGAAGGCCAGCTGGCCCTTGGTGACGCGCTTGCCGTTGACGTACGTGCCCTCGACGCTGCCCATGTCGATGATGGACATGGTGCCGTCGCTGGCGACCTCGATGACGGAGTGGATGCGGCTGACCTTCTCATCCTCCAGGCACAGGTGCGCCGAGGAGAGGCGGCCAATCTTGATGATGTCGCGCTCGTAGTCCTTGGAGGCGACCAGCGAGTCGCCCTTGAAGACCTTGAGTGTCAGAGGAACGGCCATGGGGGCTCCTACGTAGAGTGGGTACGGTGACAGACAACGCGGGTGGCGGTGGGTTCCCGCCTTCGGGTCGCGCGGTCTACAGCTCGCCCACGGACTGCATCACCTTGTCCTCGAAGTCCTCGCGGATGCGGATGAGGTTCGAGTGCTTCACCTTGCCACGCGCTTCGACGTACTCGCCATCCGGCTTCGTGAGGTCTCCCTCGATGGTGTCATCCTCGAAGTCGATGGTGGTCGTCTTGGAGTAGCGCACATTGCCCTCTCCTGGCCCACCCGGATTGGTGCCCTCGTCCTGGGCGAGGGCCGGCGTCACCGCGAGCACCGCAGACAGCATCAACGCCTTCCGCATCACTGCCTCCCGGACGAACCCCTCGAGGCCCGTCCCACAACACCGAATCCCCGGATGAGGGGGAAACACAAGGTTCGCATCATCCCCCGCGCCCCCGCCACAGCGAAGGCACGCGGGGGCGCCTCGACTTTCACAGCAGGTCGTCTTCCGGCTCGCCGGGTTCCGCCGTGCCTGCATTCTTCTGGTCGGGCGTTCCAGCCGCGGGCCCTGGCGCCGCCGGAGCATTGCCAGTGGCGGGCGTGGCCTGCGGCGCGGTGGCGTTGCCACCAGCGGGCGCCGCCGTGGCGCCGGGCGTTGCATTCCCGGCGGCCGCCTTCTCCGCGGCCTGCATCTGGGCCTGCTGCTGCTTCTGCAGCTCCTCCATCTGCTTCGCCTGCTCCTCGGCGAACTTGGCCTCGCGCTTGGCGTTGACGATGACCTCCACCTCGCGCAGCAGGGCGAACACGGGGGCCTCGGCGGGCAGCGCCACGTCGCCGCCGGCCATGGCGATGTACTTGCGGTACAGCTCCGAGGCGCGCTCGGGCGCGTCCTTCACCTTGTGGAGGATGATGGCGCGGTTGAGGTTCACCGCGGCCAGCTCGGGGTCGAGCTTCTCCGCCTCGTCGTACTCCTGCATGGCCTTGTCGTACTGGCCCATGCCCTTGTAGGCGATGCCCAGGTTCAGGTGCGCGGCGGCGTTCTTCCCGTCCGCCTGGAGGATGCGGCGCAGGTGCTGCTCGGCGGTGGGGAAGTTCTCCGCCTGCATCGCGAGCTGGGCCAGCTCCACATGGGACGGCACGTAGTCCTCGCGGACCTCCAGCGCCTTCTTGAAGGACAGGCGCGCCTCGTCGACGTCGCCTTCCTGGAGGAGGATGAGGCCCACCGCGTGGTGGAGCTCCGGATCCGCCGCGTCCAGCTTCACGCCCCGCAGCGCCACCAGCTTCGCCATGGCCAGCTGCTTGCGGTCCAGGTAGCTGCGAATCATCACCTTGAGCGCGGTGGTGGACTGCGGGTCGCGCATCAGCGCGGCACGCGACAGGTCCATGGCCTTGGCGTGGTCACCCTGCTGACGGTAGATCTCCGCCAGCCGCGCGCGAGACTGCGCGTCATCCGGGTAGCGCTGGAGCACCTCCTGGTACAGCGCCACCGCGCCGGCGACGTTGCCCGCGTTCTGCTCCATCACCGCGAGGTTCTCCGACGCCTGCCGCAGCGAGGGCTTCTTGGTGAGCGCCGTCTTGTAGTGATTGCGCGCCTCGGTGAGCTTGCCCTGGCGCTCGGCCAGCACGCCCAGGTTGTAGTCGGCCTCCGCCAGGTTGGCGTCCGCCTCCAGCGCGGACTGGAACTTCCGCTCCAGCGACGGGTAGTCGATGGCCTTGGCCTTCTTCTGCGTGTCGAACGCCTTCAGGGCGTCCTCGAAGCGGGCCTTGGCCGTGTTGGAGATGGGCGCGGCCGACTCCGCCTTGCCGGCGTTCGGGTCCGCCGTCTTGGCCCCGCCGGGGCCGCTGGCCTTGGAGGAAGAGCAGCCGGCGGCGGCGAGTGAGACAGCCGCCAGCAAGGGAAACAGGCGCATGGTGCGAATCGTCCGGTGCATTAGAGGAAGTCCTCCGGCTCCTCGTCATTCCCGCCCTGCTTCGCGGGGGTGGCGCCGTTGGGGGCGGCCGCCGGGCGGGCGTCCACCTGGGTCTCGGTCTGCGAGCGCAGCTGCGCGGTGAGGTCCGTGAGGTCCTCCTGCAGCGTCTCGGCCCTCGCCTGCTGCGCGTCCGCCGCCTTGGGCGCCGGCGGCGGCACGTCCTGGATGGAGGCCAGCAGGTCGCCGCCGATGAGCTGCACGCCGCTCTTGAGCGCCACCTTCTCCTCGGGCATGTCCGGGTAGCGGTCAGGCTGGTACTGCGTGCGCAGCATCTTCAGGCTCTCCGCGGCGCAGTCGTTGTACACGTCCAGCTCGCGGCTCTTGGCCACCGTGGCGGAGAACGCCTCGGTCGCCTTGTCCTTGAGCGGCTGCGCCTGGTTGGCGAACTCGTCGCGCAGCGCCTGCTCCGACTCCTCGTCCAGGCCCCGCGGCATGGGGGCATTGGCGACGCGGTCGGCGAAGTGGTCATACGCCAGGCCGATGCGGTGCAGCGCGCAGATGGCGGGCTCGGGCGCGCCCAGCGTCACCGTCTGCACGTACTTCTTCTCCACCACCTGGAGCGCGCGGCTCTTGTCCTGGATGCTCGCGCGGAAGCGGTCCGGCGACGGCGGAGCGCCCCAGTACAGCTTCAGGCGCCGGTACTCGTTCCAGTCCGGCTCCACCGCCAGGAACTGGGCCTGCGCGGCGGTCGCGAGCGCCGGCTTCTCCAGCGAGCCCTGCACGCGGCGGGGCAGCTGGTCGAAGTGGTCGTAGATGCGCTTGTACATGCGCACCACGTCGCGCGACTTGCCCATCTTCTTGTACAGCTCGACGATGCGGCCTTCCGCGGCCAGGAACCTGCTGGGCGAGCGCATGTTGTCGCGCTCGTACTCCTCCAGCATCTTGATGGCCTTGAACGCCGCGCCGCTCTTGCCCGTCAGGTCGATGATGGACAGGCGGATTTCGTCCGCGTCCTTCGCGCGCGGCCACAGCTCCAGGTAGTGCTCGCGGTTGCGCAGGGCGGCCTTCACCTGCCCCAGCCCCTCGCGGTAGGTGGCGGCGTTGAACAGCGCCACCTGCGCCTTGGACTCGTCCCACTTCTGCGCCGCCGCGGGCTTGTCGTCCGCGGGGGCCTTGCCCTTCTTCCTGGCGCTGCCACCCCGGGCCTTCGCGGGGCCCTTCTCCCCGAGGCTGCGCTCATAACCGCGCACGTAGGCCTCGTAGGTGGTGGCCGCGTCCTCGAAGTCGCCAATGGCCTCCAGCGCCTCCGCGTTGGCGTAGATGGAGTCCGGCACGTGCTTGGAGCGCGGGTACTCGGCGAACAGGCGCTTGCGCACCTCGATGGCCTTATCCAGGCGCTTCGCCTTGTAGTAGTCGACGGACGCGTTGTAGAGCGCCAGGTCGGCGATCTCCGTCTGCGGGAAGTCCTTCACGAAGGCGAGGTACGCCTCGGCGGCCTTCTCGAACTCCTTCTTCTCCTCCAGCTGGCTGACGAGCTTGAAGGAGGACTGCTCGATGAGCTTGGCCAGGTCGTCACGGAACTTGCCCACCGCCAGTTTGTCGTTGGCGTAGAAGCGCCGCGCCCACTCGTTCACCTTCGCGTAGTCCTGGAGCAGGTGGTACGAGTCGAGGATGAGGTTGGCGGCGATCTCCGCCGCGCGCTCGCCGTTCTCGAACTTGTACTCGGGGTAGCCGAGCGCGATCTCGCTGAAGCGCAGCACCGCCTCGTCGAAGTGGTTGTGGCGGTAGTACAGGTTGGCCGCCTTGAAGGCGATCTCCACCCGCTTCTCACCCTTGGGCACGTACTTGAGGTAGCGCTCGCACGCGTCCAGCAGCGACTTCTTCAGCGGGGGGATGGTGGCCTTCTTGGTGATGTCCGAGCCCACCGCCTCGCTCTTGGCCTCGCCGCGCGCCTCGGCGGCCTTGACGACCTCGTCGTAGGCCAGCACCGCGTTGTACGCGGCGTTCGGCAGCCACTTGCCCGGCTTGCCCGGCTTCGGCTTGCCCTGGTCGTCCTTGGCCTCCAGCACCTTGGCGTCCTGGAGGACCACGAGCGTGTAGTTGGCGGCGGCCTTCTCGAAGTTCTGCAGGCTGTCGTTCAGGAGTTCGGCCCAGAAGAAGCGCAGGTCGTACGCCTTGGGGTTCTCCGGGAAGAGCGTGAGGTAGTCGCTGTACACGGCGTCCGCGTAGCGGAACGTCTCCTCGTTGCGCGTCTTCTTGCCCTCGTTGTGCCAGGTGACGGCGAGGTTGGACAGCGTGCGCTCGGAGAGCTCCTTCGCCTCCTCCAGCAGCCGCTTGTCCTTGTCCTCCTTGATGACGCCGGAGCCCTCGACCTCCTTCATGATCTTCACGAGCCGGCGCACCTGGACCACGGTGCGCTCCTTGTTGCCCATGCGGAGGATGCAGTCGACGATGCGGCCCTGGAAGCCGGGCGCCTCGGGCGACAGCGGCTTCTCCTTGATGAGGGCGTTGTAGGTGATGGCCGCCTCGCGGTCCTTGCCATCGCCGTAGTACAGGTTGGCCAGCTGCTTCATCATCGTGAAGCGGTCGTCCGGATTGGTGGCCACCTTCCCGAACTCGGCGCGCGCCTGGGCCACGTCACCCTGGTGCGCGTACGCGCGGACGAAGTCGGTGCGCGCCTCGCGAATCAGCGAGCTGCGGCCGCTCTTGCCGCCGTCCTTCTCCACCGCGTTGGCGCCGGCCAGCTCGCCGTAGAGCACCACCGTCTTGAACTTGTCCTTCGCCGCCTCGAAGTCCCCCATGTTGTAGTGGCACCAGCCCTGCTTGTAGAGGGCGAAGGCGTACACCTGACTCTCGGGGAACTCGGCCGCCTTCTTGTACGCCGCCAGCGCCTTCTCCAACTCCGGGCGCTTCCCCTTGGAGTTGTTGAAGTAGTACTCGCCGAAGGCCAGGTAGGCGTCGGGGATGAACTTCGACTGCGGGTGCTTCTCCACCAGGCGCTTGAAGGCCACCAGCGCCTTGCGGTCCTGGCCGTCCTCCATGAGGTACTGGCCGAGGAAGAAGAGCACCTCGTCGGTGCGCTCGAAGCTCGGGTACTCCTGGACGATCTTCGTGTACTGCTCGACGGCGAGCTTGCCGTACTCCTTCTGCTTGGCGAGCAATCCCGCCTTCTCCGCCTTGGCCCGCTGCTGGCCCGCGGCGTCGTTGCGGTTCATCGCCTGCAGGAGGTCGTCGTCCTTCCGGTTGGCTTCGAAGAAGTAGAACTTCGACTCCTCCCAGTAGAACTCGCCGAGCCGGAACAGGAGGCTGGGGGCCTCCTTCGGATCCGGCGACAGGGAGATGATCTTCTTCAGCGACTGGATCTGCTCACGCCGCTTGGAGGCCACCTGCAGCTCCACGCCCAGCCGGAACTGGTCGTACTGGATCGTGGGAGCGACCTCCTCCTTCTTCTTTTCACGGGTGATGTCGCCAGCCAGGGACTTGTCCACCGAGGTGGCGGACTTCCGGCCGAGATCGGCATCGCGCGGGGCTTTCTTCTCCTGGGCGGTGGCGGCCGTGGCCAGGAGCACGAGGCAGACGAGAAGCGAACGGCGCATGGTCTTCCTAAGAGAGGGGCACCGGCGTCCCCGGGCGCTTGCCAAGTAGACAAGTGTCCGGGAATCTTCGGGAATTTCCATTCGGGGACCCTCACTATGCGCGGTTTCCGCGCGACGGGTCAACACTGACTGGCCGCCTGCTCTCCAAGGGAAGCGCCGGCTCGAAATCTTCCAGATCCGCTGTGAAAAACGGCGCTCTGGAGTTGCCATGTCGGACCTGCCAGGTATGGGGGAGCGACCGGTCGGTTGTCCGGTCTCCCCGCACTGGAGTACGCGTCGGATCATGAGTCTCCTCCCCGAAAGCGCCAGCTTCGAAGAGCTGGTCCAGGACTACTTCCTCGCCGTGCGTGGCGCGGGGCTGATGCTCTCCGCGCTGGACACCGAGCTTTTGACGACCTGGGCCCGCGAGGGCGTTCCCTTCGAGGTGGTGGCCCGCGGCATCACCCGCTCCGCGGAGAAGGCCCTCTGGGACACGCGCCCCGGTGAGCCGGTGCTCCGCTCGCTGCGGGCATGCCGCAGGCAGGTGGAGTCGGAGATCAAGAAGTACCGGGAGCTGGCGGCGGGCGCGGGTGAGGAACCCGCTTCCGCCCCCAAGCGCAAGCGGGCCCGCTCCTGGGAGGAGACGCGGCACGCGCGGCTGTGCACGGCGCTGGAGGACCTGGCGGGGCGGCACGAAGCGCTTGCGCACCGTGTGCGCAACCTGCGCATCACCGTCCTGGCCCATGTCCCGGAAGAGCCGGCGGCCATGGACTCCCAGGAAGCGCTAGCGTTCCTGCTGCTGCTGCGCGCCCTGCCCTTCCTGGACCGGTGTGCCCTGTGGCGGGAGGCCCTGGCGGCTTCCGCGGAGCAACAGGTGATGTCCCCGCGCGCCCGGAAGGTGGCCCGGCGTTTCCGGGTGCTGGCGACGGTGCGGCGGCGGCTCGGCGTGAAGGAGATGTAGGCGGGGCGCCTGCTCGCCCGTTCAGGTGACTGACGACCGAGGGAGGCTCTGGTATGGCAGTGCGTGAGATGGCTCCTAAGGTGAATGGCGAGGCGTGTGGTGTGTGCGGCGGGCGGACCTATGTCATCGAGCGTCGCGGTGACCAGGCCCATGCGCGCATCTGCGCGTGCTCCGTGCACTGCTCGGTGTGCGGCGGGCGCGGACACGTGCTCGTCGAGCGCGAGGCTGAGTTCAGCCAGAAGGTCGGCATCCGCCGCTACGAAGTGATGGAGCCGTGCGCGTGCACGAAGCTGCGAAAGCGAATCGCGCGCTTCGATGCCCTGGGCCTCCCCGCCTCGGCGGCGCATGCCACCTTCGACAACTACCGCGCCTCCAAGGAGGAGCAGGACCGGGGCCGGAACGTGGCGATGCAGTTCGCGTTCCAGTACGTGCCGGGCAGCTCGTCCAAGGGCTTCATCCTGAGTGGCCCCGTCGGCACGGGGAAGACGCACCTGCTGGCGGCGACGCTCGCGCACCTGGCGCTGGAGCTGGGCGTGCGCGGACGCTACGTCGAAATCTCCCTGCTCTACGCCACCATCCGGCGCGGCTTCCAGGAGGGCAAGAGCGGCGGGGAAATCATCGGGCCGCTGTCGGAAGTCGAGGTGCTCGCCATCGACGAGATGGGCAAGGGGCGCGGCAGTCCCTTCGAGATGGAGACCCTCGATGAGCTGATTGCCCGCCGCTACAACGCGGGACGCACCACGCTGTTCGCGACGAACTACTCGCTGGAGCCGGAGAAGCGGATGGCGCGAAGCGCGGCGCCCTCGGGCTACCGGACCACCGAGGACGCGCGCAGTGCCGCGCGAGAGACGGAGCTCCTCCGGGAGCGCGTGGGCGAGCGCATCTACAGCCGGCTGTGCGAGCTGTGCACCTTCATCGAGTTCCCGAAGGACACGCCGGACCGGCGCCGCACCCGGCAGGAGATGGACGCGCCCATGCACCACGCGGCGGGCGGCACGCGCACGCTGGGGCGGTAGGGCACGCGGCCCGCCTGCTCCGTCCGGCTCGACGGACGGAGCAGGCCTCACACATCCTGTTCCCATGACCGACACCATCATCGTCCTCGTCACCGCCCCCTCGGCCGACAAGGCCGCCGAGCTGGCCCGCGCTGTGGTGGAGGAGCAGCTCGCGGCCTGCGGGAACATCGTCCCGGGCCTGCGCTCCATCTACCGGTGGGAGGGACAGGTTCAGGACGAGCCCGAGGTCCTGCTCATCCTCAAGACGCGCGCTGCCCTCTTCGAGCCCCTGCGCTCGCGAATCGTCGCACTGCACCCCTACGACGTGCCGGAGGTGCTGCGCCTCGACGTCGCGGATGGCAATGCCCCCTACCTGGCCTGGATTCTGGGTAGCACGCGCGCCCCGGACTGACGCCGCGGCCCCTGCCCCTCCGGGCGATGGAGCCGGGTCCCAAGGAGGGCGGGCGGGCGAGTGGCCCCCAAGTCCCCGTGAGGCCCATTTCCCGAGGGGAGACGTGTCGGCGGGACCGGGCACCGGAGTCGACGGTCCCCGCCAGGCCGCTTGCTTCACGGGGGCACGGGCGCGGACATCGGCCAGAATAGGGCGCAAAGGCAGGAACATTCCCGGCTCGCCCCGTCCCTCCCCAGGAGCCGCCCCCCATGTCCAGACTGCGCAGCCTGTGCCTCCTCGGACTCGTGTCCGTGGGCGACGTCGCCTGCTCCAGCAGCTCGCAGGAACCCGCGCCCACCTCTGGTGAAAGCCTGGGGCACGGCACCGGCGGCCCCTCCTCCCACGTGGCGGTGCGCAACAACCTGTTCGCCACGCGCAACGCGGTCAGCATGGGCATGACGGCGCCGGGCCTGCGCATGGCGTCCAACCTCTACCTGGCGGGCGCCGCCTTCAACACGGGCCTCTTCGTGGCGCCCCAGAGCGACTGGGCGCGCGGCACGCTCGCCACCTGGATGGCGCACGGGGTGGAGCTGGGCTCGGGAGAGAGCGGCGAGCCCCTGGTGGACCTGGACACGCTGATGCCCGGTGAGGCCGCGGTCGACCGGGGCATGGACCTGGGGCTGCCCTACTGCGGCGCCGCTCCGGACATCGGCGCGGTGGAGTCGGACTGCCCCGAGGCCACCACCGCGGCGCTCACGGAGTGACGGCGCGCACCAGCGCGTTGCCGGCGTCCGCCACGTAGAGGCGGCCATCCGGCCCCACCGCCAGGCCAGCCGGGAGGACGAGTTCCGCGGCGTCTCCCGGCCCGTCTGCGTGGCCATAGCGCCCGCTGCCCGCCAGCGTCGTCACCTTGCGCGCGTGCCCGTTTCCGTCCAGGTGGATGCGGCGCACGCGGTAGTTGCCCGGGTCCGACACCGCGACGGAGCCGTCCTTCAGCACCGCGATGCCCAGGTACGGCAGGAACTGCGCGGACTCCGGCGCACCGTCACGGAAGCCGGGCGTCGAGCCCGCCAGCACGGAGGTGACGCCATCGCGGATGCGCACCACCCGCGACATGCCGGACTCGACGACGAAGAGCGTGCCGCCATCCTCGCCCACCGCCAGCCCCGAGGGCCGGTAGAGCCAGTCCCCCTGCAACGTCGTCACCGGGTGCCCCTCCGCCACCAGGTCGATGCGGCGAATCACGCCATTGTTCATGTCGGCCACCAGCAGCGCGGTGCCATCCGGCGTCAACGCCAGGCCCGCGGGCTGGTCGAAGGACGCCTGCTTCGCGGGGCCGTCCAGGAGGCCCGGCGTGCCTCCCGCGAACACCTCCACCTTCCCTTCCGGGTCGATGCGGCGGATGACGTAGTTGTCGGTGTCGGCCACATACACGTTGCCCACGGCGTCCGTCGCGATGCCCATGGGGCCATTGAGTCCCGAGGCCAGCGTCTTCACCTCGCCCTTCGGCGACACACGCTTCACCGCGTTCCCCAGGCCGTCCGCGACCACCAGGCCGCCATCGGCCATCAAGGCCACCGCCACGGGCGCCCCCAACATGTTGTCGGCCACGGCGACGCCCGCGCGGCCGCGCTGTCCGGGCACGCCCGCCACCGTGCGCACCACCTCCGCGAAGGGGCCCTCGGGACTCACCTTGTTCTGGCGCTCGAAGCGAACCAGCACATCGGGCACCGGGCGGCCCAGCGCCTTGTAGAGCACGTTCGCGACGATGCGCGCCGCGCGCGAGTCCGCCATGTCCTCGGTGGCCAGGGTGCGCACGAAGTCGATGCCCCCTGACGAGAAGACGTAGGCACGGCCCTGCTTGCGCAGCACCATGTGCCCGAAGCCGAAGGCGCCCTGGAGCGACAGCAGGGGGGACTCGGCCAGCACCTCCACGCCCTCCGGCGCGTGGCCATTGCTCACGAGCTGGTCCACCTCGTAGCCGTTGGCCCTCCACAGCGTGTCACCTGCCTTCAGGCCCGTGCCCGCCAGCGCCCAGTGCCCCGGGTTGGTGATGACGGCCGGGAAGCCGAACTGGTGCCAGCGGCTGGAGAACTGCACGCCCAGCAGCGCGTTCTCCGGATGGCCCACGACGTGCTCTCGGAACTTCACCGTGCGCAGCGCGCCAGAGTACGGGTCGTTCGCGTGCCCCTTGTAGCAGGCGATGATGCGGCGCGGACGGCCGTCCTTCGACGGCTCCATCTGCACCTGCCAGTAGGCGTTGTTCGCGCCCAGGTTGAGCAGCGAGCGCCCCTCCGCCACGGCCCGGTCCGCGTGCTCCCGGATGCGCGGGCTCCAGTACTCGTCGTGGCCCGACATGACGAATACCCTGGCGCCGGCCACGAAGTCGTAGCTCGCATCCAGGTCCTCGTCGGTGAAGTAGCCCACGTCCAGGTTCTGCGACTCCAGCCACTGAACCAGGCTCAAGTCGTCCGTCAGGAGATGGCCGCTGCCGTGCCCCCGGACGTAGGGACGGTCATACGAGACCTGGAAGGCGCGGCTGACCCCATGCTCCCGCATCACCCGGTCGCGGTCGTCGTAGAGGCTGGTGCCTCCCCAGGTGTTGTAGGCGGCCCAGGTCGCGGTGGGGATGAGCACGGCCACCTCCGCTTGGGGGTTCGCGTCCCGCACGAGGAAGGGCACGTAGCGCTGGTGGCCGTCCTCGCGCACCAGCTTCACCATGTACACGCCGCGCACCCAGTCGGCCGGGACGGGGATCTCCAGCGTGGGCGTCCAGGTACAGGCGATGACACCGGTGGCGCGGTCAACGGGACAGTCCCCCTGGCGCACGCCGGGAACCGGGCCGCCACGCGCCACTTCGCGGGCTCCCGCACCGCCGTAGTAGCCCATCCGGTAGACATACCAACGGAAGGTCCGGGCCTCGGACAGCGACACCGCGACGCGCAGCGCCTCGCCCTGTGTCAGCGTGGCCTTCAGCGCATACCCTTCGATTTCCCGGTTGTGGGCATTGCGGGTGATGCGCCAGGCCGTGGTGCCGGGGCGGAGGTTCTCCTCGAGCACGGCCCCCGGGTCGCGTGCGGGCAGCTCCACCGGCCCTGCATCAGGCGGCTCCCCGCCGGCGTCCGGTTCCCCCGCGTCGATGAGGCCCGGGTGCGGCGCTCCGTCGCCACCGTCGTGGCCATCGCTCAGGGGCGGCGTGTCGTGCTTGTCTCCCGGAATCACCGGGCGGAAGGCCGACTCCTCACAGCCACTGCCAAGAATCGCGAGAACGAGCCCGCACACCCAGCCTGCCCACCGGCCTGTCTGAGCCATCCCGTGCCTCCAAGCCTGACTTCCAAGGCCGCACGGTAGGCACGAACCCCACGGAGGGAAGCGGGCACCCCTCCCAGGGGGTGTGCGTCGGGCCGAAGGGGCTCGCGAATTGCCCAGGATGAGAAATTCCCTAGCCTCCGAGCAGGTCCCGGTGCAGCCGGGCCGTCAGCGCCTTCAGCTGCGCCTTGTCCACCAGCAACGTGAGCTGGAGGGGGGACGTGTGGACCGCGTGAACGGGAGCGCCCAGCTCCTCGGTGGCGGCCAGCGCCCGGCGCAGCGGCGCCCAGTCCGCGTTGAGCCCCACGCCCACACAGGTGACGGTGCCCAGGTCCTCGCGCCACGACACGGCGTCGCCGAAGCGCGTGGCCAGCTCGCGCCGCAGGGCCTCCGGCCCGTGACAGTCCGCCAGGGGCACGGCAATGGCCGTCCTGAAGGGGCCGCCCGCGGCGCCGTCGAAGTCCAGCGTCCGGCCCCGCACCTCGCGGGCGTCCAGGAACTCCAGGAGCTCGGCCAGCCGGACCGGCTCGGCCGCGGTGAGCACCGCCATCTCCGCGTCGGCGGTGACGCCCTTGAGCCGGCTCTCCGAGGGCACGGCCAGCTCTTGCACCGCCGTCCCCGCGCCCTGGCCGTGCGCGGTGCGGGCAAGGATGGTGATGCCCCGGGCCTTGGCCCACTCCACCGCCTGCGCGTTGAGCACCTTGGCGCCCGCGCTCGCCAGCTCCTGCATCTCGTCGTAGCTCAACGACTCCAGCTTGCGCGCGTCCGGCACCACCCGGGGGTCCGCGCTGAACACGCCGTCCACGTCCGAGTAGATTTCACACGCCTCCGCCTCCAGCGCCGCCGCTAGCGCCACCGCCGTCGTGTCCGAGCCGCCACGCCCCAGCGTCGTCACCTCCTTCTTGAAGGAGACGCCCTGGTAGCCGGCGACAATCACCACCCTGCCACGCGCCAGCTCGTCATGGATGCGATAGGGGCGCACCTCCACGATGCGCGCCTGCGAGTGCGCATCCGTGGTGATGATGCCGCTCTGACTGCCCGTGAAGCTGATGGCCGGCACGCCCAGCTCCTGGAGCGCCATGGAGAGCAGCGCCATGGAGATGCGCTCGCCACACGTGAGCAGCATGTCCAGCTCGCGCCGCGGAGGGTCGGCCGAGACGCCCTTGGCCAGCGCCAGCAGCTCGTCGGTGGTGTCGCCCATGGCGCTCACGACGACCACCACCTGATAGCCCGCCTCGCGCTTGTCCTTCACCCGCTGGGCGACCTTGCGCAGCTTCTCCACGCCGGCGACGGAGGAGCCGCCGTACTTCTGGACCACGATTGGCATATGTCGCCTCACTACCCCTGTTCGGTGTGTCCGGAAAACCACACCGGAGGGCCTTCTTGCAGAAGTCCGGCCAGCCGGCGAGCGGCGCCCACACCCGGAGTCAGGGTCGCCTTGACAGCCAGATGTCGGCTTTAATACCGCCCCCCTCTCTGGGGCTGTGGGGCGACGGCGCGCCGCAGCCCCGGGTGACGGCATCCTTCACCGGAGCCCCCATGCCGATGATTGAGGTCCAGCACCTCACCAAGCGATACCGAGACCGGGTGGCCGTGGACGACCTCACCTTCCAGGTCGAGGAGGGACAGATTCTCGGCTTCCTCGGTCCCAATGGCGCCGGCAAGTCCACCACGATGAAGATCCTCACCGGCTTCCTCCCGCCGTCGGAGGGGGTCGTCCGCGTCGGGGGCCATGACGTGGAGGCGCAGCCGCTCGAGGTGAAGCGCCGCATCGGCTACCTGCCGGAGACGCCCCCGCTCTACATGGAGATGACGGTGCGCGGCTACCTGCGCTTCGTGGCCGCGTTGAAGGGGCTGTCCGGGCGCGCGCTCGCGTCCGAGTTGGAGCGCGTCGCCACCCTCATGGCCGTGACGCACGTCATGGACCGCGTCATCCAGAACCTGTCCAAGGGGTACAAGCAGCGCGTGGGCATCGCGCAGGCGCTGCTCGGCGCGCCTCCGGTGCTCATCCTGGACGAGCCCACCGAGGGGTTGGACCCGGCGCAGCGCGCGGAGCTGCGCGCGCTCATCAAGGGTCTGGCCGGCAAGCACACCGTCATCATCTCCACGCACATCCTCCCGGAGGTGACGATGACGTGCGAGAAGGTGCTCATCATCCACCAGGGGAAGCGCGTCGCCTACGACGACATCCACCAGCTGGCCCGCCTCCACGGACAGGCGGAGAGCGCGTCGCTGGAAGAAGTCTTCATCAAGCTGACCGCCGCCTGAGCGCGGCCCCCTTCGAGGACCCTGCCTCCATGCGCACCGCCCTGGCGATTGCCCGCAAGGAACTGTCCATCTACTTCACCACCCCGTGGGCCTACGCCGTCTTCACGGCGATGGTGGCGCTGACGGCCTTCTACTTCACCGACCTGCTCCAGGGCTTCAACGAGGTCCAGGCCGTGGCGCGCCGGGTGGGCTGGTCGCAGATGGCGCCGGACTTCGACAGGTACCGCAACCTCACGGACGGGGTGGTGGTAGAGCTCTGGAGCAGCGTGCTCGTCATCACCCTGGTCGTCACGCCCTTCCTGTCCATGCGGCTGTTCGCGGAGGAGAAGCGCAACCGCACGTTCGAGCTGCTGATGACGGCCCCGGTGCGGCCCCTCGAAATCGTGCTGGGCAAGTACCTGGGCGGGCTGGGCGTCATCACCACCACGCTGGCGCTCCCCCTCATCTTCCCCGTGGTGCTGTCGGTGTACGGGAAGAGCGAGTCCGGGCTCGCGCTGGAGTGGTCCACCGTCCTGCTGGGCTACGGCGCGCTGCTGCTGTGGGGCGCCACCTGCATGGCCGTGGGCCTGTTCATCTCCGCGCTCACGGAGAGCCAGATGCTGGCGGCCTTCCTCACCTTCTGCACCCTGCTGGCGTGGATGCTGCTGGGCCAGCTGGCGCGCCGCGCGGACGAGCCGCTGCGCTCCGCCCTCTCCTCCGTGTCCTGCGACCTCCAGCTCCAGGGCATGCTCAAGGGCGTGCTGGAGCTGCAATCGCTGGTGTTCTTCGCCTCGGTCATCGTCTTCGCCCTATTCCTCACCCACCGCACGGTGGAAGCGCGGCGGTGGGCCTGACATGAAGACCGCCAACCTTGGAAAGGTGCTGGGCGCCGTCGGGCTGCTGCTCCTGCTGTCGAGCCCCTTCACCCTCCTGACCACCCCGGACAGCCACGTCGCCGCCGCAGTGAAGGCGGGCGTGGGCCTGGTGCTGCTGGGCCTGTACGCCGCGACCAACGTCCAGCAACTCAACCAGTTCGCCACCCGCAAGGCGGGGGCCGCGTTCGCCACCACGGCGCTCACCACGCTGGGCGTCCTCGCCGGACTCGTCGCGGTGAACTACCTGGCCTTCCAGAACAACCGCCGGTGGGACCTGACACAGGCGCGCATCCACACGCTCTCGCCCCAGACGGTGGCCACGCTGGGGGACATCCCCGACAAGGTCCGCGCCATCGGATTCATCACCACGGCGCATCCCCAGTACGCCCAGCTGGAGGCGCTCTTCCAGCTCTACCGCGCCGAGGCGCCGGAGCGCTTCGACTACACCTTCAAGGATCCACGCCGCAGCCCGGACCTGGCCGCGAAGTACCAGGTCCACGAAGGCCAGACGGCGGTGGTGGTGGCGCGCGGCGAGGGGGAGCAGGCCTCCCACACCACGCTCCCCACCGTGTCCGAGCAGGAGCTGACCTACGCCATCCTCAAGCTGAACGCGGTGGGCACACAGAAGGTCTACTTCACCACCGGCCATGGCGAGTGGCCGCTCGACAAGGAGCAGGCCCCGGCCAATGACCCGGGCGGCAGCCTGTCCGAGTTCCGGCGCCAGCTGCTGCAGGAAGGCTACACCGCCGAGCCCCTGAACCTCGCTGGCACCTCGGACGTGCCGAGGGATGCCTCGCTGGTCATCATCGCGGGGGCCCGCGTGCCCTTCGTGGCGCCCGAGAAGGATGCGCTCCGGCGCTACCTCGCCTCCGGCGGGCGCCTGCTCTACTTCGCCGATGCCGGGCTCCACGACGGCCTGGGCGCGCTGCTGGAGGAGCACGGCGTGCAGGTGGACGAAGGCATCGTCGCGGACGCGCAGTTCAACAGCGGCAACCCCTTCGTCGTGCTGTCGCTCTTCTACAGCGAGCATGAGATTGGCCAGCCCCTGCGCCAGCGCGGGCTCAACGTGGAGTTCCCCACCGCGCGCAGCCTGTCCCTGCTGCGCACGGGACTGGCACCGGGCGTCCGCGTCGAACCCGTCGTCCTCACGTCACAGCACGGCTGGGTGGAGAGCACACCCGAGGAGAACGCCCTGCCCTCGGATGGAGAGAAGACGGGGCAGCTCGTGCTGGCCGCCGCCGTGACGCGCGACACGCAAGGTGCTCCGAACAAGCGCTTCTCCGAGGCACGCCTCGTGGTGGTGGGCGACTCGGAAATCCTCCTGGACCCGAACTGGGGCCATGAGCCGAACCGCAACCTGGTGATGAACGCGCTGGGCTGGGCGTCCAACCAGCTCACGAAAATCACCATCCGCCCTCCGGACCGCGAGGTCTCCACGCTGGAGCTCGACGCCGCGACGCTCCGGGGCATCCGCTTCGTCACCACCGACCTGTTGCCGCTGTCTCTCCTGGGCGTCGGTCTGGCCATCTGGCTGGCGAGGCGCAACAAGTGAGGCCCGCCCTGCGAAGCCGATGGCCCTGGCGCTCGCTCGCGGCCGCCGTCATGGCGGGCCTCGGGCTCACCGCCTGTCCGGGAGAGCGGCCCGGCGACTCGCGCGCGGCCCCAGAACGCAATGCGGCCCCAAAGCTCTTCGTGACCGGCGAAGCGGAGGCGGCCGGAGAGACGGGCCAGCCCGAGGCGAAGCCAATCTTCACCCACCTGACCGTGCGCGCCCATGGCGCCACCACGGAGCTGGCTCGCGCCCCGGATGGCACGTGGAACCTGACGTCGCCCGTGTCCGCGCGTGCGGAGCCCGCCGTGGTGGAGTCCATTCTCGGCACGCTCGCGACCGCGAAGTTCAGCGCCACCGTGAAGGAAGCCCCCAGCGACACCGACCTGGACGCGTACGGCTTGAAGCCCCCCGTCTTCACCGTCACCGCCCGCGCCTATGTGCCGGATGCCCAGGGGGGCGGCGAGCAGGACGCCGCGCGGCAGCGCACGGTGACGCTCCAGGGTGGCCAGGAGAACACGTACGACGGCTCCGTCTACGTGCGCCGCGATGCGGAGCCGACCGTCTACGCCGCGGCGGGCACGGTCCGCTGGGCCCTGGACCGGGACACCTTCTCGCTGCGCGCCAAGGACTTCCTCGCGCCCCTGGACGAGCGCGTGCTCACCGGCATCGACGTGAAGGCCGGCCCGAACCGGTACCGACTGGCACGGGACGAGGGCGGCGCCGACTGGCGGCTGGTCGCACCGCTGGCGGCCAGCGCGAACACGACGCGCGTCGCGACCCTGCTGAAGGCCCTGGTGGAGCAACGCGCGCTGGCCTTCCCCGAGGACTCCCCGGAGGCCCGCAAGCGGCTGGGGCTGGAGGCGCCCCTCGTCGAGGCCCGGCTCAGCGGCGGCCCGGGCGAACCGGTGCGCGTGCGGATGTCGCGCGTGGAGGCTGACGGCGTCGTGCGCGCCTATGCGCTGCGTGAGCAGGGCACACACGCCCTGCTGGGCGAGGTTCCCGAGGACGCCCTGGCCGTGCTGGACGTGGGCATCCGGGAGTTGAAGGACCAGCGCGTCCTCGACTTCCAGCGCAAGGACGTCCGCCGCATCGAGCTCCACCCGGGCGGTGGCGCGCCCGTCATCACCTTGGTGAACACGGCGGGCACGGACGAGGGCGCCGGCCTGTGGGCCATGGAGTCCCCGCTGCGGGGCAAGGCGCAGCACTTCAAGGTCGCCGCGCTGCTCCGGGCGCTGGAGACGTTGAAGGCCACGGGCGTGGGCGAAGCAAACCCGAAGAACGGGGCCCGGTATGGCCTGACCTCGGGCGCCCGAGGTGTCGTGCTGCGAGGCGCGGACGGCAAGGAACTGGCGCGGCTCTCGCTGGGCGACGAAGTGCCGGATGTGCCGGGCAGCGTCTACGCCCGCGGCTCCGGTACCGACGTCCTCCTGGTCCCCGAGTCACGGGTGCAGCTCCCCTCCCGGGCGGAGGACCTGCTGGAAGCCGCACCGGAGGCGCCGAAGCCGAGCGCCGAAGCCGAACCGGAGCCCTGAGCGCTCAGGAGGTGCCGCGCGCTCAGAGCTTGATGACCTCCGTCCCGCGACGTGGAAGCACCACGCGGAAGGTCGTGTGCCGGTCGATTCCGGACTCCACCTCCACGGTGCCGTGGTGCGCGTGGATGATTTGCTGAACGATGTAGAGCCCCAGGCCCAGGCCACCGTTGCGCCCCCGCCGCTGCGCACCGCCCCGGAATGGGTCGAAGAGGTAGGGCTGTAGCTCGGTGGGAATCACGCCCACGTTGGACACGGTGAAGCGGATGGCGTCGGCGCGCGTGCCATCCAGGCGGAGCTGCACCGGCTCGCTGGCATCGCCGTGCTGGAGCGCGTTGCCCATGAGGTTCGAGGCGACCTGGGCGAGGCGATCCGAGTCCCAGTCCCCCACCAGGTCGCCCTCCTGCCAGACCTCGATGGTGTGCTGGGGAAACGCCGACTGGTGCTCGACCACCATGCGCTGGACGAGCTGACCGAAGTCCGTCTCGCTGCGGTGCAAGGGGATACCGCCCGCGAGCCGGGCCCTCGCCAGGTCGAGGACGTCTTCAATCATCCGCCCCATGCGCTTGCCGCTCGTCAGCATGCGGCTGGCGCTCCTGCGTACGGCCGGGTCCTCGGTGCGCCGGTGGAGCAGGTCCGCCGCCGTGAGGATGGCGCTCAGCGGATTGCGCAGGTCATGCCCCAGCACGGCGGTGAACATCTCGTTGAGCCGCAGCGTCTCCGTCAGCTCCTCCAACTGCCGGGCCAGTTGCTGCTTCTGCCGGTGGAGCTGGAAGAAGACCTCCGCCTTGTTCCGCAGCACGTGTGGCTCCAGCGGCTTGTAGAGGAAGTCCACCGCGCCGGTGTCATACCCCTTGAAGCGGCGCCGCTGGTCATGGGCGCCCGCGGTGACGAAGATGATGGGGATGTGGCGCGTGCGCTCCGCGCCCCGCATCAGCTCCGCCAGCTCGAAGCCGTCCATCTCCGGCATCTGCACGTCGAGGAACGCGAGCGCGACGTCCTCGTGCTCCAGCAACAGCTCCAGGGCCTCCGCTCCCGAGCGGGCCTGGAGCACCTCCACGTCGTCGCGGCGCAGCAGGGCGCCGAGCGCGATGAGGTTCTCCTCGAGGTCGTCGACGAGGAGGCATTTCACCCGTGGCGTCATGAGAGCCGATTCCTTCCTGGAGGCGTCAGCGTTCATGCCCACCTCCCATTCTCCACAGCAGGTGGGTCCTCTGTTCGAGGGCAGGGACAACGCCGGCCGGTGGGGCTTTCGAGGTCCACGCGCGCCCTACACTTTCTGGAAGATGCGGTCCTCCCACACGAGGGAGGAGAACGCCGCCGCATGTCTGGAGAAACGCAGGGACTCGCGGGCGCCCAGGCCCAGGAAGCCCCTGTGGCAGAGGGAGTCCTTGAACAATCCGAGGGCCCGCTCCTGCAGCTCGCGGTTGAAGTAGATGAGGACGTTTCGGCAGGAGAGCAGCTGGACCTCCGCGAAGACGCTGTCGGTGGCGAGGCTGTGGTCCGAGAAGACGATGTGCCGCTTCAAGGAGCGGTCGAACACCGCGTTCCCATAAGCGGCCGTGTAGTAGTCGGAGAGCGAGGCCCGGCCGCCGGACTGGCCGTGGTTCTGCGTGAAGGCGGAGATGCGCTCCACCGCGTAGACGCCCGCCTCGGCCTTCTGGAGCGCCTGGGTGTTGATGTCCGTCGCGTAGATGAGCGTGCGTTCGAGAAGCCCCTCCTCGCGCAGCAGGATGGCCAGCGAGTAGACCTCCTCGCCGGTGCCGCAGCCGGCCACCCACACCTTGAGGAACGGGTAGGTCCGCAGCAGCGGGACGACGCTCTCGCGCAGCGAGCGGAAGTAGGACGGGTCGCGGAACATCTCGCTCACCTGCACGGTGAGGTAGTTGAGCAGCTCCGGGAACAGCGGCGGCTCGTGGAGGATGCGGTCCTGGAGCTGGGACAGCGTGCGGCAGCCGAAGTGGTCCGCGGCCAGGACCACGCGCCGCTTGAGCGAGGACATCGCGTAGCCCCGGAAGTCGTAGTGGTACTTCAGGTAGATGGCGTCGAGCAGCAGCTTCAGCTCGATGTCCAGGTCCTTGGATGGCATGTGGCGCCGCGTGTCCCTAGGCCTTGGGCATCCAGACGCGGATGAGCGACAAGAGCTTCTCCACGTCCAGAGGTTTGGCGATGTAGTCGTTGGCCCCCGCGGCCAGGCACTGCTCCTGGTCGTCTCGCATGGCCTTCGCGGTCAGGGCGATGATGGGCAGCTTGTGCCACTCGCTGCGCTTGCGGATTTCGCGCATGGCCGTCAGCCCGTCCATCTCCGGCATCATGATGTCCATCAGCACCAGGTCCACCGTCAGCGACGGCTGGGCGAGGCTGTGCGTCAGGCGCTCCAGGGCCTCCTTCCCGTTGCGGGCAATCTCCACCTTCGCGCCCCGCGGCTCGAGTACGCTGGACAGGGCGAAGATGTTCCGCACGTCGTCCTCCACCACGAGGATGCGCCGGCCCTCCAGGGCCGCCTCCCGGTCCCGAGCGACCTGCAGCATGCGCTGACGCTCGGGCGGCAGCCGGGCCTCCACCTGGTGGAGGAAGAGCGTCACCTCGTCCAGGAGGCGCTCGGGAGAGCGCGCGCCCTTGATGATGATGGACTTGGAGAAGCGCCGCAGCCGCTGCTCCTCGTCTCGTGTCAGCGACCGGCCCGTGTAGACGATGACCGGCGGGAAGGAGACGTTCTCCAGCGCCGCCATCTGCTCCAGCAGCTCGTAGCCGCTGAGGTCCGGCAGGTTGAGGTCCATCACCATGCAGTCGAAGGTGCGCTCGCGCAGCTTCTCCAGGGCCGCTCCCGCCGTGGCCACGCCGACGATGTTCACCTCCTCGCTCTCCAGCAGGCGCTGGATGCTCTCGCGCTGACGGGCGTCGTCCTCCACCACCAGCACGCGCCGCACACCCTGGGTGAGCTTCGTCTCCAGCTTGCGCACCGCCTCCATGAGCTGCTCGCGCTGCACGGGCTTGAGCGCGTAGCCCACGGCGCCCAGCTCCAGCGCCTCGCGCGTGTGGTCCGCGACGGAGATGACGTGGACGGGGATGTGCCGCGTCGCCGCGTTGCGCTTGAGCTGCTCCAGCACCGCCAGGCCCGAGTGGTCCGGCAGGTTCACGTCCAGCAGGATGGCGCTGGGCAGGTCCGCCACGGCGGCCAGCAGTGCATCCCCACCGTTGTCCGTGACAATCGCCAGGAAGCCCAGCTCCCGCGCCAGGTCCCTCAGGATGAGGGCGAAGCGCCGGTCGTCCTCGACGATGAGGATGACGCGCGCGCCCGGGCCGAGCCGCTTGCGGTCATCCTCCACGAAGACGGTGGACGGCGTCCGGGCCGGCTCCGCCTCGGGCGTGATGGACGGCGACGGAGCCTCAGCGCGAAGGGCGGGCGCCTCCACGCGAACGACCGCCCAGGGCTCGGTGGGTGCCAGCGGCACCGTCACGGTGAACGTGCTGCCCTTGCCGGGCGTGCTCTCCAACGACACGTCTCCGCCCAGCAGCCGCGCCAGGTCTCGGGAGATGGACAGGCCCAGCCCGGAGCCCCCGTACTTCCGGTGGGTGCTGCCGTCCGCCTGCCGGAAGGCCTCGAAGATGAGGCCCTGAACGTGGGCGGGGATGCCGATGCCGGTGTCCGTGACGGCGAACGACAGGCGCCCCGGGCCCGAGGGGAACACGCGCAGGTCCACCGCGCCCTGCTCGGTGAACTTGAGCGCGTTGGAGAGCAGGTTCTTCAGCACCTGCCCCAGCCGCTGGGGGTCCGTCTCCAGGGTGCTGGGGGCCGCCGGGTCCACGCGCGCGGTGAAGCCAATCCCCTTCTCCCGCGCCAGGACCTGGAACGCGCGGGAGACGTTCTCCACGAAGCCCTGGAGGTTCACCTGCTCGGAGACGACGTCCACCTTCCCCGCCTCGATGCGGGACAGGTCCAGGATGTCGTTGATGAGCGCGAGCAGGTCGTTGCCCGCCGCGGAGATGGTCTGCGCGAAGCGCACCTGCTCCTCGGTGAGGTTGCCATCCTTGTTGTCCGCCAGCAGCTTGGCGAGGATGAGCGAGCTGTTGAGCGGCGTGCGCAGCTCGTGGCTCATGTTGGCCAGGAACTCGGACTTGTAGCGGCTGGTGCGCGCCAGCTCCGTGGCCTTCTCCGTCAGGTCCGCCTGGGCTCGGGTGAGCGCGTCCTTCTGGTTCTCGAGAAGCTGGGTCTGCTCCTCCAGCCGGGCGTTGGTCTGCTCCAGCGCCGCCTGCTGCTCCTCCAGCCGGGCCTGCGACTCCCGCAGGACGCGGCTCTGCTCCTCGATTTCCTCGTTGGAGGCGCGCAGCTCCTCCTGCTGGGCCTGGAGCTCCTCGGCCTGCCGCTGCGTCTCCTCCAGCAGTTCCTCCAGGCGGGTCCGGTCATGGGAGGTCCGCACCGCGATGGCCATGGGCTCGGCCACGCGTTCGAGCAGCGCCAGGTCCGAGGGATGTACGGGGTGCAGGAAGCCCAGCTCCACCACCGCGTTGACCGTGCCGTCCACGTGCGCGGGCGCGACCACCAGATGCCTCGGGGTGCCCTGCCCCAGGCTGGAGTTGACGGGCAGGTAGCCCTCCGGGACGTCCGGGACATGCATGACCCGGCGGGCCTTGAGCGCCTGCCCCACCAGCCCCTCGCCCGGCTGAAGCTCCGGCGCCGGCGCCCCATGGGACGCGGGCAGCGCGTAGCCCCCGAAGCGGCGGAAGCGGCCCATCTCGTCCGCGACGTAGATGACGCCCACCTGGGCATCCAGGTACTCCGCCAGCAGGCGCAGGACGTTCTCTCCCAGCTGCTCCAGGCGCTGCTCGCCCTGCATGGCCACGCTCAGCAGGGACTGCCCCTGCTGTATCCACGCCTGGATGGAGCGCGCACGGAACTCACGCGATGTCATGTAGGCGGCGATGCCGATGAGCACGAGCAGCACCGCCGAGCCCACCCAGGTGATGCTCAGCGAGGTGGTGGCCGCGCGCTGGAAGTCGGCATCGCGCATCTCCAACAGCCGCCGCTCGTCGGTGTCCATCTCCTCCACCAGCATGCGGACGCGGTTCATCAGCTCGATGCCTTCGTCCGTCCGGACCAGGGCGAGCGCGGCGTCGGGCTGGCCCGACTGCTTCAGCTCGATGGTCGTCCGTATCTCCGCCAGCTTCTGCTCGATGAGCGCGTTCAACGTCATCAGCCGCCGCTGCTGGAGGTCGTTGCCGGCCATCAACGCCGCCATCTGTTCGAGCTGGCTGGGCAGCAGGCGGTTGGCGTCGACGAAGGGCTCCAGGTAGCGCTCCTCGCTCGTCAGCAGGAAGCCGCGCTGGCTCGTCTCCGCGTCCTTCAACGTGGACAGGAGCGCCTCGAGGCGCTCGCTCACCTCCATGGCATGGCGGACCAACTCCGCGCTCTCCGTCCGCACCTGCAGCGACTGGTAGGAGAGGATGGCGATGAGCAGCACGGCCAGGGCCGCCAGCACGAAGCCGCCAAGTGTCGTCGGCGGCAGCGGGGGGCCCCAGCGGCTGACGCGCGGCGTCGTTCGACTCATCGCGCCTCCCGCTCGCCCCGGCGGGCACGCTCACTTCCACGACGACACGGGCAGGCAGCCAGGCCGCCTTCGAGGCACTCAGGAACACCTGTCATGATGAACCGCGTCCAGTAGCGGGGGTCGACGCAACAGGTCCCGCGTACCACAGCCCCCTGGGTCATCCGGCTCCCACCCATGGGTCATGTTGCACGATGTCATCCATGCGACAGCGTGACGCCTGCCCGGAATGTCTAGACTTCCAGCAGGACGAAGCGCTGGTCCGGCGTGTGCTTGCTGAGCAGGGGCATGGCCACGTTGTAGACGGGAATGCCGCTCTTCGTCTTTCCGGTCCGGGCGCCGTGGTGGGCATGCCCGTGGAACACCGCTTCGGCGCCGTAATGATCGATGGGCATGGACAGTCGGCTGGTCCCCAGGAAGGGGCGAATCTCGATGTTCTCGCCTTCCAGCGTCTCCGGCACCGGGGCGTAGTGCATGATGACCACCTTCTTCTCCACGTCGAGGTGGCTCAGCGCGGCCTCCAGCTTGAGCGACTCCGTGACGGCCTCCTGCACGAAGGCCTTGGTCTGCGGCTCGCCGAAGGCCTGGAGCGTGGCGTTGCCGAAGCCGCCGCCAAAGCCCTTCACGCCCGCCACGCCGAGCACCTTCTCGAAGATGAAGTGGTCGCCGTCCAGCACGTGGACGTTCACCTTGGCCAGCTCGACGCAGATGTCCTTCACCTGATTGTGCTCGTAGTCGTGATTGCCCAGCACGGCCACGCACGGCACCCGGAGGGCGGAGAGCTCCTCGGCCAGCACCTTCCCTTCCTCGACCATCCCCCGGTCCGTGAGGTCGCCGCACAGCACGAGCAGGTCCGCCATGGCGTTCACCTGCTTGACGAGCTGACGGAAGCGGCCGTGATGGTCCTCCCGGCAGTGCAGGTCACCGACCGCCGCCAACCGAATTCTCGAGCCCGGATCTCGCGCCACGCTCGTCCTCCTGCTGTCGTTCGTTCTCGTCCCAGGACCTCCCGTCGCCGAAGCCCCAGTGGTGGATGTCCACGTGGTAGTTCACCCGGGAGATCAGGTTGCCGCGGCACAGCCTCTGCTCCCAGCTCCCCTCGCGCAGCGTGTGCAACGTGCGGCTCATCAGCTCCGCCATCACCCACTCCGGGATGGCGTCCCGCTCGGAGGGATAGGCGAAGCGGAACATCATCAGGTGGCTGAGCAGCACCTCCCAGTACCGGTCGAAGCGGCGCATCAGCCGCTCCCAGTCCATGTTCCGGCCCGCCTTGAGGAGCAGGTGGTTGACGTCCGAGCCGTCATACCGCTCGCGCTCGTTCACGAAGGCCTTGGACCAGACCATCTCCTCGGCGGGCGCCACCAGGCACTCATGGCCGAAGATGATGGAGCGTTGCGCGTACTCGAACCACTCGTCATCCACCACCGCCACCCCATTGCCGGACGAGAAGATGAAGTCGACGAAGTAGTCCCCCTTGAAGGCCTTGTAGAGCCAGACCTCGTCCGCGCGCTCGGTGCGCCAGCCGTCCTTCTCCAGCACCTGGAGCGCCCGCAGCGCGTCCGCCTTGCGTGGGAAGAGGTCCAGGTCCTTCGTGTCCCGGTAGATGCCGGTGTACGTGGCATAGGCATACGCGCCGCCCACCACGAAGGGCACCCCCGCGTCGAGCAGCAGCCCGACGGCCCTGGCCCGGGCGTTGATTTCGTCCGGGGCTCGCTCACACTCGGCCAGCTTCGCGTCCGTCCCCATCTCGCCGGGATGGTTGGGGTGTCTCTTTTCCATGGCCGAAAGGTAGGGACTGCGAATTTCGGCCGTACGCCCGCCTGGAATAGATGCCTGGGGAGCGGGCAGCCAGCCTACAAACATCGGGATTCGCGACGCTTCGCGCACCCGGCGGGCGCCTTTTCTGTTTTCCGGCCGCGCCGTGTCCGTGGGGGCGGGCACGCCGCTGCACACCCGCTGGGGGACCGCCGTCCACGGCCACGTCGACGGCATGACACTGGAAGAAGTGGCCGTGCTGCTGGGGCGCCCGGTGCCCACCATCCGCAAGCAGCTGGAGCGCGTGACTGCGCTCAGCGGAGAGGAGCTGGAGGTCCGATGAGCGCGCATGAATCGGAATGGACCCTGCGCCGCCTGCGCGCGGGAGAGCTGGGCGCCAGCGATGCCGCCCGTGTGCGGGCCCACGCGGCCACGTGCGAGACCTGCACCCAGGCCCTGCACAAGTTCGACGACGCCCAGGCGCGCTTCGAGGCGGGTGTGGAGCGCGCCCTCCAGCGGCAGCGCCGCCATGACGCCGCGCGCCCGCCTCCGCGCCGCTGGGTGGCGACGACGGTGGCCATCGCCGCATCGGTGCTCGTGGTGATGCTGGTGAGGCCCCGGCGGGTGGACTCCGGGTCCGCGCCCACCGTCTCCGGAAGGCTCAACCCCTTCAAGGGCAGCGCGGCGGGAGAGCTGCGAATCGGCGGAGGCCTGGGGCCACAGCGCGAAGCCACGCCCGAAATACCAGAGGAACTGGGGCCGAGAGAGCGGGTGACGCTGGGCTACCACGCGAGGACCCACCGCTACGTGGCCGCGCTGTCGGTGGACGCCATTGGCGAGGTGACGCCGCTGCATCCCGAAGCCGGCGCCAGCGCCCCGGTGGGCCCCGGCAGCGAGCAGCAGTGGATGCCGGGCAGTTGGGAGTTCACCGGCTCCGGCGCGGAACGCGTCATCCTGGTGCTCAGCGACGAGCCGCTGCTCATGGACACGCTGGTGGAGGCCGCCCGGCGCGCCTTCGTGCAGGCCGATGGCGAGGTGACGCGGATGGCCCCGCTGGAGGTCCCCGGCGAGCAGACGCACTGGGTGCTGCTGAAGCCATGAGCCCCCCGCCCGGACTTCTCCACGCTAGATGGCCAGGAGGGCAACCGAGCGGACATTCCCGAGCATGAATGGTGACGCGCGAGGTGGATTCTCTATGCTGGCCGCTGTTCTCCCGCGCCCTCCATGTCCAAGCCCTCCATCCTCGAAGTTCTCAAGAGCCCGCGCATCTGGCTGCTCGTGGCCGTTGGTTTCGCCTCGGGCCTGCCCCTGTGGCTGACGGGCGTCACGCTGTCGGCATGGATGAAGGACGAGGGCGTCAACCTGAAGACGATTGGCGTCTTCGCCCTGGTCAGCATGCCCTACACCTTCAAGGTGCTCTGGGCGCCGCTGATGGACCGCTACACCCTGCCCTTCCTGGGCCGGCGGCGCGGGTGGATGCTGGTGACGCAGGTGCTGCTCATGGGGGCCATCGCCGCCATGGGCCTGGTGAACCCCAAGGACGCGCCGGTGACCATGGCCGCGATGGCGGTGCTGGTGACGTTCCTCTCCGCCAGCCAGGACATCGTCGCGGACGCATGGCGCACGGACATCCTCACCGCGGAGGAGCGCGGGCTCGGCAACTCCACGTACGTCACCGGCTACCGGCTGGGCATGCTCACCGCGGGCGCCCTGGCGTTGACGCTGTCGGACGTCGTCGGCTGGTCGCGCACGTACTTCGTCATGGGCCTGTTGATGGCCGTGGGCGTGGTGGCCACGCTGCTGGCCCCCGAGCCCCAGGGCACCCGGCCTCCACGCAACCTCGCGGACGCGGTGGTGAAGCCCTTCGCGGAGTACTTCACGCGCAAGGGCGCCGTCCCGGTGCTGATGTTCCTGGTGCTCTACAAGCTGGGAGACGCCATCGCCGCGGGCATGGTGACGCCCTTCTACAAGGAGCTGGGGTTCTCCAACACGGAGATTGGCGCGCTCAGCAAGGGCCTGGGCATGGTGTCCACCATCGCCGGGGGCCTGTTGGCCGGCGTGGTGATGGTGAAGCTGGGCACGCGGCGCAGCCTCTTCATCTTCGGCGCGGCGCAGGCCCTCACCAACCTGATGTTCCTGGGGCTGTCGCTGGTGGGAAAGAACGACCTGATGCTCGCGGCCACCATCACCATCGACAACCTCTGCGGAGGACTGGCGGTGACGGCCTTCGCGGCCTACCTGATGTCGCTGTGCCACAAGAGCTTCAGCGCCACGCAGTACGCGCTGCTGTCCGCGCTGGGCACGGTGGCCAACCGGCTCATCTCCGCCACGTCCGGCTATCTGGCCGAGGGGCTGGGCTGGCCCACCTTCTTCGCCGGCACCGTGCTGCTCGCCGTTCCGGCACTGGTGCTGCTCGCGTTCCTCCCGGAGAACGCGGCCACGCCGTCCGACGAACCACCGGAGCCCGCTCCTGCCTCGCCGAGCGTATCCACCGCTTGAGCACAAGAACTGGCGCACGGTCCTCCACGCCAACGCCCGATGCGCCCCGGGGCTCCGTCTGTCCACCAGCTCACAGGCTGGCGCCACGCGCCCGCGTCCCAAGGCCCCGCGGCCCGTGTACATCAGCTCGGACGTCTACACACTGAACCTCACGGCCTGAGCGACGGGCGCCGCGTCACTGAAGGATGTAACGCGGTGCACGCTCGCCAGAATCGTTGAGCCTTCCGGCGCATGCCATGGCTATGTTCCGCGGCCATGGCACACCCGCTCGCTGGCAAGCCTCCACCGGCAGACTTCCTCATCGACCCCGAGAAGCTGCGCGCCGCGTACTTCTCCGGCCGGCCCGACGTGGGCGTACCGGAGCAGCGCGTCGCCTTCGGCACCTCCGGGCACCGCGGCTCCTCCGCGCGGAGCAGCTTCAACGAGGCCCACATCCTCGCGGTGACGCAGGCCATCTGCGAGTACCGCCAGCAGCAGGGCATCGACGGGCCGCTCTTCCTGGGCATGGACACCCACGCCCTCTCCGCGCCCGCGCAGCAGACGGCGCTGGAGGTGCTGGGCGCGAACGGCGTGCAGGTGCGCTTCACGGACGGCGCCACGCCCACACCGGTCGTCTCGCACGCCATCCTCACCCACAACCGCGGACGAACGGCGGGGCTGGCGGACGGCATCGTCATCACGCCTTCCCACAACCCGCCGGAGGACGGGGGCATCAAGTACAACCCACCCAACGGCGGCCCCGCGGACACGAACGTCACCTCCGTCATCGAGAAGCGCGCCAACGCGCTCCTGGGCGCGGGCAACGCGGGCGTGCAGCGCATCCCCTACGAGCGCGCCCGCACCGCGGCCACGGTGAAGCCGTACGACTTCATCACCCCGTACGTGGAGGACCTGGGCTCCGTCATCGACATGGAGGCGCTGCGCGGGGCGAAGCTGCGCATCGGCGCGGACCCGCTGGGGGGCTCCAACGTCGCGTACTGGGAGCCCATCGCCACGCGCTACGGGCTGAACCTGCACGTGGTGAACCCCACGGTGGACCCGACGTTCCGGTTCATGCCGCTGGACCACGACGGGAAGATCCGCATGGACTGCTCGTCCCCGTATGCCATGGCGAACCTGGTGCGCCTGAAGGACGCGTATGACATCGCGTTCGGCAACGACGCGGACTCGGACCGGCACGGCATCGTCACCCGCAGCCTGGGGCTCATGAACCCGAACCACTACCTGGCGGTGGCCATCGACTACCTGTACCGCAACCGGCCCGGCTGGAAGCCCGGAACCGCGGTGGGCAAGACGCTGGTGAGCAGCAGCCTCATCGACCGCGTGGCGAAGGACCTGGGCCGCCGCGTCGTCGAGGTACCGGTGGGCTTCAAGTGGTTCGTGGACGGGCTGTTGGACGGCTCGCTTGGCTTCGGCGGCGAGGAGAGCGCCGGCGCGTCCTTCCTCCGCCGGGACGGCACCGTGTGGACCACGGACAAGGACGGCATCATCCTGGCCCTGTTGTCGGTGGAAATCCTCGCGCGAACCGGCAAGGACCCCGGCGAGCACTACCAGGCGCTGGCGGCGCGGTTCGGCGCGCCGCACTACACGCGCATCGACCAGCCGGCCACGGCCGCGCAGAAGGCCGCGCTGAAGAAGCTGTCCCCGGAGGCAGTGAAGGCCACCACGCTGGCGGGGGAGCCCATCCTCCAGCGCCTCACGCGCGCCCCCGGGAACGACGCGGACATCGGCGGGCTCAAGGTGGTGGCGGAGAACGGCTGGTTCGCCGCGCGGCCCTCCGGCACCGAGGACGTCTACAAAATCTACGCGGAGAGCTTCCGCGACGCGTCCCACCTCCAAGCCATCGTCGAGGAGGCGCGGGCCATCGTCGACGCGGCGTTCTCCGCCACGTGACTTTCCGCGCGCGGCGAGGCGGGGGGTCCTACCGGGCAAGCGGGGATTGGCGGCCTGCAGACGCGCCGCCTGCCCGCCCGGCGGCCCTCCGGTGCGTCCTTCCTTGACTCGCCGGGGGGTGCTCTTTAGGTTCAGAGGCTTCCAGTAGCCCCACCGAAATCCGAAGGACGTTCCATGGCTCGCGTTACCGTCGAAGACTGCCTCCCCCTCGTCGACAACCGGTTCGCGCTGGTGCTGCTCGGCGCCAAGCGTGCGCGGCAGCTGATGGCGGGGGCCCGCCCCATCATCGAGCAGTCCAAGAACAAGCCCCCCGTGCTGTCCCTGCGCGAGGTGGCCACCGGCCGCGTGAAGTTCGACCGCGACGTGCGCGAGGCGCTGTCCGGCAAGTACACCAGCGACGAGCCCAAGTAGCCCCTCGCGGTCTGCCTCAAGCCCCTTCCTTGCCGGCCTCCTTCGCCGGGGAAGGGGCTTCGGGAATCAGGCCCTGCGCGCGCAGCCAGCGCATCGCCCTGGAGGCGACGGCCTTCTCCCCCTTGTAGCCCAGCATCGGCACCAGCTGGCCCACCGGCACCCAGCGCACCTCGTCCACCTCGATGCGCGGTCCCGGCAGCGGCCCCAGGTCCCCCTCCTGATAGCGGAACAGGAAGAAGTGGACGCGCTTGAAGATGCGCTGTCCGCGGAACTGGTACACGTAGCGAATCTCCCCCAGCGGGGCCATCAGGGACACGATGAGGCCCGTCTCCTCGCGCACCTCGCGGCAGGCCGTCTGCTCCGGCGACTCGCCCGGGTCCACGTGCCCCTTGGGGAGCGCCCAGAGCTGCCGCCCATGGGGACGGATGACGGCCACCTCCCAGTGACCGGCACTCTCCCGGATGACGACACCTCCTGCGGACGCCTCGCGAGCCATACCCGCCCACCCTACCCGATGACGCGCGGGAAAGGTGCTCAACCACGGTGCGCGAAATGACGCAGCTTGGCCTCCGCTCCCAGCCGATAGGCATAGCGCAGGTCCCCGAGGAGCCGGTCCAGGCGCCGCGCCGCGACATGCCCCATCAGCCTCGCGCAGAAGCGGCGTGACAGCCGGTTCGCCTCCTCGTAGCGCCAGCGCTCCTGGGCGGACAGCTGCTTGCGGTAGGAGACCCGGTCGAAGAGGCGCTGGAGCAGCTCCCGCGCCCAGGCCCCCACGCCCTCCCCCCACCGGTGCAGCAGGCACACGGCGAACTTGTCCACCTCCGCCTGCGCCTCCAGCTCCAGCAGCGACACCGTCCGGCCATGGGCCGCGGTGTGGGCCACATAGAGGAAGTGGCTCACGCCCTCGGCCAGCTGGCAGTAGCCGCCCAGGTCGGTGTCCAGCACGTTCCCTGGCGGCCCGGACTCGTAGGGTTTGAGGCGGTCGAGCAGCGCGGGAGACAGGTAGAGGGCCAGCTCCAGCGCATCCCCGGACTCGTACACCAGCAGTTCCTCGTCGGAGCGGCCGGTGCCCCCGAGCCGCGCCGCGGCCTCGGTGTCCACCACGAAGACCTCCGCCCTCGCCTCACAGGTGAAGCCGTAGATGGCCTCCAGGTGGTCCTGAACGCGGCCAATCATCCACCCCTCCGGCTAGTTGGCCAGCTGTCCCTTGGGCCGCGGCATCATCCCCGCGTCCACCAGGACGCGCTCCAGCCGGTCGCTCCCACCTCGCACCCAGGCCTCGTACACCTTGAGCGCGCCGCTGGGGCCCGCCCGCACCATGCCCCGGGCGGAGATCTCCTCCAGCACCTCCACCACCTTGCGGAACTTCTCGCACAGCTCCCGGTACATGTGCGCGAAGCCGGCCGCTGGCGTCAGCTCCGCCACGTGGCCGTAGGCCGTGCCGCCCATCTGGATGTAGTAGTCCGGCCCCACCGCGCCGCCCTGCAGCGCCCCGGAGAAGAAGCCGGCGGTGTACAGCGACACGTCGCCCAGCCGCCGCAGGGTGCGGATGCGCTCGGTGCGCTCCTGCTGCAGGGCCTGGTGGTAGAGGATGGCCAGCGGCTCGTGGTCCTTGCGCCCGTCCTCCTCGCGGGTGAACAGCTTGTCGGTGACGGCGAACTCGGACAGCAGGTTCACCAGGTAGAACTCCGTCACTTCCGCAAGCTCTACCCGCTGCCGCCCCGTGACCTCGCCCAGAAGAGACTTGAAGAACTCCTTCAGAGACAGGGACGCCACCAGTTCACTCATTGACACCTCCCGTCATTCCCCGGGCGGACGTCGCCCGCAGGAGACCCCCTGAAGGTATCAATCGGGCGGAAGCGCGGCAAAACCCACCCCAGTGATTCCAGGCACTTGCGTTAGCACTCACGGGTCGCGAGTGCCAACCCCGGCCGCCCGGGCGCGCGGTCGGCCCCCCCCACCCGCTGGACCCCGCATGGGCAAAAAAACCAGCAATGCCGCGCAGTTGGCATGTGCTGGCGCGCGCGGCCTGCGTCGCTTGACGGGTCGACTTCGCTGGTTATTATCCGCCGCGCCTGGGCGTTAGCACTCATGAGGTGCGAGTGCTAACCCCACGGGCCACGAGGCCCTTTTCAACCCCCAAGCCACTTTCCGGCGGCCTTCACCAACCCCGCCGGAAACAACACGAAGGAGCAGGCCATGAAGATTCGTCCCCTGCAGGATCGGCTCATCGTCAAGCGCGTCGCCGAGGAGAACAAGACCAAGGGCGGCCTCTTCATCCCCGATACGGCGAAGGAGAAGCCCCTCGAGGGCAAGGTCATCGCCGTGGGCAACGGCAAGGTGCAGGAGGACGGCAAGGTCCGTCCGCTGGACATCAAGGCCGGCGACACCATCCTGTTCAGCAAGTACGCGGGCACGGAGATCAAGCTCGACGGCGAGGAGCACCTCATCCTCCGTGAAGAGGACGTGCTCGGCGTCATCGAGAAGTAATCCGGCTGCCCCACTCTTCCTTCAAGGAATCATCGAACATGGCGAAGGACATCATTTTCGACACGCGCGCGCGTGAGGCCATCCTCCGTGGCGTCAACATCCTGGCCGACGCGGTCAAGGTCACCCTCGGCCCCAAGGGCCGCAACGTCGTCATCGAGAAGAGCTTTGGCTCGCCCACCATCACCAAGGATGGTGTGACGGTCGCCAAGGAGATCGAGCTCGAGAACAAGTTCGAGAACATGGGCGCGCAGATGGTCAAGGAGGTTGCCTCCAAGACGTCTGACGTCGCCGGTGACGGCACCACCACGGCCACCGTGCTGGCGCAGGCCATCTTCCGCGAGGGCGCGAAGCTGGTCGCCGCGGGCCACAACCCGATGGAGATCAAGCGCGGCATCGACAAGGCCGTGGCCGTCATCGTCGCCGAGCTGAAGAAGCTGGCCAAGCCGACCAAGGACAAGAAGGAGATTGCCCAGGTCGGTACCATCTCCGCCAACGGTGACGAGACCATCGGCACCATCATCGCGGACGCGATGGAGAAGGGGGGCAAGGAAGGCGTCATCACCGGCGAGGAGGCGAAGGGCCTCGAGACGACGCTGGACGTGGTCGAGGGCATGCAGTTCGACCGCGGCTACCTGTCCCCGTACTTCGTGACGGACCCGGAGCGCATGGAGGCCGTCCTCAACGACGCCCTCATCCTCATCAACGAGAAGAAGATCTCGTCGATGAAGGACCTGCTGCCCATCCTGGAGCAGGTGGCGCGCGCCGGGAAGCCGCTGCTCATCATCGCCGAGGACATCGAGGGCGAGGCCCTGGCCACCCTGGTGGTCAACAAGATCCGCGGCGTGCTGAACGTGTGCGCGGTGAAGGCGCCGGGCTTCGGTGACCGCCGCAAGGCCATGCTCGAGGACATCGCCACCCTGACGGGCGGCCGGATGATCGCCGAGGACCTGGGCATCAAGCTGGACACCATCACCCTCCAGGACCTGGGCCGCGCCAAGCGCATCACGGTGGACAAGGACAACACCACCATCGTCGACGGCGCCGGCAGCCAGCAGGACATCGAGGCGCGCGTGAAGCAGATCCGCGCGCAGATCGAGGAGACGTCCAGCGACTACGACCGCGAGAAGCTCCAGGAGCGCCTGGCGAAGCTCGTGGGCGGCGTGGCGGTCATCAACGTCGGTGCGGCCACCGAGACGGAGATGAAGGAGAAGAAGGCCCGCGTCGAGGACGCGCTCAACGCGACCCGCGCGGCCGTGGAAGAGGGCGTCGTCCCGGGCGGCGGCGTGGCCTACATCCGCTGCCTCAAGGCGCTGGATGGCCAGGACCTGCCCGCGGGTGAGCGGTTCGGCGTGGACATCATCCGCCGCGCGCTCGAGGAGCCCCTCCGCCAGATCGTCGGCAACGGCGGCCTGGAGGGCAGCGTGGTGGTGAACAAGGTCAAGGAGTCCTCCGGTCCGTTCGGCTTCAACGCCGCCTCGGGCACCTACGAGGACCTGCTGGCCGCCGGCGTCATCGACCCGGCCAAGGTCAGCCGCACCGCGCTGCAGAACGCGGCGTCCGTGTCCTCGATGATGCTCACCACCGAGGCCATGGTGGCGGAGCGCCCGAAGGAGGAGAAGGACCTCCCCGCCGGCGGTGGCATGGGCGGCATGGGTGGTATGGGCGGCATGGGCGGCATGGGCATGTAGTCGGCCCCCCACCCCGGCACCTGCCAGGGGTGGCGCCCTGATGACGGCCTCCGGCTCCCTTTTCGGGGACCGGGGGCCGTCGTCTTTTCAGGCCCGGTGGCGATAAGGTCCCCTGGCCCTTAGTTTGGTGGAGACGAAGGAGGAGACACCTGTGAAGCCCGTGAAGATCTATACGACCACCTACTGTGGGTACTGCGTCCGCGCGAAGGACCTGCTCAAGCGCAAGGGCGTGGACTACGAGGAGGTGGACGTCACCGCAGACGACGACCTTCGGGCGAAGCTCGTGGAGATGAGCGGCGGCCAGCGCACCGTGCCGCAGATCTTCATCGGCGACACGCACGTCGGAGGCTACTCGGACCTGTCCCGCCTCGACGCCGAGGGCCGCCTGGAGCCCATGCTCCGGGCCTGAGTCCCCCGGACAGGCGGCCAGCCGCCCCGCCCAGGGGCCCCGGCCCGCGATGCATAGCTTTCCCTCCGTGGCACTTCATTCATCCACGGGAGGCGGCATGGCAGGCGAAGAGCGACAAACGGGGGTCCGGGACGAGCAGTACAACCTCATCAGCGCCCTGTATCACCTCCTCAAGGGCGCCTCGACGAGCGAGGCGTACATCCGGGATGCCGAGGAGAACGGCGACCCGGAGCTCGCCCAGTTCTTCCGCGACGTGCAGGAGGCGCAGCGAGACCTCGCCGAGCGAGCGCGGAATCTGCTCGGCGCCCGCTCGGCGGGCCTCTCGCGGGCGGAGATAGGCCGCAAGCGCGCCGCCAGCGGGGGCAAGCGCGGCCCGGCCTCGGCGGAGAAGCAGCCGACCAACGCGAGCGTCAACTCGGGCGGCAATGACACGGTGCGTGATTCCGTCGACGAGGAGCTGCTGGAGACCTTCCCCGCGAGCGACCCGCCGGCACGCTACTGAGGCTCCACCTGGCTTCCGGCGCCCTCGCAGCGCGGATTGACGCAGGACGCTGGATTCTGGCCGAACGTTCGTCTTGGATGGGGGGTCGTGAAGCACACCGCCCCATTCCCCTGCCCACGCCTGGCTTTGTTGCTGGTGGCCGCGCTGGCCCTGGCCTGCCGGAGCACGCCCCATCAGGTGCGCGGCGCCGTGCCGGAGTCACTGGGCGTGTCCGCGGTGGCCGTCGCCCCCTTCGACTTCCGGTGGGCGGAGCCCCGCTGGCGCGCGGTGGAGCTGTCCCAGCGGCTGGTGGGCGTGGCCCTGGCGCAAGCCGGCGCGTCGGCCTTCTTCTTCGGCCCCACCGAGTTGCATGTGCAGCGCCGCGACGACGACGTCGCGTGGCCGCCCCGCGACGCGGTGGCGGTGCTGGCCGCCCTCGGCGTCCGGCCGGACGGCGTCATGGTGCTGCGGCCCCGGGCGGAGAAGCGCGTCCAGTCCGGCGAGCGTGAACTGATTGACACCGAAGGCCACACGGTGGGCCAGAGCGCCACCGAGGTGGTGATGTACGTGGGGCATGTGGAAGTGCTCCACCCCGCCACGCGAGAGGTGGTGCTGGAGGTCTTCGGTGAGGCCACGGTGAATCCCTACGCGGACATCCTCGATGAAGGCGCGGACCCGGCCCCCGAGCTCACGCGCCTGATGGAAGACCTCACGCGCGAGGCACTCCACGGCCTGTCCCATCAACTGAAGCCACCGCGCGCGCCTTCGCCCGCGGTGGCCACGTCCCTGGCGTGGCTTCCGTGGGACGTGCTGGGCCTGGAAACGCCCCTGGGCGCACAAGACGCGCAGGATCCGCAATTCCTGCGCATGCAGCGCCTGCGCTTCGCCAACCCCGACATGGAGCCTGCGGTGCTGGAGGCGCTGGCGCGCAAGCCCGGCGGCCTCTGCGTGCACGCCGCGCCCGAGGGCGCGAAGCTCGCCGCGGGCGACTGCGTGCTCACGCTCGACGGACAGCCCGCGCTTCCCCAATCACTGGCCCGCGCCATGCTGGCACCCGTGCCAGTCGAAGCGCGTGTCCAACAACCCTCCGGCAGGATTGTTCCGCTCGTGCTGCCGTGAGTTTTCCCGATGTGAAGAGGCTCGCGTCGGGCTTGCCCGCCCATGCGACTCGCACCTAAAGAGGACCCGATATGGATAGGCCCGAGGTCACCCAGACCACACAGACCGAACAGGAAGGACGCACCACCCGCATCCCCATCACTGAATGGACGGTGGAGGTGGTCGCCGGGCCTGACAAGGGTAAGAAGGTGAAGACGCAGGACGGCCTGGTCCGCGTGGGCTCCGACGGCGCCTGCGACCTGGTGCTCACGGACGCCACGGTGAGCCGCCGTCACCTGGAAGTGGAGCGCACCTCGCGCGGGCTGCTGCTGCGCGACGCGGGCAGCCGCAACGGCACCTTCCTGGATGGGCGGCAGGTGCTGCAGGCCTACCTGTCCAGCGGCGACAAGGTGGAGCTGGGCAAGACGAAGCTGGCCGTGAAGGTGGCGCCCCGCCCCACCGAGGTGGAGGTCGCGGGGGCCGAGTCCTTCGGCGCGCTGGTGGGCGCCTCGGAGAAGATGCGCTGGGTCTTCACGGAGCTGCGCCGCATCGCCCGTGAGGACATGAGCCTGCTCGTCGAGGGCGAGACAGGCACGGGCAAGGAGCTGGCGGCGCGCGCGGTACACCAGTACTCCGCGCGGCGGCACGGCCCGTTCAAGGTGGTGGACTGCAACCTCATCTCCGAGGAGAAGGCCGAGCGCGAGCTGTTCGGCGGCCTGCGCGCTGGCGACGGCGAGGACCGCGAGGCGCGCGGCGTCTTCGAGGCGGCGCGGGGCGGCACCCTCTTCATGGACGAGGTGGGCGAGCTGCCGCTGCCGGTGCAGGGCAAGCTGCTGCGCGTGCTGGAGGCGCGCGAGGTGCCGTCGCTGGACGGCCAGCCGGTGGCGGTGGACGTGCGCGTCATCGCCTCCACCCACCGGAACCTGGAAGAAGACGTGCGCCAGGGCCGCTTCCGCGCGGACCTCTACTTCCGGCTCGCGGTGGCGCGGGTGCGCCTGCCGCCCCTGCGCACCCGCCGCGACGACCTGCCCGTCCTGGCCCAGGCCCTGGCGCAGACGCTGCGCGCCAGCATCACCCTCACGCCCCAGACGCTGGCCCTCTTCGAAGGCTATGACTGGCCCGGCAACGTGCGCGAGCTGCGCAACGTGCTGGAGCGCGGCGCGCTCATGGAGGAGACGGGCAACAGCAGCTGGCTGGACTTCCTCGCCCAGCCGTCCCGGCGCCCCGAGGGACAAGCCCCCACCACCCAGGTGGCCACGCTGGTGGGCACCCTGCCCTACCACGAGGCCAAGGACCGGGTGCTGGCCGACTTCGAGCGCCTGTACTTCGCCGAGGTGATGCGCTCGGTGGGCTTCGACATGAAGGCCGCGGAGCAGCGAACCGGGCTTTCCATGCAGAGCCTCTATCGCCTTTTGAAAAAGAACGGGCTTCGGCTCAAGGACCTCAAGAACGCCGAGGGCCTGGAGAAGTAAAGAAGTCCGCACGCAGATCCACCCCCAGGGAGAACAACCGCATGTTGCGTCGCGTTGCCGTAGCCTCCGTCGTCCTCACCGCCGCTTGCGCTGGCCAGCAGAAGTCTGGTGCGCAGGGCGGCCAGTCCACGTCGACCGAGGAGCGGGTCCGCATCACCAACCAGCCCCCGTTCGACCTCGTGAACTGCTTCCCGCGCGAGCTGCAGCTGCCGGAGCAGGCGAGCCAGGGCGTCGTGCTGGGCGCGCTGCTGACCACCCGCCCGCAGGTGATGGAGTGCCTCGTGGACCCGAAGCACCGGGGTCCGGAGAAGGCCACCTCGGTGGAGGTCAAGACCACCGTCACGGACCAGGGCGCCTCCCACGCCGTCAGCGGGACGAACCTCACCCCCGAGGGCCAGGCCTGCATCCAGAACGTGGTGGACACGCAGGTGAAGCTGGCCGCGCTGCCCAAGGGCGCGCAGCCGGTGGAGGCCGCCATCCCCTTCGAGCACACCGCCAGCGGGCTCAACTCCGTCACCTTCGGCATCAACGAGGGCTCGGACTTCACCGGCGCGGTCCGTCTGGCGCAGCCGAGCTGGTGTGAGTGCTACACCAACTTCAAGGAGCAGGTCCCGCCGCCGCTGACCGCGAAGATCAAGCTCCTCAAGGCGCAGCCCACCCCGGCCGAGGTCACCTTCGAGCCCTCCGGCAACACCGAGGCGGACCAGCTGGCCGCCTGCCTCCAGCCGAAGATCGCCGCGCTGCCGGCCAAGCTGAACTCGGACGAGCTGGGCTTCTCCTACCGCTTCGTCCACTTCGACTCGTCCGCGCCGGACGCCGCGTCCGCCGAACTGCCGCCCGAGCTGCGCTTCCTCCAGCTCGACCTCAACCGCACCCAGCGCGCGGCGGACTCGGCCATCGCCGATGGCGCCCGCACCCCGGCGGCCCTGGCGTACGCCGAGGTCGTCGACCGCTACCAGAAGACGAAGAACTGGCGGCTCTTCGACGAGATGGCCAGCAAGTGCGACGCCCTGGTGAAGGCGGACGCGGACGTCATCGAGTCCATCAAGGCCCGCCAGGCCACGGACCAGGCCGCGCTGGACCTGGCCACGGAGATGGCGGCGAAGGACGCGGACAACTGGGGTGACGTCGTCGCGGCCACGCAGAAGAACGTGGACGAGTCGGTGAAGGAGCTGACGGACGCGGAGAAGATTGCCGCGCAGGACAAGGCCGCCTGCCCGAAGAAGAACTTCAAGTAGTCCCCCGTCCCACGGCGGGAGAACGCGAAGGCGCGGGAGCCCGGAGGTCCGGGGCCCGCGCCTTCCGTGTTTCTGGGGACTGAGCGCCGCCTCCGGTCAGGCGGGCACCGGAGGCGTCCGGTGCCCCACCCGGCCGGCGCGCGGCTACGCCGCTGTCACCTTGTCGTCGTTGGCCGCGCCCGCCTCGCGCATGCGCACGCTGACGAGCTTGGAGATGCCCGGCTCCTCCATGGTGACGCCGTAGAGGGTGTTGGAGATCTCCATGGTGCGCTTGTTGTGGGTGATGAGGATGAACTGCGACTGCTTGCTCATCTCCTTCACCATGTCGTTGTAGCGGCCCACGTTGCCCTCATCCAGCGGCGCGTCGACCTCGTCGAGGAGGCAGAAGGGCGTCGGCTTGATGAGGAAGATGCCGAAGATGAGGCCCACGGCGGTGAGGGCCTTCTCGCCACCGGACAGCAGGTTGACGCTCTGCAGCTTCTTGCCGGGCGGCTGGGCGACGATCTCCACGCCCGGCTCCTGCCCCGGCCCCTCGTTGGTGAGGATGAGGCTCGCCCGGCCACCGCCGAACAGGCGCGGGAAGATGGCCTGGAACTTCTCGTTCACCACGTCGAAGGTCTGCTTGAAGCGCTCGCGGCTGGTGGCGTCGATGCGCTGGATGGCGTCCTTGAGCTGCTCGATGGACGACTGCAGGTCCTTCTTCTGCGCGATGAGGAAGTCGTAGCGCTTGGACAGCTCGGCGTGCTCGTCGATGGCGGTGAGATTGATCTCCCCCATCTTCTCCACCTGCGCGCGCAGGTCCTTCAGCTCCGCCTCGGACTCCGGCGCCAGCGCGGGCAGCAGGTGGTACGTGTGCAGCTCGTTCGCCAGCTCCACCTGGTGCCGCTCGCGGATGCCCGCCGACAGGTGCTCCAGCTCCAGGGCGATTTCACGCTCGCGCAGCGAGATTTGTGACAGGCCCTGCATCAGCTCGTCCACGCGGCCGCGCAGCTCGCGGAACAGCGTGTCCTGCTCGCGCACCTCCGCGGAGGCGGTGGTGTGCGCGGCGCGGCGGGCCTCCAGCCCCTGCGCCGCGAGCTTGTGCTCCTCCGCGCGCCGGGCCAGTCCGCCGTCCGTGTCGACGATGCGGCGCTCCAGCTCCTCGGCGCGGGTGGCGCCCTCCGCCACCGTGGCCTGGAGCCGGGCGATGCGCGTCTCCATGTCCTGGCGCTGGGTCACGAGGCTCTCCAGCTCCTTGCGCGCGGACTCGCCCCGCTCGCTGCCCGCGGCCACCTTGATGCGCAGGCCCGTCAGCTCGCCGTTGGCCGTCTCCGCGCGCAGGCGCAGCGACTCCTGCTCGGCCACCAGCTGCTTGACGCGCTCCTCGCGGCCCTCGCGGTCCGCCTGGCCGTGCGCCACCTCGCCGCGGCTCGCCTCCTCCTCGTGCGCCAGCGCGGTGTGGCTCTGGTGGAGCTGGCCCTCCTCCACCTCCAGCTCCCTCACCCGCTCGCGCACGCGGGCCAGGTCCTCGCCCGCCTTGTGCAGGTCCTTCTCCTGGCTGGCGAGGTTCAGCTCCTCGGCGTGCTGATTCTTGGCGAGCCCCTTGAGCACACCCTCCGCGTGCCCCATCTGCTTCTGGAGCGTGTAGTGCCGGGTGAGAATCTCGTTGTAGCGCTCCTCCACCCGGGCCACCTCGGTGGCCAGCTCGGCGATTTCGCGCTTCTTCTGGAGCGCGCCCACCGCCGCGCCCTCGCGCTCACCACCGACGATGGTGCCGTCCGGGCGGAAGACCTCGCCCTCCTGCGTCACCAGCGTGCACTGCGGCCCTCCCGACTCGGCCCAGGCCCGCGCGGTGGCCACGTCCTGGACGATGATGACGTCGCCGAGCAGCAGCTGGACCAGCGGCGCCAGGGCCTCCTCGCACGTCACCTCGCGCAGGGCATGCGCCAGCACGCCGGGCCGGCTGAAGTCAGGCTCCAGCGGCGGCGGCAGCGCGTCCAGCGCGGGCACCGGGAGGAAGCTGCCCCGGCCCTCGGCGTGGCTCTTGAGGTACTCCACCAGCTCCACGCCCTTGTCGCGGCTCTCGACGATGACGTGCTGGAGCCGCTCGCCCAGGGCGGCCTCCACCGCGCGCTCGTAGCTCGGGGTGACGTTGATGACGTCCGCCACCAGGCCGAAGATGCCCTGCTCGCGGGGCGACACGCCGGCGCGCGTCATCACCGCGCGCACGCCGCGGTCGAAGCCGTCGTAGTTCTTCTGGATGTCCTCCAGCGTGGCCAGGCGGCTGCGCTTGTCGCTCAGCTCCTCGCGCAGCGCGATGACCTCGATCTCGTTCTCCGTGAAGGCGGCGCGCGTGCGGGTGAGCGCGTCCTCCTCCTGGCCCTTGCGCTCGGCCAGCTCCGCCGCGAGGTGCCGGGTGTCCTCCACCCGCTTCGCCACGTCGCCGCGCACGTTCTCCAGCTGTTGCTCCTGGGCGCGCAGCGCCTCCAGCTCGCCCTGGAGCTTCGCGCGGCGGGCCTCCAGGTCCCCGCGCTGCCGGGCGAGGTTGACCAGGTTGCTCTCGTGGTTGGCCAGCCGCGTGGCCACGGCGACGAGGCCGGCGCGCTCCTGCTCCAGGCGAAGCGCCACCTCCGTCTGGAGCTGGGACACGCGGCGCAGCTCCTCCTGCGCCACCTGCATCGCGACCTCGTCCTCCTTCCACGAGCCGGCGATGCCCGACAGCTCCGCCTCGCGGGCGGCCATGGCGTCGGACATCTCCGCCTTGCGGGCCACCAGGCCGTCCAGCTCCACCTGGGCGGCGGCCACGCGGGCGCGCGTCTCCTCCAGGTCGCGCTTGCCGTAGGACATCTCCTGGGTGTCGCGCTGCAACGCGCTCTCCAGGGTGTGCACCTCGGCGGCCAGCGCCTGGAGCGCCGCGGCCTCCGCGTCCAGCTCGGCGCGGCGGCGGGTGATGGTCTCCTCCAGCTCCTTCACCCGGTCCAGGCTCTCGCGCTCCTCGGAGCCCAGGTTCTCCAGCCGCGACTGGAGCATCTTCTTCTCCGCCATCAGCTCGAGCTGGCGGTGGGTGGCCGCGTGCAGGTCGATGTCCCGCATGCGCGCCTTGAGCTTCTTGTACTTCTCCGCCTTCTTCGCCTGGCGGGAGAGCGCGTCGAGCCGCTTCTCCAGCTCATTGGTGATGTCGGTGACGCGCAGCAGGTTCGCGTCCGTCGCCTCCATCTTGCGCTCGGCGGCCTTGCGGCGGGCCTTGTACTTGGTGATGCCCGCGGCCTCTTCCAGCAGGTGGCGCCGGTCCTCCGGCTTGCTGGACACGATGAGGCCCACGCGGCCCTGCTCGATGATGGAGTACGCCTTGGTGCCCACGCCGGTGCCGAGGAACAGCTCGGTGATGTCCAGCAGGCGGCACTGCGTCTTGTTGATGAGGTACTCGGAGTCGCCGTTGCGGAACAGGCGCCGCGTCACCGTGACTTCGGAGAAGCCCTGGTACTGGGGCGCGAGCTGGTCCGTGTCATCCACGATGAACGTGAGCGACACCTCCGCCATGGACAGCGGCGGCTTGTTCTCCGAGCCGTTGAAGATGACGTCCTCCATGCCACGGCCACGGAGGTTCTTCGCGCTCTGCTCACCCATCACCCAGCGGATGGCGTCGACGACGTTGGACTTGCCGCAGCCGTTGGGCCCGACGATTCCCGTCACGCCTTCATCGAACGTGAAGACGCTCCGTTCCATGAAGGACTTGAAGCCGGTGATGTCCAACCGCTTGATTCGCATGCCAGCGGGCTCCTAGAGCGGGCTCTGTACGAGGAGAGAAACGCGCGCGAGGCCGAAAAATCGGCTCCGGAGCGTTCGACGAAAAGGAGTACCAGCCACCTCCCGGGCGATCAAGCGTGGCCATGCCACGCATCGCCATACGTTTGGTTGCCTGCCCTGCGACAGAGCAGACGCGGCCTGTAGCGCGCGCCGTGCGGGGCCGCTGCTGCGCCGCGCGCGGCACGTCCCACGCGCGGACGCCAGCGTCGCAGCCCTGTTGAGTCCTGTTGCGCTACGTAGAAGCGTCACCTCACGGGACCTAGCAGCCCGGTCTGACATGGCTCGACACCGGGGCCCTGGAGCCCACCTGCCAGGCAGGCCCGCCCTCACGCGAGCAGCGCGCCACACACGCCGCACGCGCACCGCAGGCCCACGCCCGGCACCATGGCAAGGCGCGCCGCGCCGTAGAACGGCCCCGTCGTGAAGCCTGGAACGCCCGCAGCGAAGGACGCGCTACGAGGGCTCGCCGGAAGCGCCGGGGGGCACGTCCCCCGGGCCCGGGCCGCCGTCCGCCGCGGTGCGCGTGGGGGCCGTGCGCGACTGCGGCTCCACCGTCACGCGCACCACGCGCGGCCCTTCCACCGCGTCCACGACGATGCGCCACATGTCGAGCCGCAGCGAGTCCCCCTTCACGGGAACGCGCCCCAGCTTCGTCATCAGGTAGCCGGCGATGGTCGTCACCTCGCCCTCCTCGTCCTCGTCGAGGTCGAAGGTGACGTCCAGCCGCTCCTCCAAATCGTCGAGCTGCGCGGTGCCCGGCAGCTCGAAGCGCCCCCCTGGCAGCGCGCGGACCTCGTCCATGCGCCGGCCCAGCTCGGCCACGTCGCCCACCACCTCGGCCACCACGTCGGCAATCGTCACCAGGCCGGAGGTGCCGCCGTGCTCGTCCACCACCAGCGCCGTCTGCCGGCGGCGCCGCCGGAACTCCGCCAGCAGCTGCTCCAGCGTGGCCCCTTCCGGGATGAAGAGTACCGGCCGCTGCACCTGGGCCAGGCTGCGCAGCTCGCCGCGCGACAGCAGGAAGAAGAGGTCCTTCGCGTTCACCAGGCCCTCGACCTCGTCGAGGTTGCCCCGGCACACCGGCAGCCACGTATGGCCCGCCGCGCGCGCATCCGCGATGCACTTCTCCAGCGGCTCCTCCACGTCCAGGAACCGCACCTGGTTGCGCGGCACCATCACCTGCCGCGCCGTCTTCTGCGCCATCTCCAGCGCGCGCTCCAGCAGCTCCGCCCGCGCCGTCGTAATCGCTCCGGCCTGCGCGGAGCTGTGGAGGATGACGAGCAGTTCGTCCTCGCTGTGCGCCTCGTGCGCCTCCCCCACCGACTGGAGGCCGAAGATGCGCAGCACCCACGCCGCCAGCCCGTTGAGCAGGACGATGGCCGGGTAGAACAGGACGTAGAACAGCCGCATGGGCATCGCCACCGCGAGCGTCGTGGCCTCCGGGCGTTGAATCGCCAGGCTCTTGGGCGCCAGCTCGCCGAGCACGATGTGCAGGAAGGTGATGATGCTGAACGCGATCACCACCGCCGCGGAGTGGGCCACCGTGGAGGCGGCGCCCTCCGGCACCAGCTTCACCAGCACCGGCTCCAGGAGCCGCGCGAAGGCCGGCTCACCCAGCCAGCCCAGGCCCAGCGACGCCAGGGTGATGCCGAACTGCGTGGCGGAGAGGTAGGCGTCCAGCTTCTCCACCATCTTCATCGCCGTGGCGGAGCCCGGCGCGCCCTCGTCCACCAGCGCCTGCAAGCGGGTGGCGCGAATCTTCACGATGGCGAACTCGGTCGCCACGAAGAAGCCGTTGGCGAAGACGAGGAGGATCGCCAGCCCGAGGAACAACCATTCGTTGCCCATGGCTCAGAACAAGGCTTCGAAGTCCGGGTCACCCTTGAGGGCGTCGAACATCGGGTCCGTGGCCAGCCACCCCATGACCTTCGGACGGTCCGCCGTGAGCGACTTCTGGAGGTACTGCACCGCGTCCTTGGGGCGCCCCCACAGGGCGAACAGGGCGGACAGGTTGTAGTTGAGCAGCAGGTCCTCGGGATTCAGCGCCCGGGCCCGCTCGTAGGCGCGCTCCGCCTCCGCGTAGAAGCCCTTCTGCGCGTAGCAGATGCCCAGGTCGAGCTGCGCCTCGAAGTTGTCCGGCTCCAGGCGCACCACTTCCTTCAGCTGGGTGATGGCGGAGCGGTAGTCGCCCTCGTCCATCATCAGCGCGGCCAGCTCGTGGCGGGGGAAGGCGTCCTGGGGGTCCAGCTCGATGGCCGTCTGGAGCTCCCGCATCGCCTCCTCCACCCGGCCCTGGTCCGCGTAGGTGAGGCCCAGGTTGAGGTGGGCGTCCGGGTACTCCGGGTCCAGCTCGATGGCTTCCTTGTACTCCTCCACGGCCATCTCCCCCGCGTGGGTGGAGAGGAAGCAGGCCAGGTTGTAGTGCGCCGTGGCGCTCTCCGGCTCCAGCTTCAGGGCGGTGAGGTACTCGGAGAGCGCGTCCCGGAAGAGCTTCTTCTCCGCGTAGACGGTCGCCAGGTTGTCGTGGGCGTGCGCGGAGCTCGGGTCGAGGTCGATGGCCTTCTTGAACTCCTTGATGGCCTCGTCGAGCCAACCCCGGTCCGCCAGCTCGATTCCACGAGTATTGTGCTCGTCGGAGAGAGCGATGTTGTCCTTTTCGCGGGCCATGAGCGCGCGGGCAATCTACGCGCCGCGCTCCAAGAGGTGCAAGGTAGAGTTTCCCCCCGCCCATGCGCCACGCCGCCCTGCTGCTGTTGCTGTTGTCCGCCTGTCACCCCCGCGCCGTCCCCCCGCCCGCGCCGTCCCCGGCGGAGGAGCCGGCCCGACAATCCCCCGCCCCCGGGGAGGCGCCCCTCGCGCCCGCCCCTCCCCCCGAGGCGCCGGACGCCGGGCCCCCCGCCCGCCCCATCTCCATCATCGTGGGCGGCGACGTGACGCTGGGCCACAACTACCAGACGCACTACGACGCGGAAGCGGCCAGGGGCCGCCCGAAGGAGGCCCTGGCGGCCTACGGCTTCCAGGAGGTGAAGCCCCTGACGGACGCGGCCGACCTCTTCGTCGTCAACCTGGAGTGCCCCTTCACCGAACGCGGCGAGAAGCTGCCCAAGAACTTCAACTTCCGCGCGAAGCCGGAGCTGGTGGGCGTCCTCACCGCTGGCGGCGTGGACGTGGTCAGCCTGGCCAACAACCACCTGATGGACTTCGGCGCCCAGGGCCTGCTGGACACCCTGGACACCCTGGACGCGGCCCACATCCCCTACTTCGGCGCGGGCCGGAACCTGGCGGAGGCCCGCCGCCCCGCCATCGTCACCGTGGGCGGGCAGCGGGTGGCGCTGCTGGGCTACTTCTTCCTGGGCACGCGCAACATCGAGCCGCCCCAGGTCTACGCCACGGAGACGACGCCCGGGGTGGCCGGCCACTTCTCCGACGAGGAGGTCATGGAGCGGATGCTGCGCGAGGACATCGCCGCGGCCCGGGCGCAGGCGGACATCGTCCTGCCCTACTTCCACTGGGGCCGCGAGGGCACCTACACCCCGGAGCCCTACCAGGTCCGGCTGGCCCACGCGGCCATCGACGCGGGCGCATCAGGTGTGCTGGGCGCCCACCCCCACGTGCTCCAGGGCATGGCGCTGCACCAGGGGCGGCCCGTCGTCTACTCGCTGGGGAACTTCGTCTTCGGGGGGAACTGGAACCCTCGCGACAAGCGCGGCGCGCTGTGGAAGGGCCACTTCGGGCCCGACGGCGCCTACCTGTCCAGCGAGATTCTGCCCTTGAGGACCGACCGCTTCCCGGAGCTGCCCTTCCAGCCGGTGCCCGTCACGGGCGAGGCGGCGGAGGCGGTGCTGCGGCTGCTGGCCGAGTCGTCCGAGGGCGTGGAGCGGATGCTGCCCGAGTTGGAGCCGTGGGCTCGCCCGCCTCCCTCCCCCGAAGCCCGAGGGAGGGAGTAGCCAGCACGCTAGACCTTGTTGTTGGACTGGCCCTTCTTGGCGCGGATGCGACGGCGCTTCAGCTGGGCCCTCCGGCCCTTGGCGCGGTTGGCGACCTTCTTCTTGGAACGATTTCCCTTCTGGGCGGGCATGTGGAAGGACTCCGTGTGGTGATGTGAGGGCGGCCTTTTTTCATGCTCCTGCCCGAGCGTCCAAGGACTTTCTTGACTCTGCCCGCCCTTGCCAGAGGGCCAGCAAAGGGGCAATACCCCCCGGAACGACGATGATTGACAAACTCGAAGACGTCGAGCGCCGGTTCGAACGCCTGACCGCCGACCTGTCGAACCCCGACGTGCTCGCCGATTCGGCGAGGCTCCAGAAGGTGTCCAAGGAGCGCGCCGGCCTGGAGAAGCTGGTCGAGGCCTTCCGCACCTACCGCAAGGTGCTCGCCGACCTCGACGAGGTGGAGACCTGGCTCGACAGCGGCGACGCCGACGAGAAGGCCTTCGCCCGCGAGGCCCTGCCCGGCCTGAAGCAGCAGCGCGAGGAGCTGGAGGCCCAGCTCAAGATTCTGCTCCTGCCCAAGGACCCCAACGACGACAAGAACGTCATCCTTGAAATCCGTGCGGGCGCGGGCGGAGACGAGGCGGCCCTTTTCGCCGAGGAGGTCATGCAGATGTACCTCCGCTACGCGGACAGCCGCGGCTGGAAGGCGGAGATCCTCGACATGAGCCCGGGCAACGCCGGCGGCGTGAAGGACGCCACGGTGACGCTGTCCGGGGACGCCGTCTTCAGCAACATGAAGTACGAGTCCGGCGTGCACCGCGTGCAGCGCGTGCCGGCCACGGAGACGCAGGGCCGCATCCACACGTCCACGATCACGGTGTCGGTGATGCCGGAGGCGGAGGACGTGGACGTGCAGGTGAACCCGGCGGACATCGAGATGCAGGTGATGCGCTCGACGGGCTCCGGCGGCCAGAGCGTCAACACCACCGACTCCGCGGTGCGCCTCATCCACCACCCCACGGGCATCGTGGTGAAGTGCCAGCAGGAGAAGAGCCAGCTGAAGAACCGCAACATGGCCATGCGCATGCTGCGGGCGAAGCTCTACGAAATCGAGCAGGAGCGCATCCGCAACGAGCGCGACTCCACCCGCCGCTCCCAGGTGGGCACGGGCGACCGCAGCGAGAAGATTCGCACCTACAACTTCCCGCAGGACCGGCTGACGGACCACCGCATCGGGCTGACGCTGCACAACCTGCCGGGCGTCATGGCCGGTGACGTGGATGAGGTCATCACCGCCTGCCGGACCTACTATCAGGCCGAAGCGCTCAAGGCGCAGACGGCTGGCGGCTTGAAGCCCACCGCATGAGCAACGAGCCCTGGACCATCCGCAGGGTCCTCACCTGGACGACGCAGCACTTCGAGAAGCGACAGGTGGATGCGCCGCGGCTCACCGCGGAGATTCTCCTGTCGCACGTGCTGAAGCTCAGCCGCGTCCGGCTGTACGTGGACCTGGACCGCCCCCTCTCCAAGGAGGAGCTGGGCGCCTACCGTGGCCTCATCGAGCGGCGCATGGCGGGCGAGCCCACGCAGTACCTGACGGGCGTGCGCGAGTTCTACAATCGCCCCTTCAAGGTCGATGCCCGGGTGCTGATTCCGCGGCCGGAGACGGAGCTGCTCGTCGAGGCGGCGCTGCACATGCTCCCCAAGGACGCGCCCGCCCGCGCGCTGGACGTATGCACGGGCTCGGGCTGCATCGCCATCAGCCTCGCGGCCGAGCGGCCACAGGCCACCGTCATCGCCACCGACCTGTCGCCGGATGCCTGCGCGCTGGCGCAGGAGAACGCCGAGGCGCTGGGCGTGGCGGACCGGGTGACGGTGCTGCAAGGCGACCTCTTCGCCCCGGTGCCCGCAGACGCGCGCTTCCAGGTGGTGGTGTCCAACCCTCCCTACATCGCCTCCAGTGACATCCCCGGCCTGTCCGCCGAGGTCCGGCGCGAACCGAAGCTGGCGCTCGACGGCGGCCCCGACGGGCTGGTGGCCGTGCGCCGGGTGGTGGCGGGCGCGCGCCAGTGGCTGGAGCCTGGCGGCCTCCTTGCAATGGAGATTGGTGAGGACCAGGGCCCCGCCGTCCTGGAGCTCCTGCGAGCCGCGGGTTACGCGGACGCGCGGGTGGAGAAGGACCTGGAGCGGCGGGAACGGATGGCTTTTGGGACACAGCCCGTGGCCAGCGGGCCACAGGGCTGAGACGCAGGGAACCATGGACAAGATTGTCATCAAGGGCGGCCAGGCGCTGCACGGCGAAGTGCAGGCTTCAGGCGCGAAGAACGCGGCGCTGCCCATCCTCGCCTCGGCGCTGCTGGCGGACGGCACCTCCACCTACCGCAACGTGCCGGACCTGGCGGACGTCGCCACCATGCTCAAGGTGCTGCGCACCATGGGCTGTGACGCCGGGCGTGATGCCGGACAGCAGGACCTCTGCCAGGTGGGCGTCAACGGCCACGTCACCCCGGAGGCGCCGTACGACCTGGTGAAGACGATGCGCGCCAGCGTGCTGGTGCTGGGGCCGCTCGTGGCCCGCTTCGGACGGGCGCGCGTGTCCATGCCGGGCGGCTGCGCCATCGGCGCCCGGCCCATCGACCAGCACCTCAAGGGGCTGAAGGCGCTGGGCGCGGACATCCACCTGACGGAAGGCTACGTGGAGGCCCGGGCGAAGCAGCTCAAGGGGGGCATGGTCAACTTCGACGTCATCACCGTCACCGGCACGGAGAACGTGATGATGGCGGCGGTGCTGGCCCGGGGCCGCACGGTGATGGAGAACTGTGCCCGCGAGCCCGAGGTCGAGGAGCTGGCCAGGGTGCTCAACAAGATGGGGGCGCGCATCGAGGGCGCGGGCACCTCCACCATCACCATCGAGGGCGTGGACGGGCTGCGGCCGGTGGAGCACGCCATCCTCCCCGACCGCATCGAGGCGGGCACCCTGCTGGTGGCGGCGGCCATCTCCGGCGGCAACGTGCTGGTGAAGCACGTGGTGCCCGAGCACATGGACGCGGTGGTGGAGAAGCTGCGCGAGGCCGGGTGCACGATTACCGCCGAGGGCGGCGGGCTGCGCTGCCAGGCGCCGCTGCGGCTCGACGCGGTGAACATCACCACCACCGAGCACCCGGGCTTCCCCACGGACATGCAGGCCCAGCTAATGGCGCTCATGTCCGTCAGTCAGGGGACGTCCGTCATCAGCGAAAACATCTTCGAGAACCGCTTCATGCACGTGCCCGAGCTGCACCGCCTGGGCGCGGACATCACCATCCAGGGGCACACGGCGGTGGTGAAGGGCGTGAAGGGCCTGAGCGGCGCGCCCGTCATGGCAACGGACCTGAGGGCGAGCGCATCGCTCATCCTCGCGGGGCTCCGAGCCGAGGGGCGCACCGACGTCAGCCGCGTCTACCACCTGGACCGGGGCTACGAGCGCCTGGAGCGCAAGCTGCAAGGCCTCGGCGCGGACATCCGCCGCGAGAAGGCGTAGGGCCGAGGGGGCTGGGGGGCGACGAGACGGCGCGTTGCCAACAGAAGCTGCTAGGCGGGTTGCATCCGAATTTTCGCGCGACCTATCATTCTCCAATCCACTGGGGAGAACACCACTCCCCCACAACAGGAGAATGGAACCGGCCCATGAATTGCCCCAGCTGCAACGTCGAGATGTCCGATCTCGAGGGGGATGATCAGACGTTGCGAAAGTGTGGAGAGTGCGGCGGGCTGTGGATCGACGTCGCGGACCTCAACCGGGTCCTGCTCCACAACAACCTCCCCGGGCTGGAGAGCCAGGGTGGCAAGGTGGATGCGGAGGCGTTGACCGGCCAATGCCCCGAGTGCCAGGTCGACCTCGTCCGCGTGGACGGCGGCGACCGCCAGCACCCGCTCCACTACGATACCTGTGAGTCCTGCGGCGGCATCTTCCTGGAATCCGAGTTCCTGAACGCCACGGACGTGAAGGTTGCCGTCGAGGAAATCATCGAGTTCTTCCGCCACTTCGGCGGGAAGCGGAAGATGGCTGCTCTCTAGGCAGACCGCCGCGGCCCGGGAAGGCAGGCGGGCGGCGGCCCCCCATCCAATCAGCGCTGGCTGCGGAACTCGCGTCCCCACGCCTCGCTCACGGGTCCGTCGAACTCGAGCGACGCGTCCGGCGCGCGAGTCCCTTCCGCGTCGCCCTTCGGGAAGCGCACCGTCACCCGTCCGTGTGAAGGCACCTCCAGGGTCAGCTTCTCTCCGGACAGGGTGTACGCGCCGCTGACGGTGGAGGACACCTCTCCCTCCAACGGCTCCTCGGTGAAGCTGTAGGTCCCGTCCAGGTAGAAGGACAGGAAGCGGTGCGGCGCGCCCTTCAAGCCGCCGAACCAGGTGCCCAGCAGCGGCGCGAGCCGGGCGTTGTAACGCAGCTTCGGCGCCAGCCAGGTGCCGTTGAGGGGCTTCCCGCCCGAGTAGAAGATGATGTCGGTGACGCACACGGGCGCATCATCCTTCGCCCCCGGGAAGCGGTCGGCCACCTCCAGCGTGAAGCGGGCGCCCCGCAGCGCGGGCTTGAGCGGCACGGACTGGAGGCCGCGCTTGTCCTCCACGCTGACGCTGCGGGCGTCCTTCACGCCCGTGAGCGTCAGCTTGCGCGCGCGAGCACGGGCCTTGAAAGCAGCCCGGTCCGTGCCGTCCCCCGTGTAGACGCGCACCTCGTCCACGGCGACGATTTCCTTGAAGCCGAAGGTGAAGGCGGCGGGTGACTCGCCGCTGGCGCACCAGGCGGTGGAGTCCCGGCCATCGAGCACGTTGAGCGGCCCGTAGCGCTCGGGCTGGCTGGTGCGGTCGAGCCAGTCAGCCGTCTGGACGTAGCCGGGTGGGACATTGGGCGCGGCGTGGGCCGCGGTGGCGAACAGGAGGGAGGCGAGGAGCAGGCGTCGCATGCGCCCGCATCTTTGATCGCCTCGCTCGCGGGGCTCCAGTCCATGGATACACGGAGAGGTCCGGGCGCTGCGGATGAAAGCACCCGCGGGGGTGTTGGGGCGCTTGACACGCCATGGCCTCCGGGAAGGATGGCGGTCTGTTCTGGAGGAGACCGTGATGAGACGTTGGGGGTGGGTCTGTGTGCTGGGGCTGATGCTGGCCGCTTGCAAGGAAGACAAGGCGGCGGAAGCCCCGGACGCGGGTCCGGTGGAGACCGGGCCGTCCGCCCTCACGGAGCAGGAGCCCAATGACAGGCCCGACCAGGCGCTCGACCTCACCCGCAACAGCACGGTGAGCGCGGAGCTGACCGCGCAGCCGAACAAGGCGGATGAGGACTGGTACCGGCTGGCGCCCGCCTCGCCGCGCATCGTCGAGGTCTCCGTGTCCGGTCTGCCCGGGGGCGACATCACCTTCGAGGTGTATGACCGCGACCGCAACCGGCTGGTCGGCGTCAACAGCGAGGGCGAGGGCAAGCCGGAGCGCTTCCCCAACCTCTACGTCGACGGGGAGCGCTTCATCCGCGTGGTGCCCGCGCGCAAGGGCGTGGGCGGGGCGTACACGCTCGACGTCCGCATGCGCGTGCCCGAGGACGGCGAGGAGCGCGAGCCCAACGACAGGGCCGTGGACGCGGTGGACCTGCCACTGGGCCAGACGGTGTCCGCCTACCTGGGCCACGCCGGGGACGAGGACTGGTACCGCATCGAGCTGCCCGACCCGGCCCCGCCCCCGAGCGAGGGCGGAGGCGCATCCGGGGGCGGCGGCGCCTCGCCGTCCGTCCCCCAGGACATGGGCGGCTCCGAGGATTCGGCGCCGGGACGGGACGGCGCGGGGCCGGGGACGCCGCAGGGCCTGGGCGGCACCGGACGCGGAGAACTGGAGCCGGGCCAGACCGAATCGGGGGGCCTTGGCGCGCAGCAGGGCCTCGACGGCATTGGCGCTGGCGGCCCCGTCGCGCAGCCCGGCCAGGGCGGCGGCGGGAGTGGGCTCATCGCCCAGCATGGCAACAGCGCCGAGTCCCCGGACCTGGATGACGAGGCCCCCTATGGCGCGGCGGCGCGGCGCAGCCAGGAGGGGAACACGCACGGCCAAGGCGATGAAGACACACCCTCCCCCACCCTGGAAGGCACCTTCGCGGGCAGCGAGCCTCCCCCCGTGGGCAGCGCGGCGGTGGGCGCGGCCATCGCGCGGGCCCTGGGCGCCAGCCCGCCAGTCCCTCCCGAGCCGCCCTCGGTGGCGCTCAAGATCGAACTGACCGGCGTGGATGGCGTGCGGCCGGAGCTCTCGGTGCTGTCCGCCGCGGAGGCGCCGCTGTTCACCGTGCGCGGCAAGGAGGGCGAGACACTCTCCCTGCGTAACATTGGTGTGCGCGCCAACGACCGGGTCGTCTATGTGGTGGTGAAGACGAGCTGGGCGGGCACGGGCAAGGACGCCCGCCGGACCTTCAACGCCACCATGCCCTACACGCTCACCGTGTCTCAGGAAGAAGCGGGCGCGAGCGCCGAGCTGGAGCCGAACGACGAGCTCCACAAGGCCACGCCGCTGACGGCCGGCGGCTACCGCCAGGGCTTCCTCGCTCCCAAGGGCGACGTGGACTACTTCGTGCTGAAGACGTCCGAGCCCGTGCTGGCGAAGGTGGAGCTGTCCGGCGTGGAGCGGCTGGACCTGGTGCTCTCCATGGTGGAGCCCCCCCAGGACGACGCCGGCAAGGAGACCGTGCTGCTGCGCGCCAATGACGGCGGCCTCAAGGAACCCGAGCGCCTCAACAACGTGGCCTGCAACGGGGCCTGCTACTTCCGGGTGGAGGGTGCCTCGCGCAAGGTGGACGGCAAGTGGGTGAAGGACTTCGAGAACGCGGAGCAGCCCTACCGCATCAACATCACGACGGTTCCGGACAACGGCAGCGAGGAGCGTGAGCCCAACAACACCCCGGACCGGGCGCAGGCCCTGACGCTCGGGCAGCCAGTGCGCGGCACCGTGTACCCGGTGAAGGACACGGACTTCTTCCGCCTGGACCTGTCGGACCGGCCCGTGCGCACGCCCATCCGCGCCACCCTGCTGGGCATCCTCAAGGTGGACGTGGGCCTGTACCTGCACCGGGTCCAGCCGGACGGCAAGCTGTCGCTCGTGCAGACGGCGGACCGCGCCAAGGGCGACCAGCCGGAGAGCATCCGCTACAGCGCCGAGCCGGGCGTCTACGTCTTCGAGGTGCGCGACGCGCGCAACCGTGAGTCCAACTTCCAGGACTCCTACCAGCTCACCGTCGAGGAGTCCGAGTAGCGCGCCACTTCCCGTTGACAAGCCACGGGGCGGCTCGTACTTTGCGCCCTGCTTCGCCCGCGGTGGTAGCTCAGCTGGTAGAGCACGAGCTTCCCAAGCTCGGGGTCGCGGGTTCGATCCCCGTCCGCCGCTCACGAAACCTGGCCGGTAGTCCTTGAGGCAGCTCAAGGCTACCGGCCTTCGTGTTTTAGGGCCTCGGGTCGCCTCGCTGCGTATCGAGGGACCTGGGGCCGTCAGGCCGTCACGTCACCTAGGGACTGCCGGGGTACGTGAAGGACGTGACATACGCGGGGTGGGCCGGGTGGCATTCCGCGCCCACGTCGGCGCTGACGACGGCGCCCCAGAGAACCAGGTCCGCCTCGCCCGGCCGCATCACCGTGACGGAGTACGACACGGGGTTCGCCGTGCTGGGCGGCGGAGCGAAGCCCGCCGCCTTGAAGCAGATGTCGTACTGCCCCGCCGGCGGCGGCACGCCAGTGTTCCAGACCACCCGCTCTGGCCCCCTTCCGGTCGTCACCTCCATGTCCAGCAACCCGTAATCCGTCGCGGAATCAGGGCCGCGGTTGTCGTAGTAGATGAGCTTCCCCGTGGGCGTCCGGACGATGAGGTCTCCATCCCCGTCGCGTCCCCACGTCGCGGCGATCTGCAACTTGATCCCTCCCATCACGCAGACCCCCTCCGAGCAGGTCTTCGCCGCGGGACAGACAACGCCGCAGCCGCCGCAGTTGGACCTATCCGACGACACATCCACGCACTGCGAGCCGCACTGCACCCGGGGAGCCTGGCAGGTCTGCCCCTCGCAGGTGTAGCCACCGGGCGTATTCACACACGTCTGCCCCGGCTGGCACGTGGCCGTCCCGTTCGCGCACTCGTCGATGTCCACACACGTCCAACCATTGCCCGAGTAGCCCGGCTTGCACGTGCAGGTGTAGCTGCCCGGCGTATTCGTGCAGTTCGCATTCACCGAGCACTGCGCGGTGCCGTTCGCGCATTCGTCGACATCGGAGCAGACGCTGGGCTGCGTCCCCTGACAGGTATAGCCCGGCTCCACCTGGCAGTTGCTGTTACAGCCGTCTCCCGACGCCCGGTTGCCATCGTCACACTGCTCCGCGCTGCCCACCCGGCCATCACCACAGACGGCGCCCACCCCGCCCCCCGTGTCCTCCACGGCGTCCACGCTGTACACCGAGGCCAGCCCGCCGCGCAGCCTCACGTAGCGGTAGGGCGTCGCGCTGCTGAAAGGCACCAGCGCGGAGTGCGTACCGACTCCCAGGTCCAGGAGGTTCGCCTGTCCCGTGCTGATGATGGTCATGTCCGGGCGAAGGAACTCCACCTGGGCCACCACCGCGAGCGACAGCCCGCGATAGTAGATGCGCAGGGGCCCCGTCCCTTCTTCACCCTGGCCCATATCCAACAGCAGCGAGCCGCCCAGGAGGCTCAAGAAGGTGGCGACGTTCCCATCCGGCGCGCCCACCGCGTTGCTCGGATTCAGGACGGCGATGACACCACTCTGGACCACGGCGTTGGCGTATGGGTCCCTCGCCAACGCCGACCCCGTTTCCGATGACAACTCGGCCTCTACTGGTACCTCGTCCGAGACAAGTGGGTCCTGTTCCATCTGGGGCTCACACGCCCCCATCATCCCTGATACCAGAGCCGCGCTCAGCCATCGCCACATGGGGGCCACTCGACTGCCAGTCATTGTCATGCTCCATTTCGCTTGGACCTGGGGGTTGGCGGCCCTGCATGAAGACAATCACACCAGACAGCCGCCCAAACAAACTAACGCACGGAGCCCCGCGCGAGTTTCAAACACACGCCCACGAGCCCCAGCCTCGTATGCCATTGGACAGCGCAATCGCCAGACTTCGCCACGAAGCGCTCCAGGTGACATCGACCCTGGACACCGAGGCTGAGACCTTCGTCCCAACGCGAGACAATCCTCTCGACTCTCGGGAGACGGGGATATGGACAGTCCGGGAGCACCCCGGGGCTGGGGCCGTTGGAGCCGGCGCCGCTCCCCCGGGCACGCTCATCTGAAGCACCGAGCAAGCGCAGACATCCGCCGCGCCGCGTTGCCAGCCCGACTCACTTCCACCCCACCAGATGTCAGAAACACGCCATTTACCTTGCATGAAGTGCCACATGCATGGCGAGCGCTGTACCTGGCTTGGAGCCACGCGCCAGATGTTCGCGGCGCATGGGGCGGCTTGGAAATTGAGAGGCGTTTAGTCCCCTTCAGCAACCATTGCCCCACCGGGGACAGAAGCGCAATGCCCATGGCGCTGCTGATGGCCCCACCACGCCCTTGATGAAGTACAAGTGCCTATCCCACATCGCTCGTGGTAGCCTTTGAAGGAACATCTCCTCTCTCCAAGGACTCCCATGAGACTGCCTCTGATGAGCCTGCTGTGCCTCCTGTTTTGTGTTGGCTGCGGAGACGACAAGTCCGATGTGCCAAACTCCTCGCTCGCGGCCTGCTCCTTCACCAACGCATGCGCGAGCGCCGACGAGGCGTGCTTCGTCAGCCAGGTTTGTGGCCCGCCCGCTGGCGAAGAGCTCAACTGCCAGGCGGAGAAGGGGGACCGCCAGTGTCACCGCCGCTGCCAGGATGACAATGCCTGCGGCCCCGGCGAGTCCTGCAAGGAAGTCGAGTGGGTCAAGCAAACAGACATGCTGACCACGATTACCCTCTGCTTCAAGTAGAGGCCCCAGGGGCTGGAGACGGAGCCACACCAGCCCCTTCAGCTTCGGCCAGGCAGGAGTGGCCAAAGTGAGCCCGGCATGGCGCATCCGGGGAATCCCCTGGCGAGGGTCCCCGATTTCATGGCCGCCTGCCCCTTGACTGAACGCACTTTCAGGCCCACGGTAGGCCGGTGAAGGCGCGCCCCATCGACAACCCGCCCAACCCCTGGGCCAGCACCGCGGTGGAGTACCTGGACGAGATTCCACCGTCCAAGCTGGAGGTCTTCGAGGACCACAGCCGCCAGGTGCTGTCCCACAACGACAGCCCGGACGTGGGCTTCAGCTGGAGCGTCAACCCCTACCGGGGTTGCCTCCACGCGTGCGCGTACTGCTACGCGCGGCCCACGCATCAGTACCTGGACCTGGGCGCGGGCACCGACTTCGAGACGAAGCTGGTGGTGAAGCCACGCGCGCCGGAGCTGTTGCGCGAAGCCTTCGAGAAGCCCTCCTGGAAGGGAGAGACCGTCGTCTTCAGCGGCGTCACCGACTGCTACCAGCCGCTGGAGGCTTCCCTGCGCCTGACGCGCGGCTGCCTGGAGGTGTGCGCGGAGTACCGCAACCCGGTGGGCATCATCACCAAGGGCGTGCTCGTCGAGCGCGACCTGGACGTGCTCCAGCGGCTGGCTCGCGACGCGCGGCTGTGGGTGAGCATCAGCCTCCCCTTCCACAACGCGGAGCTGGCCCGGGCCATGGAGCCCTATGCCGCCTCCCCCAGACGCCGGCTGCTCACCATCCAGCGGCTCACCGAGGCCGGCATCGACGTGGCGGTGTCGGTGGCGCCCATCATCCCCGGGCTCAACGACGAGGACATCCACCGCGTCCTCGCCGCGGCGCGCGAGGCCGGCGCCACGCGCGCGCACCACACGCTGGTGCGGCTGCCCGGACCGGTGAAGGACGTCTTCCAGGAGCGCCTGCGCGCGAAGCTGCCGCTGCGCGCCGAGCGGGTACTCCACCGCATCCGCGAAACACGCGGCGGGGAGCTCAACGACAGCCGCTTCAAGCACCGCATGCGCGGCGACGGCCTCTACGCGGAGACCATCCACCGGCTCTTCCACACGGCGGCGCGCAAGGTGGGCATGCGCGCCTCGTGCGTCACAGAGGCCGCTCCAGACACCTTCCGGCGCCCGGAGCGGAAGCCGCCGCCCACGCCCCAGCTCAGCCTCTTCTGAGCCCGGACGCGGCGGCGGCCCTCATTTCCGGATGGCCTGGACGATGGTGATGAGGATGACGGAGCCCACCGTCGCCACCAGCAGCGACCAGAGGTTGAAGCCCGTCACCCCCGTTCCCCCCATCATGCTGAAGACCCAGCCACCAATCATGGCCCCGACGATGCCGGTGGCGATGTTGGCGAACAGGCCCATGCGAGCGTTGGTGCCCTTGATGATGCTGGCCAGCCACCCCGCGATTCCCCCCAGGACCAGCCACGTGCAGATTCCCATGACGACCTCCTTCGAGCCCTCCGGTTGCTATCAGACCTCCCGCCGGCGTGCAGCGGCGGCCGTCTCCTTCCTCTACGGATGAGTCCGGGAGGTATTGCCCCGCCCCACGAACGGCGACGCCCCGCGCCTCGCTCGGAGACACGGGGCGCCCACGCCGCCCGGGGGTCACGCTCGCTCAGTCCTTCCCGAGCATGCCGTCCCGCAGGCTGCCATCCACCGGGCTCTTGCCCACGAAGACGGAGAAGAGCGCATCGGCGAAGTCCTTGCCGTCGACGGAAAGCTCCTTGCCCGTCCTGCTCGACACCTGCGTGCCCTTGCCCGGGATGTACGTGAGGATGAGCTCGTCCCCCTTCTTCACATCCGGGATGGCCGCGCTGAAGGTGTCCAGCTTGGGCTGGAGCTCCGCCAGCTTCGAGCCCGCGTTCTTCTTGAAGCCGTCGCCAATGGCATCGACGATGGTCTTCTTGTCCAGGTCCCGCAGCATGTACATGCGCACGCGCTTGACCTGGTCCGAGCCGATGATGGCCGCGCCATCCTTCGACGGCGTCTCCAGGTAGAGCCCCGCGGCGTAGACCTTGAACATCAGCTTGCTGCGCAGCCCCACCCCGTTGAGCTTGAGCTCCTTGCCGTCGACGGACGCGGTCTCCGGGAACTTCACCCCCGCCACCTCCTTCGCGAAGGCAGGGGCGGCGAACATCAGGGACAGCACGACGGCGGTCAGCGCGGCTCTCATGAATCCTCCAGGGTGGGGCTTCCGTGCGGTTGGACGCAGCCTAGCCGCGTGTCTTCACGAAGTGGTCCATGAAGGAGACCAGCGCCCGCACATTCTCCACGCTCACCGCGTTGTACAGGGAAACACGGATGCCGCCCGCCGTGCGGTGCCCCTTGAGGCCCACCATGCCTTGCTGCTTCGCGTCAGCGATGAAGGCCGCCTCCAACGCCTCGCTGGGAAGGTCGAAGACTACGTTCATCACCGAGCGGGAGTCGCGCTCCACCGGCGCGCGGTAGAAGTCCGGGTACTGGTCGATGACGCCATAGAGCAAGGCCGCCTTCTCGCGGTTCCATTGCTCCAGTTGCGCGAGGCCGCCCACCGACTCCACCCACTCCAGCACGTTGCGCACCAGGTAGACGGCGAATGACGGCGGCGTGTTGTAGAGCGAGTTGTTCTCCGCGTACGTGGTGTACCGGAAGATCTTCGGCACGTCCTTGCGCCCTTGCGCGATGAAGTCCTTGTCGGCCACCACCACCGTCACGCCCGAAGGCCCGATGTTCTTCTGCGCCCCCGCATAGATGAGGCTGAAGCGGCTCACGTCGATCTTCCTCCACAGGAAGTCCGAGCTCATGTCCGCCACCAGCGGCAGCCGCCCCACGTCCGGGAAGGTGTGCCACTGGGTGCCGAAGATGGTGTTGTTGCTCGTCAGGTGGACATAGGCGGCCTTCGGGTCCAGCCGCAGCTCGTCCTGTCGAGGGATTCGCGTGTAGCGCTTGTCGGGCTGCACCGTGCTCACGGCGATGCGCGGAGTGCCGTAGTACTTCGCCTCGTCGAAGGCCTTCTCGCTCCACACGCCCGTCATGAGGTAGTCGGCGCTGGCGCCGGGCGGCAGGAAGTTCATGGGCACCTGCGCGAACTGCTGCGAGGCGCTGCTGCTCATGAAGAGGACCTGGTGGGTGTCGGGGACCCCCAGCAGGCGGGACACGAGGGCGAGGGCCGTCTCGTGGACCTTCATGTACGTCGAGTTCCGGTGACTGTGCTCCATCACCGACATGCCAGAACCCTCGAAGTCGAGCAGCTCATCGCGGGCGCGTTCGAGCGCGGGAAGGGGCAGTCCTGCGGGACCGGCATTGAAGTTGATGACGCGCATGGCAGTGTCCTTTAGGGGAATGAACAGCCGTGGAGGCATTCTTCTCCCCACCGCCCCCCTCCATGCCAGCGGGAAGAAGGCTGCCCGGCTGGCCACTGGGGAACGGTGGCATCCGCCGGCCCCGTGGCCGGAGGGGATTCGCGAGGGTCTGGAGGCCAGGTGGGTGCGCCAGAGGGACTGACGGAGTGGGTACGGCGAGCATCGCTGGGGGAGGCGTCTGCCTACAGTGAGCTCTATCGGCGCACGCGCCCGCTCGTGGCGCGGCTGGTGGGGGGGTTCGCGCCCCTGGACGCGGATGAAGTGGAGGACGTCATCCAGGAGACTTTTGTCCGGGCGTTCCGGGCGCTTCCCCGGCTGAAGGAGCCGGGGGCCTTCGAGTCATGGCTGCTGTCCATTGCCCGCAACCGGGCCCGGACTCGGCTGGAGCGGAAGTCGAGCACCCGGCGGCTGGAGGAGGACGTGGCGGACCCAGAACCCGAGACGGTCCCCCACATTCCCGAGGCGCTGCAGTTGGAGCGCGACATCGAGGTGGTCCGGCGCCTCATCGCGGAGCTGCCCGAGGGCGAGGAGAAACGGACGGTGCAGCTCTTCTATATCGAGGGTGAACTCTCCGCGCGTGAAATCGCGGTGAAACTGGGCGTGGGAAAGAGCGCGGTGACGATGCGGCTGGACAGGTTCCGGTCCCGCATCAAGCGCGAGTTGCTGCGGCGAGTCCTGGCTGGCCGGTGGGAGTGAGCGCTCATGAGCATGAGACACCTGGATGACAGCGCGCTGCGCGCCCTGGCCCGCCGCGATCCGGAGACCATCGCGCACTTCGCGGAGCACCTGGCGCACCCGTGCGACACCTGCGAGGCCTTCCTCGCCGAACAGGCGGGGCCGGGCCTGCTCGATGGCCAGGTGGATGCGCTGCTGCTGGGGCTCGCCCCTCGCGCGTCCGCGGACGCTCCGCTGGACGAGGTGGGCCTGGCGCGGATTCGCCGCGCGCTGCGGCGCCCCGAGCCGGCCGCCCGGAGCTGGGGACTGGTGGCCGGAGGAATCGCCGCCTGCCTCCTGGCTGTCATGCTGCTGCCGCGCATGCGGGCGGAGGACCCGGCCGTCCCGTCGGGCACCGCGGCCCGGTGGACGGGCGCCAAGGGCGGCGCCGGCCGCATTTCCCTGGAGCTGTCCGTGGTGGCCCGGGACGACCAGGGCGCGTTGCGGCGCCTGGACCCGGACGACCCGGTGACGGACTCGGACGTGCTGCTGCTGCGCTACCACGCCACCGAGGCCGGCACCGCCCTGCTCTTCGAGCAGCGGCAGGGAGAGCCTCCGGAGCTGCTCGGCCACTTCCCCCTGGAGGCGGGCACGCATGACCTGAGGGGGCCGCAAGGGCTCGCGGGCGTGAGCCTGTCGGGAGAGGCAGGGCCGGTGACGCTGTGGCTGGTGGGCTCCGCGGGTGAGGCGCCTTCGGAGGAGGTGGTCAAGGAACGGCTGATGGGCGACAACCTGGTTGGAGAGGACACCTCGCTGGCGGTCATCCGGTTCGACGTGCGCGTGGGAAACGGCCAGAATCGTCCCTGAACGGTTCCTCGTGAGGCGACTCCTTCCCATCCTGCTGGCATGCCTGGCGGCGTGCGCTGCGCCCTCCTCCCGGGAGAAGGGCGGCATGGTGCCGCTCCAGCTCGATGAAGCGTCGCTGTCCAGCGCCTACCAGCCGCGCCGGATGGCCCTGCTGGTGGGCATCTCCACGTTCGATGACCCGCGCTGGCAGGCGCTCCGCTACACCGGCAAGGACGCCCGGGACCTGGCCGCGGCCCTGCGGGACCCCGAGCGTGGCCGGTTCGACCAGGTGCGCGTCCTCACGCGCCGCGAGGACACCACGCGCGCGGCCATCCTGGCGGCGCTCCGGCAGCTCAAGAAGGAAGCGAACCGGCCCGATGACGTGGTGATCGTCTACTTCTCCGCGCACGGCACGCTGGCGCGCGACACGAAGGGCGAGCTGCGGCGCTACCTCGTGACGCGGGACGCGTCGTACCGGGACATCTCCCAGACAGCGCTGAGCATGGACGCGCTGAAGGCGGAGTTCGACGGACTGGCCAGCCGCAGGCGCCTGCTGGTGCTGGCCACCTGCCACAGCGGCAGCGGCAAGTCCCTGCTGCCCAAGGAGCTCAAGGCGGAGCTGGCTGGCATCAAGGCCGGCTTCTACGCCCGCCCCATGGAGGAGTCGTCACGCGCGTCCATGGTGTTCGCCGCCTGCGACTGGGGCGAGACGGCGCGCGAGGACGAGAGCCTCCGCAACGACATCTACACCCACTTCCTCATCGAGGGCCTGGGCGGCGCGGCCGACCGCAACGGCGACGGCGCCGTCACCGCCACCGAGGCCCATGACCACGCTCGCCGCCGCACCTTCGCCTTCACCGAAGGGCGGCAGCGGCCCTCCGCCGAAATCATGGAGGTGGGCGCGGACCCGGTGGTGCTCTCCGGCAGCATCTCCCGGACGGGCCGGCCCGAGCTGTTCTCCTACAACCCGCGCCTGGACGGATTCACGCTGAAGGTGGATGGCGAACCCCGCACGGAGCTGCCCGGCGGCGCGGCGGTGACGCCCGGCAAGCGGACGGTGGAGCTCACCAAGGGGGACTCCATCCTCGTTCGCCGCGACGTGGACGTCGGCGCGGGCGACCGGCTGCCCCTGGAGCGGCTTCTGGCGGAGGCCTTTCCGCGCCGCTCGCTGTCGCTGCTGGGCGGCATGTTCTCCTTCACGGACGCCCGCCGCCGCGCCGAGCTGCTGCCCATGTCCCCCGAGGTGGCGCTGTCCCTGCGGCTGGAGGACCAACCCCTCCAGGACTTCGGGCTGCTCTTCGACGCCGCCTTCAGCACCGGTCGCCGGGCGCTCCACCTGACGCCGGCCAGCGAGGTGCCCTTCCGCTACATGACGTTCTCCGCGGGCGCGGCCCTGCCCTACCTGTGGCGGTGGGAACGGCTGACGCTGTTCGCCGGGCCGCGTGTGGCCGGCCTGTACCTGAGGCGGTCCTTTGGCGTAGAGGCTGCGCCCCAAGGCCAGCGGTTCTTCACCGTCAGCCCTGGCGTGGTGGGCGGAATCGTGTGGCGGGTCGGCGAGCGGTTGGAGTTGATGACCCAGGCGCAGCTCATGTTGACGTACGTCGTCATGGACGGGCAGGGGCAGGCCGTGGGTTTCACGGGTGGCTGGGCCGGCGCGGGATATCGCTTCTGATGCGCTCACTGTTTCAATTCGCCGCGGCGGCGCTGCTGATGTCGGCGACACTGGCCTGCGGCAACCTGGAGAACGCCCCCTTCCGCGTGGGCACCGTGCACGGACAGCTCACGGAGAGCGACGCCGCCGTGGCCCTGGTGTCCCTGGTGGACCAGCCGGGCCTGAGCAGCCACGTCGACGAAGATGGCCGCTTCACCCTGGAGGGCGTCCCCGCGGGCCCGGGTGAGCTGTTCATCGTCGCCACCTCCGAGAAGGCCGCCCGCGTCCAGGTGGAGGTGCTGGGAGGCCAGTCCATCCATGTGCGGCCGGTGGCTCCGACGCCCGCGGGCTTCCTCGACATGCGGGTGAAGGCGACCAACGGCTTCCGGCTGTCCGCGGCGGAGGCCTCCGTGGAGGGCACGCCCTTCCAGCGCTTGCTGCTGGATGCACAGGGCCGGCTGCGCGTGGGGCCCCTGCCGGACGGGTGCTACACCGTGACGGTGTCGGCGACGGGCTTTCCGTCCACCCGCGCCCAGGCGTGCGCGAGCCCTGGCGAGAAGAAGGAACTCCAGGTCGACCTGGAGGTGGACGAAGCGCTGCTCGAGCTGGGCTGCCAGGAGCTGGGCTGCGAAGAAGGCCTCGTGTGCGCACCGAACAAGAAGTGCCTCGAGTGCTTCGGCAACTCCTACTGCGGTGAAGGTCTCTCCTGCCGGGGCAACCGCTGCGAGGGCCCTGGCCCCCAGTGCGCGCCCTGCACCGGCGACTGGCAATGCGCCGCGGGCACGCACTGCGAAGTGACGCCCGAAGGCAGCGCGGCGTGCGTGGCGCGGTGCGACGACCCCACCGGGGCGCCTCTTTCCGCGCAGACCGCGCAGCGCTGTGGCGCGGGCTTCACCTGCCAGTCGGGAAGGTGCCTGCCGGACGCCGCGCGCTTCGCCGGATGCCACGCTTTGCGCCGGCTCGAGTCGCCCTGCAACAGCGACGCGAGCTGCCACGCGCTGGGCCTGGTGGACGGGCTCTGCGTCCGAGGGGGGTGCACGGTGCGGTGCGAGACTGACAGCGACTGCCCCGGCAACCTGCGCTGTGGCAGCTCGTCCGCGGGCCTCGTCTGCCAGCCAGGGATGTGACACCGTGGCACGCGGCGTCAGCATGACGCGCCAGCTCGGCCTGGTGGCCCTGTGCGCCGTCGCCGCCTGGGCTTGTGAGCCCGGAGCACGTCCGCCCACACCGGGGAGCGCGAACACCCCACCCCGCCTCGCGCTCCGCCCGCTGTCGGACGCCTCCGCCCTGCGCGTGGGGCAGCCCCTGGCATTCGAGGCGACGGTGGAGGACGCGGAGGACGGCGCCTCGCTGGCCGCCAGCGTGCTGTGGGTGTCCTCCGTCGAGGGCCAGCTCGCGCGGGGCGCACGGCCCACCCTCGTCTTCCGCGAGGCGGGCGAGCAACGCCTGACCGCCTCGGTGGTGGACGCCGGGGGACTGGCCGCGAGCGCCTCCCTCCCCCTGAACATCCTGGCGCTGGGCGCGCCCGTGACCACCGTGCTCCGGCCAGCCTCTGGCAGCAGCTTCAATCTCGGGGAGATGCTGGACCTGGAGTGCGAGGCCCTGACGGAGCGGGGCGCACGGCTCCAGGGCCGCGCCGTCCAGTGGGCATCCGACCTGTCCGGTCCACTGCCCGAGGGCGACGTGGTGCGGGCGACGCTGTCGGTCGCGGGCGAGGACACCCTCCGCTGCACGGCGATGGACCCCGACACCGGCGTCTCCGCCACGGCCACCGTGCGCGTCACCGTGCGCGCCACGCGCGCGCCCAGCGTGCGCATCACCCGGCCCGAGGCGACCGAGGTCTTCGTGAAGCCCGGCGAGGCCCCACCCCACGGCACCACCGTCCGCTTCCGGGCCACCGCCCAGGACTTCGACGCCGAAGGCGGGCCGGGCAACCTGGACGGCGCCGTGGAGTGGACGCTGGCTCCGGAAGGGCCTCCGCTGGGAAGGGGCCCGGCGCTGACCCATGCCTTTACCGCGCCCGGCGACTACACGGTGACGGCGCGGGTGGTGGACAGCCAGGGCTACACCGCCATGGACAGCGTGCGCGTGCGGCTCGTCAACAACCTGCCCCCGCGGTGCGAGATGGGGCTGCCCACCAGCGAGCGCCCGCGCCTCCGCCTCGGCGTGCCGAGCCCGCTGCGCGCCCGGTGCGTGGACCCGGAGACGGAGCAGCCGCTGCCGCCCTTCTGGACGACGAGCGCGGAGCCCATGCCCCTCGGCGCGGGCGAGTCCCTCAGCGCCGTGTTGTCCGTGGCCGGGGCCCAGGTGCTGTCCGCTTGCGCGGCCGACCCCGACGACCCGGCGCTGCAGGGCTGCGTGGAGCGGCCGGTGCGCGTCATGGTCAACTCAGTGCCCACGGGCTGCGCCATCCAGGCCCCGCTCCCGGACGCCGTGGTGAACGCGGGCGTGCCGCTGGCGCTCGTGGGCTCGGCCTCGGACGCCGAGGACACCCGGGCGGACCTGCGCTTCACGTGGATGTCCTCACGGGATGGCGCGCTCGCCCAGGGCCCGAGCACGTCCACCGCGCGGCTGTCCACGCCCGGGCGCCACGTGCTGACGCTCACCGCGACCGACCCATGGGGCCTGGCCTGCGCGGCCACCGTGGCCGTGAATGTCCAGGGCGCGCCCCAGGTGCGGGTGGAGAGCGCCCTGCAAGCGCCCCTCGACTGCGGCCGGGTGCCCTGCGTTGCGGGGCAGCCCGTCCTCCTCACCGGCTACGCGCGGGCCGAGCCGCCACCGGACGCCATCGCCGAGTTGAGCTGGCTGGACAGCCTCGCGGGCCCCCTGCTCTCCGTCACGCTGCCGCCGGTGCCCACCGCGACGCTCGCCCTCCCACGCGCGGGAAGGCACACGACGGTGTTGACGGCCCGGACCCCAGGGGGCGCGGTGGGCCGGGCCGCGACCTCCTTCACGGTGCTCCCCCCGGGGCACACACAGCTCATGGAGGACGTACCGGGTGCCCAGCGGCCAGTGGTGGCACTGGCGCCTACCGAGGATGGGCTCCGCCATGCCGATGGCCGGTCGCTATGGGTGTACGCGGAGCCGGCCTCCGTCCCGGCGCTGGCGGTGAGCGCGCCGGCGCTGTCGCTCTTCACCCTGAGGGCTGCATCCGGAGAGACACTCTTCGTGGGCACCGACGGTGGCGGCGTGCACCGATGCGTGCGGGGCACCTGTTCGCGCCACGTGGGGGCCATGCTGGGGACGGCGGACGCAGTGGTGACCGCGGTGGCCGCCTGGGAGTGGCCGGACCTGCTGCTGCTGGGCACGCGCCGGGGACTCATCGTCACGCGCGCGAGCGACCCCGCGGCCGGAGGACGCCCGGGCACGGTGGGCGGGCGCCGCCTGCTGGAGGGGCGGGAGGTGCGGCAGCTCGCCATCTCTCCGCTGTCCACCCCGGAGCGGGTGACGGTATGGGCCGCCACCTCCGGCGGACTGGCGGAAATCACCCTCTGGGCGGAGGAGGACTTCGAACCCGGGCTCGCCACCGTCGCGGTGGTGCTCCACGCCTCCCCTGCTGTCCCGGATGACGACGTCCTCTCCGTGGCCGTGGGTCCGGAGGGCCAGGTGTTCGCCGGCACGCGGAAGGGCTTCAGCGCCCTGGGGCTTCCCGGCCCGGCCCTGCGGGACGCCCCCTGGGGGCTCCAGGACGAGGAGATTCGCGCCCTCCACTTCGAACGGCAGGCCCAGACGCCGCCCGCGCGAGACATCCTCTGGGCCGGAACGAAGGGAGGGCTTCTGCGCTACGACGTGACGGCCGACATCGTCACCCACTTCGGTGTGGAGACCGGACTGCCAGACCCGGACGTGAGCGCCCTCCTCGTGGAGCCCCACGGCTCTCTCTACATCGGCACGGCCCGGGGCCTCGCGCGCTATCCCTGGGACTGAGCGCTCGGAGCGGGGAGGAGCACCAGCCCCTCCCGCGCGTGCTGATCCACCGTGGCCCGCAGCTCCACCTCCGGCATGCCCGTGGCCTCCACCACGTCCGCGAGGGACAGCCCCTCCACCGCCATCTTCAGCACCAGCAAGGCGGGAGGCGTGGCGGCCATGTGGAAGGTCTTCAGTTGCTCCGGGTGCCGCCACAGCAGCGCCAGCTCCGCCCCAACCTCCGGAGACGCGGGGCGCCCTCTGGCGCGCACGTAGGCACAGAGGCGGTAGTCATGCTCGAGCACCACCAGCGTGGGGTTGGCCGTCAGCCGCTCGACGCACCCGGGGACTTCGTCCTCGGCGGCGTACACCGCGAAGTCCGTCCACTCGAAGCGCGCCAGGGCCGGGACGAAGGGCGCCAGGGCGCGCCTGTCCGCCGTGTCGGCGATGAACGCGGGAAAGCCCTCGCACAGGTGGTTCAGCTCATGGTGCCGCGCGGGCCGCGTCTGCGTGAAGTCCTCCACCAGCGTGTCCCACGCCCCCTGCCCCACCGCCTTGCGCGTCAGTGGGAACACCTTCTCCAGCGCCGTGCGCACGTGGCCCCGCACGAAGTCGCCGTAGAGCGCCACGCGCTCACGCGGCGCATCCCAACCCGGGTGCCGCGCATATAGCGCGGCGAGGGACTCCTGGCCGGGCCGGGCGAGGTACGCCCCCATGCCGTCGAAGAAGTCACGGAGCGAGGGCTTCATCGTCCCGGGACCTCCCGCAGCACCGCCCGCGCCGCGTCCGCCTCGTCGAGCACCGCGTCCAGTGAGGGGATGTCCTGGTCCCACTCGATGAGCGTCGCCACCGGGCCGGTGCGCGCGAGCACGTAGCGGTACAGCGCCCATACATCATCGCAGACGCGGTCGCCGTGTGTGTCGATGATGACGTCCGGATAGCGCGTGTGGCCCGCGAGGTGAATCTGCACCACGCGCTCCAGCGGCAGCGCGTCGATGAAGGCGCGCGCGTCATAACCGTGGTTGAGCGCATTGACGTAGACGTTGTTCACGTCCAGCAACAGGCCGCAGTCCGCCTGCTCGACGACGTGACGCAGGAAGTCCGCCTCATCGAGCGTGCCGCCGGGCATGCGCGCGTAGTAGCTGGGGTTCTCCAGCAGGAAGGGGCGGCCCACGCGGTCCATCACCTCCCGCACCCGGGGCACCACGTGCTCCACCGCCGCCTCGCTGAAAGGCAGCGGCAGCAGGTCATGCAGGTACACGCCGTCCAGGCGCGAGTAGCAGAGGTGGTCCGAGAAGAAGGGCGCGTCCACCCGCTTCACCAGCGCCGTGAGGCCGCGGACGTAGTCTTCGTCCAGCGCGTCCGGACCGCCGATGTTCAACCCCACGCCGTGGGGCAGCACGGGCCACCGCTCCGCGCAGGCGTCCAACGCGCGCTGCGAGCGTCCCCCGAGCGTCAGGAAGTTCTCCGGGATGAGCTCCACCCAGTCGAGCGCCCGGTCCGTGCGGGGCAGCTCCGAGTAGAAGCTCCGCCGAAGACCGATGCCCGCTCCCAGCGGCTTCAAGCCATGTCGCTGTGCATACGTCACCACCACGGCGGCAGACCTCTCGGGGAGCGAAGAACAACCCGGGCGGCGGCGGACATTTCCGGCCGCCCGGATGCCGCGGGGCCCGGCCATCGCCAGGCCCCGGCGCGGCGGAAACTACTCCTTCTTCTGGCCGCCGCAGGAGCCAGCGCCGCACGAGCCGGCGCCACAGCTACCCTCGGCGCCCTTCTCCTCGGTCGCGGCGGGGGCGGCCTCCTGCGAATCCGTCGCGCCGCTGCTCTCGGCGCCCGTCTCCTCCGTCGTGGCGGGCTCGACTTCCGCGGACTTCTTCGTGGCGCAGCCGGTCGCCAGCGCGGCCAGGGAGAGGGTGCCGACAACCGCTGCAAGAGCCTTGACGTTCATGACTGGGTACTTCCTTTCGATACTGCGTGGGGGGAATGTGGAGGCCGCGGATGCATTCAAGGTGTTTTGCCGTGGCTGCGCCGACCGACCACCGAATCACGCAACAGACTGTCTCGGGCTGGAACCAGCGAGACGCCGTTGGGTCCATCCTGGACACCGAGCGCTTCTAGCAGACCCGCCTGCTCCGCAAAAGCGGGCTGCCGCAAGTGCCGCTCCAGCAGAGCATTGAATAGTGGCTGTCCGGCAACGGCATCCACCGCCGCGCCAAAGCCCCCCAAGGTGGAGGAGGCGCCGCGCCGGGCGAGCAGCTCCAGGACGTCATCCAGACCGCGCGTGTTTCCAGTGATACGGCGCAATTCCACATCGAGATGCAACGCGAACAGCGCCCCCGTCCAATAGACAGCGAGCGAGAAACTATCATGAGACACGGCCTCCGCCATGGAGCGTGCGTCATGGCCCTCGAGTCCGCGGGCGAAACCACCCACCAGCTCCGCCCAGGCCCGCGGCGCGTCCTGGCGTCCGGAGCGGGCGCGCGCGACCTCGGTGTAGTAGGTGGCCAGCCCCTCCGTCAGCCACGGCACGCGGGGGATGAGGACCGGGTGGGCCAGATGCAACATCTCATGGACAGCCACCCAGTCCCGCTCGAAGTCAGACGCCCGCGCCTCCTGCCCCACGCTGATGGAGATGCTGGGCGGTGAGCTCCAGCGCACCATCCCGAAGACACTGGGGCCCGGGTGTCCCGGCACGGGGATGACGCGCACGGTGATGCGCGGATGCGGGAAGGCGCGCCGGACGGTGCGGACCTCCTCGGCCGCCTTCCCGAGCCACGTACACACCGCGGCGTCGCTCAGGTGTGTGAAGTGCCCGAGGATGGCCACGTCCACCACCGCGTCCGGCAGCCGCACCTGGCATCTGCGCCCGCCGAAGCCATGGAAGCCCGAATCCACCAGGTCCTCGGCGCGCAGCTGGTACACGCCATTCTCTCCGGGCGACCACGGCAGCAGGGCCTCGGCCCCGGAGAGGGTGAGCTCCACGCGCATCCCCGGCTCCACCACCAGGGGCCGGATGAGATAGGCGCGGCCCGCGACGTGGCGCGCGTCGCCCTCCCCCGAGCCCTGGAAGAAATCCGGGCCCCGCTCGCGGATGGCCGCATCCAGCGCGTAGCGGTAGCGCAGGAAGCGGATCCCCCGAGGGAGCGACACGCGGCCGTCCCGCACCTCCAGCGTGCGGACGCCGCCATCCTCGTGGTGCGCCGACACCGTCTTCACGGCCCCCGGCTGGCTGAAGAGAAACTCGCGCGGAGCCCCCTGGACCAGCACCACCTCCACGTCCAGCGCGTGCTCGGGGACCCGGACGTAGGTGAGGTGGTAGCGCAGCGCCGCCGGCTCCACCGCGGGGCGCCTCCGCGCCGCTGGCTGACACGCCGCGAGCGCCAGGCCGAGCCCGATGACGGCGGCGGCGAAGAACCACGGCGGCGACCGTCCATGCACAGCCCTCATCGCGGTGGCAGCCTGCCCCAGGGCGCGCCGGACGTGAACCCCCTGCGCGCCGCGCGAGGAGCAGGGCGCAGATCGCCGACAGCCCCGCCTCTGGCTTGTAAATCGACGCTTCCGCGTTTACCAAAGGTGGCGCCGCGGTTGCTGCGATGCATCAGTAAATGTTTGACAGGACGCGCCAGGGGCCAGGGCGCTCGACCGGCTGCATGCCCTGGAGTGCAGCGATTCCGTGGGGTTGGAGTCACTGCTATCCTACACTCCGCCTCCGGGGCAGCAGGCCCGTCGCCAGGCCGACAGGGGCTCTCGGGGCAGAACTCCACCATTGCAAATCGGTAAATCGATTTGCAAAGTGGATGAAGCCCCCGAGCGCGCGCGGCCATCCGCGATCTCAGGTGGCGCCACTGCATCCGGCCATGAACGACAACGCACTGAACGCCAACGTGGGCCTGAAGCTTCGGGGACTGCGCCTTGCCCGGAACATCAAGCAAGCAGACGCCGCCAAGGACCTGGGCGTTTCCCCGGCGTACCTGAACCTCATCGAGAAGGGGAAGCGGGTCATGCCCTTCCCCCTGCTCTGGAAGGCCCTGCGCTACTTCGACCAGGACCCCGAGCAGTTCATGTCCACGCTGGGCGAGGGCCGCGTGGACGAAGCGCTCGCGAAGCTGCTGGACGAGCCGCTCCTCAAGAGCCTCGACATCGACCCGGAGTCGCTCCAGTCCCTGTCGGCGGAGCCCAAGCTCGCGGGCACCGTGGCGGCGCTCTTCAACCTCTACAAGAACACGCGCACGCAGCTGGAGAACGTGCTGGCGCAGCTCAACGTCGAGGAGCGCTCGCGCGCCCAGGGCGGCCCCGCGCACGGCATGGCCCCGGGCGTGCGCTTCGACTACTCGCCCTTCGACGAGGTCAGCGACTTCCTGGAGAAGCACCGCAACTACTTCCCGGAGCTGGAGGAGCAGGCGGACGCGCTGCGCCGCGACGTGCGCCTGGAGCGGCAGCTCACCAGCGGTCAGCTCATCCGGCTCCTGGAGGAGCGCTACGGCTACCGCGTCCTGTTCGACGACCCGTCCCCCACCGGCTCGTCCGTGGTGCGGCGGCTGGACCCGGAGGAGCGGACGCTGACGCTGTCTCCCTTCCTCACCGAGCAGCCCCTGAAGTTCCAGATCGCCGCCTCCATCGGCCTGCTGGTGATGGACCGCGAGAAGCTGCTGGAGCGCGTGCTCGACGCGGGCCGCATGCGCCACGGCGAGACGCAGCGGCTCATCAAGGTGAACCTGGCCAACTACTTCGCCGGCGCGCTGCTGCTGCCCTACGGAGACTTCTTCAAGGAGGTCCAGCGCACGCGCTACGACGTGGAGCTCCTGTCCAGCATCTTCGGCTCCACCTACGAGACGGTGGCGCACCGCCTGTGCAACCTGTCGGACCCGAAGCGGCCCGGGCTGCCCTTCCACTTCCTGCGCGCGGACATCGCCGGCAACATCTCCAAGCGCTACAGCGGCACCGGCATCCGCTTCGCCACCGGCGGCGGCAGCTGCGCGAAGTGGGCCGTGCATCTGGCCTTCCTCAACCCGTCGCAGCTGACGCGGCAGTACTCCATCATGCCGGACGGCACGGCCTACTTCTGCTTCGCCAAGGTGCAGCTCCAGCCCATCGAGGGCTCCATCGTCAAGGGCACCGCGTACTCCATCGGCCTGGGCACCCACGCGGAGAACGCCAAGTACCTGGCCTATGGCCTGCCCATGACGGACCTGCGCAAGGACGCCATCCCCTCCGGCATCTCCTGCCGCTTCTGCGAGCGCACCGACTGCAACCAGCGCGCGGCGGCCAGCTACCGCTTCGCCTTCGCCTTCGACGAGTACACGAAGAAGGACTGCTTCTTTTCGCCCATCCTCGTCCACGAGAAGGCCGACAAGCACACCAACGGCTCTGTCGGGAGCGAGAAGGATGATTCGTTGGACAAGACCTCCCGCCGCCGCAAGGGTGGCGACGCCTGAGGCCAGACATGCACCACCCGCCCGAAGACACCCAACGCACCCACATCCTTGACGCCATCCAGCAGCAGAAGAACGCGCTGGCGCCGCTGCGCATCACCGGGTCCCCCGCCGAGGTGGGCCAGGGACTGGTGACGCTGGCCGAGCTGCACGGCCTCCTGGAGGACCACGCCGCCAGCCGGCAGTTCTACGAGGAGGCGCTCGAGAAGTTCCAGGAGGCGAATTACAAGCCCGGCCAGGCCAAGGCCCTGCTCGGCCTGGGCGTGGTGAAGGCGAACTTCGAGGACCACCGCGGCGCCATCGAGCAGATCGCCCGGGCCGCCATGCTCTTCAACGAGTCCAAGGACCGCGAGGGCGAGGCCCTGGCCCGCGCCTGCATCGGCGAGTCCCTGCGCTCGCTGGGCCAGACCGAGGCCGCCGAGGAGAAGTACCAGGAGGCCCTCATCCTCCTGCGCCAGACGCGCAACCACGAGCGCGTGGCGCGGCTGCTGCTCGACATCGGCGACATCCGCATGGAGAAGGGCGAGTACGAGCCGGCCCGGAAGCGCTTCCTGGAGGCCGTGCCGCTGCTGGAGCAGGGCGAGGATCCGGAGGCGCTCGCGCTGGGCCACCTGCTGCTGGGCGAATCGGAGGGCCTGCTCGGAAACCACGAGGGCGCGCGCCCCCACCTGCTCCGCGCGGTGGAGCTGTACCTGGAGCTGCACGACCACGTGTACGAGGCCCGGGCCCGGTGGGACCTGGGCCTGGCCTGCTACTACCAGCAGGACTTCGCGGCGGCCCGCACGCAGTTCGAGACGCTGATTCCGCTCTACGAGAGCCAGGGCCAGACGAACGAAGTCGCCAAGGTCCGCAACGTGCTGGCCCACTTCGCCGCCCGGGGTGTGTGAGCGCCCTTCCCAGACACGCGGGGAAGAGCGCCCTCACGCGGCTCTTCCCTACGCCTGGATGCCGGCGCCCACGGCGAGCGCGAGCAGCCCCAGCACGCCCGCGGCCATCATCATGTAGCGCCACTCACCACGCAGCCCCAGCAGCGTGCCCGCCACCGCGAGCCGCGCCACGGGCGTCACCAGCAGCAGCGACGCGGCGCCCTTGCGTAATAAGTCGATGGCGACGTGGACGCGCTCGGATTGGGGCAGCGACTCCAGCCCCAGCGACAGGACGAACATCCCGCCGCTGACCACCGCGCCGATTCGCAGCACCCGCGCAATCCACCGGTCTCCCGCGACCGCGCGCTCCCGGTGGTGGTGCTGGACCTGCTCCGCCGCCCCCGCGCGCCCTTGTGCGCGGGGCGCTGGCTCCGCGCGGGGCGACATCGACGCGGCACCTCCCGACACCGCCATGCCATGCATGGCCGCGACGTGCTCCGCCGCCACCACCACGGAGACCGACGTGCGCGCCGCGCCTCCGTCCTCGGGCTCACTCACTTCAGCATGCTCGGCCACAACCCCTCCCCTCCCTTCCACAGCATCTGCCCCGCGACCACCAGCAGCACCAGCGCGAACAGGCGCTTGAGCACCGCGGTGGGCACCTTCGGCATCAGCCGGCTGCCCACGTAGGCGCCCGACAGCACCCCCACCACCAGCGGCGACACCAACGCCAGCTTCAGATGGCCCCTCAGCGCGTACGCGGCAACGCTCGCGGCGCCGGTGACGCCAATCATCAGGTTGCTCGTCGCGCTCGCCACCTTGAACGGCACGTGCATGCCGTACGCCATCAGCGGCACCTTGAGCGGCCCCCCGCCCACCCCCAGCAGCGAGGACAGGCCGCCGGCCACGAAGGAGCCGGAGATGCCCAGCGGGTAGTTGGCGGGCGCGTAGTCATCGAGCGTGGCGGGCTCCTGGCGCGGCGAGCGCACCAGCAGCATCTGCAGCGCCACGTAGAGCGTGAAGAGCCCGAACACCACCGCCACCATCGCGGGCGCCACCAGGGCCGCCACCAGGCCGCCGGCGATGGCGCCCAGCACCGTCGCCAGCTCCAGGGACAGACCCAGGCGGATGTCGCTCAGGCGGTTGTGGACGTAGCCCGCGGCGGCGGAGCACGAGCTGGCCACCACGCACATGAGGCTCGCCGGAACCGCCTCCTCCAGCGGGAGGTCGAACCCGAGCACCAGCGCGGGCACCAGCACGATTCCGCCCCCGATGCCGAGCATCGCGCCCAGCGTGCCCGCGAGCGCGCCCACCGAGATGAGGAGTAGAACCGTCATTCCTCTTCGAGAATAGGAGCGGCTTCGCGCTTCGGACAGCGGCATTCCCCGCGCGGCGCCAGGCTCGCCAGGACGCCTGCTCTGCGGGTGTCACGCGGCTCGTGCGCCCAGCGTTCCCTCGGGGAAGATCTCCAGGAAGCGGGCCCGGGTCCGAGGCGTGAAGGTGCCTCGCGCCATGTAGCCATTCAACCGACGCAGCACGCCACGCGCGGTCTCCAGCGCACCCTCCACCTCCGCGGCGAAGTCGAAGGTGTCGTTGCGGTACAGCTCCTGGAAGGACAGCCGCGCATAGGCAGGCAGCGCGCGCGCGCGGCCCACGGGGCTTGAAAGGACGAGTCCCGAGACGTACAGCCCGCGCACCCAGCCATCCACCTCCGCCTTGCTCGGCGCCTGGCCCACGCGCTCCTGGGAGGACAGGCGGACCAGCTCGTAGAGCCCTCCGCCAATGCCGCGCCACGGGAAGCCCGGGCTCTTCACCACCTGACACTTCTCCCGCACGCGGGAGGTGCCCAGCAGGTCCATGCCGTGCAGCTCGCGCAGGTAGAAGAGCGTCTGGACCCATTCGATGTCGCGGTGGGCCTCCAGGGCGCGCTCACCGCGGCGGCGGTGGCGCACCACCAGCCGGTCCACCACGGGATACAGCCGCCGGTCCAGGCACAGGTGCGTGAAGTAGCCCGCGAGTACGGCCAGGCCCGGCTCGGTGCCCACCAGCGCGCCGGAGGCCACCAGCTCCGCCATCTTCAGCCCGAAGCCCACCGGAGCGCGCTCGTGGTACAGGCGGGCGAAGTGCGGCAGCTCCCGCTCCGGCAGGAAGGCGGCGAGCCCACCCCGGAGGCCCTCGCACAGCGGCAGGTCCGGCAGCGCGGCGCCGAAGCGCGCGTAGGGCAGGTCCTCCGACAACGCGCGCACCCAATCCGCCGGTAGCTCGCCCGGGTTGGCGGCCATCCGTTCAATGGCGGTCAGATGCATCAGCAGCGTGGGCATTCCCCTCAACTGCTACCCAGTGCAACGAAGCAATGCAATGCTCGAATGAAATCCAACGCTTTGCGCGTAACAGCGCGGGCGTTACAGTCCGCGCCCTTTTCACCGTACAGGAGTTCCACGGCCCATGAACTTCAGCTTCGTCTCCGGCGATGCCACGCGGACGAGCGGCGACCTGCTCGTCATCCCCCTCTTCGAGGGCGAGCTGGGAGACAGCGCCCCGCCTTCCCTTTCCGCGGCGGACGGCGCCCTGGAAGGGCGCCTGCGCGGCGCCGCCACCCAGGAGGGCTTCAAGGCGCGCGCGGACCAGAGCCTGGTGATGCACACGCTGGGCCGCGCGTCCGCGGACCGCGTGCTGCTGCTGGGACTGGGCAGCCGCGCCCGCTTCCAGCCCGAGGTGCTGCGCCTGGCCGCTGGCCGCGCGGCGAAGACGGCGCAGCGGCTCAAGGCGACCTCCCTCGTCTTCGCGCTGCCCGCCACGGACGCCATGCCGGACGCGGTGCGCGCGGTGGTGGAGGGCCTGGAGCTGGGCGTCTACCGCTTCGACAAGTACAAGTCCTCCTCCCGCGAGGAGAAGAAGCGCGCGGGCGGACCGGGCAAGGTGGCCCTGGTGCTCCCCGAGGGCACCGAGCGGGCCCGCGAGCTGGATGAGGCGCTGGCGCTGGCGCAGCGCGTCGCGGAGGCCACCAACTGGGCCCGCGACCTCGTCAACGAGCCGCCCAACGCGGTGACGCCCACGGTGCTGGCCGACGCCGCCCGCCAGGCCGCGAAGGAAGGCGGGCTGAAGGTCACCATCGGCGGCCGCCGCGAAATCGAGAAGCTCGATATGGGCATGTTCCTCGGCGTCACCGCCGGCAGCACCGAGGAGCCGCGCCTCATCCACGTCGTGTACACGCCGAAGAATGCGCGGGACGCGAAGCGCCCGCCGCTGGCGCTGGTGGGCAAGGCCGTCACCTTCGACTCGGGCGGCCTGTCCCTCAAGCCGACGGACGGCATGGTGGACATGAAGACGGACATGGCGGGCTCGGCCGCGGTGCTGGGCGCCATGAAGGTCATCGCCGCCCTCAAGCCGCCCTTCCCCGTGCATGCCTTCATCGGCGCGTGCGAGAACATGCCCGCCGGCAACGCGTACAAGCCGGGTGACATCCTCACCTCGCGCCTTGGCAAGACGGTGGAGATCACCAACACGGACGCGGAAGGCCGCCTGGTGCTGGGCGACATCCTGACGTGGGCCAACGAGCACCAGCCGTCCGCCATCATCGACCTGGCGACGCTCACGGGCGCCTGCATCGTCGCGCTGGGCAACTACATCGTCGGCGCCTTCGGCGAGCACGAGGAGACGGTGGCCCAGGTCCTCCAGGCCGCGCGCGCCGCGGGCGAGGAGATGTGGCAAATGCCCATCAGCGACCTCCAGAAGGACGCGCTGCGCTCCGAGGTCGCGGACATGAAGAACTCCGGCGAGCGCTGGGGCGGCTCCATCAACGCCGCCCTCTTCCTCCGGGAGTTCGTGGGCGAGACGCCGTGGGTGCACCTGGACATCGCGGGCCCGTCCAACAGCCCCAAGGAGCGCGGCTACCTGGGCAAGGGCGGCACCGGCGTGGGCGTGCGCACCCTGGTGGAGTGGGTCCGCCTGCGCGCCCAGGCCCAGGACGCCGCGCCCGCCGAGACGGCCCCAGCGCCGAAGGCGAAGGCCGCTCGGAAGCGCGCGAAGTAGCACCGCGGCCGCTGGCCGGAGGGCTTTCCCCCGGGCGCCGTCACCTCACGGCGATGGCAGCCGCCACGCCGTCGTCGGGCGCGAGAGCGGGCGGACGCCCTGGATGAGGGCGTCCACGCTCCTGGGCACGTCGGCCGCCGCCTGGGCCGGCCACGTGGCCAGCATCATCAGCACGCGGCCGGGGACGCCGTCGCGCACGGCGACCTTGCCGTGGACGCCGTCCCCCACCTGGAAGTCGAAGCCCACCGCGTTGTCCGACAGGGGAATGGGCGCCGGGTCGGACGTCGTGAAGCCGGGGTGCTGGCGGAGCCCCTCGGTGAGTCGCTCGGCGAACTGCGTGGGCGACGCCACCGCGGGCGCCACCTGCAGCACCACCTGCGCGCCGTAGACGTTGTGGCGGAGGATGACGGGAATCGCGAGCCCCTCCGGCGTGCGCTCGTTCGTCTCGTCGAGCTGCCAGTCCGCCGTGGGCCGGACGATTTCGAAGCCCAGGTCCTCGTCCACGTAGCGGCGCGTCGTCGAGTGACTCTCGGCGCTGGCGCCCTCCACCTCGGCGAGGGGCCCCGAGCCGCCGACGCCCGTGTCATGCACCGCCTGGCGCGAACCGGCGCAGGCCGTCGACAACGCCAGGAGTCCCCACGCCCACCTGCTCCATGCGCCCATGCCCGCTCCCCGCCACCAAGTGTCGTGAGGCCGAACGTGGGCACGGGCGCGCGCCTAGTCCAGTCCCCCCTGAAGTGTGCGGTAGGTGTTGGACAAGCGCTCCGCCACGTCCAGGGGCAGGACGTTGCGCGCCGAGAACAGCGCGTAGGAGACGAAGGCGTCCAGCGCCTCCAGCGTGAGGGCCCGGCCCACGGCCTCCCCGCCCGCGGAGAGGTTGGCCTTCAGCCGCGCCACGTCCACCCGCCCGTCATCGGCCAGCGCCACGCCCGCATACGCGTCTTCCAATCCCTGCGGCGGCGCGTCCAGGAAGCCGCGGAGCAGGTCCGTGTCCTTCCCAGCGTCACGCAGCGCACGGTGCACCAGCGACAGCAGCAGGTTGTAGCGCTCCTCGGCGGACAGCAGCTCCCAGGCCATGCCCTCCACGGCGGGCGCCTTCGGTGGGGGCGGCTCCGCGGGCCGGACGGCCACGTTGCCGCCGCGGACGGCCTCGTCCAGCCACGTGTAGAAGGCGTGCGGGCCACCCTCGTAGGCGCTCCGCAGGCTGCCCAGTGCCAGTCCACCCGACAGCCGGGAGTACAGCTTCTCGTCACCCGGCAGGGGGCCCTCGGGCCCCACGGACGCGTGCATGTCGTCCGGGAAGCGGCGGCGCAGGCGCGACACCAGCTCCGCCCGCTTGATGCCGGTGAGGACGAGGTCGCGCGTGCGCTCCGGCAGCTTCACCACGTCCGCCATGGGCGCGGGACCCTCGACGAACATGAAGCTGCCCTCCTCCAACTCGAAGAGGCTGAGCACCACCTCGCGCACCACGTACGTCATGGCGCTGTACAGGTTCGCCTCGGAGACGAGGCCCTCGGACGTCAACACCTGGCCGATGCGCCGCGACGGCGTCACACGTGAGAGCGCCTGGGTGAGCTGCGCCTGCGTCAGGAGGCCCAGGCGGAGCAGCGCCGCCCCCAGCCGCTCCCAGCGCTCGGTGGAGGTGGCGAACACCACCTGCCCGTCACGGAAGGACACCGTGCGGCGGCCCGTGGCGTGCTGCACGGCCAGCAGCCCGCTGCGGATGCCCGAGAGGACGTGGGCGAAGACTTCCTCCATCGACAGGGTGCGCAGGCTGCCGGCCAGGAAGCCGGCGAAGCCTTGCGGCTCCTGGAGGAGCACCATCCCCTCCGGCCCGTGGAACCAGGCCTGGAGGGGACGGGACGGAGACAGCCCCTGGGAGAGCGGCCGCTCCAGTTCGAGCGATGCCGCGTCCCCCGCGAGGCGGGGCGTGGCCTTGAATCGTGTCGCCACAGCCCGTGTCCCCAGCAGCGACGAACCCTACTTCTTCGCGTTCAGCTCGGCGTCGATGATGCTCTTGAACTCCTCGAAGGGCTGCGCGCCGGACAGGAGGATGCCGTTGATGAAGAACGCCGGGGTGCCGGTCACGCCCGCCTGCTTCCCTTCCGCCAGGTCCTTCTGGATGATGGGCGCCTTCTCACCCGAGTCCAGGCAGGCGTTGAACTTCGCCGTGTCGAGGTTCAGGTCGGCGGCGTACTTCTTCAGGGAGTCCACGCCCAGCGCCTGCTGGTTGGCGAAGAGCAGGTCGTGCATCTCCCAGAACTTGCCCTGGTCCTGCGCGCACAGCGCGGCCTCGGAGGCCTTCGGCGCCTCCTTGTGGAAGTCGAGCGGGAAGTGGCGGAAGACGATGCGGACCTTGTCGCCGTACTCCTGCTGCACCTGCGCCAGCGCCGGGTTGGCGCGGCCGCAGAACGGGCACTGGAAGTCACTGAACTCGACGATGGTGACGGGCGCGCCCTCGGGGCCACCCTTGGCGGCGCCGGTGGCGGCCACCTGCTTGCGGACGACGGGCGGACGCGGCGGCTCCGGCAGGCTCACCTGGACGTTGGCCGCCTTGCGCAGCTCCTCGAAGAGGGCCTGCGCGCGCTCCTGCTTCGGCTGCTGCGTCAGGAAGTCGATGATCTGCGGCTTCATCTGCTCGTAGGTGGAACCCTCCGGCAGCTGGCTCGCGGCGCCCTCGTAGACCTCCTTGATGCGCTCCTCGGGAGGCGCGGGGACCTTGTCGTCGATCTCCGCCTTCAGGTACTCCTCCTGGGTCATGCCGCGCTTCTTCGCCTCGGCATCCACCAGCTTCTCCGTCACCATGCCTTCCAGGCCACGCTTCAGGAGCTGGGACTTCTGCTTCTCCAGGTTGGACAGCGGCTCCTGGAGGCGCTCAGACAATTCCTTGTAGGTAATCTTCTGCCCGTCGCCGAAGGTGGCGACCACGGTATCGGGCGCGGGCTCACCCGCGGCCTGCTGCGCCGCCGGAGCCGTGGCCGGCGCCTTCTCCTTGTTGCAGCCTACGGTGAAGGTGGCCGCCAGGAGCGCGGCGAGGATGACGCGGGTGGGACGGTTGAGCATATCCCGCCCACTTAGCCGAGCCTTACCGGACCTGCAAGTTAATGCCGTCAGGCGACCAGCGGCTCCAGGTCCAGCGCGCCGGCCAGTCCAGTGAAGCCCAATCCCATGCCCTCCAGCTCACGGCGGCGGGCGGGAACGATTTCGTAGCAGGTCGGGTCGGACAGCACCTTGCGCACCAGCTTGTGATTGAGCGCGTGCCCCGTCTTGTACGCCGTCATGTGGCCGATGACGGGCCGCCCGAAGAGCGACACGTCGCCGATGGCGTCGAGAATCTTGTGGCGCACGAACTCGTCCGGGAAGCGCAGCCCGTCCGGGTTGAGGATGGAGACCTCGTCCACGACGATGGCGTTCTCCAGCGAGCCGCCGCGCGCCAGGCCCAGCTGCTTCAGCTTCTCCACGTCCCGCAGGAAGCCGAAGGTGCGCGCGCGGGAGATCTCACGCGCGAAGTCCCGGTCGCCGAAGTCCAGGTCGAACGACTGGCCCTGGATGACCGGGTGCTCGAAGTCGATGGTGCAGCTGATGCGGAAGTGACGCGCCGGCGTGAGCGAGGCCTGCTTGTCCCCGTCCACCACGGACACCGGCTTGCGGATGACGAGCAGCTCCTTGGGCGCCTCCTGCTCGCGCACGCCCGCGCTCTGGATGAGCGCCGCGAACGGCGCCGCGCTGCCGTCCATGATGGGGACCTCGGGGCCGTCCAGCTCCACCCGGAGGTTGTCGATGCCCATGCCGGCGAGCGCCGCCATCAGGTGCTCCACCGTGCCCACGCGGACCCCGTCGCGCCCCAGCGTCGTGGCCAGCGAGGTGTCCACCACGAACTCGGCCAGCGCGGGGATGCACACCGGACGGGCGAGGTCCGTGCGCACGAAGACGATGCCGTGGCCCGGGGGAGCCGGGCGCAGCGTGAGCGTCACCCGGGCGCCCGAGTGGAGTCCCACGCCCTGCAGAGAGGCGATCTTCGAGAGGGTGCGCTGGTTGTAGGAGGACGGTCGCATTGTGGGTGTCGCCTTGTGGCTGCTCGGTGCTGCGGGACTTCCGCTCCTGGCCCCGCCGGAGGGGTCGGAATCGTTCATCAGTGGTCTGATGCGACGCGCGAAACGAGCAAGCAGCATGCCACCTCCGTGTGACATTCCCCGCGGCTCCAGCGGGCCTCAAATATGCCTCAAGCCCTTGGAATCGCTTGGCTTTTTCGTGCGCCGTCACGGGTACCGGTTCCGGCCTGGCACCCCTCCCCCCTATGCGGGTTGCTGAAACCCTCCTGAACCGCGACACCGATGTCGGGGATTTGTCATCCCCGCGCCTGGCATCCCCCTCCTCCACCCGCCCGAATCAACCCGTGTCTTCCATGCAACACGGGCGCGTCCATAGCGCAAGGAACTCAACGAAGCAAACACGCACCGTGAAAGCCGCCCCCACGACGAGGTCCACTCGAAGGTGGCGCAGTAGCTACGCGACAAGGCTGTATCAGCGAGCGGGGGCGGGCAGGAAGCGGTCCCGGAGGGCCTCCGCATCCTGGCGATCGAACCCTCTTCCCTGGAGGAGTGTCCGTCGGCTCACGGAATGGAAGGTGGACTCGAGCGTGTGGATGAAGCGGCGCAGGTCCTCGGCGAGCCGGGCGCGGATGCCGGGGCCTTCGGGCGGCCAGGGCAGCTCCACCAGCAGCGAGGTGAAGCGGTCGAAGGCGTCGTAGTCGCCGTAGCGCAGCAGCTGGTAGCTGCCGTCATGGAAGTAGCCCAGGAAGTGCTTGAGGGCGTCCAGCACGCGCTCGGCGGCGGGGACGTCCTCGGCGCGCAGGTGCGCCTCCGCGGCGCGGCACAGCTGGGCGTAAACCCACAGGTCCTTGCGCAGGCGCAGCGCCGCCTCCTGGGGGCTCATCAGCTCGTCGAAGACGCCGTCGGACAGCCCCCCGTTGGGCGCGAGCGCCTCCACCAGCACCACCACCTGCGTGCGCAGCACCGTGGTGAAGGCGGCCGCGGCGCGCAATGGCGCCTCCGCGTCCCGGTCCAGGTTGACGAGCACCTCGCGGGCCACGCGCTCCGTCTCGCGGGCGATGTCGCGCGCGGCGCGCAGCGTGGTGGCCTGCAGGGCTTTGGAGCCTGCCTTCGGGGACAGCTCCGCGTGCATCCACGACGCCAGCGAGTTGGCCTCGCTGCGCACCAGCGCCAGCAGCACGCGCAGGCGCCGGGAGAACGGAGGCTGGTCCTCCGCGTCCACGTAGGCCAGGTAGTGCAGCAGCCGGAACAGGCCCAGGAAGGCGGTGGTGAAGATGGTGCGCTGCTCGTCCGGGAGCGAGGCCAGGGTGTCCAGCAGCCGCACCGAGCGGAGCCGGTCGTACTCGACGCGGAACTCCAGCGGGCGGAAGGGCCGGAAGTAGCGGTTGAGGACGATCTCCCGCAGGGACAGCTTGCCCACGTCCTGGAAGAGGCCCAGGTTGGCCGCGGGCAGCTTGAGCAGGTGGTCCAGCAGGTTCTTGAGCGCGTCGAAGGCCTCGCGCAGCACGAAGAGGCTCTCGGGGGGCGTCTCCTGGTCCAGCTGCTCCTCGATGAGCGCGCGCCGCACGCGGTCATCCGCGAGCTGCGTCTCCACGTACTTGCGGAAGACCATCTTCTGGTCGCTGTCCGGGTCCTGCAGGTGACGTGCGACGCGGATGGCGCGGTCCATGGCGTCGCGGACGTCCGCCAGCTCCTCCTGGAAGTCCCGGGTGACGAGCGGCCGGTCGCGCGCGTCCACCACCGTGTTGAGGTTGAGGTAGCGCTCCACGGCGCGCAGCAGCATCTCGAACTCGAAGAGCAGCTCCTCCCGCCCCTCCACCGGCACGCCCCGCAGCCAGCGCTCGCGCTCGGCGAGGAAGCCGGCGCGCGACGTCTGGGAGGCGCGCATCAGGTCGGCGTAGAAGTCACGGGCGACGCGGGGCGTGGCGGGAGGCGTGTCCTGGCTCATGGCATCTCAGAAGAGGCTGCCCTGCGGCGTGGGCGGGGGTTGCTTCTTGAAGTACTGGTAGGTGCGGTGGGTGGCCATCCGCCCCCGGGGCGTGCGCTGGAGGAAGCCCTCCTGCATGAGGAAGGGCTCGTACACGTCCTCGATGGTATCGCGCTGCTCACCCACGCTCGCGGCGATGGTCTCCACGCCCACCGGGCCGCCGCCGAACTTGTCGAGGATGGTCAGCAGAATCTTGCGGTCCATGGCGTCCAGCCCGCTGGCGTCCACCCCGAGCCTGTCCAACGACGACTTCGCCAGCTCCAGGGTGATTCTGCCATTGCCCTCCACCTCCGCGAAGTCCCGCAGCCGGCGCAGCAGCCGGTTGGTGATGCGCGGCGTGCCCCGCGAGCGGCTGGCCACCTCGCGCGCGGCGTCCCGCTCCAGGGGGATGCCGAGGATGCGCGCCGAGCGGTGGAGGATGCTCTCCAGGGCCTTGGCGTCGTAGTACTCCAGGCGCTCCTGAATCTGGAAGCGGTCGCGCAGCGGCGAGGTGAGCAGGCCGGTGCGCGTGGTGGCGCCAATCAGCGTGAAGGGCGGCAGGTCGATCTTCATCGCCCGGGCGGCCGGCCCGGTGTCGATGGTGATGTCCAGCCGGAAGTCCTCCATGGCCGGGTAGAGGTACTCCTCCACGGCGGCGTTGAGGCGGTGGATTTCATCGATGAAGAGCACGTCGCGCGCGTCGAGGTTGGTGAGCAGGCCCGCCAGGTCCCCCTTGCGCTCCAGAGCGGGGCCGCTGGTGACGTGGATGCCCACGCCCAGCTCGTTCGCGATGATGTGCGCCAGCGACGTCTTGCCCAGGCCCGGCGGCCCGGAGAACAGGCAGTGGTCCAGCGCCTCTCCGCGGCTGCGCGCGGCCTGCACGTAGACCTTGAGCTTTTCAACGACGGGTCCCTGCCCCACGTACTCGTCGAACGAGCGCGGACGCAGGGAAGCCTCGAGCCGGACGTCCTCGGGCAGGACCTCTTCCGAGAGTGTGTCGGACTTCCTCGCCATGACCATCTGGACCCTATACAGGATGGGCGCGCCTGTCGCCGCACATCTGGTGGCGATGCATCCGAGAGGCCGCCGGCCCCGCCAGCCGGGCGAGCACGGGGAGGGGAAGGCGGACGCCTCATTGGACGTTCCCGACACAGTCGCCTGGCCGACACCCGGAGGCGATTGAAGTGCTCCGGGCGTGTGCGAGATTCCAGCATGGAGACCTCATGAACACGAGCCCGGTGTTTCGTCCCCTCCCCACGCTCGCAGGCGCGCGCGCCGAGCCCGTCCCCGGGCTGCGGCTCCAGAAGCTGCGCCGGGCGGCGCTCGATGCGCGAGAAGCCTTCGTCCGGGAAGGCCCGGTGGCCGCGGTGGCCACCTGCGACCTCGTCACCTTCCCCTACCCCGCCCAGTTCGCCTTCAGCGGCGCGGCGCTGTCCCCCGCGCCGTACGTCATGCTGACGAACCGGATGCAGGTGGTGCAGTTCGTGGACCGGGAGGGCGCGCGGCGCACGCTGCTCTTCAACCCGTCCGACTACGAGCGCGGCATCGCGGCCCCCTTCTACCGCGCGCTGCGCGAGCGCTATGGCGCCTTCGTCTCCGACAAGGTGATGTCCACGCGGCACGGCTCCGTCCAGAGCCACCTGGCCGCGCTGGGGCTCACGCCGGCGGACGTGGACTACCTCGCCTTCGACCACCTCCACATCCAGGACCTGCGCGGCTGGCTGGGGGGAGACGGCATGCCCGCCTACTTCCCCCGCGCCCGGCTGCTGGTGCAGCGCGCCGAGTGGGAAATCGTGATGGCTCCGCACCCGATGCAGGCGGTGTGGTACGTCCCGGGCGGCGCCGACGTCCCCCGCGAGCGGGTGGTGCTGCTGGACGGCGACGTGTGGCTGGGCCAGGGCGCGGCCCTCCTGAGCACGCCGGGCCATACCCGGGGGAACATGTCACTGGCGGTGGCCACCTCGCGCGAGGTCTTCGTCACCAGCGAGAACGGCGTGGCCACGGAGAGCTACACGCCGCTGCTGTCCGCCATCCGCGGCGTGCGCCGCTTCGCCGAGCACATGGGCTGGGAGGTCGTCCTCAACGGCAACACGCGCGAGGACTCGCTGGACCAGTACGCCTCCATGGTGGTGGAGAAGCTGTTCGCGGGCGCCTCCTCGGTGGACGGCGCGTTCGTCAACGTCCACCCGTCCTCGCTGCTCACCGCGCACGTCATGGCGCCCGGGCTGTCGCCGACCATCGTCCTACCCGCGCCCAACTTCGGAGACGTGCGCCCCTCGCCCGCGTCCCGGCGCGCGGCGTAGCGCGCACGTCATGGCGCCAGGGCTCAGCAGTCCCTGCTGAAACACAGCCACCAGGGACGGAAGGGCACCGCGTACAGCTCCAGGTCCCGGACGTCATTCGCGGCGGAGAAGAAGAGGTTCCAGCCGGCGCGCACGAACAGGGACGGGTTCGACGAAGCGGCGCCGGGGGCGATGTCCTCCAGCCGGTTCGTCACCCAGGGGCGCCCGGCGCTGTACCAGACCTCGCGGCCGTGGCCCGCGGTCTCCGCGGAGAAGAACAGCCAGCCCGACTCGGCCTTGAGCCCCATGGGCGCGCTGCCCACCGGCCCCGGTTCGAGGTCGCGCACCAGCACCGTGCCCTGCGCCGTGCCGTCGCTGCGCCACAGCTCGCGGCCGTGCACGCCGTCGTCCGCGGAGAAGTACAGCGCGCCGTCCATGACGACGAGCTCCGCGGGCATCGAGCCTTGAGGCCCGGGCCAGAGGTCGCTGACGAGCTCCGTTCCCTGCGCGGTGCCGTCGCTGCGCCACAGCTCGCCGCCATGCATCGTGTCGCCCGGGTTGCCGTACCAGTCGTTCGCCCCCGCCAGGAAGTACAGCACGTCGTCCAGCGCGGTAAGGGACGACGGATAGTCGCCCGGAAAGGTGCGCACCCGCTCCGCCGAGGCCGGCGCGTTGCGCGCGACCCAGAGCTCGGCCACCTCCGTCCCCGGGTCCAGCAGGAAGAAGAGGTGCCTGCCCGCCGCCGTCAGCCCGAAAATCACCCCCGTCCCTTCCTGGGAGAACAGGGGCGTGGGCGCTCCGTCCGGCCCCACCCACCACAGCACCGTCTCCCGGGCGCTGGAGGACACCAGCGCCAACCCCTGGTCCCACGCTCTCAGCTGGCTCAGCGAGAGCGCGCCCGCCCCCGGCAGGAAGTCGTGCACCCGCTCCGTCCCCCGCTCCGTGCCGTCGCTGCGCCACAGCTCGCGGCCGCTCAACCCGTCATCCGCCGTGAAGTAGAGCGCGCCATCCACCTCGGTGAGGAACTCCGGCGCCGAGCCGACCGCCCCGCGCCGCACGTCCCGCACCATCACCGTCCCCTCCGCCGAGCCATCCGTGCGCCACAGCTCCGCGCCGTGCAGGCCATCGTCCGCGACGAAGTAGACCCAGTCCCCCACCGGCGTGAGGTTCCTGGGCTGCGAGCCCGAGGGCCCCGGCTTCAGGTCCTTGAGCCGCCCCGTCCGCCGCCCCCCGGACGCGCTCACCCACAGCTCGCGGCCGCTCACCCCGTCATCCGCGCTGAAGACAAGCATGTCCCCCGCCCGCGCCAGCTCCTGCGGCTGCGAGCCCACGGGGCCCGGGCGGATGTCCAGCACCCGGCTCGCCACGTCGCTGCACAACGCCCACGGCGAGTTGAACAGCCACGGTGACAGGCGCGACGCGCCCTCTGTCGCCGGGCCGACACGGGGTTCCGACTCCGGAGCGGCGCGCGTGCTCTCCGCCTCCGCGCCGCCTTCCAGCCCCAGCCCGCCCCCCGCCGCGACCCCGCACGTCAGCACCACCCACACCGCCGTCGCACGCCATGACGTCATGAATGAAGCCCTCGACCTCGGCGTTGCGCCGGCCCCCGCCGCTGGAGCTGAAAAGTGTCGCCCACGCCGTACCCCCCTCCTCGGACTCGGGTAGGAAATCGCGTCTGATGTCCGGCATCACGCGACGCCTGACGACTGATGCCGACAGGGAGACAGTGGGGCCGTCCAACCCCAGACCCCTTCAGGTTCTCAACAGGAGAGAGGCCAGTACGGCTGTGGCGGCGCAGCGGATCTCGCCGTCACAGCGCCGTCACACCGAAGTCTCGTGGCTCAGCCGCCCGAGCGCAGCGCCTTGAGCGCCTCGCGGAACAGCGCCTGGAAGGTGGCCTCCGGCCCCAGCCGCTCGCCCGCCACATCCGCGGCCTTCTCCGCCTGAGGCTGCTTGTAGCCGAGGTTGAGCAGCGCGGAGACCAGGTCCGAGCGAGCCCCGCTGGGCGCCGCTGGCGCCGTGCCGCGCGACACCGCTTCCAGGTGAATCGTCTTCACCTTGTCCTTGAGCTCCAGCACCAGCCGCTCGGCGGTCTTCTTCCCCACGCCGTGAATCTTCGCCAGCCGGGCCACCTCGCCGCGGGCCAGCGCCGCCACCAGCTCCGGGACCTCCATGCCGGACAGCACCATCAGCGCCAGCCGGGGGCCCACGCGCGACACGGTGTTGAGCAGCTGGAACACCTCTTCCTCGCCCTTCGACAGGAAGCCGAAGAGCTCGAAGGCGTCCTCGCGCACCACCGTGCGCACGCGCACGTCCACCGGCTGTCCCTCCTCCGGCAGCTTCCCCAGCGACAACAAGGAGAAGTTCACCCGGTAGCCCACGCCGCCCACGTCGATGGTGGCGTCCTCCAGGTCCTTCTCCAGCACCGTCCCGCGCAACCGCGAAATCATGTCGCCTCCGGACGCCGGTACGCGGGCGCCAGCCGATCCGCCAGCAGCGCCGCCGCGCCCTTGCGCTTCTTGCCCGATGCGGCCGCCGCCGGCACCGCGGCCCGCCCATGATTGAGGTGGCACAGCGCTACCGCCAGCGCGTCACTCGCGTCCGCGCGCTCCAGCGCCGACGCCTCCAGCTCCAGGAACGTGCGCACCATCCGCGCCACCGCGTCCTTTCCATCCGCGCCGCCCGCGCCCACCGCCTTCTTCACCTTCGCCGGCGCGTACTCGAAGACGGGCAGCCCCGCCTGCGCCGCGGCCAGCAGCGCGACGCCGCGCGCATGCCCCAGCACCAGCGCGCTGCGCGCGTTCCGGAACGTGAACACGCCCTCCACCGCCACCGCGGCCGGGCGGTAGCGCACCAGGGCCGCCGTCAACGCGCCGTGCAGGTCCTTCAAGCGGTCCGCCAGCGGCAGCGCCGGGTCCCCCTTGATGACGCCGTGGCCCACGTGCACCAGTCGGCCCCGCTTCTCCTCCACCACCCCGAAGCCCATGAAGCGGCTCCCCGGGTCAACGCCAAGCACGCGCACGTTCCACTCCGTTCCGCACCCCTACTGCAGCAACGACTCCAGCACCGAGGCTTCGATTTCGAAGTTTCCGTGCACGTTCTGCACGTCGTCGTTCTCCTCGAGCGCATCCAACAGCTTCAGCAGCTTCCTCGCGGTGTCCGCGTCCAGCGCGACGGTGTTCTGGGGGATGAACGCCCACCGCTGCTGCCCCAGCGGGAGTCCCGCGTCCTGGAGGCGGCTGGCCACCGTGTGCATCTCCGACGCGGCGCAGCGCACCTCTGAGCCTTCGTCCCCCAGCATGACGACATCCTCGGCGCCCGCGTCGATGGCCTGCTCCATGAGCTGGTCCTCGGTGGGGCCGAACTTCACGCTGATGATGCCCTTCTTCTGGAACATCCAGGCCACCGCGCCCTCGGCGCCCAGGTTGCCCCCATACGCGTTGAAGGTGGAGCGCATGTCGGCGGCGGTCCGGTTGCGGTTGTCGGTGAGGCACTCCACCAGGATGGCGACGCCACCAGGGCCGTAGCCCTCGTACGTCACCTCCTCGTAGCTCTCCCCCTCCAGCTCACCGGTGCCCTTCTTGATGGCGCGCTCGATGGTGTCCTTGGGGATGTTGGCCTCACGGGCGGCGGCCAGCCCCACGCGCAGGCGGGCGTTGCCGGCCGGGTCTCCGCCGCCGAGCCGCGCCGCCACGGTGATTTCCTTGATGATCTTGGAGTACAGCCTGCCCTTGGTCGCGCCCATCGCGGCCTTCTGGCGCTTGATCTTCGACCACCGATTGTGACCGGACATGGTGGGTGTGCCTCGGAGAGCGCCCAGCGGATGGGGTACGCGCGCCGGGCCTTGTCCCCCACCGGGGGCCGCCGAGTCAAACCCTTCAGGCTCCCCCTTCTTCGGAGCGGACAGCCCCGTCCACCCCACCCACGAAGCCCGCCGCGGCCGGGGACGTCTTGGCGGTGGCCACGGCCTCGGGCTCCACGGACGGCGCGGGCTCGAAGAAGCCCGGAACCGTGGCGCCGCAGCGCGCCCGCTCGCGCTCCTCCATCAGGCACGCCGGCACCAGCACGCCCAGCGCGAACAGTCGCGTCGACGCCTCGTAGGCCACCGCTTCCGGGAAGGGACACTCCAGCAGCATCGCGCGCAGCGTGCGGCGCCCGTCGAAGAGGCGCACCACCTCGCCTACGTCCTCGGGCAGCGACGGCAGCGCCTCCGCCAGCCGGGCGAAGTCCACCGTCAGCCGTGACGCGAGCGGCAGGCCCCGCGCACGCAGCGCGTCGAAGCGCACCAGCCCCTGCAACACCGTCTCGCACAGGTAGGGCCGGTCCATGGTGAACGAGCCCTTCTGCAACTCGGGCCCCAGCACCACCGCGTATCCGCCGCGGCCGAAGCCGAGCAGCCGCCGGAAGGCGAGGCTGCCGCGCTCGCCCTGGAACACGGCGTCCACCACCAGGCCGTGCCGGAACGCGAACCACGCCTGGCCCTCCGTCATCACCACGCGGCCGGAGCGGACCCCGGCGAGCAGCGCCCGCGCCACGTCCGGCAGCGGAAGCTGCTCGGTGCTCGACTCGAAGGAGGCGTCCCCCGTGCAGCGTCCCGCCTTGAGCCGGGCCAGCGTCACCACGTCTCGGACGTCCAGCGGCTGCGTCAGGTAGTCGTCCGCGCCCACGCCGCCCGCGAGGTCGCGGTGGAAGTCCTCCTCGCGCCGCGCCAGCAGCAACACCGGCAGGTGCGCCGTGCGCGTATCCGCGCGGACCTGGCCACACAGGCTGAACCCATCACCATCCGGCAGGTCCACCGCGGCGATGACCATCTGCGGCACCGCGCCGTCCTCCGCCAGCGCCTCCAGCGCGGCCATCGCGCCCGCCACCAGCAACACCTCGAAGCCCGCCTCCGCCAGCGACGCGGCCAGCGCCGCCTGCGCGCCCGGCTCCGAGTCCACGAGCAGCACCCGTGGCCTGCCGCGTGACGCACGGCGACGCGGCCCCGCCTCGGTCGGGGCATCCGGTCCGACACACTTGGAAGGTTGTGGGAGCGCGGTAGCCATGGATTACTAAATCTTCGCGCTAAGCCCGACAGCTTCGCAAGGAGCACACAAGCCCCTGGAATCGTTGGGTTTCGGCCCGCCACTCCCCGGGGTAGGGTGTGGGCCATGATGCGCCCAGGCTGGTTCGGCCCCTTCGTGTCCGTGCTGTTGCTGGTGTCCCTGGAGTCCGTCGCGCAAACGCCGGCTCCCGCCTCCCCCGCCGAAGCGCCGCACGCGGCGGCGTCCGACGCGGCGCTTCTACGAGGCACGGGCGAGGATCCGCTGGGCGCGGTGCTGGCGCCGGTGACGCTGCCGGACGGCGCCACGGCGCTCTACGGCTTCGTGGGCGCGCCGGAGATAGGCGTGGGCTTCCGGCAGGGCATCTCCGGCTTCGAGCTGGAGGCTCGCGCGAAACTCCAGTGGTTCCAGCTCTCCGCGGCGCTGGAGCTGGCGGTCCGGCGGAAGGTGCTGGAGCGGGGCGCGCTGTCCCTGGCCCCCACGCTGGGCGTGGGCGTGGTGTTCAACTCGGGCAGCACGTACATGGACGACCGGAACTTCTCCGGCGTGCTGCTGCGCGTCTCGCCGGGGCTGGTGGCGGGCTGGCGCGTGGCGGACACGGTGTCCGTGCTGGGCCTGCTGGACGTGCCGGTGGACCTCGGCCTGTCGAATGGCCAGTCGCGGCGCATCCAGGCGCTGGGCGGCGGCGGCGTGGAGGTGTACCTGGGCAGCAGCCTGTCGGTGCTGGCCGCGGGCCAGCTCGGCGTGGAGTCCTTCCAGGAGCGCGCGGGTGAGAGCCACACGCGGCTGGGCTTCGGTGTGCGGCTGGGCCTTGGCGCCCGGCTGTTCTGACTCACGTCAGCCCGAAGCGCTCCAGCTTCTTGAGGAGGCCCTGGCGTGACAGGCCCAGCGCCTCGGCCGTGTGCGTGCGGTTGCCATGGTGCCGCCGCAGCGCGTCCTCGATTTCGCTCCGCTCCAGCGCTTCCACCTTCTGCGCCAGCGTGGAGGCGCCCGGCGTGGTGACCGGCCGGGAGCGCTCGCTCCCCGTGAAGGACAGGTCCTCGGGTTGGATTTCGCGCCGCTCGCCAGCGAGCACGGTGGCGCGATGCATCTCATGGCGAAGCTCGCGCAGGTTGCCCGGCCACGCATGGGCCAGCAGGGCCTCCGCCGCGGCGTCCGACAAGAGCCGGGCGCGCCCGTCCGGACAGAGGTGGGCACACTGGTTGAGGAAGTGCTTGGCCAGGAGCGGCAGGTCCGCGCTGCGCTCGCGCAGCGGCGGCAGGCGGATCTCCACGCCCTTCACGCGCCAATAGAGGTCCTCGCGGAAGGCGCCCTCCTGGAGCATGCGGCTCAAGTCCCGGTGGGTGGCGGAGATGAGCCGCACGTCCACGTGGACCGGCAGGTCCGCGCCCACCGGGAGGATGTCTCCCGTCTCCAGGGCGCGGAGGACCTTCACCTGGAGCGACGGCGTCATGTCGCCCAGCTCGTCCAGGAAGAGCGTGCCGCCGTCCGCTTCGGCGAAGAGGCCCCGGTGGTCCTTCGTCGCGCCGGTGAAGCTGCCCTTCACGTGGCCGAACAAGGCGCTCTCCAAGAGCGACTCCGGCAGCGCGCCGCAGTTGATGGGGACGAAGGGACCCGCATGGCGGCGGCTCTTGAGGTGGACGGTGCGCGCGAGCAGCTCCTTGCCGGTACCGTTCTCCCCGGTGATGAGCACCGGCAGGTCGCTCGCCGCGATGCGCTCCGCCATCGACGTGGCCGCGAGGAACGGCGCGCTCTGCCCCACCAGCGAGGCGCTCGCCGCCGCCCGGGAGAGCGACGTGCGCAGGGTCTCCACCTGCCGCTCCAGCGCCACCCGCGCGAGCGCCCGCTGCACCACCACCAGCAGGACGTCCGGGTCCACCGGCTTGGTGAGGAAGTCGTACGCGCCCAGGCGCACCGCCTCCAGCGAGTGCCGCGTGTCCCCTGCCCCGGACACCACGATGAACTTGGTGCCCGGCTTCGCGCCCAGCAGCGCCGCGAGCCCCTCCAGCCCCGCGGAGACGCTGCCGTCCGGAGGCAACATCAGGTCGAGCAGCACCAGGGGGTAGTCACGCGCGTTGAACGCGGCACGGGCGGATGGCCGGTCGGCAGCCTCCACCACCTCATAACCTGCCTCACGCAACAGCCCGCCGTAGACCTTGCGGAAGGCGGCGTCGTCATCCACGAGCAGCAGCGGGTGTGGTGTGGACATGCCTCTTGCTCCCGTGTCAGTCCGGCAGCGGCGCCTGCCTCGGCGTTCCCATCAACTCCAGCGTCCGCAAGGCGACCTGGATGAGCGTCTGGGCACACGGCTCACATCCACCACCACAGCAGCGCGGCCAGCGTCCCTCGGGATTGCGCAGCAGCGGCCGCACACAGGACACGTAGTAGCTGGGAAAGCCAAGCTCCTCGCTGGCGCGGACCAGCGCGGCTTCGAACGGCGGTGGCGAGGAGTCGGTGACGTCGGACACGGCGGAGTCATAACAGCCACCGCGTCCGCTGCCCACCGCCCTGCACGCCGCCGCCAGGCTCAGGGCGTGACGAGCACCCGCGCGCCCACCCGCGAGTCATTCGCCACCACGAGGTCCGGCGTGCTGCCCGCCCTCACGTGCGCGCCCACGTACCAGACGTCGCCCGCGCTCACGTTGGCGATGGAGCGGACCTCCCAGGTGCGGCAAGCCCCGGGCCCGAGCGACACGCTGACCTGCCCCACCCCAACATCGCCCGGCATCTCGATGTGCTCATCCCGGGAGAGGTAGGTCGTCAGCATGGCGCTGCCACCAGAATTGCCTCGATTGCAGACGGCCACAGTCGTCGTGAACGCGCTCCCTCTGCGAACGGACGAGGGGGTGCTGACCGAGGTGATGGCGAAGTCGCTCCCCTGGCCCACCCCGATGGGGACGGCGAATGACAGCGCCTTCCATTCAGCCTCGGTGATGGCGGCCCACGGATATCCGAGCTGAGCCACCAGCCTGTAGGGGCCCTCCCGCGCGACATCTGTGGAACCCAGCACCGTCACCTCTTCACAGGCGCCACTCGCAAGGTCATACCGGGTGCCCACCGAGTAGAACTCCGCCACGGGAAAGTCGTCCTCCGTGCGAAGGGAAAGGCCGAGCCGGGTCGGCGGCTGAGGCTGCGGGCTCCTGTTGCACACAGTCACGGTCGACATGAAGCCCGTATTCGCGAGCAACGCGGTGGGTGCTTGCACGCCGGTGATAAGAAGCCCGGTCTGGCGCGTCACCTGAAACACCTCACCTCGCACGAAGTTGTTGGACTCCACGACTTCAGGGATGATGTTCGATTCGTCCACCCAGGCCGTCGGCCGCCAGGTCCCCTCCTGCGGGGGTGCCGATGGCTCCGCGTCCAGCGCGGTGCATGCACCTGGGGCCAGCGGCTCCACGGTCAGCCACGAGCCCACCAGGAGTGGCAAACCATGGGTGTTCGGCTCCGGAAGGAAGGAAACCCACACCGGTACTCCGGGCGCCGCTTGATTGCCCTTGTTACACACCGTCACCGAAACGCCCAGCCACCCTTCCACCGACGCGACTGGTGCCGCGGCCTGGACCCGGGTCACCACCAGGTCAGGGCCCGAGCCAATCCCTACCTCTGGCCCCACGAGCGCATTGTCGGCCACGTTGAGTTCCCCACCTTGAGGGCTGATCAGCTCCACCAGCGCTTTCACATAGGCGTTGCCCGTCAGCCCTTCCGAGGGGACCGCGCCCTGCACGGGAAGCACCACACAGCCTTTCCCGAGCGCATCGAACGTGCGCGTCCCTACCCTCACGCCAGTGCGTGCGTCCTGGTCATCCGACAGCGCGACATGGATGGCCAACCGTTGCGCGGGGAGGCTGCCGGTGTTGCAGACCTTCACCTCCGTGGTGAACGACGCGCCGGGCACCAGCGCATGCGTCACCGGCACGACGCGAGCGACGCCCAACTCCACCCAATTCCCCAAACGAAGTTCGTGGGACCTGCTGTTGTTGTCCGCATGGGCCTCCGGCTGCGCCCCCTCCGGATTCACCGTGGCCGTCAATCGCCAGCGGCCCGCCGCATTCTCCGCGGAGCCCAGCGGCTCGTCCCATTCGACGCACTGGCCCGCGGCCAGCGCCGGAATGTCACGGCTCGCGACGCGCAGCACACCTTCGGCCGCGGCCTCCAGCGACTGGAGCTGGAACCGCACCCACGAGGCCAGCGCGGGCGCGGTGCCCTGGTTGCAGACCGTCAGTCGCACCGGAAGGGGCCCGTTGCCCGTCTCCACGGGTGGGGCCTTCAGCGAGGCGATGACGTAGTCGGGAACAGTGCCCACCATCAGGTTCGACACCGCGCTGACATTGTTCGTCACATCTTCTTCGGGTCGGCCGTGCGCCGTGGCCGTGATGAACGCGAGGTGCCACTGGCCCGTTTGCCCCACACGCCCGTTCAACCGGGTGACCTCACAAGCGCCAGGCTCGAGATACAAGCCGAAGTGCCAGTTCAGCCGCGCGTCCTCGGTGTCGACATGCGAGTCGGCGGATTGGTAGAGCCCGACCTGGGCGGCGCCGGGCCCCATTCCCCGATTGCACACGCGAGCCGTCGCCGAGAAGTCCTCATCGGGACGAACCACCGCGGGCACGTCCACCAGCTCCACGACGAAGTCGGGGGGCGCGTCGAAGGTCACGGGCACGCCGTCATGGACATTGTTCTCTTCGGACGACTCGAGAACCCGCGACTCGCTGGCCACCAGCGCCCCGACAAACCAGGTGTTCGTACGGACCAGGTCGCCCCGGACCGGGACCGGCAGCGAGACACACGCCCCCGCGGCCAGCGGGCCTACCTGCGCGCTCTCGAGCACCGCGTCGTCATGCGAGTAACAAGGGTCCCGGGAGGCGAACAACGTCACACCCGCGCGCGCCTCACGGCGCCCCACATTGCAGACCGTCACATCCACCTGATACGGCATCGCCCCATGGACGCGCGCAGGGGCCTGCACGTCCGTGATGATGAAGTCAGGCAAGTCATCCGCGCGGGCCGCGCTCACGAATCGTGACGCGGCACGTGCAGCCGGGGGCAGGCGGTTGCACGTCTCGAACGTGACCTGCGGAGCGGCGGACACCGACGGAGACGCGGCATGCGCGCCCCACGGAAGCAGAGCAACCAACGCTCCAGCCAATCCAAGCCCCCACCTCGACACAACTCCAGACAGCATAAGTTTCCCCCTCACGACCGCGCGGGACTTTCTCCTGGCGACATGACACCGGCGGCCGATGACGTGCTCTAGCACGGAGCCCTGCGCGTGAGCGACGAGGCGGCCGAATGCCACCAGGGAATCGGTGTCAACAACGCCCCACGCGCGAGGACTCGTCAAGCCGGGGGCGCATGGCGTGAAATGTTGCGGCGATGCCCCGAGGGCCCTTGGGCGCCAAGAGGTCTCGCCGCGTCTCACGGCGAATCCCAGGTGATGGTCACATGCCGCTGCCGCGAAGGGGCGGCGAAGGCCCGAGCCACCTACGCTCGGACCTCGACCTCACAGACCTCACGAGCCACGTCCCGAACCTGGACCTTCAGGTCGAGGAAGTGGGCCATCGTCTGAAGCTGCGTCCGCGCATGCCCATCCAGCGGCAGCGTGCGAAGCGCACCGTCCCTTGCCAGGGCCAGCAGGAGGAGCAACTGGTCGCACAGGTGCTCTCCCACCGGAACTTCCGCGTCGAGGTAACGCTTCACTTCGGCCGTCACCTCCTCCGCCACCACCTCTGCCCGCTTCCCGCGCTCACCGAAGCCCGTGAAGACCTCCGTCACGTGCTCGCTCTCCACCTCGGCGACCAGCACGTTTCCAGGCCCTGGCGAGCGCTTCAGCTCCTCCGTCCGGAGCTCGTCCGGCCGCCACTTCAGCGCCGCCCCCGCCATGTGCAGCTCCCGCTGCGCCACGTCGAACGGCACCATCGCAATCACAGCCTTCATGTCGCGGCGGAGCACGTGGCCGCGCTCCAAAAGGTGCAGGGGCTTCAGCGGCGCGGGCCGCACGTCCACCCGGAACTTGCCGCCACCCGCCGGGAAGAACCCGGGCCGAGACAGCGTGGCCTCCACGGACGGCCCCATGCGCCGCACCAGTGGCAGGTAGGCCCGCTGGAGGAAGTCGAATGGCGGTGCCATGGGGTTGTGCGTCCCGCCCTCCAGCAGCAGCGTGGACGGCCCCTCCGCCAGGAGCAGCGCCGGCAGCACCGTCTGCAGCACCAGCGTCGCGCTTCCCGCCGTCCCCACCGCGAAGTGGTAGTTGCCCGCGGCCAGTGCGCGCGGCCGGAACGTCAGCTCGCGCGAGCCCAGCTCCGCCCCCGACACCTCCGCCGCCCCCACTGCCTCCGCGGCCTTCACGGACGTGAGGTGCTGACGCAGCAGGCCCGGCTTCTTCCGGCCCGCGCGGATGTTCTGGATGGTGAACGGCGTCCCCGTCACCAACGACAGCGACAGCGAGGTGCGCAGCACCTGCCCTCCACCCTCTCCCTGCGAACCATCGATGCGCACCATGTCCCGCCTCCTTGCTGCTCGCGACTCACGAACCACCCGGCCTGCACTGACAGCCCCGGGAAAATAGCGGCGCCCGCACTCCCCATCCTGGCGGCCTTTCGGCCTCTTGGGGAATACGGGCGCCTCGGTGTCTTCATCCCGGCATGCTCTCTCCTCGGGCATCTAGCCCTTCACGCAGACCACCTGCTTCAACGTGTGGACCACCTCGACCAGGTCCGCCTGCGCCGCCATCACCGCGTCGATGGACTTGTAGGCAGCCGGCGTCTCATCGATGACCTCCGCGTCCTTCCGGCACTCCACCCCCGCGGTCGCCTTCTCGTGGTCCTCCAGCGTGAAGCGCCGCTTCGCCGCCGCACGCGACATCACCCGGCCGGCGCCGTGGCTGCAGGAGTGGAAGCTGTCCGCATTCCCCTTCCCGCGGACGATGTACGACCGCGCCCCCATGCTCCCGGGGATGATGCCGAGGTCGCCCTCTCGCGCCCGCACCGCGCCCTTTCGGGTCACGAAGCAGTTCTTTCCGAAGTGGTGCTCCCGCGCGATGTAGTTGTGGTGGCAGTTCACCGCCGAGTCCTTCAGCTCGAACGGCGGCAGCTCACCGCTCGACTGCAACGCCTCCACCGCGGCGTGAAGCATCAGGTCCCGGTTCGTCGCGGCGTAGTCCTGCGCCCAGCTCACCGCGAAGACGTAGTCGTCGAAGTGCTCGGTCCCCTCCGCCAGGTACGCCAGGTCGCCGTCCGGCAGGTTGATGAACCAGCGGCGCATGTCCTCCTTCGCCCGTTCGATGAAGTAGCTCCCGATGCGGTTCCCCACACCGCGCGAACCGGAGTGCAGCATCACCCACACGCCGTCCGACTCATCGAGGCACAGCTCGATGAAGTGGTTCCCCGTTCCCAGCGTCCCCAGGTGCGACAGGTCCGGCCCACGGCCGATGCGCGGATGCTTCGCGACGATGCGGTCATACCCTTCCACCAGCCGCGCCCACGCTTGCTGGTGCCGCGCGGGCGCCACACGCCACGCCCCCACGTCGTTACGGCCGCCGTTGTCCGAGCGGCCATGAGGCACCGCCCGCTCGATCGCCGAGCGCAGCCCACGCAGCGAGTCCGGGAGCTGGTCCGCCCGCAGCGTCGTGCGAACGGCAATCATCCCGCAGCCAATATCCACCCCCACCGCCGCCGGCACCACCGCGCCCACCGTCGGCACCACGCTTCCCACCGTCGCGCCATAACCGCGGTGCACGTCCGGCATCACCGCGACCCACTGATGGATGAAGGGGAGACCGCGCAGGTTGCGCAGCTGCGTCTTCGCCTCGTCCTCGAACGGAACCCCCACCGTCCACGCCTTGATGGGGCGGCCCGCATCGTCCGACAGCACTTCGTAGTTCCCAGGGTCGCGGCTCATCTGTTCCACCTTTCCAGTCGTCCGCCGGGCGCTGTGTCCCGGCCACATGGCAGGCGTAGAGCAGGCGGCGTGCCAACCACTCTCCCGAGGGAGCGTACACGCGGCACAGTGGCGGGCCCTATCTCTTGAGATAAAGTCCTATCTCCATGGCGAAAACGCGGGCGCGCAAGACGGTGGTCCTGGGGATGCTCGGGACGACGCTGGACAATGGAAAGGGGCCGCAGCGCTGGACGCGGTGGCGGCCCACGGTGGCGCTGTGCCAGCAGGAGGACCTGCTGGTGCACCGGCTGGAGCTGCTGCACCCACCCAACGCGACAGCGCTCGCGGACACGCTGTCCGCCGACATCCGGCAGGTGTCCCCGGAGACGGAGGTGCGTCGTACACCCCTGGCCCTCCAGAACCCCTGGGACCTGGAGGAGACCTACGGCGCGCTGCTCGACTACGTGCGCGGCTATGCCTTCAACCCCGAGGCGGAGGACTACCTGGTCCACATCACCACGGGCACACACATCGTGCAGATCTGCATGTTCCTGCTGGTGGAGAGTCGGCTCATCCCCGGCCGGCTGGTGCAGACGTCGCCGGACCCGAGGGACCGTTCGGGCGCGGGCACGCACACCCTCATCGACCTGGACCTGTCCCAGTACGACACGCTGGCGGCGCGCTTCCGGCAGGAGCAGCGCGAAGGACTGGCCTTCCTCAAGTCCGGCATCGACACCCGCAACGCGGCGTTCAACCGCCTCATCGAGCGCATCGAGCAGGTGGCCGTCCAGTCTCGCGCGCCCATGCTCATCACCGGCCCCACGGGCGCGGGCAAGTCGCAGCTCGCGCGCCGCATCTACGCCTTGAAGAAGGCGCGGCGCGGCGTGGCGGGCCCCTTCGTGGACCTCAACTGCGCCACGCTCCGGGGAGACGCGGCCATGTCCGCCCTGTTCGGACATGTGAAGGGCGCCTTCACGGGCGCGCTGAATGACAGACCCGGCTTGCTGCGGCAGGCGAATGGCGGCGTGCTGTTCCTGGACGAAATCGGAGAGCTGGGCGAGGACGAGCAGGCCATGCTGCTGCGTGCGCTGGAGGACAAGCGCTTCCTGCCCGTGGGCGCGGACCGGGAAGTGGAGAGCGACTTCCAGCTCATCGCCGGCACCAACCGCGACCTCCAGCTGGAGGTCGAGCGCGGACGCTTCCGCGAGGACCTGCTCGCGCGCATCAACCTGTGGACCTTCCGGCTGCCCGCGCTGCGCGAGCGCCCGGAGGACATCGCCCCCAACCTCCTCTTCGAGCTGGACCAGGCCTCCGAGGCCGTGGGCACCCGCGTCACCATGAACAAGGAGGCACAGGCCCACTTCCTGGGCTTCGCCACGTCCCCGGAGGCGCGGTGGTCGGGCAACTTCCGCGACCTCAACGCGGCGGTGCTCCGCATGGCGACGCTCGCGGCCGGAGGGCGGATTACGCGCGACGTCGTGGGCGAGGAACTCGAACGCCTGCGCGAGCAATGGCGACCCACCGGGCCGCAGGCGAGCCCAGGCGCCGGGGACCTCGTGGCGGAGCTACTCGGCGAGAGGCTCGCCGGGGAGTTGGATCGGTTCGACCGGGTGCAGCTCGCGGACGTGCTGGGCGTCTGCCGGGCCTCGCGCTCGCTGTCGGAAGCGGGGCGTGTGCTGTTCGCGCAGTCACGCGCCCAGAAGAAAAGCGTCAACGACGCGGACCGGCTGAAGAAGTACCTCGCCCGCTTCGGTCTCACCTGGGCGGACGTCAGCGGACAAGGCACACAGCCGGCACCCTGAGCCGGACCTCACAGCATGGGCATGCCACGCGTCGTCACGCCCTTGCCGCCCAGGCCTCCCAGGCGTCCGATCAGGTAGAACGCCTCCTGCCGGGGCACGAAGAACTTCCAGCCCTCGTCGGTGAGGTAGGCCGGGTCCTCCATCATCACGAACACCTTCTGACCGTCCCACTCCGGCACCGGCGTGGCGGTGTTCAGCTCGATGGCCATGTACGAGCCCTTGCGCAGCGTCTTGGGCGTCTCCTTCCGGCTCGCCGAGCGGAAGTCGATGCTCGCGCCCAACGCGTGCCCCTGGTTGCCCAGCGGATGGCTGTACACCATGGCCTCGATGCCCTTCTCCTTCATCTCCGCCATCGTCTGCTCGTACACCTCCGCCGACGAGCGGCCCGGGCGGGAGGCGCGCAGCATCAGCGCGTCCTGGAGCGCCAGGGTGTTGGCGAGCGCGCGCTTCAGGCCGTCGGGCACGTCCGTCTCGCCCTCGCGGAGCACATAGGCCATCTTCTGCCAGTCAGAGTTCAGCCCCATGTAGGTGATGCCGAAGTCCACATGCAGCAAGTCACCGCGAAGGATGACCACGTCCTCCTTCGCGGGCGCCAGGAAGCCGCGCGATGAGGAGAGGTCCATCCCCTTGCGTTGCACGCGCACGTCCGGCTGGAACCAGGTCTCCACGCCCAGCGCCCAGAGCCTGTCGTACAGGAACCGGCGCACGTCGCCGACCGTCGTCTTCCCCGGCACCACCACCTCCGGGGAGAAGGCCTCCTTCACCACCGCCTCCGTCAGCGCCACCAGCCGCTGGTAGTGCGACCACTCCTCGGGAAGGCGCGTGTCGAGGTACTCCTCGATGAGCGGCGCAGCGCTCACGAAGCGAGCCTCCGCCTCCGCCCCCAGGGCCTCCACCAGGAAGGCATAGCTGTCGCGCGTCAGGCTGCGCGTCACGCCGCGCTCGCCGCCGATGCCCAGGGCAATCGTCTGGGGCTCGTAGCGCGCCACCAGGTCCGCCAGGACGTCCCGCGGCTTGCGGCCCTCCGCGGGCAGCTCGAAGAAGCGCTCGAGCGTGGCCTCGGAGTAGCTGGAGAGCGCCACCCGCTTGAGTCCCTCGGGCCCCGCATCGATGAACACGAAGAGGTCCCGGTTGCCCGCATAGGGCCGCGGAGGCGCCACGAACTGGGTGAGCGGGTCGTCATGGAACTCCTCGTTGACGACCACCCACATGCCCACGCCGTGACGGCGCATCATGTCCAGCAGCAGGCCGTGGCGCTTCTCCAGCCAGGCCTCACGCTCGGCGATCTGCTCCGACCAGGGCAGCAGCGACGGCACCGAAGCATCCGCGCCGCGCCCCGTGGTGGCACAGGCAGCCAGGAGCAGCAGCGGCAGGGCCGCCCACTTCAGGGACTTCATGCGAGGACTCCCATCGAGAAGGAGCCCCCACCGTACCTCATCACCGCCAGGAGACCTCCGCCTCCAGAGCCCTTGGAGCCTCTGGAGGCGGAGGGCCTGGGGCGCGCCCACTCCCTCACACCCTGGATTTCCGCGCTCCAGCCTCTCCGGATGGACCCGTCTCCAACTTCCGAGTCATGTGGTCGTCGGTCCCCCTGGTCTCGACGTGTCCACCCTCCGAGCTGACGGCCGTCCCCCGACGCCGTCCACCAGAGCGGGGCCTTCCGCCCCACGCGCCAACCTCAAAAGCTGGCGATCTGGAACTCGGCGTCGAATGCGTCGAGCTCCATGTCCCCCACCTCATCCCCTTCCCACCCCATCTCCACGACAGCGCTCCGCACGTCCCCCTGGCCTCCTCCGGTGGCGCCCATGTCCGAGCACGCCCCCCATCCCCCGCCCATGGCGCCCCGCCCCTCCTCCGGTGCCCAGATACCGCTCGCATCCCCACATCCCCGCGCGTCACCACGAAACATCGTTCCCCCTTCTGGGAGGCGCCCCACCCC